>NZ_WBZC01000024.1 GCF_009017275.1 Alkaliphilus pronyensis | reverse complement strand
GTTATATTTCAACAAAATGTGGGGGTATACCCTAGAAATGTACCTAGAGAAAATAACAGCCAAAAGCAAAGCGAAATTAGAAAGACAAATTAAGAAATTAAAAGAAAAAGGCCAAGAGTATTATACTCCTGACCGAGTTTCCAAGATTAATGCTGTGAAAAGCTATGCTTGATACATTTTAAACACGTTGGTAAGCCGTATGCCTTAGTAGGGCACGTGCGGTTTGATAAGGGGGTAGCTATGAAAATAGTTACCCTACTTTATTTTATTTACATAACAATCTTATTTAACTCCTTGCCAATCGGTTAATACACAATCTTAGTTTAATATTAAGAAGCTATGTAAAATATATTCTTTATGCAATAATAAAAAACTAATAATATGATTAAACTACGGGTGTATAAAAACAATATAGGAGCATTAAAGTGAAAAAAGCAGGGATGAGTAGGTTTATTAAAATAGCATTAGTCTTAATTATAGCTCTATTGCTCATTTTTTTAATAATCAAATACAAATTGTGGCATTTAGTTGAAATTCAATATTTAAGAAAATTCTCTAATGATATAAAAAGCTTAGGTATTATTGGGGTTTTAGCTTACATTTTGATTTTTTCTATAGCTACGTTATTTTTTATGCCTAGCCTTCCCTTTATATTGTTTGGAGGAATTACCTATGGAAATGTTAAAGGGACAATTTATTCTTCTATAGCAGACCTGTTAAGTGCTTCATTAGCTTTTTTTATTGCTAGATACCTAATGAGAAATACAATTGAAAAGGCATTAAAGAGGAAAATGAACTATTATGAAATAATTAATGGAGTTAAAAAAGAGGGGTGGAGGATTTTGGTTGTTACACGAATGGTTCCAATAATTCCCCGCTGGCTTCAAAACTACGCCTATGGTTTAACAACAATTTCATTTAAGATATATGCCTTGGTGTCATTTATATGTATTGTACCAGTAACAGCAATATGGATAATTACTGTAAATACAGTTGGTAAAGTTCAACATGATACTAGAAAGCTGTTGATATATCTAGGAATTGCTTCAATAGTTTTTGTTACTATATCATATATACCGAAGCTTTTATATAAAAAGAAGCTACTAAAGAAGTAAATCTAGCAAACAACTATATAGCCTGTACATACATAATAGTAGCTTAATTGGAGCAGTATAAATATAGAATAATTTTAGGAAGGGATGCATATGACAAAAAAAGTAGTTTTATTGTTAACTGTTTTTCTAATTATTATACTGCCAAGCTGTGGGTACAGAAGAGAGGCTCCAGAGGATAGGTTAAATCAAATGCAGGAGGAGAAACTCAATAAAAAGGATAAGTTGGCAAAGTCAAATGAAGAAGCAGTAGAAGAGAACATTAATGGCTTTGATATTGAAGATGACTTAAGTATAACAGAATCAAATGGTAATGGAAATAATACTTCTTGCTTAGATCAAAATGAAAAAAATCAGTTATCGAAAAGCATAGAACCTAAAAAAATCAATACAATACTCCATGAGTATAATACCAAATTACCAAATACAATAATAGATTCTAGACAATACACACAATATAACATATCCTATGATTATTTTTTGATAACAGCTGAGGAGGGGGCGGATGTTCTTGAAAATCCAACACCAGATGGAAATATAGTAGCAAATGTTGAAAATCTTCAAAAAGTATCACTACTACAGAGGGTTGAAGGTAAAGAGGAGGAAGCTTCAAACATTTGGTATAGAGTAGGCTTTGCAAATGGTAGTCAAGTAAATGAAGGATATGTACATTCTACAGAGGGAGTGCCTAGAAGCTTTCGATTTAATAGGATGGAGGAGGCAGTAAATCAACTTAAGCAACAGGTTGCTGAAGGAGAGCTACATTATATAAGCAACTATAAAAATGAAAATGGGGCACCGCCACAAAAGGGAGAAGAGGCAATAGATCAGTATGGATATAGAGTTTACCATAGCGCTCCAGCCTATGATAGGGCAGATACAAATAGTGATTATAGATATATACCAGATGGAATGCTCATAAGATTATTAGGGGAAGATGGAGACTTTTATCATATAGGGGTTCCCACCTTCGGAGGAGAGTATTATGTACCAAAGCAATATATTGATACTGAAAAGTCCTTCAATCAGCTTAAGCATGTGGTTGTAATAGACAGAGATCAGCAAAACCAAGCGGCCTTTGAAGTGAAGGACAATGGACTTAACCTAATATCCTATACATTATCTACTACTGGTTTACCAGGAGAATTTTCCTTTGAAACCACGCTTGGTAGCTACAAAGCAATTGTTAAAAGAGAGAGATTTGAATATTTAAAGAATGGAACACAGGAGATTGCTGGATACGCCCCCTTTGCCATAAGGTTTACAGGAGGAGCATATATTCATGGGGTTCCAGTTAAATATGAAGAAGAAAATGGAGAGAAGGTTGATCCAGGAATTATTGAATATCTTCATACAATTGGTACCTTTCCACGGTCTAATATGTGTGTTAGAAATTACTCAAGTCATGCGGAGTTTCTTTATAATTGGATGGATATAGAACATGGTGCTGTTATTGTTATAGAATAGTATTAGAGGGTTAATGTTAAACATTAGCCCTCTTTTATTATAAAAATTTATAAAAAAAAAGGAAAAGGAAATTAATTGTAGAAAAATTTAACAAAGAAATATAACTGAAGCTAAATATACATATAAAACAATAAGGGGGTGAAACTTATTATGCAGGATATAATAAATGTTAAAAAGAATCAGTGTAAGCAGTGCTATTCTTGTGTAAGGAACTGTCCTGTCGATGCAGTCCAGATTAATCAAGGACAGGCCAGTATTATACACTCAAGGTGTATTAGCTGTGGAAAATGTGTAAGGAGCTGTCCACAAAACGCAAAAATAGTTTTAGACAATAAATTACAAACCCTAGAGCTGTTAAGGAATAGCTCAAAGGTTATTGCCTGTTTAGCTCCCTCCTTTATTGTAAGCTTTTTTCCCCATTCCTATGGGAGGGTAATAGGTGCATTGAAAAAAATTTGCTTCCATCAAGTTTGGGAGGTAGCAGTAGGGGCAGAGGTATTGAGTAAACAATTAGAAAAACTAATTGAAAAGAATAAAGATAATATATATTTAAGCACAACCTGCCCAGCATTTGTTTCTTTAATTGAAAAGCATTACCCAGAGCTAATACAATACCTGACAGCACTTGCATCACCTATGATTGCTACAGGAAGAATAATAAGAGATAAATTTAAAGATGAAGATGTAAAGCTAGTATTTATAGGGCCTTGTATTGCTAAAAAAGCAGAAGCCCTTGATCCTCAATTCAATAATATTATTAATATTGCTTTAACCTTTGAAGAAATTAAGGAGATATTTAACTCCCATAACATAAAGCTGGAAAACATTGAGGAGGAGGAATTTGACAGTCCACCATCCCATACAGGAAGGCTCTTTCCATTATCCATAGGGTTTGAAAAGAATCTTGATTTAGGTAGTCAGTTCAGATATAACCAATTAGAAACCATATACAATGAAAGAGATTGCTTTCAAATGATAGATGTTCTATCTAAAAATCAGATTGATGTTAGCTTGATAGACGTATTAATGTGTAAGGGTTGTATAGAGGGACCTAAAATAGACAGCGACTTAAACTACTATAAAAAAGTAAATTTAATAAATAATTACTATGAAGAAAAGAAGCAAACAGCTGAGTTATCAAAAAAGGTAGATATAAGTAGTGAAATAGATCTAAATAGGAGCTTTAGAAATAGAAGAAGTATAGTTTCCTTGCCCTCCAACGAAGAAATTAAAAAAATATTAGAATTTACCTTTAAATATACTGAGGAGGATGAGCTAAACTGTGGTGCGTGTGGGTATAGCACCTGTAAAAATAAGGCTATAGCAGTCTTTCAGGGAATAGCTGAGGCCGATATGTGTCTACCATACCTATTGGTAAAAAAGGATAGGTTAAATAAAGAAATTAGTGAAAGGTTAAAGGAAACATCTTTATTGAAGGATGAGCTAGAAACAATTATAGAATCTTCATACGATGGAATAGTTGTAACTGATGCCTGTGGAAGAATACTGAAAAGCAATAAAGCATGGCAACGAATGATAGGGTGTGAAAAGGATTGCCATCAAAAAGATTTACGGGATATGGAAATGAGTGAAATAATTTTTCCATCTGCTACACTCTTAACCTTAAAGGAAAAAAGAAGAATATCCTTTATTCAAGATATTATTAATAATAAAAAAGGCCTTGCTACTGGTACACCAATATTTGATGAGGAGGGTAGCATAGAAAGGGTTATTACTAATGTGAGGGATATTGATGAATTGAACAAGTTAAAAAAACAAATAGAAGAAACTATGAGATTAGAAAAATATCGGGAAAAGGGTACTATTAAAGCTGAGAAATATAAATATCAAAGTGAAAACATAGTGGCAAATAGCTTGGCAATGGGAAAGATACTTCAAACAGCCAGTAATGTTGCACCCGTCGATTCAACGGTTCTTATTTTAGGGGAATCTGGAGTTGGAAAAGAAGTACTGGCAAAATTTATTCATAAGCTTAGTAAAAGAAATAATAAACCATTAATAAGCATTAACTGTGGTGCAATTCCAGAGAACCTAATAGAATCTGAGCTATTTGGATATGAGACAGGAGCATTTACAGGTGCACAAAAAAGTGGAAAGCCAGGTTTAATAGAGCTTACCCATAAAGGTACACTTTTTCTTGACGAGGTTGGAGAAATACCACTAAACATACAAGTAAAGCTGTTAAGGGTAATACAAGAGAGAAGGCTTATAAGATTAGGTGGGGTAACAGAGACAAATGTAGATGTTAGGATAATTGCTGCAACTAACAGAGATTTATTTAAGATGGTTCAAGAGGGGAATTTTAGATCAGACCTATATTACCGACTAAATGTAATACCAATAGAAATTCCACCACTAAGGAAGAGAAAAGCCGATATAATTCCCCTTTGCTATCATTTTATTAATAAGTATAATCAAAAGTATGGCTGCAACAAAGGCATTACAATAGGAGTAGAGGAGATACTAAAGAAATATAGGTGGATAGGAAATGTTAGAGAGCTGGAAAACGTAATTGAAAGGCTTGTAGTTACAACAAAGAATGATATAATTGATGAAAAGAATTTACCCCTGTACCTTATTGAAGATAAATATGATATTAAGGATAAGATAACAGTCGATGGTATAGTACCAATAAAGGAAGCTTTAGAAACAATTGAAAGAAGGCTATTAGAAAGGGCCTATGAAAAATATAATAATACCTATGAAATGGCCAAAGCTTTAGGAGTAAACCAATCAACTGTTGTAAGGAAGCTACAAAAATATATAAAGAATAATGCACTTAAGCATGATTAAATGCAAAAGAGCATTAAAGGAGGAAGCTATAATACTAGGCTTCCTCTTTTGTTTTTAATTTTAATTATTGAAGGAATTTAAGAGGTGTTAGAAACCAGTAATACAGCAATTATTGAAAAATAATGAATTTTCTAAATAAAATACTAATTTTAATGATTATTGGCATGTAATATGCAATTTATATTAGCAACAAATATTAAAGGAGGTTCTTTATATGAGTTATATAGATTTTTATAATTCCTTAAGAAATTCCAGTGAGGAGGCCCTACGAAAAAAGCATAAAGGGAAGTTTAGAGCGGTATTGGGCTATGGTAAATGTAGTGTTGTAGTAGGGGCAAATGAAGTTTTAAAAGCATTACAAGAAGCTATTGCATCTGGCAGGCTTGACAACGTTATCATTGAGACAACAGGCTGTATAGGACTATGCTCTAAGGAGCCTTTACTAGATATATATACACCTGAGGGGGAAAGGTTCACATATGAGTTTGTTACAGCCCATAAGGCAAAGCAAATTATAGTTTCCCATGCTGTACTGAATGAAGAGATGACTGAATGGATTATTAAAATTTAAAAAGGGAGAGGGTTAGTATGGATTTAGAAAACAACACAATGGAGGCAATTGAAAAAATCGGTAATACACCTGATAAGTTAATTGAGGTTTTAATACAATGCCAGTCACTAAATCAACAGAACTATATTACAGAGGAGCAGCTAAACCTAATATCAAAAGGATTAAATATTCCATTGAGTAAAGCATATGGTGTAGCTTCCTTTTACTCAATGCTATCAACAAGCAAGAAGGGGAAATATGTTATTCAGGTTTGTAACAGTGGTCCTTGCTATGTTAACAATTCAAAAACTATTGCTAAAGCCTTTCAAGATGCCCTAGGCATTTCCTTAGGAGAAGTAACAGCAGACGGACTATTTTCTTTAGAGTATACCAGTTGCTTTGGAGGATGCCAAATTGCCCCTGCTGTAAAAATAAATGATATGGTTTATGGAAACCTAACGGAAGAAAAGGTATGGCAGCTTGTAGATAGCTTAAGAAAGGAGGCTGTATAGATGAAAAGCTTCGTATCAAAACTATGCGGCAAAATAATGCCCCTATCCTTAAAGGAGTATAGAGAGCATGGTGGTTTTTTAGGTTTAGAAAAGGCATTATTTTATATGTCTCCTCAAGAGGTTATTGATGAAATAAAAGAATCGAGGCTAAGGGGAAGAGGAGGAGCCTCCTTCCCAACTGGAGTTAAATGGCAGCTTGTTGCGGCAGAGGGGGATGAAGAAAAATATGTAGTATGTAATGCTGATGAAGGAGAGCCTGGCACCTTTAAGGATAAGGCTTTATTAGAAGGATGCCCATTTCAGGTGATAGAGGGTCTGATGATTTCAGCATATGCTGTTGGTGCATACAAAGGGTATATTTATATTAGAGGGGAGTATCCAAATTCAATAGATTTATTTAAAAAAGCTATAAATATTTTAAAGAAGGAAGGCTATCTAGGAGAAAACATCTTAGGCCAAAACTTTAGTTTTGACATTGAGGTGAGGTCAGGAGCAGGTGCATATGTATGTGGTGAGGAAACAGCTTTAATTGAGTCAATTGAAGGTAACAGTGGAAGCTCAAGATTTAAGCCGCCATATCCTCCTAATTGTGGATTGTGGGGAAAACCTACCCTAGTAAATAATGTAGAAACCCTAGCAAATATACCTTTAATAATATCTCAGGGTGCCGAGGAGTTTTTGAAACTAGGAACAAAGGGTAGTAAAGGTACAAAGCTGATATCAGTAAGTGGAAATGTTGTTAATAAAGGGGTTTTTGAAGTTGAATTTGGCATCAGCTTAAGGGAGATAATTTATGACATATGTGGTGGATTAGAGGGTAATAAAAAGCTAAAGTTTATACAGGTGGGGGGATCTTCTGGTGCCTGCTTGCCAGAATTACTATTGGATTTAGAGCTGGATTTTGATGAGTTTAAAAAACACAATATTGGAATAGGCTCAGGTGCAATACTAGTGGTTGATGATTCCTGCTGTATATTAGACTTTATGAGGGTTACTACTGAATTTTTTAAACACGAATCATGTGGTAAATGTACCACCTGTAGAGAAGGCAATAGACATATTATTAAAGCTATTGACAGAATGATATATGGATCTGGGACAGAAAGAGATATGCAAATTATAAAGGATATTGCCACTATAATGAGAGATTCCTCCCTTTGCGGATTAGGGCAAGCTGCGCCGATACCTGTCCTTAGCCTACTAAAGCACTTTAAGGATGAGTTTCAAGAGCATATCAACGGGTATTGCTCAACAGGAGTATGTAATTTTAAGGGGGAGGGTAAAAGCCATGGATAAAATATCAATAATTATAGATGGAAAAAAAGTTAGTGTACCACCTGACACCACTATACTTGAAGCGGCAAGAAAAACACAAATAAATATTCCTACCCTGTGCTATCACCCAGATCAAAATGTTAAAGGCAACTGTAGAGTATGTATTGTTGAAATAGCTGGAGCAAATGGATTTGCTGCTGCCTGTTGCACTACAGTTAAAGAGGGTATGGAGATTAAAACAAATACAATAAGGATTAGAGAAGCTAGACAAATGGTTTTAAACCTAATTCTTGCTAATCACAACAGCCAGTGTCTTAGCTGTAAACGAAATGGTAATTGTGAGCTGCAAACCTTAAGTCAAGAATTAAACATTGAAGAAGAGTTTTTGGATAAGGTTGTTGATTTGTTACCAATAGACCAATCAAACTTCTCGATAGTTAGAGATCAGACCAAATGTATAAAGTGTGGTAGATGTATAGAGGTCTGTAATGATGTTCAAGGGGTGGGAGCTATATATAATGTAAATAGAAGCTGTGACATGAAAATCGCCCCTGCCTATGAAAAAGGTCTTTCAGAAGTACCGTGTGTTTACTGTGGACAGTGCATTAATGTTTGTCCTGTAGGCGCAATTTATGAGAAGGAGGATACAAAGGAGGTTTGGAGGGCATTAGAGGATCCCAATAAGCATGTAGTAGTTCAAATTGCACCTGCTGTAAGGGTAGTACTAGGTGAAGAATTTGGTATGGAGACCGGTAGTATAGTAACAGGAAAAATAGTTAGCTTTTTAAAAAGAATTGGATTTGATAAGGTGTTCGACACCAACTTTACAGCAGACTTAACGATAATAGAAGAGGGCAATGAGCTACTCCATAGGATAAAGAGTGGTGGTAAGCTTCCTATGCTAACCTCCTGTAGTCCAGGTTGGATTAGATATATAGAGTTCTTTTATCCAGAGCTACTACAGCATTTATCAACTTGTAAATCACCACAGCAAATGTTTGGTGCTTTAGTAAAATCATATTATGCAGAGAAGATGGGTTTAAAGCCTGAAGATATAGTTGTGGTTTCAATTATGCCCTGTACAGCAAAAAAGACTGAAGCCAAAAGGGAAGAAATGCATTTAAATGATTATTACGATGTTGATATAGTTATAACAACTAGAGAATTAGCTAAAATGGTAAGGGAATCGAGAATACAACTACGGGAATTAGAGGAAGAGGATTTTGATGTACCTCTAGGATTATCAACAGGTGCAGCTGCTGTGTTTGGAGCAACAGGTGGTGTTATGGAGGCTGCCCTACGAACAGTTTATGAGGTTGTTACAGGTGATGAGTTAGATAAAATAGACTTTAAGAATTTAAGGGGCATTGCGGGATTTAAAGAGGCAACTATTCCTGTAGGTGATTTAGATGTTAATGTTGCAGTTGCCAATGGTCTTAAAAATGCTAAAATACTATTGGACTTAATTAAAGAAGGTAAGGCAAATTATCATTTTATAGAGATAATGTGTTGTCCTGGTGGCTGTATAGGTGGGGGCGGTCAGCCTATACCAGCAACAAACAGTATTAAGGAAAAGAGAATTGAAGCAATTTATCAAGTGGATTTACAATCAGAGCTTAGAAAATCACATCAAAACCCTGCAATAAAAGAATTATATGAGGAGTTTTTAATAGAGCCATTAGGAGAGAAATCCCATAAACTTCTCCACACCCACTATATTGATAGAAGCAAAAATAATAAAGATAAAAGAGACTAGGTGAATTCCTAGTTTTTTTTTTATTATTTTACTTGACATAGAAGCCCCAGTAAATTAATATATAACTAATGATATATAACAATAGATACATATAATATTTGATATTACAGACTAAAACTAAAAAGCAATGATAGGGAGTGGAAAAATGAAGATGATTGTTATTATTGGTGGTGGAGTTGCTGGCTTAAGTGCTGGTATTTTTGCTCAAAAGAATGGATTTGAAAGTATTATTTTAGAAAAGCACCATACACCTGGTGGAGAATGTACAGGCTGGAACAGAGAAGGGTATCACATTGATGGGTGTATCCACTGGCTTGTTGGAACAAAAGAGGGAACCTCATTACATAAGCTTTGGACTACAGTTGGTGCTTTAGAGGATGTAGATATTTATCATCCAGATACCTTTATGTCTTGTGAACATGGGGATTTTACTGTTAACCTATACAGAGATATTGATAAATTGAGAAGTAGCTGGATTTCAATTTCACCGGAGGATAAAGCCGAAATAGAAATTTTGTGTGAAGATGTTTCAAGGCTTAATTCATTTGAGATACCTACAGATAAGCCTATGGATTTAATGAATGTATTTGAGAAAATCAAGCTGTTTGCATCTATGAAGGAGGCAGGTACTATAATTAAAAAATACAGTAAAATTGCCTTAAAGGAATATGCCAGTAGATTCAAACATCCAGCCATTAGAAATACTTTAGCTAACTTTCTACCAGAAGGCTATAGTGCTTCTACATTGTTTTTTGCATTGGCGTCCTTTGCCAATGGAAATGCATCTATACCATATGGTGGATCAAAAGAGATGGCAATGAGAATGGCTAAAAAATATACTGCTTTAGGGGGAAAAATTGTAGCTTCCTGTGAAGCCCTTAAACTCATAATAAATGAAAAAAAAGTTAGTAGGGTTATTTGTAAAGATGGTGAAACCTTTGAAGCAGATTATTTTATTGCCGCCTGTGATGCCCATGTGCTATATGAGGGACTATTAGAGGGAAAATATAATGATAAAGCCTTTCAAATGAGATATAATAACCCGAAGGATTATCCATTGGCATCAAATATATATGTTGCTTTAGGTTATGAGGGGCTAGTGGGGGATATACCCCGAACCTTGCGATTTCCAATTAATAGCTTTAAGATTAATGGGTCTAACATAGAACATTTAACCTTAGCACATTATAGCTATGAACCATCCTTTGCACCAGAGGGTCACACTGTACTTACCTGTGCAATTAACCAATTTCAGCAGGATTATGATGAATGGAGTAGGCTGACTAAAAACAAGGAGGCCTATAAACAGGAAAAGCTAAGAATAGGAAATGAAGTTGTAGAAGCAATTATAAAAAGATTTCCAGAAATGGAGGGTAAAATAAAAGTATTGGATGTAGTAACTCCTATTACCTATGAAAGATATTGTAACGCCTATAGGGGCTCCTTCATGGCATTTTTACCAACAATTGAGGGGAAAAGCCTTGACCATTCAGGTAAGATTAAAGGTATAAATAATATATTTTTAAGCGGACAATGGCTACAGCCTCCTGGGGGTCTACCAGTGGCAGTGGTTACAGGAAAAGACACAATAATGCGTATTTGCAAGAAAGAAAAACAAAGCTTTATTTCATAAAAAAATTGAGGGTTTGTCTATATTATAACAGGTAGTTAAAAACTATCTGTTTTTTTATTTAATATAACAAAACAAAAATTATTAATAATTGAGAATTAGGGTAAATAAAAAATAGAAATTATAGATGTATAAGAGGAGGAAGGAAGATGCTAATAGAAAAATATTCACCATTAGAGGGTAAGATGCTTTCTATTATGGATATTGAAGGAAACATAGTAAAAAAGGATTTGATGCCACAAATAAAGGATGAAAAAATACTAGAATTATATAAGATGATGTTGCTTACAAAAATAGCCGACACCAAAGCTTTACAATATCAAAGACAAGGGCGAATGCTAACCTATGCTCCAAATCGTGGTCAGGAGGCAGCCCAATTAGGGGCTATAGCTGCAACTGAAGAAAGAGATTGGCTGGTGCCAGCCTTTAGAGAGCTGGGGGCATGGTTCTATAAAGGAGTACCTTTAGAGCAAGTTTACCTTTACTGGTATGGTAGCGAAATGGGGAGTAAATTCCCGGAAAATGTTAAAATGCTACCTGTATCGGTGCCAATTTCTTCACAAATTAATCATGGGGCAGGACTTGCAATGGCAAGTAAATATAAGGGAGAGGATCATGTCACAATGGCATTTGTTGGAGATGGAGGCACATCCCATGGAGAGTTCCACGAAGGAATGAACTTTGCAGCGGTTTTCGATGCCCCCCTTATAGTAATTATACAAAACAACCAGTATGCTATATCTGTACCAAGACATGTACAAACCAAAACCAAAACACTGGCAGAAAAGGCTGTAGCATATGGAATACCAGGAATACAGGTTGATGGTAATGACATATTTGCAATGTATTTAGCTGCTAAAGATGCGGTAGAAAGAGCAAGAAAAGGAGAAGGACCAACCCTTATAGAAGCTGTCACCTATCGCTTAGGACCCCATACAACCTCTGATGATCCATCCATCTATAGGGAAGACAGTGAGGTGGAGGAATGGTCCAAGAAGGATCCTGTAGAACGCCTGAAAAAATACTTGATAAACAATGAACTGTGGAGTGAAGAAAGGGATCAAAAGCAAATTGAAGAGTATGAGGAGCTTGTTAATGCTACCTTTAAAAGGGTTGAAAATTCAGGAGAAACCCCTTTAGAGGATATATTTAAATATCACTATGAAACTATGACTCCGATTTTAGAGGAGCAGCTTAAAGAATATAAAAGCAACCTTGAAGGGAGTGAAAAATAATGGCATTAATGAATATATTAAATACAGTAAACCATACATTAGATCATGAAATGGAGAGAGATAATACCCTTGTTGTATATGGTGAGGATGTTGGTTATGAGGGGGGAGTATTTCGTGCAACAGTTGGACTACAGAAAAAATATGGTAAGGATAGATGCTTTGATTCACCCCTTGCTGAGGCAGGTATAGTGGGAAGTGCTATAGGAATGGCAATTAACGGACTAAAGCCTGTTGTAGAAATACAGTTTTCAGGATTTATTCTACCTGCAATGAATCAAATTATTGCCCATGCAGCAAGAATGAGGAATCGTTCGAGAGGTAGGTTTAGCTTACCTATGGTAATAAGAGCCCCATATGGAGGCGGAATTAGGGCTTTAGAGCATCACTCAGAAAGCCTAGAGGCAATATTTGCCCATATACCTGGGTTAAAGGTAGTTATTCCCTCAACCCCCTACGACACTAAGGGCTTACTTTTAGCTGCAATTAGAGACCCAGACCCAGTAATCTTCTTGGAGCCTAAGCGTATATATAGGGCATTTAAGCAGGAGGTACCAGAAGAGGATTATATTATTCCTATAGGCAAAGCCAAGGTAATAAAGGAGGGAAGGGATATAACAGTTGTTACTTATGGTGCTATGGTTCCACAGGTGCAGGAGGCAGTTAAACAGCTGGAGAAGGAAGGGATTTCAGTGGAGCTAATAGATTTAAGAACTATATCCCCACTTGACAAGGAGACGATAATAAAATCAGTTCAGAAAACAGGGAGATTTGCAGCTGTTCATGAGGCTGTAAAATCCTTTAGTGTTGCAGCAGAGCTTATATCAACAGTTAATGAAGGAGCCTTTTTATATTTAGAGGCACCTCCCACTAGAATAACAGGCTTTGATATAACTATACCACTACCTAGGGGAGAGCATCATTTTTTAATTAGTCCAGAGAAAATTATCAAGAAAATAAAAGAGGTAGTTGAATTTTAGAGGAGGTGAAGAGTTTGTTTGAGTTTAAATTCGCAGATATAGGTGAAGGAATACATGAGGGTAAAATCTTAAAATGGATGGTTAAAGTAGGAGACAAGGTAAAGGATGGAGATTCTTTATTTTTAGTAGAAACTGATAAGGTTAATGCAGAAATACCATCACCTACAAAGGGAGAAATAGTTGAGCTAATAGGTGAAGAGGGAGATACCATACATGTAGGTGATGTTGTTGTTAAAATAGATGATGGAAGTGAAGGTGCTAATACTGAAAAGGAAGCTGTTGGTGAAGGTGAAGAGAAAAGTGCAGGAGTTGTGGGAGAACTGTCGGTTTCTTCACAAATAATAGAAGCCAGCAACGAAAACCATACAGAAGAAGTTATGGAGCAAACCACTAAGGTATTGGCAACACCTGTTGCAAGAAAGCTGGCAAAGGATTTAAATATAGACATAAGCATTGTAAAGGGAACGGGTCCAGCTGGAAGAGTATTGAAGGAAGATATTTATCGAAGGAAGGAAGAATTAAATAAAAAAGGAAAAGGCTTTAAGGAAGCCCCAGCAAACCCTTCTATAGAGGAAAGAGTACCATTATCAATGCTGCGTAAGACCATTGCTAAGAATATGGTGCTTTCAAAGTCTGTAATACCCCATGCTGCCGCCATGGATGAAATAGATGTAACGGACTTAGTGGCCTTTAGGGAGGAGTCTAAAGAAACTGCATTAAATGAAGGCATTAAGCTAACCTATATGCCATTTATTATGAAGGCCTTAACCTTAACCCTTAAAGAGTACCCATTTTTCAATGGTAGCTATGATGATGAAAAGCAGGAGATGATATTAAAGAAATACTATAATATTGGAATTGCTACTGATACTTCTGATGGCTTGATTGTACCTATAGTTAAGGATGTAGATAAAAAGGGAATATTTCAAATTGCTAAGGAAGTAGTAAAGTTGTCTGATGCAGCTAGGAATAAAGCTTTAAATATAGAAGAACTTCAAAATGGAACTATTACCATTACTAATTATGGTGCTGTTGGGGCAGCCTCGGGAATTCCAGTAATAAAGCATCCTGAAGTAGCCATACTAGGTATTGGCAAAATCACAAAAAAACCAGTAGTATTAAATGGTGAAATCATAATAAGAGATATTATGGCAATAACCCTATGTATTGATCATCGTGTTATAGACGGCGGAGATGCAGGAAGATTCTTAAGTAAATTTAAAGAATATCTCAGTAATCCTATGCTGCTGATTTTAAGTTAGGAGGCTAACACTATGAAGGATTATGATATTGTAGTACTAGGAGGAGGCCCAGGGGGTTATGTGGCTGCCATAAAGGCTGCCCAAATGGGTGCAAAAACAGCCTTAGTTGAAAAGGGAGAGATTGGTGGAGTATGCCTTAATTGGGGCTGTATCCCCACCAAAACCCTTTTAAAAAGTGGGAAGATGTATGAGGATATATTGAATTCTAAGGAGTTTGGTATTGATATAGAGGATATAAGTAGGGTTACTATTAATTGGACTAAAATGCTTCAGCGTAAGGATAAAGTCGTTAAACAGCTCACAGGTGGAGTAAAGGCTCTTTTAAAGGGAAATGGTGTAGATGTGTACTCAGGTCTTGGTGAGGTGCTAGATAGCCACACCATAAAGGTAAAGGATACTACACTAAGGACAAAAAATTTAATAATTGCAACTGGAGCTTCCCCCTTTATACCAGATATTAAGGGTATAAAGGAGTCTATTGAGTCAGGTATTGTCATAACCAGCAAGGAGCTTTTGGAGCAAAAGGAGCTTCCCAAAAAGCTAGTCATACTAGGGGGTGGTGTAATTAGTACTGAATTTGCTATTTTGTTTAACACACTAGGGGTTGAAGTCAGTATTATTCAAAGATCCCATAGAATTTTAGGTAGCCTAGATAAGGATATAAGAGAAGGTATGGCAAAGCTAATGATGAAGAAGGGAATTAACATACTTTTTAATTCTAATGTACTGGCGGTAAATGGAAATACTGTAACTATTGAGAATAATGGTATAGAGAAGACTCTTGAGGGTGATAAAATACTAATTAGTGTAGGAAGCACTCCTAATGTTAATGGGCTTCAACATATTGGTCTTAAAATTGATAAAAATGGAATTGTCACCAATGAAAAGATGGAAACAAACATAAAGGGGATATATGCAATTGGAGATGTGAATGGAAAATACAACCTTGCCCACGTAGCATCAGCCGAAGGTATAGTAGCAGTAGAAAACATAATGGGTAAGGAATCCAGTATAAACTATAAAAAAGTACCCTCCTGTATATATGGATTCCCAGAGGTGGGAACTGCTGGACTAACAGAAGAGGAAGCAAGGGAGCAAGGATATGATGTTATTACCAGTAGCTTTCCAGTGGCGGCAAATGGAAAGGCATTAGCAGAAGGAGAAAGTGAGGGTTTTATAAAAATAGTAGCAGATAAGCAATATGGTGAGGTGCTGGGGGTACACATTTTGGCGGCCCATGCAACCGACATGATTGCAGAAGCTGTAACAACTATGGAGCTTGAGGGGACTGTCCACGAGCTTGCAAAGGCAATTCACCCTCACCCAACTCTATCAGAAATAGTAATGGAGGCTGCCCACGGGGCAATTGATAAGCCAATTCATATTTTTAAATAAATGATGGATGGTCAAATGACCATCCATCATTTATACTTTAAAAAGCCCTTTTCAGTCTAAAATTTTCAGAAAAAGTATTTAAAATCAACAATCAGTTGAATAAGCAGTCTAAAAATTCATCCCTATTAATATGAGTAAAATACTGAGAAAATTCAACCTTATCCAACAGTGTTGCTATAGCAGCCTCATTAAATTTAAGATTAAGCATTTGATTAGTTAAATCATTAGTATCTAGCTCACCAAAATAGTCACCAAAAATTTTACAATCCTTTATAATACCATCCTTTACGTTTAAACGTATATCTATACTACCACCTGAGAAACGACGCTTTTTTTGAATAGTAAAGGCGGGGGATTCTCCAAAGTTCCACTCCCACTTTTTGTATCTTTCATCCATTAAAGCTTGTATAGCTTCTATATCCTTATCAGTTAGAGTATACTCCTTAGGCTGTTGATTATAATGGGTAAACATATTGTTAGCTAATATTTCAACAAATTCCTTTAAAGCTAAGGGTTTATTTAAGTAGGGTAAAATGTTTATAACACGACTCTTTACAGACTTAATACCCTTAGACTCTATTTTATCAGCCTGTACATTCAAGGCCTCTTGAACAACTGTTAAATCAGAGTTAAATAAAATTGTTCCATGATGTAGTAGCTTATTTTTATAGGTATATTGGGCATTTCCTGAAAATTTCTTCCCATCAATGGTTATATCATTTCTACCAGAGAACTCAGCAGGAGCTCCTAATTGCTTTAGTGTTTCAATTACAGGTCGGGTAAAGCTTTCAAAGTTTTTTGTGCTTTCTCTGCCTCTATTAGTTATAAATGTAAAGTTTAAATTACCTAAATCGTGATAGACAGCACCACCACCAGATAAACGACGAACAACATTTATGTTATTATCCTTTATAAACCTGTTATTAATCTCTTCAATGGTATTTTGATTTCTACCAACAATTACAGAGGGTTCATTTTGCCATAAAATAATAATTGAATCATCTATATTCATGTTTTTTAGAGCATATTCCTCCAATGCAAGATTAAAATGTGGATCAGTTGATTTGTTTTGAATTCGTATCATAGCTTAACCTCCTAAAATTTTGTCTTATGATTTATACCCTACATACAATAGAATATATCAATTATTTAAAATATTCTATAATTATTTGTTAAAATCAATAGCTTATCTATAACAATCCATATTAATTAATAAATATGCAATTTATTGTTGACAACTGATTTTTAGTATTATATAATTTAGATTAATAAAATATCAAAGACGAAGAAGAGAAGAGTAGACTTAGGAGATAGTTTAAGCGAGCTGGTGATAGTGGAAGACCAGTACGAGGCCTATTTTGAAGAACATCTCGGAGTTGCTAACCGAAATCCATATTGGAAAGTAGGCTTAGTCGGAGCCTAACCGTTATAAACAGGTAAGTATCGAAGAAGCTCTTCTGTACTGATTAAGTGAGTATTGTACTAATTTGGGTGGTACCGCGGAAGTTAAACCTTTCGTCCCTTACTATAGGGATGAAGGGTTTTTTTATATTTAAAAACCTAAGATGAATAACCATGGCCATGGAAAAAGCTATTAGGTTTCCTAACAAAAAGAAGGAGGAATAATTATATGACAAAGCTAAATAATTCATTAAAAGTACCAAAGGGTTATAAATCACCTCTTGGAATAAAAGAAACAGAAATTGCAATAAAGCAAATAAAGGATTTTTTTGAATCAGCCTTAGCCTATGAGCTTAACTTAACAAGAGTATCTGCACCTTTGTTTGTAGAGCCAGAAACAGGTACAAATGACAATCTTAATGGAATTGAAAGGCCTGTATCCTTTGATGTGAAAGGAGTTGGCGGAAAGCAGGTTGAAATAGTACATTCCTTAGCTAAATGGAAACGTATGGCCCTCCATAGATATGGCTTTAACAGGGGAGAAGGTATTTATACCGATATGAATGCAATACGAAGAGATGAGGATCTTGATAACATACACTCTATTTATGTAGATCAGTGGGACTGGGAGCTAGTGATTTCAAAGGAAGAAAGAAAATCCAGTGCTTTAAAGGAAATTGTTGAAAAGATATATAGAGTATTCAAGAGAACAGAGGATGAGGTATGTAAATTGTATCCTAGCTTCAAAAAATCCTTACCAGATAATATTTTCTTTATAACAACTCAAGAGCTGGAGGATAGATTTCCATCCTTTTCACCAAAGGAGAGGGAGGATGCAATTGCAAAGGAAAAGGGAGCAGTATTTATAATGGAAATAGGAGATAAATTACTATCGGGTACTAAGCATGATGGTAGAGCACCGGATTACGACGATTGGATCTTAAATGGAGATATAATATTTTGGTATCCTGTTTTAGAAATGGCATTAGAATTATCATCAATGGGCATAAGGGTAGATGAAGCTGCCTTAGTAAAGCAATTGAAAATAGCAAAGGCAGAGGATAAAAAAGAGCTTACCTTCCATAGAATGCTACTAAATAAAGAGCTGCCCTATACCGTAGGTGGCGGAATAGGTCAGTCAAGAATCTGCATGTTTTTCCTTGAAAAAGCCCATATAGGAGAGGTTCAAGCATCTATATGGCCACAGGACATGATTAAAAAATGTGAAGAAGCAGATATATTACTTTTATAAAGAAAGGCCCCTATATTATCTAGTTATATAATAATATAGGGGCACCTTTACTTCAATACTCTCCCTAGTCCCTTACAAGAACCTTAGTTATTTCTCCTATGTATAGGGTATGATAATCCTTCTCTGGATAAGCCTTTGAAGCAACTGCATCATCAATAAAGCAATCCTCTTGAAAATCCTGTGCATAAAGCTTGTTGCATATAACCACAAGATTTGCATTGGTAAAATAGGGTGTTTTTTCAGAATATTCAACAGTCATATTTAGCTTTGAAATTTTATCCTCATCTCTACCGGATACTCTGCCTAAATAAGTTAGCTCATCTTCAAAGCCCTTATCAAAAAAGGTCAAAGAGAATGTATTAGAGGCATCTACAAACTCCTTTGTATAACGCTGTGGACGAATAACGATATATGCTACATTTTTATTCCACATAACCCCTAATCCACCCCATGCTGCCGTCATGGTGTTTACTTTCCCATCCTTTTCAGCAGTAATAAGCATCCAATCCTTTCCAATAGCATGAAATGGATTTTTTTCAATTTCCTCTGGTTTTATTTCTCTAAAGCTAGCCATTAATAATCCTCCTCAAAAGTTTAATTACTTAAATTATAATATAAACATAAAATATATCAAATATTTACAGAAATTAATTATTAAACATAATTACTTGTTTTTAATGTCCTAACGTAGTATTCAATTCTATTATCAATCCACTCATCTATATTATCTATATAGGCACCTATGTGTTGGGTATCTTGAGTATTTATAATATTAGCAATACGATTTTTCGCTTCTTCAAAAGCCTCCTCCTTTTCTTTTTGAAAAAATGCTTTTTCATTCTTCAGTCTGTTGACCATAGTATTACTAACTGTAATAACACTTACCAAAATAATACTATCTATACGATTAAATAACTCATCGGTGTATTCAATATTACCTATAAGCTTACTCTCCCTATTTAGACTTCTAATTAGTTTAAGACCAAAGGCTATTAATATTACCGTCGATACAATAATTATTAGATTTGAGATAATATATAGAAGGCTACTCATTCTTAGCTACCTCCCTTCTTAGACGATTAATCAAGCAAAATACAACTCCTTTACTGGCAGCTTCATCTAAGGAATCGGAATGATTATTATATAGTAAGCCTGCCTCCCTTAATTCATCGTGACATTTTTGAGCCCAATGGTCTTGTTGTTGAGGTGGTTGTGGCTTCTCTAATATTCTTTGCTGCAGGGCTACAATCCTTTCGCCATAATCCTTACCCGGCACTGCCCATTTTCCGTTAAGATCCTGCCAATTGGGGGCACTACCCCTTGTCACTAGATGAAACCTAGAGTCATAAAGCTTTCGATTACTTGGAAGAGGAAGCTTTGAAGCATAAGCAAATAAGTGCTGTAAATGTGCCTCAACCCCTATTTCCATTGTAGGAAAGGATAGACCAGGATTATCGGGACCAGTAGCTCCAAGACCACAAAAATTATTTTGACGGGGTTTCACTACACCAGTAAATCTAAGCCAGTTTGCTTCAAAAATAGATTGAATAAAGGCTAAATCTGCCTTAATACCATATATTTTAGATAGCTGGTAGTATATATCCACAATTTCTGTATCAACATTTTTATTAACAGCCCTTAAGGCCCTTTTTAACTGGAGGGCAGATAATATAGATTCACCTATAATACTTGTTTTACTGTTTAAAGCTATATACCTACTTATACCCTTTGCAACTCCGCTAGTGAGCATCCTTTGCCATTCAGGATTATTAAGGGCTTGAAAGTCTTCATAATTATCCATAAATCCGAACTCAACTATTATAGTTTCCACCATAGGATATGTTAGTCTAATTATATAATAGTAGTTTTCTCCAGCATTGGAAGGAACAGTACTTTTTCTACTAAATGCCCGTCTTACCTTAAAATTGGTTTTTTTAACCTCATCTAAAACAAGCTTTGCCAGCTGACCATTAGAATGAATACTATGGATTACCTCAAAGCCTCTAACACTACCATTAAATGCATTGTTATGACAGGAAACACATATTGAAGCACCAGAGCCATTTATATAATCAGCTAACTCATTGGGGGAATAATATTTATCATTAATCAAGGATCTATCGACAGAATGCTTTAGTCCCTCAAGCTCATCAGCCAATAGGCTAGCAAAAATAATATTCAAGTCCTTTTCCTTTGTATTAAATGCTATGGCACCAGATTCTTTTCCTCCGTGGCCAGAATCTATTATTATTTTCATGCAAATACCTCCCCATTACAGCCATCACTGGATTGCAAAGAAGATATTTCAATGGATAGGTAGTAATAGATTTTATTCTCCAGCCATTTATCAAGATTATTATATTTATCTGCCAGCTCTACTGCAGCTGCTTCACTTATGATTTTAATAGACTTTTCTTTAATCATATTGTAGGCTATTAATTCTTCTTCTTCGGTTATTTTACTATTTTGTCTATAAATATCATCTAAATAAGTTTGACAAACGGAATTAACAACAGTTTGAATAATCATTTCCAGCATTTTTTCCTGCTTTGTATAGCGATAATTCTCTATTTCTCTATTTATTTCTTTAACATATTTATTTAGTAGTGAAATAAAGTAGAGTAAAAAAATAGGTATTATAATTATTATAAGCATACGTATTATAGAAGAAATCAAGCTAGCCTCAGAGGTAAATACACCCATAAAATCACTCCATTCCTTTTATACTATATTTATCTATATGTATTAAAGGGAGTGGTTGTGTATCCTATTTCATTATTATATATAGTTTTTTAACTCCAGAAAAATATAACTATTCAATTAGATTTTCAAATAGCATTTCTCGAACAAAGTCTTGTCTTTCTGCAAAAGCAATAACACCAGCAGCTAACACGATGATAATATAAATATATTTTACTTCCTTCTTTTTATTTTCTATCCTATTGTAATCTATTAACAAAGCTACAACAGTAACTACAAAGATTACGGCATCCACTATGTTTTATATCCTCCCTCTGTTTTTATTAAGGGCTGTATGCTCTATTTTACTATTTATTTCTATATTGATTTTTGCATTTGAGAATACATTATTCCAATTATCCATCATATCCTTAAACTCCTTTGGATATTCTCTGTAGAAGTACTTATAAAAATTGAAATAATCAATTTTATAGTGCTGCTGTGCTATAAAAAAAGCCCTTTTAAGCTTATCCTTTAAAACTATATCAAACTGCTCCTGTATTTCATTAAAATCTATTTGATAGTATTTCAGATGTAAAGGCATACGTTCAGCAATACTACCTTCAACCTCTAGCTTAACATCAAAATGAACCTGATTATTAATGAACTTAGGGGTAATTTTAGCCTCTGAATTTAAAACCTCTATTACGATTTTATCGGAGCCATCTTTAGTCTCAAACACAATCAAACCAATTTGAAAGTTATTTGTTATTAAGTTATAGGCTTGTCCATCCTCATGGTCTAAATACCCTGCCAGTTTATCGTTTTTAAATACAGCTATTTTGCTTAAAATTAATTGAGGGAATTCATTTTTAGTTGGTGGTGATAGCTTTTCCACAAGGGCAGTAACATAATTCATAGATGGATTACTGGCTGCATCTACTGCCTTCAGCAAATCAGAAACATATATTTTTGAATTGGCTCCATAATTATCGGCTATTATTTCTAGGGCAACTGCAGGAGTTGCAGCGATTCTATTGGGTGTATCGAATATTTCCTCAGGGGGAACTCTGCTAATGAGAATATTTGATGCCAGCCTAAGCTCCATATCCTGTACAAATAGACTCATTATTTTACGAAGACCCTCCTTTGCAACATCCTCATGTATTACAATTGTTGAAAGATGGGCAATATATAATCTTCTCTTACCTATCTTTGATAAGTTTCTAAGGGCATCAAAAACAGTAAGGCCTTCAGCCTTCATAATAGTATATATAGAGGTTGGCTCTGGGCTTTCAGCTACTATATAGTTAGGATTTGCCAGCTGTGCCACAACTCTATAAAAGCCATCCTCGGTTTTTGATACTCCTAAGCCCATTACAAAGCCTAAATCCTCAATTTCTCTTCTGCTCCAGCATGAGGTGGTAAAGACAACGATAAATAGCATTGTTAATAGTATAAGCTTTTTTTTCATTTTTTCATCCCTTCGTCACTTGGTGTTGGCTTTAGGTTGTCTGCTTTTTTTTGAGGGTTTATAGAAAAATATGATGATCTCTTTGTAATTGCCCATTGAGGAAACCTTAATACCCAGTCCTTTAAATCCTGTAGGTTTAAGGGACTAAAGGGCAGCATAAAGGGGGTACCAAAGGCTCTTAAGGATAATAGAGTTAATAAAATAATGAGAGCACCTGTCATAATACCGTAAATACCAAGAATGGCTGCTAAGGTCATATTTAAAAACCTAGTTAATCTTAAAGCCATTGAAAAATTATTAAAGGGCATAGCAAGAGAAAAGATTGCAGTAAAGGCAACTACAATTATTACTGTTGGTGAAACTAGACCAGCTTCAACAGCAGATTGACCAATTATTAGGGCACCAACAATGCTAACTGCCTGTCCTGCGTGGATAGGTAACCGAGTTCCTGCTTCTCTAAGGGCTTCAAAGGATATCTCCATAAGTAGAGCCTCAAGAAAAGCAGGGTAAGGTACACCTAGTCTTGTACCTGAGATAGTAAGGGCTAAGCTGGTGGGAAGCAATTCTTGATGATAGGTGGTAAAGGCTATGTATATTGATGGGGCAAACATTACAAAAATTGCCCCTATATAACCTAGTAATCTGTTGAAGGAGGTAAAATAAAAATTTAAATAATAATCCTCTGGAGTAGAAAAAAAATCTCCTGCAACACAAGGCACCACTAAAGCTATAGGAGATCCATCACTTATTATAGCAACCCTACCCTCTAAAAGCATAGCTTGTATTCTATCGGGCCTTTCAGTACTAAAAATTGTTGGGAAAAGGCTTGCTGGTGAATCGGAAATATACTCTGATACAGAAGATGACCCCATAATTCCATCTACATCAATCTTTTCTAATCTGAAAAAAACCTCATCAACAATGGAGGATTTAACTAAATTATCTAAATAAGCTATTCTAACCTTTGTTTTAGAATGTCTTCCAATAATAATCTCCTTAACTATGAAATGGGGTGAATTTATTTTCTTTCTCAGCATAAATGTGTTTTCGTTTATATCCTCAACAAAGGCCTCTATATCCTCAACAAAGGCCTCCTGAGGCCCCATTATTACCCTCTCTGTTTTTGCATCAGCATATTTTTTTTCGCTTTCCTTAACTATGCCTATTTTAAATGCAATAGGATTATCATCTATAAACAAAATACCATTACCCTTCAAAAGGGCGTCAATAGAGGTATTAACATCAAATATGCCTTCAACTTCACTATTAGTAACTAAGTCCTTAACAGCATCGGCTGTTTTAGAATAGTCATCATAGCTGTCTTTTTTTAAGCTTTGAAGGATATTGTGGGCAAGAGGCTCTATTACTGTAGCTTCAAGCTTCTGGGTATCGGCAATACTCCTAATGAAAATTATAGCAGCCCTAGTTATTGGTATGGTGTTTATATCTATATATCTACATGCTAAGTCCACATTTTCTCCTAAGTACTCATTAATAATATTAATATTTGCCTGAAGCTGGTGGGTAAACTGAGTCATATTATCATCAAAAATTCTTACTTCTTCTTTTCTGTCCTCTATATTAGAAAGCTTCTGTGGCTTCTTTAGCTTATTACGATTTTTCTTAATAATAATCACTTCCTTCCTACTTAAGAATAATTTGCTCTAGCTTGGTAAAAATATTACATAATTTATATTTATGAAAGAAGTGAAATAATGTCTATTAGTGAAAATAGTTCAGTTAAAATATCTCTATATCAGTTTTTGCTGATAATCTTAGCACAATTAGGTGGTGCAATTATTATTTATTTACCTGGTGTAAACGAAGCAGGTCATGATGTGTGGATTTCTAATATATTTGCATCTATTGTTGCTTATATAGTAGTTTTAAGTCATTACCTGCCACAAAGCCAATACCAAGACCACTCAATGACTAAAATAATAAAAAACAACTGGGGAGTGTTTTTAGGAGCCATAGTAAATATCTATTATTTTTTATTTTTTTATTTCCTAGCCACCTTAATAATATCTGATGTTTATTACTTTGGAGAAATAACCATGCCAGAGACTCCTGGCTCCATTTTTATAATATTTTTTATTGTACCTGCAATTTATGCAGTAAAGCTAGGGCTAGAGACTATTGCAAGATTAATAGAGCTACTTATACCTGCAACCGTAATTGTGTTTTGTGGCTTATTTATATTGCTTATTCCTAAGCTGGATTTTTTAAATATTACGCCAATAATGGCTGAAGGATTTAGACCAGTATTTCTAGGAGCAATTCCTAATATGAATTTTCCATATGCTCAAATATTGCCTATAGTATTTTTATATAAAAATATTTCATTAAAAAATAGTAGTAAAAGTAAGCTACTTAAGTACATGTGTTTTTCGATTCTTACTGCCACCATTTTGCTTACCCTCAGATCTATTGCATCTATAGCTGCCTTCGATGAGGCTACTTTAATAACACGCACCTTTCCTCCTTTTTCGGCTATTCGATTGATTGAACTGGGAGATGTTATTGAAAGACTTGATGCCCTGTTTCTTGCTATATTCTATTGCGTGACCTTTATGAAATTTATATTAACCTATTATGCAATGTGCGAAATTACAAGTGAATTTTTTGACATAAAGGATGTTAAAACATTTGCCCTGCCAATTGGTTTGCTTTGTGGTGTTTCTATGCCATTATTTGTTCCTAGATTCGATTTCATACTTACATCCACTGTTCCTTATTTTTTACTATCAATACCCCTATTTGCACCAATACCCATATTGCTTTATCTGACTATTAGAGTAAGGTCACAAATATAGCCATAGATATTTATTGACATAAATATGAAAAAGCTATAAAATATATATGAACACATGAACAATAATTCATATAATAAAAAGAGGGTGATTAATATTAAGAAGAAGGAGCTAGATACCTGTAGCTGTAATATTATACATAAGGAAATAGTACACAAGGTAAGTGAGAATATGCCACAGGAGGAAAAATTGTATGACCTTGCAGAACTGTTTAAGGTTTTTGGTGATACAACAAGAATAAGAATTCTATACGCCCTTTTCGCATCTGAAATGTGTGTTTGTGATATTGCAGCCCTACTAAACATGACACAGTCGGCAATATCCCACCAGTTAAGGGTATTAAAGCAAGCAAGACTTGTTAAGTATAGAAAAGAAGGGAAGGTCGTATATTACTCATTAGACGATGATCATGTGAAAAACATATTTGATGAGGGCTTTGAGCATATACAACACACAAATCCAAAATAGCAATTTTGACAGAAGTAAGGGGGAACTACAATGGGCAAAGTCATCAAAAAAGAATTTGTTTTAGAGGGCCTTGATTGTGCTAATTGCGCCTCTAAAATAGAAGCTAGAGTTAAAGAATTAGACGGGGTAGCTAATGCAAATATGAACTTTATAACTAAAACCCTATCAATTGAAATTACTAATACAGATGAAATTAATAAAATATTACAGCAAACTCAAGAGGCTATTAATAATTTAGAGCCCCATGTGGTTATTAGTGAAAAGACAATATCTAAATTAAAAAAGAAAACTCTATTGTTAATGGGCTTAAGCTGTGGCAACTGTGCAGCTAAAATTGAAAGAGAATTAAGTAAACTATCTGGTGTAAAAAATGCTGCTGTAAACTTTACAGCTAAGAGGCTATTAATTGAAGCCTACAGTGAATCAGAATTAGAAGAAGCAGTTAGGGAGGCAGCAAAAATAATAAAGGCAATAGAACCTGAGGTTAATATTGTAGATGAGGGGAATGGCTCTAAGGATAAAAGCTTTTCACTTAAAGAAAAAACCAATATCAAAGAGGAATCAACCTTAATTATTGGAGCAGTAATATTTGCTATTACACTTATTTTTAAGCTACCTACATCTATAGAGATAGCACTTTACACCCTTTCCTACCTATTGGTAGGGGGAAGGGTACTATTAAAGGCTGGTAACAATATTCTAAGGGGACAAATATTTGATGAGAATTTTCTTATGGCTATAGCTACCTTTGGAGCCTTTGCAATAAAAGAATATCCTGAAGCAGTTGCAGTTATGCTGTTCTACCGAGTTGGTGAGTTTTTTCAAAGTATGGCTGTTAATAAATCACGAAGGTCTATTGAGTCACTGATGGATATTAGACCAGACTATGCCAATTTAAAGACCGAGGCTGGTACCAAAACCATTTCACCACAGGAGGTACAGGTTGGAGATATTATTATTGTTAAGCCAGGAGAAAAGCTTCCCCTAGATGGTGAAGTAGTCGAAGGTAATTCGATGCTGGATACATCGGCACTAACGGGAGAATCGGTACCAAGAGATGTAGGGGTAGGCAGTAGGGTGTTAAGCGGTTCAATTAATTTAAATGGATTACTGACTATTGAAGTAACAAAGAGCTTTAGGGAATCAACGGTTTCTAAAATTCTTGACTTAGTTGAAAATGCCACCACTAGAAAGGCACCGACGGAAAACTTTATAACAAAATTTGCGAGATATTATACACCTGTAGTTGTTGGAATAGCTGTTGTTATTTCAATTATACCACCCATATTAGTTAATGGTGCAACCTTTACTGAATGGATATATAGAGCATTGATTTTCTTGGTAATATCCTGCCCTTGTGCATTGGTGGTTTCAATTCCCCTTGGCTTTTTTGGAGGAATAGGGGGAGCCTCAAGAGCTGGCGTTTTAGTTAAGGGTGGTAATTATCTTGAAGCCCTTAATAACGTCGAAACTATAGTCTTTGATAAAACTGGAACCCTAACAAAGGGAGTCTTTGAGGTAACTGCAATAGAGACGGTTGCAGAAATAGATAAGGCCTCTTTACTTGAATATGCAGCCTATGCTGAAGGCTACTCAAATCATCCAATTGCATTGTCCATAAAAAGAGCCTATAAAAAAGAAATTGATAATAGCCTAATTGAAAACTATCGAGAGGTAGCTGGCTATGGGGTTAAAGCAACGGTTAAAGGGATGAGAGTTATTGCAGGTAACAGTAAATTAATGAAGCAGGCAAACATCATTCTTCCCTCTTCAAAGGCTACTGGAACGGTTGTTCACATAGCTATAAATGAAAAATATATGGGGTATTTATTAATTGCTGATGAAATAAAGGATGACTCAATAAAGGCAATTAAGGCTTTAAAGGATATGAAGATAAAAAGAATTGCTATGCTAACTGGTGATAGTAAAGCAGTTGCTGATAAAGTGGCTAATCAATTAGGGCTAGATGAGGTTTATGCTGAGCTTCTTCCCCACCAGAAGGTTGATAAATTAGAGCTTTTGGATAAAAGGAATACTGGCAAGGGTAAGCTGGTGTTTGTGGGTGATGGAATAAATGATGCCCCTGTGTTGGCAAGGGCAGATATAGGAATAGCAATGGGGGGAATTGGGTCGGATGCAGCAATAGAAGCAGCAGATGTAGTTATAATGACAGACGAACCCTCTAAGGTATCTACTGGAATAAAAATTGCAAGAAGAACAAGAAAAATTGTATGGCAAAACATTGTTTTTGCACTGGGTGTTAAGTTTATTTTTTTATTACTAGGGGCTACAGGAATAGCATCTATGTGGGAGGCTGTATTTGCTGATGTGGGTGTTACAATTATTGCAGTATTTAATGCAATGAGGGCAATGAATATTAAAGATGTATAAATAAATATAATATTTTTCTCCCATGCTTCGTTTAATATATACAATTTTTTAAAATTAATATCCAATAAAAAACCTCCAACGATGACCTGTAAATTAATTAATTACAGGGTCTACCTTGGAGGTTTTGCTTTACTGAGTTAAATTACCAGAGCTTACTCGTTTAATTGCTGCCTGTACCTGTGGTACAAGGCTTATAATAATACAAATTAGTGTATCGGAGCCTATTATTAAACCATTATAAATAAGAGAATACAATAGAACATTCATACCCTCTGGGGCATAGGAGCCAAAGAAAATCACACCGGATAAAAAGCTCATAAAAAAGCGACCGAAGCCACCAATGAAGCAGCTGATTGCAATATTTTTTTTATACAGACCTGCTAGACCTAAAGCACCAAAGGCCAGTGGATAATCAAGTAAAAACTGTGCCCAATGGATTATGAAGGGATCTTGTATAGTGTTTAATAACCCATAGGAAAAGCCAGCAATTATTCCAGGTAGTGGTCCAAACATTATGGCAAATATAAACATAGGCAGCATACTGGCAGGAGTAATGCTTCCCCCTTGTGGGAAACGATAAAGCCTAATGTAGGATAAAACAAAAGACAATGCAATACATAGGCTTCCATACACAATTATACGGGTATTAAACTTCATATTTTTTTTGTTTTTACCTAAAATGTAAAAAACTACAGCTATTATTAGCAAAGCAGCTAAAATAGCCAATGTAACAGGTTTTAATTCTAATAGCTTACTAAACATTTCAACACTCCTTTTAGTTTTTTTTATTTAGCGACAAACAAAAAAACATGAAAAGGAATTCTCTACATGTTTTAATAAGAATTCGCTTTCCTTCGCAGGTATTAACCTACAGGTTCAAAGGGTTGGATTCATTCCTCTCAGCTTAAAGCGCCCCTAGCGATTTTTTTAAGTTTTCTTATCTGTGCAATAATATTATATCACAACTATGATATAAACTATATAAAAATATTTGTTAAAGCTATACTTTTTCAAAATAAAGGTTTATTATATATTATAGGAGAATCACAGTTGAATGGAGATACAATAATGCTACAGCAAAAAACTAGGTATAAAGACTTTTACAAAGTAATGGCTTCTATTGCAATACCTATAGCCTTACAAAATCTAATTTCATCCTCTTTAAATGCAGTTGATACAGTAATGATTGGTAACCTAGGAGCAGCAGAAATAGCAGCTGTTGGTTTATCTAATCAAGTTTTCTTTATTTTTGTTTTAATACTTTTTGGAATTAACAGTGGTATGTCTATATTTACTGCACAATACTGGGGCAAACAAGACATAAATAGTATAAAAAAGGTATTGGGACTAGCCTTAGCTTTAGGGCTAAGCTTTAGCTTTGTGTTTTTTGTTGCTGCAGCTGTTTTTCCACAGTTTATATTAAAAATATTTACTGAGGATATAAAGGTAATAGAATTAGGCAGTGAATACCTAAGAATTGTATCCTTTAGCTATGTTTTCACTGGAATAAGCTTTGCATATTCCTTTATATTGAGAAGTACAGGTAACGCAAAGCTACCTATGATGGTAAGCGCCATCTCTTTACTGGGCAATACCTTATTAAACTTTGTTTTAATATTTGGAGTTGGAAGTATACCACCCTTAGGAATAAAAGGTGCAGCTATCGCTACACTATTATCACGAATTTTAGAAACCATATTAATACTTTCATATATATACCATAGCTATGAAGTACTTGCCGTGAAAAGTCTTAAAGTATTTAAAATATCTAAAGGGTTTTTGAAGCAGGTAATGGCCACAACTACACCAGTAATATTAAATGAAGCATTGTGGGCTCTTGGAATGAGCATGTATTCTGTTTCCTATGCTAGAATTAGTACAGAGGCAGTAGCATCTGTTCAAATAGCCCTTACAATACAGGGGATTTTTCAAGTTATAGGAATGGGCTTAGGGAATGCAAGTGCAGTTATGATTGGAAATGTTATTGGTGCAAATCAAGAAAAAAAGGCTGTAGATTATGCAAAAAAGTTTTCAGCTATGGGTATTATAACAGGTGGAATTATTGGTATAATAATGATTATACTGGCACCATATGTTATAAGGCTTTTTAATGTTTCTGAAATTGTAAGTCTAAACGCAGTAAGAATACTAAGGGTTTTTGCACTATTTATGGCATTTAAGTTCTACAACATTATACTTATAATTGGTATATTAAGAAGCGGTGGAGATACTAGGTTTTCATTGTTTTTAGAGCTGTCTAGTGTTTGGTTATTTGGAGTACCAATGGTGTTTATTGGTGCCCACATATGGAGGCTGCCAATACATTTTGTGGTTGTATTGGTTTCTTGTGAGGAAATAATTAAGATGGTTGTAGGCTTTGGTAGGGTAGCATCAAAAAAATGGGTTAAAAGGGTTATTGAATATAATTAAGTAATTTGTAAAAGCTATAATATGTCTTAATGGAGGGTTGTCCTTGACAGCCTATACCAAATATGATAGCATTTAATAGTTAAAAGGGAGTAGCTGCAGATTACTGCGTATAGAGTCAACATACTGATCTATAGATCTGGTTCTATACACTTTAGAATGAACTAAAGGAGCGAGACTTTTACGTTTAGTAGGCTAGGGTTTTTTAGTCTATTAAACTTAAAGGTCTGCTCTTATTTTATTTAAAGGAGTAGTTATATGATACAAGAATCTATTAAAGCCTTTTTACTTATTTTCTTAGCAGAAATGGGTGATAAAACCCAGATTTTTGCTATGGCTTTTGCATCAAAATATTCTTTCCATAAGGTCCTTATGGGTGTTTTTGTTGGCTCCTTACTAAATCATGGACTAGCAATTATTTTAGGTACCTATTTAACCCACATCGTTCCATTAGAAGCTATTAGATTTATTTCTGCATTAGCCTTTATTTTCTTCGGTATATGGTCTTTAAAGATAGATGAAGACAATGCTGAAGCAAATGATGGTAATAGAAGCTACGGGCCTATAATAACTGTTGCAGCAGCATTTTTTATTGGAGAGCTTGGAGACAAAACCCAACTAACAGCAATTACCTTAGCCACCACAGCATCCTATCCATTCTTTATATTATTGGGTACTGTAATGGGTATGCTTGCTACAAGTGGAATAGGAGTTTGGGTTGGAAGTAAGCTAGGAAAAAGAATACCAGAAACTACTATGAAGCTGATTTCATCAAGTATTTTTATTATTTTTGGTTTATTAGCACTAAAGGACTCTACTCCACAATATTTTCTAAAGCCCCAAATAATTGCTGGTTTCATATTAACCCTTGCAGTCACTTTACTTTATTTGATTACTAAGCTAATAAAAATTAAGAATAATGAAACTACACCATTTAAGCAAGTGGCAGATAGGCTATATATAAATACAAAAAGAATGCAAAACACTATTGAGGGAATTTGCAGCTGTAAAAATGATTATTGTTCAAAAAGTGAATGTACAGTTTATTGTCTAAGCCATTGTTTAAAAGCAGCTGAAAGAAATGAAAAGTATATTTCCGATTTAAAATGGAGAATACCATTATGTAATAAAAAACGTTTTGATTACAACAGTTTGAAGGAGAGCCTTATTGCTACTATAGACACATGTGTTGAATGTCAAAACCATCAAGATAACTGTGTAGGTAATCAGACCCGTAAAATTTTAGAAACTCTATACTTTGGTAAAACTATCGGATATAAAGGAAATAGAGAGCTTTATTACTCCGATATAAAAAAGCTAGATCCAAAATTTTTTAAGTGTAGGTAAACATATATTAAATAAATACAACAGATTATGGTAAAATAAAGATGTAGGGGGATAATTATGTTAAGGAAAGGAAAAACATCAGACATTAAGAGACTTTGTGAAATAGAAAAATTGGCAACAGATATCTATTATCAAGCAGGTTTTACAAAGGAGGAAGCGTCTCCAAGAACTGAAGAAAATCTTTTAGAACTAATAAAAGATGCTATAGTAATAGTTTATGAAGAAAATAATTCAATACTAGGATATGCTGCATGGCGAAAATATAGTGAATATAGTCATTTAGAAGAAATCTCTGTTGACCCTAGACATCACAAAAAAGGTATAGGATCATCTTTAGTAAAGCATAATCCTTTTTTATCTGAAAGTAAAATAGTATCATTAATTTGCTATAGTAATGCTCCTTGGGCGTATAACTTATACAAGAAGCTTGGCTTTGAAGAAACAACTAAATTACCAATGGAATTACAGGATATTTGGCAGGAAGAAGTTTATAGAGGCCTTAATATGTCAAACCGAATATGTATGATAAATTACATTATATAAAGGCTTTTTTTAAGGGAGAGATTCACAGATGAATAAAGGCAAAAAAAATACAAGAGTTGTAATTGGTATGTCCGGTGGAGTAGATTCTTCAGTTGCTGCTCTTTTATTAAAGGAAGAAGGCTACGAGGTTATTGGTGTTTTTATGAAGAATTGGGATGAAGCCGACGAGTTTGGTTATTGTACTGCCTCAGAGGATTATGAAGACGTAAGAAGAGTTTGTCAGCAAATTGGAATACCCTATTACTCAGTAAATTTTGAGAAGGAATACTGGGATAAAGTATTCACCTATTTCCTAGATGAATATAAAAAAGGAAGAACACCTAATCCAGATGTGATGTGTAATAAAGAAATAAAATTTAAAGCCTTTTTAGAGCATGCATTAAAGCTAGGAGCTGATTATTTAGCTACTGGGCATTATGCCAGAATAAAAGAGGTAAATGGTGAACATAAGCTACTTAGAGGATTAGACAATAATAAAGATCAAACTTATTTTTTAAATGCCTTGAATCAATATCAGCTATCTAAGGCAATGTTTCCAATAGGAGATATTCAAAAATCTAAGGTTAGGGAAATTGCACTACAAAACAATTTAGCAACAGCTAAGAAAAAAGACAGTACAGGGGTTTGCTTTATTGGAGAAAGAAACTTTAAGGAGTTTTTAAGTAATTATTTACCTGCCCAGCCTGGTGAAATGCGAACCTTAGATGGTGAAGTTAAAGGGAAGCATGATGGATTAATGTATTATACAATTGGACAAAGAAAGGGCTTAGGTATAGGTGGTGCATGCACAGGAGAGCCGTGGTTTGTAGCAGGTAAAAACTTAAAGGATAATATTTTATATGTGGTACAAGGGGAAGATCATCCTGCACTTTTTTCACAGGGATTATTGGCAACAGATGTAAGCTGGATTAGTGGTAAGCCACCTATTGGACCATTTTCCTGTACTGCAAAATTCAGATACCGTCAAAAGGATAAAGAGGTTACTATCTATATTACCTCTGAATCTACTGTTAAAGTGGTTTTTGATGAACCCCAAAGCTCAGTAACACCTGGACAGGCAGTTGTTTTCTATTCAGGTGAAGAATGTCTTGGCGGAGGAATTATAGATAATGTATTAAAAAAAATTTGAAAGGGTTGATATAATGAGTAAGCAAAATCCTATTGTAACAATAACAATGGAAAATGGTAAGCAAATGAGGGCAGAGCTATATCCAGAAGTGGCACCTAATACAGTAAACAATTTTCTTTCTTTAGTTAAAAAAGGCTTTTATGATGGCTTGATTTTTCATAGGGTAATTCCAGGCTTCATGATTCAAGGTGGAGACCCACAAGGAATGGGTGTTGGAGGCCCAGGCTATGGAATAAAGGGCGAATTCAATGGTAATGGCTTCGACAATAGCTTAAAGCACACAAAGGGTGTTTTATCAATGGCAAGAGCCCAAAACCCAAACTCAGCAGGATCACAGTTTTTTATTATGGTGGCTGATTCCCCCCACCTAGACGGTGATTATGCAGCCTTTGGAAAGGTAATTGAAGGAATAGAGTCAGCAGATGAAATAGTAGCTGTGGACAGGGATTTTAGAGACAAGCCAGTTGAAGACCAAAGAATTAAGGAAATGACAGTAGATACTTATGGTATAGAATATCCTGAACCTGAAGTAATTTAATTGATAAGAAAACAGTAAAACGCCAGAATATATTTCTGGTGTTTTTTTATACCATTTAATATTGCTCCTTCTTTTCAAGGTAACCAAATTCTAATAAAAGAATAAAATATTGTAACACATTTATTTAGAAAATTAAGGAGGAGTAAAAAAATGTATCATATGGATCCCTATAATCAACAGAGGATGATGGGAACACATAGGGGAATTTATCCAATACCCTTTATGCCTGTATGTGTTATGATGGCACATGCTTATGTACCCTACCAGCAATGTCCTATAACATTTCCTACGACAGCAGAAGCATTAAGAAAAGGTACATTGTTTCCTGAGCTGTATCAGCCATATATGCCAAAGGCCAATAGGATGGGGGGAGAAGAATAATGAATGAAAGGGCTGAACTATTACTACAAATACAAGAGGCAGAGTTTGCAGCTGTTGAGCTTCAACTATATTTAGATACCCATATGTATGATCAAAAAGCTTTAATGGAATTTAATCATTATTCAAATCTAATAGCAACCCTAAAGCATGAGTATGAAATGAAATATGGGCCTTTATTAAATTTTGGTTTTTCTCCAAGTCAATATCCATGGCGTTGGCTTGAAAGCCCATGGCCTTGGGAAGAACAATATTAGTTAAGGGGGGAAAAAAATGTGGATTTACGAAAAAAAACTACAATATCCAGTAAGAATAGGTAAATGTGATTTGAAGATGGCAAGATATTTACTTACCCAATACGGAGGACCTGATGGCGAGCTATCAGCAGCAATCAGATACTTAAATCAGCGTTATACAATTCCAACCAATGAAGCGAAGGCACTATTAACTGACATAGGTACAGAGGAGCTGGCCCACGTTGAAATAATAACAACAATGATTTATCAGTTAACAAAGGATGCTACAGTTGAACAGCTGGAGGCTGCAAATTTGGGTTCCTTTTACGCTATTAGAGATGGGGCCTTATTTCCATCCGATGCAAATGGAGTGCCATGGACAGCTGGCTATATTCAAGCCCATGCAGACCCAATAACAGATTTACATGAGGATATGGCAGCAGAGCAAAAAGCTAGGTCCACCTATGAAAATTTAATTAAATTAACAGATGACCCAGGCATAAAGGATGCTTTAAGCTTTTTGAGGGAAAGGGAGGTTGTACACTTCCAAAGATTTGGTGAGGCATTAAGAATTGTACAGGAATATCAGCAGGCTAAGAAGGTATATTAGCTTATGTTGATGTGATGGAGGCAAATCTATTAAGTGTAAGTAACGTCGCTGAGATAAATAAATATAGGATGAGATTGGCCTGTAGATTTTCTACGGGCTTTTTTGTTATTACATTTAATAGTAAGATATGCTCACAAAACAGTGTCGGAAAAAACCAAAATGGTTTATTGAGTAAATCTACTAATTACTATACATTATTGTTTGATAGTTTGAGAATAATAGAATCAAGTTTTACTGTGGAGTGGAGTGATGTGCTAATATGAGTAAGCTTTTTCGCAACAACAAAAAAAAGTTAAAGGAAATTGATGAATCAAAAAATACAAATATGTTTTCTAAGGATTTTGTTGAAAATATAGATTACATTAAAAATAAGCTATCTAAATGCTGTGATGTAGAGTATCGCCCTATAAAAATAATAAATGGATTGGGGATTAATGCCTATATTTTTTTAATCAACGGTATGGTGGATCCTACTTTTGTATCGGAAAACATTCTTAAGCCATTAATTAAATTCGAATTCGAAAAAGATGAAGTAGCATCAATACATGAAGGGGTATACAATCACCTTCTTACAGTTGGAAGTGTAGATATTGAAAAAGACCTAGATTCATTAGTAATGAAAATTATCTCTGGAGGTATAGGTATATTAATAGAAAATGAGAGTGTTGCTTTTTCTGTTGAGGCCATAGGTTGGAAGGAGAGGGCCGTTGAGGAGACTGCTTCAGAAACTGTTATTAAGGGAATGAAGGCTGGATTTGTTGAAAATATAAGGACAAACACTTCCTTAGTAAGAAGAATGATAAAAAATCCTAAGTTAAAGATAGAAAAGATTACTAAAGGTAGGATAACTAATACGGAAATTAATATTGCCTATATAGAAGGTGTAGTTTTGGAGGATTTGTTGGAGGAGGTTAGGCAAAGGATTGAAAGAGTTGACATTGATGGGATAATAAATTTAGGCATGCTTCAAGAGATGATAGACGATTCCACTTTTTCATTATTTAGTACAAGCTATACTACAGAAAGACCAGATAGAGCTTGCAGTTGTCTATTAGAAGGAAGGGTTGTAGTGCTTATGGATAATTCACCATTTGTCTTAATTGCTCCCTCGGTTATAACTCAGTTTATCCAGTCGGCTGAAGATTATAGTACTAAGTATCTTACAGCAAGCTTTGCAAGAATTTTAAGAGTTGTTGCTTTAAACATTAACCTTTTATTGCCTGGATTGTATGTAGCTATATTTTCATATCATCACGAAATGATTCCTAATAAGTTGTTAAAAGCAGTGGCTGATGCAAGGGAAAAGCTTCCTTTTCCAATATTTCTAGAAATGTTTATGTTAGTGTTTGCCTTTGAGATACTAAGAGAAGCAGGGGTACGTCTTCCCAGAGCTGTAGGGCAAGCGGTAAGTATAGTTGGGGCACTGGTAATTGGGCAGGCAGCAGTTAGTGCAAAATTGGTATCACCTCCTTCAATAATAGTTGTAGCTCTTACGGCCATATGCTCATTTACAATCCCTATTACTGAAGCAACCAATGCTTACAGATTATTAACCTTTATAGTTTTATTTGCAGGGGGTATTTTAGGAATACCTGGAATTATTGCAGTAAGCTTAATAATTCTAGTTAACATATCTCAATTAAGAAGCTTTGGAGTGCCCTACCTTTCTCCTATCAGCCCTTTATCTCTATCCGACTGGAAGGATTTTATTATTAGAGTTCCCATTCAGTTCATGAAAAAGAGGCCTACACAAACAGCTAAATCCAATAAAATACGTCAACGATGGTGGAAGGGTAGTGACAAAAAATAATGTTTAAAATACTTAAAACTTCATTGAGTATAGCTTTTATGTTAGTACTGCTGTGTAGCTGTTGGGACCGTAGGGAGACTGAAGAACTATTGCTGACGGATGCATTGGCTATAGATATACCCATAAATGATAGCGACAAATATGAGATATTTTTCATTGCTACAAAACAGTCTTCGGGAGGAGAACAAACTCAGGATGGGGAAGAAGGTGGATCACAGATGGAAGCACAGCCTTGGGTGGCAAGATCACAAGGAAAGAGCTTAGAAGAGGCTATCAATAAGTTTACAGTACGAGTTCCCAGATTCATATTTTTAGATGATAATAAAATTATCATCCTAGGAGAAAAATTGGCTCAAAGAGGGGTAGGGGAAACTCTAGATTATTTACTTAGAAAGAGAGACCTTAGGCTGAGAAACTATATTGTAATATCTAATGGACGTGTTTCTAATTCTTTAGCTGCATCTCCTGAATTTGAAGATGGTGTTGCTGACGAAATCGTTGCTATCCTTGAAAAAGGTTCTCAAGAAGGAGATCGTTTTCACCATAAAGATATAAAAAAATTTGCAGAAGATGTTGTTACAGAGGGGCAGGATGCATGGGCTCCAATCATAGAAATCATTACTCCTACAGAAGTAGTAAAATATAATGTCGATAAAGCAGTAATTATAAATAAGACAGCATTGTTCCACAAGGATAAAATGGTTGGAATACTAGATAGAGAAGACACAAAAGGATTTAAAATACTTAAGGGTTTAGCAAACAGAGATACGTTTGCTACTGAAATTAATAATGAAAATATTACTTATGCATATAATCAGGTTAAAGTGAATAGAAGCTTAACTACAAATTCAGATAGAGTAGGTATTAAATACGATGTGAAGCTTAAAGGGAATATTGCAGAAAGTCATTTATATACAGATTTCTGCGATAAGGCCTTAAAGGATTTGGAGGAGAAATTTTCTAAAGTTGCAGAAGAAGAAATCAAAAGTTCAGTTAGTTTGATGCAGAAACTTGGTTCAGATGCTTTAGGCATTGGCAGATTTATTCATGCAAAGGAACCTGATATCTGGAAAAATTATCGAGATAACTGGGATATGATATACCAGGATATTGATATAGTTGTAAAGGTAGATGCAAAAATAATAGGAACAGATTTTATAAGTAAGCCTATTATAAGAAAAAGTATTAAGTAGGTGAATAGCTTGAGGAAAGAAGTAATAGATGGAGGACAACTTATTAGCATTATGTTTTGGACAATTATGGGTACTGCTGTACTAACCCTTCCTGTTTTAATAGGTAGACATGCACCTAGGGATGCGTGGATTGCAGCAGTTATATTTATAATTGGTGGCCTCGGACTGAGCTTAGTAATAGGAGCATTGGCTAAAAAATTTCCTGAAAAAGACTTTGTTAGCTGTGTAGAAAATGTGTTTGGTATATGGATAGGGAAAATATTAATAGCTATTTTTTTTATTTGGTTATTACATACAACAAGCTTTGTTATATGGCAAATTTCAACTTTTACGAAAATATCATTACTTCCCAGAACGCCTCTGTTAATAGTAGTACTAATAATAATTATTCCTTCGGTATATGCTGTACATAATGGAATTGAAAGTGTTGCACGTTCAGGGCAGTTTATTTTTTTAATAACCTTTGGAACACTTTTTGTACTGTTCCTTATGAATATGCCTGAAGTTAATATTGAGAACCTACAACCTGTTTTTGATGACGGGTTTAATAACATAATACGGTCTAGCTTAGCACCACTTGCATGGGCGGGTGAAATAATGTTTATACTGTTTTTGGTTCCAAATGTCAAACAGCAAAAAAAAATAACTCAATACTCTATGATAACTATAATTTTGATCGGAATAGGTGGGATTATTAATGAATTTTTCTACACAGCAGTATTTGGTCCCCTTCGCCAGCATTTAATAAGCCCATTTTATACCCTTGTTAGATATATAAGCCCAAGTGATTTCATAGGAAGGTATGATGTATTGTTTGTTTCAGTTAATTTAGCAGGCAACTTCGTTAAATTATCCGTCTTTATGTATATTTTAATTTTTTCATTTTCTAAGCTTTTTAAAAAGCAAAATCACCGACCTTTCGTACTACCTGTTACAATAGCATTGATAATTCTGACACTGATATCAGTAGAAGGAAGCCCCCAGCTTACTAATTTTTTAGACAATGTATTTCCATTCTACACATTACCAATTTTATACGGATTACCTTCTGTAACTTTATTAGTAGCTAAGCTAAGAAAACTTAAATAGCTCAAAACATCACCTAAGAACTAAGTTTTCTTTATGAATTTTTACTGGCTCAACACCCTGCAATATGATATATTTTAATATATATAAAAGTATAATTATACACAGAGGAGGCCGTCATATGATAGAGATAAACTTAAAGGAAGGTATGACCCATTCAATACAAAAGAAGGTTGATTATTATGATAGTAGTGTTAGCTTTGGTAGAGAGGGGATGGAAACCTTATTTACAACACCATCTCTGGTTACAATGATGATAGAGGCAGCAGTTCAGCTTGTTGGTAAAAATATTCCAGAGGGCTTTGTTTCAGTAGTTAAAAAAATAGAATTATCCCATGAAAAACCTACTCTACAAGGGGTTACTGTTACAATTGAAGCTAGAGTTAAAGAGATTAAAGGAAACACAGTTTTCATATCCGCCACTTGCTTTGATGAATTAGGTGAAATAGCCCGTGGTATACAAGAAAGACATATCGTTAATAAAAAAGCCTTAATTAATAGGGCACATGAGAGGGCAGCAATTTTAGAGGGTAAGAACCGTTAATATAAATATATAATATATTGTATCTTAATTGCCTCTGTCAATATTAGGAATAGTTTATGGTGGATAGAAGTCAATTATTTTTTTATACTATATATTATGAAGCATTCCTTAAGAAAGGAGCTAACCATGATTACTAGACTATTCTTAATTGCTATAACTCCAAGCATAGCCCTTGGACTAGCCATATATTTGGCAGATCGTTACGATAGAGAGCCTACATCCCTTTTAATTAAAATGTTTGTTTATGGTGCTTTAACGGTTATACCAGTTTTTTTCGTTGAAAAGCTATTATTGATGTTAAATGTTTTTCCTGGAATATTAGGTATAGGCTATACAGCATTTGTTGTAGCAGGCTTTACTGAGGAGTATTTTAAGAGATTAGTTGTAATAAAGGGTGCCTATAACAGCAAGTACTTTAACGAAAAATTAGACGGTATAGTTTATTGTGTTTTTTCATCATTGGGGTTTGCAACTATAGAAAACATTATGTATGTAGCTTTTAGGTTTTCAGGAAACTATTATGTAGGAATAATGAGGGGAATACTATCTGTACCAGCCCATACCCTTTTTGCAGTTACAATGGGCTATTATCTTTCACTGGCAAAGTACACCGAAGAACCTAAGCTTAAGAGGGTCTATTATTCAAGATCCTTGATTATACCAATACTTTTACATGGACTATTTAATTTCATACTAATGGCAAATGTACCATTTCTTATGCTATTATTTATACCCTATGTAATTTACCTATGGAGAATGAACTTAATTAAGCTGAATAAATATACAAAAGAAAGCAGAGATAAGTTTAATAGAATTAATGATGACGAAATATAACTGTTTTTATTTTGTTTAAATTAGTATGTTAACTTGCGAAAAGTTTTTGTATTAAATAAGGGGGGAATTTATTAATGCTTAATAATATTGAAGCAGCTATCTTTGACTTAGATGGCACTTTAATTGATTCTATGTATGTATGGGAAATAATTGATATAGATTATTTACATAAAAGGGGCTTGGATGTTCCAATGGACATTGGGAAGCAAACAGAGGGAAAAAGCTTTACAGAAACAGCAAAGTATTTTAAGGCAACCTTTAAGCTAAATGAGTCTATAGAGGAAATTAAAGCAGAATGGATAAATATGGCCCATCATTATTATAGGAATAGTGTCGCTCTGAAATCAGGGGCCAAAGAATTGTTAGAGGTGTTAAAATATAAGGGAGTAAAAATGGGCATAGCCACTAGCTGTAGTAGAGTGCTTTTAGAGGCGGTATTACAGCAGCATGATCTACATAAATATTTTATCTCTATAGTTACCTCCTGTGAGGTTAGTAGAGGTAAGCCATACCCAGACGTATTTTTAAAGGCCTCTGAAAAATTGCAAGTTAATCCAGTAAAAACATTGGCCTTCGAAGATACTGTAGCAGGTGCTTTAGCTGCAAAAACAGCTGGCATGAAGGTAGTAGCTGTCCATGATAAATATTCCGAAAAGCATATTGAAGAGCTTAAGGATATAGCAGATTACTATATTGAGTCTATGGAGGAGCTTTTATTAGAGGAAAGCAAAGTAGGCTAAAGCAAAGGGAAGGTTTTTAAAAACCCTCCCTTTTATAACTTACAGCTTAGTTTACTTTAGCTATTGTTTTAACCATATCTTCAATTGAAGCACTGGTTGGAATAAAAAAGGTGCCTGATTTTAGCTTAATATCAAGCTGTAGCTCTTCAGCAGCTTTAATAAAGTCGCTTGTGTTCTCAATTAACCCGTTTTCCTGTAGTATTTTAGCAACTCCTACACCAGGGGTACCGTTGGGAATGACTATTTCCTTAACCTCAACAACTGTTATAGGGGATGAAGCCTCATCTTCAACTATTTCTTCTTCAGTATTTTCTTCATCAACTACTTCATCTGTGTTTTCTTCCATGTCTTCTTCATGGTTTTCCTGTGAAGCTTCCTCACTGTCATCTGCTATTACAACAGGATTATTAGGGGTATCGGCTTCAATAGCATCTGGTATTTGGGCGGCGTTTACATCCTTATCAAACTCAAACCAATCACCTAAATTATATGTAACTACAGCAATCATAACAGCTACAATAACAAGAGCCAGTAAAATATCAGTAAAATCATGTATTAAGTCCTTTAATTTTTCCATAAAGCTCAATCCTTTCTGCTAAAACCATATATTAAAAGAATACCATTAGATTGTAATTAGTTCAACTGGAGACCAATGTAAATTTTAATATATGTAAAGCAAATTACATAATATTTATTCAAACAGTTATAATATCCAATAAAGGATAATATACAATTATTAATAATAAGTTATTGGAGGGATTACTATGGCTAAAAAATTAAAGAAGCTAACATCTATAACTGAACTAGAAAAGCTAATAAAAAGATCAAATAAAAAGCCAGTATTTATATTTAAGCATGATGATAAGCTACAGGAAAGTGAAGATGCTTACCAAGAATATGTTAATTTTATTGAAGATACAGAGGATGACATTGTGTTTACAGTAGTTTTTGTCAGGGAAGATATTGAGTTATCTGAAGCAGTTGAAGAGCTGTTAGAGGTGACACATGATGTTCCACAGCTTATTCTTGTTATGGATGAAGAAGTAGTGTGGGACGATATAAAGGACAATATTAATTCTGATAACCTAATTGAAGTTATTGATGAGTTTTTGATAGTTTAAATAATTTACTCCCCCTTTATCTTCCGTTGTTCTCCAATAGTTGCTTTCAAGTTATTCCAGTGATAAAATATATAAAGGATCAAAAATGAAAGGCGTCAGGGGGATTATAGTGAAAAATGAAATAATTGAATGGATTAAAACTATCGTATTATCAGTAGCAATTGCATTATTAATAACAACCTTTGTAAAACCTACAATTGTAAGGCAACACTCAATGAGTCCGACATTACAGGAATATGATTTTTTAATAATTAATAGACTTCTTTATAAAAGATCTGGGCCTGAAAATGGAGACATTGTAGTATTTCAATCGGATTTAAAAACCTCTATGGGTAGAGATAAGCTTTTAATAAAAAGGATAATAGCAATACCTGGCGATACTGTTTTAGTTGAAGATGGTATTGTTTATTTAAATGGAAGGGCTTTAGATGAGCCCTACTTAGAAAATGTATATACAGAAGGAAAAGCCGTTGAGGGCAAGGAAATAGAAGTGCCTGAGGGAAAGGTGTTTACTATGGGAGACAATAGGGGCAATAGTAGAGATAGTCGAGATGAATCTATTGGTTTAGTTGATATTGATGAAATTGTGGGTAAGGCTTTTCTAAGGCTTTATCCCTTCAATAAACTAGGTTTCATAAACTAATGACGGGGGGGGATACCCCCCGTCACTTATTCCTTAAGGATTAGTATTATTTTTTAATTATTGGAATCCAAACCTCACATTTGTAGTCTTCTGCTTCTGGATTACCTGGTAAATACACCTCTAGCTCAGGAGCATCGGCATGCTCATAACCAGTTGCAGGGAACCATTCTGAATAGATTCTTTTAAATACCTCTTGTATAGCGGTGGGCATAGGACCAACAGACTGGAAAATTGCCCAGGTGGCTGCTGGAATTTCCCTCTCTTCAAAGCCCTCTGGCACATTTGCAATTGTTTTTTCAGAGGCTATCATATAGGTAAACTCCTCTGCTTCATGGTTAAAATCTGCACAAATGCCTAGCATTCCTAAATCCCCATTATAGCTCACTAAAGCCTTACAAGTACCATTTTCATTTACCTCTTCCCAAAACTTAGGAATCACTTTGAAGTTTTCTCCATCCACCGTGGTTACTCTTTTGGAAACCCCAAAAACCTTAAAGCTTTATTTTTCAACGATTCGATAATTCATTGCTTTCTCTCCTTTTATTTGTAATTGAAAGGATAGTCGTGGATATGCCTTTAAAACAATACCCTTATCCCTAACCTCAGAAGGATTAATACCATGAATCCTGTAGAAGGCCTTAGTAAATGCTTCTGGAGATTGGTAGCCATATTTTAATGCTACATCTATGACTTTTGCATTTGAGGTGGCAAGCATCTGGGCGGCAAGGGTTAGTCTTCTTTTTCTTACATACTCTGCTACTGTAATACCAGTAATCATATGGAATAATCTTTGATAATGAAACTTTGAGGTTAATGAAATTTTTGCCACTTGGTCAATATCAAGCTTATCCTCCAAATGCTCCTCTAAATAGTCTATGCTGTCCCTTAATCTGTTAAGCAAATCCACAATAACTCCTCCCTTCTAACTACAATACTATCACGTCCATAATTAACCTTCCTGTTTATCCGTGCTTTGTTATATCAGATGATTTATCTCAATAATTACATTATAGCATTTTCAAAGCTTGAATTTTTTGTATACTGTCGAACATAATAATGTGTTTCGCTTACTAAGCTGAGAGTGTTAACAACCCCGTCCCCCCATAAAAAATAATGATAAAAAATTGTTAAAAATGAAGGATATAGATAAAAAAAGTCGAAAACCCAATAAAGTATAAATATCGTAGGTGGTAAAATGAAAAGAAAAGTACTTATTGTAAATGATTCTAAGTTTGAAGCAATTGTTTTATTTGACTTATTAAGTAAGCTTGGGTATGATGTAAAAATTGCTGATGAGTACAATGCCTTAGATATTGTTGAAGCCTATCAACCCAACTATATATTTGTAAACTATATTATGGTTGATACAACTGGTGATAGACTTATAAATAAGATAAAGGAAAAATTTCCAAATGCAAACTGTTATTTGTCCTCTTCTAATGAAATAAACTACCAAAAATTTAATAAAGTAGATGGAATTATCCACACTCCAGTAACAATTAAAAACCTTGTAGGCATGATTGAAAGCCATATGAAGGAGCCATTATGTAAAAACTGTAATAACCAAATTGAAGAAACCTTTCTGCATTGCCCATACTGTGGTGAAAAAATTCAATAAACAACTTTTTTGTTTGCTAACCTACTCATAAAAAACAGTAAAAAAACAAATGCTAATTATGAAAAAAAATGAGGAGGTTGAAACATGAAGGTAAGAGATGTTATGACTAGTAATATTATTGCTGCCAACTCAAATACATCAATTGCAGAGGTGGCAAAAAAAATGAGGGATTTAAATATTGGAGCTGTTCCCATATGTGATGAAAATAATTATCCAATAGGTATAGTAACTGATAGAGATATAGTAATAAGAGGTGTAGTAGATGGATTAACCAGTAGTGACGATATTGGTGAAATTATGTCTAAGCAGGTAATTTATGTTTCTCCCGACATGCATGTCCATGAAGCAGCAAGATTAATGGGAGAAAAGCAGATTAGAAGACTGCCGGTTATAGAAAATGGCAGGATTATAGGAATGGTTTCGATAGGAGACTTAGCAGTACAAAACATTTACGAAAATGATGCTGGACACGCCTTAAGCGAAATATCAACACCTAGTAGACCAATGATGTAAATAGACTAAAAAGTTCCTGTTGCTAGCAGGAACTTTTTACTTATACATAGAAAGAGATATGAATATATAACTATTAATAAACAGAAAAACATAGAAAACATAGGGGGATATTTATGACAAAGAAAAATTCGTTAGTCAATAAAAAGCAATGTATAAAAGCAACCATTAATAACGAAGCATTTGAATATCCAAAGGGTAGTAAGCTTGAAGAAATAGCCAACAGCTTAAAGAATAAAAGTGAGATACAACTGGTGGCAGCATTAGTAGACAATGAATTAAAGGAGTTAAACTATGCTGTAGACGAAGATTGCGAAATAAAGTTTTTATCAATTACAACCACTATTGGCTCTCGTATTTATCAACGGAGTATAGTTTTTGTGTTTATTAGGGCATGCATGGAGCTGTTTTCAGGGTGTAAGGTATCCGTAGAACACTCTATTAGTGAAGGCTTATATTGTGAGGTTCATTATAAAAGAGCAATAGATGAGAATGACGTAGAAAGAATTAAAGCTAGAATGGAAGAAATCATAAAGGAAGATGTACCTTTTACAAAAAGTAGAATACCAGTTGATGAAGCAAAGGATATTTTTAGAGATTATGGACAAATGGGTAAGGTTAGATTACTAAAGTATAGGGAGAAGCCCTACATAAACATATACCAATGTGGGTGGTTAAAAAATTATTTTTATGGTTATATGGTGCCATCAACAGGCTATCTTAAGGATTTTAATCTAAAGTATTATAAACCTGGGATAGTAGTTCAATTCCCACAGAAAAAACTACAGGGTAAAATTGGAGAGTTTAAGGAGCATCCAAAGCTGTTTAAAGTATTCCGTGAATCTGAGGATTGGGGCCAAATATTAGAAATTGATTATGTTGCCTCTTTAAATGATTTAATTGTTTCAAAGCAGGAGGGTGATTTTATTAGGATTTCTGAAGCATTACATGAAAAGAAAATTGCAGAGATAGCAGATATGATTACAGATGATCCTAATAATAAGAGAGTGATTTTGATTGCTGGGCCCACGTCATCTGGAAAGACAACCTTTGCACAAAGGCTAATGATACAATTAAAGGTAAATGGTGTAAAGCCAGTGTCTATATCATTAGATGATTACTTTGTGGATAGAGAAAAGACACCCTTAGATGAATTTGGTGAATATGATTTTGAGTCATTATATGCCATAGACCTTGATCAATTCAATAAAGATCTTACCGCCCTATTAAATGGGGAGGAGGTTATCCTTCCGAGGTTCAATTTTCATACTGGAAAACGAGAATACATGGTAGAAGCATTAAAAATCTCGAAAAATCAGCCGATAATACTTGAAGGAATTCATGCTCTTAATGATGAGTTAACAAAATCTATTGACAAAAGCAATAAGTTTAAAATATATATTAGTGCTTTAACTCAATTAAATATTGATGAACATAATAGAATTCCAACAACTGATACACGTTTAGTTAGAAGGATAGTTAGAGACTATAAATATAGATCAAATGATGCTGTTAGAACACTTTCCCTTTGGGAGTCTGTAAGAAGAGGAGAAGAAAAAAACATATTTCCCTTCCAAGAGGATGCCGACATAATGTTTAATTCAGCCCTTTTTTACGAGTTAAGCCTTTTAAAGAAAAGTGCAGAGCCATTGCTTAGACAGGTTGATTCCAGTAGCCCCTATTATTCTGAGGCTAAAAGACTTTTGAAGTTTTTAAGCTATTTTGTAGCTTTGGAAAATGAAGTGGATATTCCAAGAACTTCAATATTAAGAGAGTTTATAGGAGGAAGTGCCTTTAACTAATAATTCTTAAGAATTGGAAGGTGAGCTAATTGGAAGTTAAGCTAAAGAGGATATTAGAAAATAATAGAAAATATATTGAGGAGGGGAATTTGCCCAGTTACATACCTGAGCTAAGTAATGCAAATAAAAATGCTCTAGGCATTTATGTTTCCACTGTTGAAGGTGAAGAATGGGGAGCCGGTGATTATATGTATCCCTTCACCATCCAAAGTATATCTAAGGTAATAACGCTCCTAATCGCTTTAGAGGACAATGGCATGGAGATTTTTCAAAAGGTAGGAATGGAGCCAACAGGTGATGCATTTAACTCCATGATGAAGCTTGAGCTTGTTCAGCCATCTAAGCCCTTTAATCCCATGATAAATGCGGGGGCAATAGCTGTAACTTCAATGATACATGGCAGTTATAAAGAAAAATTTGATAGAATTATTAGCTTTTTTAGAGCTATAACCAATAACCCAAAGCTAGGGATTAATGATAGGGTATATCTATCGGAGAAAAGCACTGGAGATAAGAATAGGGCAATGGCTTATTATATGAGGGATGTAGGGATACTACAGGGAGATGTTGAAGAGGATTTGGACTTATATTTTAAACAGTGCTCTATTGAAGTTACATGCAAGGATATAGCTAGAATCGCTGCATTTATTGGAAATAAAGGGGTTTTAAAGGAAACAAATGAGAGGCTAATATCTGAGGAATATATTAAAATTGCTAAGACATTTATGTTTACCTGTGGAATGTATAATGCTTCTGGTGAGTTTGCAATCAATGTTGGCATACCTTCAAAAAGTGGGGTTGGTGGCGGTATTATGTCAGTGGTACCAAGTAAAATGGGCATTGGAGTTATAGGACCTTCACTGGATAGTAAGGGTAATAGTATTGCAGGAGTTAAAGTATTAGAAGAGCTATCTAAAGAATTTAATCTGTCAATTTTCTAATTGTTACATATTTTTAATCAATTCTTTGACAAGAAAAATAAAAAACAATATAATTATAAATAGGTGTATAAAAATTGTATTAAAAGGGGAAAAAAACATGAAGGATATACTTGTTTTAAGAGAGCTAGAGCAAATTAAAGCAATATCTCATCCATATAGGGTAGATGTTTTTGAATGCTTCGAAGGGGATCAACCACAATCAGCTAAACAGATTGCTGATAAATTGGGAGAGCCCCATGCAAAGGTTAATTATCACATCAAGAGTCTGGTAAAGGTTGGAATTTTAGAGCTTGTAGATGAAAGAGTAAAATCGGGAATAATTGAGAAATATTATTTACCAGCAGCTAAAATGTTGGTTATTGATAAGAACTTTATGCAGAATTTGGATGATGATGTAATGCAATCATTAAATCAAGCAATATTGTCGATTTTTGAAAAAATTAGTGAAGATTTTTACAGAGCAGCAGAAAATCCAAAAGAATATAAAAAATTTATTCTTCACCATAACGAAATCTATATGACACCAGAAGAAATGAAGGAACTAATTGAAAAGGTTGACAATTACATTGCAGAGCTCATAAGGGACAAAAAGGGTGATAAAGGGGACAAGAGTTTGCACCCATATAATTTAGCTCTTATTGGAACTCCAAAAGTAACACCCAAAAAGCGTGGATAAACCACGCTTTATTAATTAAACTAATGCAATAATAAAAAATCATACTCTAGGGTGATAGTATGCAGGGTTTTTACGTATTATTAAGTATTATTTTAATACTATTTGGAACTATTGGTATATTTACAGCTATGCTACCTGGAACAATATTAGTTTTAATAGGTGTTTTTGTATATAGCTGGTCTACAGGCTTTGCTATTGTTTCAATTAAGGCAATAGTTATATTTAGCCTGTTAACCCTTATTGGTATTTTAGCTGATTACTTTACATCCTTTTTAACGGCAAAGAAATTTGGTATTAGTCGTTTGGGCTTCATTGGAATGTTGGTTGGGGGAGTAGTAGGTCTTATAATGTTTAATATACTGGGACTACTTATGGGTCAGTTTTTAGGGGCTTTATTAGGTGAACTAATGTCGGGTAAATATATTTCCACAGCAGTAAAAAGTGGTAGTGCCGCAATATTAGGCTATGTAATAAGTGTTTTTATAAATGTTATTATTGTAGGAATTATACTTAGCTCCTTTATATATCTATTATTTAAAGGGGGTGCCATATAAGACCTTTACTAAGGATGCATAAGCTTAATGGTAATTAAAAAAACTACTGCAGGAAGACTAAAAATAAAATAGCTAAAAAACAACGATATAATCTAATCGTTGTTTTTTATTGCCTAATTTATGGTTAAAAGCCATAAAAGTTAATCATACTATAGCAAAAGGGACAGTATTATTTAATAAGTACAGTGCTATAGGAGTTGTGATATAATGAAGAGGATTAGAGCTATAATAATAGAGTGGTTTAAAATAATTGTAGTGGCATTTATAATTGCCTTACTTATAGAGACCTTCTTTTTCAGTTTTGCAGTAGTACAAGGTCAATCGATGGAACCAACAATAAATAATAAAGATAGATTGCTAATAATAAAATATCCTTTCTTTAGAAGCACCATAAAGGAAGGAGATATAATTGTTTTTAATCCTCCTAGCAGTAAAGATGAAATATTTATTAAAAGGGTAGTTGCTAAGGGGACAGACTCTTTTTCGATTGAATATGGCTCTTTAATAATTAATAACCAAGAGGTTATGGAGAGCTATATATCTCAGGATGATTATCAACAAAGACCATATAAATATATAAATGGTGTAATACCTAAGGACGCTGTTTATGTACTAGGTGATAATAGAAATGACAGTAATGACAGTAGAAGCTTTGGATATATACATAAAGACCAAATAATTGGAAAGGCCCTTATGAAGGTATGGCCCATCAAAGAAATAAAGGTATTGCTATATAAGTAACTTATATTAATAATGGAGAGCAAGGTAATGGATTTAAAACAAAGGATTATTAAGTATAGTCATAAAATTGGAATAGATTTAATTGGATTCACCTCTGCTGAACCCTTTGAGGAGCTTAGAGAAGTATTGGAGCATAGAAAAAACTTAGGATTATTATCCAGCTTTGAGGAGGAGGAAATTAAGAAAAGAATAGACCCAGCCTTAACTATGAAAAAGGCAAAATCAATCATAGCTGTAGGACAATCATATTATTATACTGAAGAAGATAATAAACATAAATACTATGGAGAATTGGCAAGAACAGCCTGGGGAAAAGACTACCATATTGTACTACATGAAAAATTAGAAGCTTTAGCAGGTTATATAAAAACAATAGATAAGACCTTTCAATACATGAGCTTTGTAGACACAGGCCCTTTGGTAGATAGACAGGTGGCATATAGGGCAGGATTAGGCTGGTATGGATTTAATACAACCCTCATTAACGAAACCTATGGTTCATGGTTTTTTATAGGATATATGCTAACCAATTTACAAATAGAACCAGATAAACCTGTTGATTCAAAATGTAAGGGATGTAATTTATGTATAGAAAACTGTCCTGGTGGTGCAATACTTAAGCCCTATACAATAAATCCCCATAGATGTATTTCAAATATTCTTCAAGGTAAGGAAGATATACCTCCTGATAAAAGAAGTATTTTAGAAAAGCGTATTTATGGCTGCGATGAGTGTCAGTTAATATGCCCCCACAATAAAACAGCAAAACCAATGACAGGTAAAGACTTTATACCCAATGAGTTAGACAGCAAGCTGGACTTAATAAAGCTATTATTTATATCTAATAAAGAGTTTAAGGAAAAATTTAAAGCAAATGCCTCTGGATGGCGAGGCAAAAGAGTTCTTCAAAGAAACGCTATTATTGCCTTAGTAAACCATGGTGATAGTGATGTGGTACACTATTTAGAAAAACTACTAAAGGATTCAAGACCAGAAATAAAAAGATACGCTCTATGGGGTATTACTAAGCTCAACAGAATTAGAGGCTTGGAATTAGCAGAAAAAATATATAAGACTGAAACCGACAGCAAAACAAAAAAATATATTGAACAAGAACTTTTATAGTGTATCAAACCCTCCCTTTTGAATAGGATGATAGTAGCCTTACTTATCACTTTATGTCAGGAGGGATTTGCTTTTGAAAAAGTATCCTGAGTTATCTTATGAACAGTTAAAGAGGGAATGTAATTTAGAGGCATTAGACTTTAAAACAACCGATGAGCTTCAGGAGCTACAAGGAATTATAGGTCAGAGCCGTGGAGAGAAGGCAATGGTTTTTGTTCTTTCTATTAATGCAGACAATTATCATATTTATATGGGTGGACCTAGAGGAACAGGTAAAACCACATATGCAAAATCAATAATTGAAAAGGTATCAAAGGAAAAGCCAGTACCAGATGATTGGTGCTATGTTTATAATTTTAGTCAAACCGATAAGGCCATAGCACTAAATATGCCGGCTGGTATGGGGAGGCTTTTTCAAAAAGACATGGAGGAGATGCTAGAAGAATTAGTTATACAGGTTTCCCAAGCCTTTAACAGTGATGATTATGATAGACAAAGAAATGAAATAGTAAAGATGTTTCAGGATGAAAAAAACATGTACCTATCCTATTTAACAAATTATGCAAAGGAGAAAAGCTATATAATTAAGTGGAGTAGTACAGGATTTTTGTTTAAACCTCAGCTACAGGATAAGGAACTGACGGATGACGATTTAGAAGAATTAGATGAGGCTGCAATAAAGGAATTAGAACAAAACAAAGGAGATTTAGAAGAGGTAGCCCTAGAGGTTCTGCTGAAAATAAAAAACATAGAGAGGGCAACTAAAAAAAAGCTATTACAGCTAGAAACCAGTGTGGCTTTATTTGTTGTTAAGCCAATTATTAATATCCTCAAAGAAAAATACAGGGAATGTAAAAGGGTGGTTGAGCATTTTGAAAGGGTGGAAGCTGATATAGTTGAAAATATATTTAACTTTGTTTTAGATGAAAATGAGGCCTTAACCTACGATTCCGTAAAAATAAAAAATGATAGCTTCTTCAAAAGATACAGGGTTAATCTTTTTATTGATAACAGTGGGCTAGAAGGAGCACCAATGATAGTTGAATTTAATCCAACCCTTAGTCGTTTAACTGGGAATATAGAATATAGTAATGAAAATGGTATTATGAAAACAAATTTTCTACAGATTAGGCCAGGTGCAATACAGCTTGCAAACGGAGGATATTTAATATTAGAGGCAAATAAGCTATTGTCAAATCCATATACATATGAGACCTTAAAAAGAATTATTTTAACTAAGGAGATAGTGGTTGAAAATCCAGGTAGTCAGTTGGGAATTATGGATGTAGCTTCAATAAAGCTAGAACCTATACCTGTTGACTTTAAAGTAATACTTACTGGCAGTGAGTACTTATATTATTTACTAACTGAATATGATGAAGATTTCAAAAAGCATTTTAAAATATTCGTGGACTTTAATGATGCCATGGAACGTAATGAAGAAAATGAATTGAAGCTGGCACAATATATAAATAGCTACACCAAAGCTAAGGACTTAAGACCCTTTAACAAGGAAAGTGTAGGCAAGGTAATAGAGTATAGCTCAAGATTGGTAAGTGACCAAAGAAAAATGTCTGCCAAGTTTAGCAAAATAATAGAGATAATAGCTGAAGCAAACGCTTATGCAGCTAATAGCAAAAGTAGTATTGTTAGAAAAATTGATGTTGAGGAAGCAATAAAAAACAGACATTATAGGCAAAATAAGCATAGGGATAGAGTAGAAGAAGCCTTTGAAAGAAGGCAAATTCTTATAGATGTTAAGGGTGAAAAGGTAGGAGTTATTAATGGACTTTCAATAATTACTGTAGGGGACTATAGCTTTGGAAGGCCCAATGTAATAACCGTTACAAGTAATGCAGGTCGGGAGGGAATAACAAACATTGAAAGGGAAGTAAATCTGAGTGGAGATATTTATGATAAAGGAGTTTTAATTTTACTGGGTTATCTCTCAGAAAAATTTGCTCAGGATTATCCCTTAACATTATCTGCCAGCATATGCTTTGAACAGTCCTACGGAGGTATAGATGGTGACAGTGCTTCCAGTGCAGAGCTTTATGGCTTATTATCAAGCATTGGAGGAATACCAATTAAGCAATATATAGCGGTAACTGGTTCAGTTAATCAAAAGGGCTATATTCAGCCTGTAGGTGGTGTAACAGAAAAAATAGAAGGCTTTTTTAATCTTTGCCAAAAGAGGGGGTTAACAGGAAAGCAAGGAGTAATAATACCCTATCAGAATATTGAAAACCTAATGCTGGCAGATGATGTGATAGAAGCAGTTAAAAATAACAGCTTCCATATATATGGAATTAAGCATGTGAATGAGGGTATGGAGCTAATAATGGGAGAAAAGTACGATGATATAATGACAAAAATTCAGAACAAGCTAGCCTACTATAGAAAAAAAGCAGAAGAAAAGCAAAAGACATAATATATTGATAAAAAAATAACAATAAAGTCCTCCAGCGGAGGTCTTTATTTTTGTTGATTTAAAAGGATTTATTTTTAGCAGCAACCTTTACAACTATTGAAATAAATTTAATTTTACAACTTTTTAACATAAGAAGGATTTTCATTTTTTATGTAGTATAATAATAGTATGTGCATCACTGGAATACATATTACAGTTAATCCAATGGGGAATAATACTATAGGAGGTTTTAAAAATGGAAGGCAAAATGAAGGTTATCATTAAAGGACAAGCAGGTGAAGGAGCCCAACTGTCAGAAATGGAAATACCCAAAGTAGGGCCAAAGGATGTATTAGTAAAGGTACTGGCAACATCTATATGTGGTACAGACTATCACATTTATAGCTGGGATGAATGGTCTCAAAAAAGGATTAAGCCTCCTTATGTTATGGGACATGAGTTTGCAGGTGAGGTTGTAGAGGTAGGTAAAGATGTTTCTTCCATAAAGGTTGGAGATATTATATCTGCTGAAACCCATATTGTATGTGGAGTGTGCGACCTATGCACCACTGGTAACGCCCATATATGTAAGGATACTGCTATATTAGGAGTAGATACTAATGGTACATATGCTGAGTATGTATCTATACCAGAGAGCAATGCATGGAAAAACCCAAAGGGCATTGACCCTGCATATCTTGCAGTTCAAGAGCCATTAGGTAATGCAGCCCATACAGTAATGGCTGGTGAAATAATAGGTAAAACCATAGCGGTTGTTGGATGTGGTCCTATTGGAATTATGACTGTTGCTGTAGCTAAGGCAGTAAGTGCAGCAAAGGTAATTGCTATAGAGGTAAATGAGTACAGACTTAATTTAGCAAAGGAACTTGGTGCAGATATAGTAATTAATCCTTTAAAGGAGGACCCTGTTAAAAGGGTACTAGAGGAAACAAATGGATTAGGTGTTGATGTAGTTGCAGAGATGTCAGGTAATGCAATAGCTATTCAACAGGCATTAAAGTATATTAAGCTGGGAGGCAGAATGTCTCTACTGGGTATTCCAACTAAGGAAGTAGCAATAGATATTGCCAATGATGTTGTGTTTAAAGGAATAACAATGCAAGGTATTGTTGGTAGAAAGATGTACGACACATGGTTCCAGGTAAAGGGATTAATTGAGTCAGGCAACCTAAACCTAGAGCCTATAATTACCCACAGACTTCCTATGGAGGATTTTGAAGAGGGCTTTGAGCTTATGAAGAATGGTAACTGTGGAAAGGTTGTTCTGTACCCAACAAAAAAAATATTAGATAATTATACTAAATAAAATTGGGTAGATTATATTATGACTCACTTGTGAATAATGTTAATATGTTGATTTATAAAAGAAGGAGGAGTTAAAAAATGTCAAGCATACATGAATTAAGCTTTCTTAAGGAAAAAATTCAAGAATTAAAGAATGATGGTGTTTATCGAAAGCTGCCAGTTTTAGAGGGTGCCAATGAGTCGGAGGTAACTTTAAATGGAAAAAGGGTTATAAACCTATCCTCCAATAACTACTTAGGGTTCGCAAGTCATCCAAGGCTAAAAAAAGCAGCAATAGAAGCTGTTGAAAAGTATGGAGTAGGTGCTGGTGCTGTTCGTACCATAATAGGAAATATGGATATTCACGAAGACATGGAAAAGCTTTTAGCTGAATTTAAACGTGAAGAAGCAGTTATGGTTTTCCAATCGGGATTCAATTGTAATGCCGGTACCATTCAAGCAGTAACAGAAAAGGGCGACCTTATAATTTCTGATGAATTAAATCATGCAAGTATTATAGATGGAGCTCGCTTAAGTAGAGCAGATAAAACAGTATTTAAACATGCAGACATGAATCACCTAGAAGAGGTTTTAAAGGAAAAGCGTGACAACTATAGAAATGTACTTATTATAACAGATGGAGTTTTTAGTATGGATGGTGACATTGCACCTCTTCCTGATATAGTTAAGCTAGCAGAAAAGTATGGGGCAATGACATATGTTGATGATGCCCACGGATCTGGAGTGTTGGGAGAAAGTGGACGTGGTACAGTTGATCATTTTGGTCTTCATGGAAGAGTAGACTTTACTATTGGAACACTTTCAAAGGCAATAGGAGTTATAGGAGGATATGTTGCAGGAAGCGAAACAATGAGGGACTGGTTAAGTCATAGAGGTAGACCTTTATTATTCAGCACCTCATTACCACCAGCTGCAGTAGGCTCAATAATGGAGGCCGTTAGAATATTAATGAGCACCACAGAATATACAGATAAGCTATGGGATAATGCTAAATACTTTAAAGAAAAAATCAGCAAGCTAGGCTTTGATATAGGTAAGAGCGAAACTCCAATTACTCCAGTTATTATTGGAGAAGAAGCGAAAACTATGGAGTTCAGCAAAAAGCTATTCGATAAGGGAGTGTTTGTTTCTGGAATAGTATTCCCTACAGTACCTAAAGGTACAGGACGTGTAAGATGTATGGTTACAGCAGGACATACAAAGGAACAGCTAGATAGAGCAGTAGAAGTATTTAAGAAGGTTGGAGAAGACATGAGAATATTATAAATAAATAGCTGTTTTACAAAACCATCTCAATTAACTGAGGTGGTTTTCTTTTGCTTTTTTTAGTTTAAATAAGTAGTAAATTGGGGATATTTTTAGATAAAGCAAAACACATGGAGGGGTTTTATGGAGACTAAAAAAAGAACATTATTCATACTTGTAATATTTTTTATAGCTGCTACTTCATTAAATACTGGATGCTCTCATCAGGAAAAGATGCCAAAGGAAGCAGATATTACTGTAGAAGTTACAGAGGCTAAGGTAGGAGAAATAAAAAATAAGGTTACATTATCTACCCAATTAACACCCTATGAAACCTCAATGATAATTCCTAAAACTCCAGGACTTAAGGTAACAAAGCTAGAGGCTAAAGTAGGAGAAGAAGTAAATGAAGGTAGTTTTTTATTTGAGCTAGATAAGTCATATGCTAGAAAGGAAGTGGAGCTAACGAAAATGAACTATGACTATACTAGAAAAGCATATCTACTTCAAAAAGGTACTTTAGATAATCAAAGCAAATTAAAGGAGGAGCAGCTTCAGGTTTTTTTAGACTATAGCAAAAAAGCAAACCCAATTAATGCTATTGACAGCCAACTATCTAAACCAGCCTATGGAGAAAACAATAACTCACTACAAGGCTTAGAAATACAGCTACAGCAGGCAAAGCAGCAATATTCTTATGCTCTTCAGCAGTTGAAGGAATTTGAGTACTACTCCCCAATAGACGGAACTATTTCACAAGTTAATATAACTGAAAATCAAATACCCTTCAATACTCAACCGGCAATACTTATCTCCAATACCAATTCATTGAAGGCGGTGCTACAGGTAAATAATAAGCTATTAAAGAATATTAGACTTGGGGAAAAAGTAAAAATCATATCAGATAAAATTGAATCTATAGGAACTATTTCACTGATTAATTCAATAGCAGACCCAAGACATGGACTTTATCAGGTTGAAATAGTAATAAAGAATTCCGACAAGAAGTATAGCTCTGGCTCCTTTGCATATGTGGAAATCCTATTGGCACAAAAGCAAGAGGCCATAATAATTCCCAAAAAAGCCCTACTATATGATGAGGAGCTAGTATATGTTTTTATAAATAAAAATGGCAGAGCTGAAAAAAAATACTTAACACTAGGGATAGATGGAGGAGAAATGATTGAGGTGGTTAAAGGGCTAACCACAGGAGACCAGGTAATTGTAAAGGGACAGCATTACGTTGATGAAAACACACCAATAATAGTTAGAGGTGATGGGGCTTGAAGATAATAAACTGGGCAGTAGAGAGACATATTTCAGTAATTATGCTAATGGCATTGATTATTCTTATTGGAGCAGTTTCTCTATTTAGGCTATCTATTGATTTATTACCTAAAATGAATGTTCCAGTGGCAGTAGTTAGTGTTCAATACCCAGGAGCTGGACCTCTCGAAATCGAAAATATGGTTACTAAACCATTAGAGGAAGCAGTTGCTATGGTATACAATGTAAAGAGGATTAGCTCAACTACTATTGAGGGAAGTGCAAGTATTATTGTAGAATTCAATCAAGATACAAACATGGAATTTGCAGCATTAGAAATGAGGGAGAAGATCGACCTAGTGAAAAATTATTTCCCAGAAAATGTTTCAGATCCCATGGTTTTAAAAATAGACCCTAATGGGATGCCAATAATGATAATTGCAGTTACCGGTAATAATGACTTGAATCAATTACAGCAAATGGTGGAGCAAAGCATAAAGCCTAAATTAGAAAGATTAAAGGGAGTTGCCGCTGTTTCAATATCAGGAGGAACAGAAAATATACTATTAATTAGGGTTAATACATTGGCAATGACTAATCTAGGATTAAACATAAATCAGCTGATAAATTTATTAAAGCTGGAAAACATAAATTTACCAATTGGTGAGTTAAAGGATGGCAATAATACAAGGCTTATAAGATATATTGGTGAGTTTCAAAGTATAGAAGAGATCGAAAATTTAGCTATACCCACACCAACTGGAACAGTAGTATTACTAAAGGAAGTAGCATCAATTGAACTAATAAGCAATAGCACCTCTGAAATAGCAAGAATGAACGGTGAGGTAAGTATTAGAGTTACATTGCAAAAACAGCCTACTGCAAATACTGTTAAGGTTGCAAATGAGGTTAATGAAGAGATTTCTAGGTTAACCGACATAACTAATTTGAAAATAGAGCCTATAATTGATCAGTCCCTATACATAAAAAACGCAATTGGTAATGTGGGCAAAACTGCAATTTATGGTGGTATATTAGCTGTTTTAGTATTATATTTATTTTTACGCTGTGGTAGAAGCACGACGGTTATTGCATTGGCTATACCCATATCTGTTTTAGCCACCTTCACCCTAATGTATTTTTTCGATTTAACCCTAAATTTACTTTCTTTAGGTGGCTTTGCTTTAGGTGTAGGTATGCTGGTTGATAACGGAATAGTTGTAACAGAAAACATCCATAGATTTAGGGAAGAGGGAAGTAGTACTAAATTAGCAGCAATTAATGGTACTAAGGAGGTAACCATGGCGGTTACAGCATCTACATTTACTACACTGGCTGTATTTTTGCCAATTGTATTTGTAGAAGGTATGACTGCTGAAATTTTTAGAGAATTAGCCTTAACCGTCACCTTTGCACTATTAGCTTCCCTGCTAACCTCAATAACTCTGGTACCAATGCTTTCTTCACGATTATTAAGCCGTAATGATAGCAATAGTAATATAGAACAGAGTAGAAGCCATAATAGGTTTAATGAACTACTAAAGCTATCAAGTAAAATTTATTCTAAAATACTTGAATTCAGCCTAGCAAATAGAATAACTGCTTTATTGCTAGCACTTGCATTTTTTATAATCTCTTTAACCTCACTTTTTTTTGTGGGGGCAGAATATTTTCCGGAATTTGATGAAGGAACCTTTAATATAGATATAAAACTACCACAACAATCATCATTAATTGATACGGAAGAAATTGTAAATCAGGTGGAGTCAATATTAAAAAACCATGAAGAGGTAGAAACAATTTTTACAAATATTGGTGGTGGAGATATATACTATTCCAGCAGTATTAAACACAAAAATCGTGCTTCTATTGACGGAAGGCTTGTAGATGGAAGGCTTCGTAGTGATTCGACAAATGAAATTGTTGACAGGATACGAAGGGATTTAAATACTATAGCTGGAGCAGATATTAAGGTGACTACCTCCTCTTCAATTATGTCCTTTGGCTTTGGGGGATCTCCTATAGAGCTTGAAATTAGAGGGGATGAAATTGATGAGCTACAAAGAATATCAAAGGAGGTAATTGGTTTAATAGAAGGGGTAAAGGGAACAAGAGAGGTAGTATCCAACCTTCAAGAGAGTAGTCCACAGCTTGCCATAGGAGTAAATCGAGAGGTAGCTGCAAAATATGGGCTACAGGGAATGCAGGTGGCAGGCTACATAAAAAGTCTATTGGAGGGTACTGTTACAACCTCATTATATGAGGATGGTAAAGAAACTAAAGTGATAGTCACAGGAGAAGAAATTTTTAGTAATAGCATTGAAAGCTTTATTAATACCCCTATACCTACACCATTAGGCATTAGTGTTCCTCTTCAACAGGTGGCAGAAATTGAAACTGTTAGGGGACCAAATACAATAAGAAGGCGAGAACAGGTAAGGGCAGTAACAGTAAGTGCTTCTATACTTAACAGGGATCTTAATAGTATAATAAAGGATATAGAAAATAAGCTAAATAAATATACGTTTCCACCAGGCTATACCTATCACTTTAGGGGTCAGAAGGAACAGCTGGAAGAAGCATTTTCTAGTTTGATTTTAGTTGTTATTTTAGCTATATTATTGGTATATATGATATTAGCATCACAATTTCAATCTTTAATTCATCCTTTTACGATTATGATGTCAGTTCCACTTGCCTTTTCAGGTGGTGCTCTAGGACTGTTTATAAGCCAAAAAGCCATGAGTGTTCCTGCTTTAATAGGAGCCATAGTTTTAGCAGGAATAGTTGTAAATAATGGAATTGTATTGATAGACTATATTAATGTGCTACGTAAAAAGGGGGTAGAAAAGGAAGCGGCAATAGTAACAGCTGGTAAAACACGATTTAGACCAATATTAATGACAACCTGTACAACTATTTTAGGAGTTTTACCCTTAGCCCTAGGTATTGGTGAAGGAGCAGAAATTCAAGCACCTATGGCTATAGTGGTAATTGGAGGACTATTGGTGTCAACAATACTGACTTTAGTGGTTATACCTGTAATTTATTCAGTATTTGATGATATTAAGTTAAAGCTTAAATAATATTACAGACATTAAGGATGTGGGGGAAATGCTGGTAGGCATATGTAGTTTAAGATTAATGCTATTTGAGGTAAATTCATTAAAGGAGAAGAGACATATAATTAAGAGTGTAATTGAAAGGGTTAAAGGACGATTTAATGTTTCTATTGCAGAGGTAGGAGAATTGGATAAGTGGCAGGTATCTGAAATTGGCTTTTCCTGTGTAAGCAATAGTAGAAAGCATGCAGATGAAATAATCAATAGTGTAATAAAGTTTATTGAAAGGGATGGAAGATTTGATATTACCGACTATGATGTTGAAGTCCTTTAGCTAAAAGGTAAGGAGCTGCTTAAAATGCTATCAAAGAAAAAAACTAAGGAAGTACTAGAGGTTTTAGAAAAGCTTTACTCAGGTGCTGAAAGTGAGCTTGAATATGAAAGTCCATTTCAACTACTTATAGCAACAATATTGGCTGCTCAATGTACCGATAAAAGAGTCAATCAGGTTACTGCTAAACTATTTAAGAAATACAATAGCCCTGAGGAGTTTTTAATGCTAACAGAGGAAGAGCTGGGTAAGTGGATTCACAGCTGCGGCTTCTACAGAAGTAAAAGTAAAAACATACTAGCCACCTGTAGAATACTTCTTGAGAAATATAACGGAGAAGTACCTAATGATAGGGAAAAATTGATTCTATTGCCTGGGGTAGGCAGAAAGACTGCGAATGTTGTTATCAGCAATGTTTTTGGGCAGGATGCTATAGCTGTTGATACCCATGTATTTAGAGTTTCAAACAGACTAGGTCTTGCCAAATCTAAGGATGTACTTAAAACAGAAGAGCAGCTGATGAAAAACATACCAAAGAGCCTTTGGTCTGAAGCCCATCACTGGTTAATTTATCACGGTAGAAGGGTATGTAAAGCTAGAAATCCACTTTGTGGAGGCTGTCAATTAAATAATAACTGCTTATATTATAAGAAGATTAGTAGCAATACAAATTAGGTTTCGCTGGGATAATTCCTTCAAATACTTTACATATGTTTTTCATTTAATAAAAAGGAAAAAGCAAGTTTATGCAGAAATATGTCATATGAAAGGTGTATTTGGAAAGGATGTCGTAGATGAAAACCAATGAATTAGATAAAAATCCAGTAATTTTTGCCCTAGACATTGGAACACGTAGTGTTGTTGGACTGCTAGGGAGCCATGAAAATGGAAAAATAAAAGTTAAACATAGTGCCATAGAATTTCATCAGACTAGAGCAATGTATGATGGACAAATACATGATATTGAAGGCGTTGTACAGGTGGCAAGGAAGGTAAAGGAAAAGCTTGAAGAGAAGGCCGGCTGCCAACTGAAGGAGGTAGCAATTGCTGCTGCTGGTAGAGCTCTAAAAACCTGTCGAGTTCAAGTGGAAAAAACCATAGATGAAGCAAAGCCTATAGATAAGCATTTAGTTAATACTTTGGAAATAGAAGCTTTACAGAGGGCACAGATGCAGCTTGAAGAAGAGGCAAGTGAGTTAACAGATTATTTTTGTATAGGACATACAATTGTCAATAGCTACTTAAATGATGGACTTATAACTAATTTACTAGGACATCGTGGCAATAAAGTTAAAATTGATGTTTTAGCCACCTTTTTACCCCATCTAGTAGTAGATAGTCTCCATACTGTTATGTCTAAAATAGGGCTAGAGGTAAGCTATATGACATTAGAGCCAATTGCTGCAATTGAAGTTGCTGTACCACAAAACCTACGACTACTAAATATTGCTTTAGTTGATATTGGAGCCGGCACATCTGATATTGCAATTACAAAGGATGGAACAATTGTAGCCTATGGAATGACATCAACTGCTGGAGATGAAATAACAGAGGCAATTGCAAAGTCATACTTGCTTGACTTTGATAAAGCTGAAGGGCTAAAGTGTAATCTTTGTAAGGAGGATATGCAAAAATTTACTGATATCATTGGATTAACCCATGAAGTAAAGACTGATGATATACTTAAAGAAATAAGAGGTCCTGTTGAAGCCATAGCAAAGGATATATGTGACAATATAATAAGTCAAAATGGAAAAGCCCCCAGTGTTGTGTTTTTAATTGGTGGAGGAAGCCAATTACCTAGCTTACCAGAGATTATTGCAGAAATGCTAGATATGCCCTCAGAAAGGGTTAATGTTAGAGGGGTTAAAATGATTCAAAACCTTGAATCCAATGATTTTACAATAGAAGGGCCAGATGGAATAACTCCTATAGGTATTTTAGCAAAGGCAATAGAAAGCAGGCTAAATGATTTTTTAGAAATAACAGTAAATAATCAAAAGCTAAAGCTGTTTCAATCGAAGCAGTTAAAGGTAAGTGATGGACTAGCCTTAACAGGCTTTAATCCTAGAGACCTAATACCTAAAAGGGGAAAATCTATTACTGTATATGTGAATGGTAAAGAGAAGATGGTATCTGGAGAGTATGGGGAAGTTGCAGAGATATTTGTAAACAATAAAAAAGCTAACCTAGATGAAGTAATAAGGAATGAAGATGACATAACAATTATAGCAGCAAAGGCAGGTAAAGACGCTGCCCCTAAAATATCAGACATTATAAATATGGAAAAAGAAATAAAGGTAAACGGAAATAATATAAGGCAAGTACAAGAGGTAAAGCTTAATGGTGTGGTGGTGGATGGAAATAAATCACTTAAAAATGGCGATAAAATTGAGACATTAGAAATAAATTCCGTTACAGCTTTATGTGATTTTTACAAACTTGATATTACGAGGAAGAAAATATCTATAAATGGAATAGCCGCAACAGGAGATGAAAAGATAAACTCTAGGGATGCAATCATGATTGAGGATGAAAAAGAGGTAAAGGACAGTTTTAACAAGGATAATACTATGGAAATAATTTTTAATGGAAGCCCCCTTAAAATCAATAGAAATAAAAGTCCTATGATTTTTGTAGATATTTTCAACTATATTGACTTCGACCGTAATAAAGTAAATGGTAAGCTTATCCTTAAGCATAATGGAGAACCAGCCAATTATACAGCTCCCATAAAAAGTGGAGATGAAATAATTGTGAAATGGGAGTAATCAATTAACCTATAATAAATATAATTTTTTAGCATAGCTTAAATGTTAGATAATAGTCTAATAGTTTAAGGTGTGCTTTTTTGATTCCACAAATAATAAATAATGGTGAATAATTCATTAAGTTTGAAATAAACTGTAATAAGCAGTCATGATTATGACATGCTATATGCAGCGAGGGGTGATGTGTTTTGGAAGTTTTGTTTTTAAAAAGCAAAAAAAAGCTTTCAGTTATTGGATTTATTATATTCTTTATAATACTAATGCTAATATGGATGATTACATTACTACTAGAAAGCCCAACTATTTATAGTAATGTGTATATTGAATCTGTTGATGTTGGACAGCTAACTAAGGAAGAGGCATTAATAAAAGTTAAAGAAGTTTTCCAAGAGGAGTTAAAAAATAAGGAATTAACATTAAAGACCCATAATGATGAATGGAAATATAATTATTCCTATGTAGATTTCAATTATAAGTACGAGGAAGCTATAAAGCTGGCATATGACATAGGGAGAGAAGGTGGCTGGTGGAAGAACCTAAGAAAAATATATGGACTTAAGAAAAATCCAGAAATTATTAAGCTAGAGGCTTCATACAATGAAGAAGCAATAGAGAGAATAGCTTTAGCTATTGAAAATAAAGTAAATATAGAGGCAACAAACGCCTCTATTATAAGAAAAAATGGTAGCTTTATAATTACAGATGATGTGCCAGGTTATAGGCTTAATAGTCTTGCTTTAGAAAAAGAAATAAAAGCAAGATTAAATAGCTTCTCCAGCCAGCCTATAGAGATACCAGTAAATGAGATTAAGGCCAACATAGCCTCTAATCACCTTAAAGCTGTACAAGACCTTTTAGGTCAATTTAAAACTGGTTTTAATGGGGCTGATAAGGGTAGAAACATCAATATAGCATTAGCAACAAATGAAATAGATGGTATATTGCTAATGCCCAATGATGTCTTTTCATTTAATGATACAACTGGACCAAGAGGAGTCGAAGAGGGCTATCAATATGCACCAGTAATAATTAATGGACAGTTGGTGCCAGGGCTTGGTGGAGGTATTTGTCAAGTTTCAACAACCCTATATAATGCCGTAATTAGTTCAAACCTAGAGATAATTACTAGAAAAAACCACTCATTACCTGTGGCATATGTACCACTAGGACATGATGCTACAGTGGTGTTTGAGTATATTGATCTTCAGTTTATGAATAATACAGGCTATCCAGTATATATTGAAGGCTATATTAAAAATAATGAAATCATTATAAACATATATGGAAAAAAGACCAATGATTTTACTGTAAAGCTTTATTCAGAGGTTATAGAAACAATACAGCCTACAATAAAAAGAATAAAGGATGAAAATCTATATAGTGGAGAAGAAAAAATTGAAAAGGAACCTAAGCCTGGCTATAGAGTAAATACCTATAAGCTGTACTTAAAGGAGGGAAAAGAGTTTAAAAGAGAGTTAATATCAAATGATTACTATGCACCAGTTAATGGAGTAATCATTGAAGGTGTAAAGGCCAAAGCACCTGAAACAGAAAGCTTTCAAGAAGTTGAAAACAATTCAACAGAAGCCTCAGAAAATGCCGACGAAGAAGATTCACAAAACGACTTAAATTAAGTTGCATTTATGCAATGGTTTCTTGCTACTTTAAAGCATTGATTAATAAGTATTTTACATACTTTTTAATGGATATTTACGGCAAGCTTTGATATAATTACTTCATCTAGTTGATTTTTATGGAGGCGAAAAAATGGATACGTTACTTTATGATAAGACTGTTTGTTGCGTTTCGTGTAAACACATATTTACCACAAAAATGGTAAAGAGCAGAAGGTTGAAAATATTAGAAAAGCAAGATGATTATAATATAATTTATAAGGATATTAACCCAAGCTACTATCTGGTTTGGGTTTGCCCAGAGTGCGGATATAGTGGAACTGAAAGTGAATACATAGAGCTCAGCAAGCCTCAAAAAGATATAGTTTTTAAACATGTGAGAACCAGATGGTTAAAGAGAGACTTTGGGAAAGTAAGAAGTGCTTCAGAGGCAATTGAAGCTTTCAAATTGGCTTTAGTTCTTGCCCAGCTATTAAAAAAATCTAAGGCATACGCCGGCAGCCTTTGCCTGCGGCTTGCATGGATTTATAGGGAGCAGAATAATCCAACCGAGACAGAGTATCTAAAATATGCCCTGAAGTTTTTTCTCGAGTCCTATAGTCAAGAAAAATTGCCAGCTGGTGGATTAGATGAGGTTACTATGGCATATCTAATAGGCGAGCTAAGTCGACGCTTTGGAGGATATAAAGAAGCCATACATTGGTATAATAAAGCCTTAGACAATCCAGAAATAAAGAAAAAAAGACAGCTTCAACTGAAAATTAGGGAGCAGTGGAGAAGGGCAAAGGAAGAATACGACACAACTAAAAAACATATTCAATCTCAACCGATTTGATTGCTAAATCGGTTTTTATTATTTCATTATCAATCAGCTGAGATGAAATAAGACTAACATAGATAATATGATATAATATATTAAAACTATAACAAAAGCAATCTGGTAATATGTCA
>NZ_WBZC01000023.1 GCF_009017275.1 Alkaliphilus pronyensis | reverse complement strand
TGAATGTTGAACCATAAAAGCAAGTAATAAGTAATATGGAATAAGTAATAAGGAAAATCAAAAAAGCAAAACCCATAAAGATAAAAGAAAAAAACCACTAAAGAATCAAGAATAAATCAATAACACAAATAAAAATTTAAACATTAAATCTCAATCTAATGATTGAGATTTTTGCATTTAAAAGATAAAGACAAAGTTATAGGAATAATTTCTGATAAATAAAAATATAAAGTATTAAGCAGTTTTAGGGGGAGTGATTTGTCATAATGTATACCTATAATCAATATATTTATAATGTTAGACATGTATTATTTATTACATATTCAAAGCTAAAAGGAGGGAAATAAAATGGAAAACTATGACATTTATAGGGATATAGCCCAAAGGACACAGGGAGATATTTATATAGGGGTAGTAGGGCCTGTTAGAACTGGAAAGTCAACGCTTATTAAGCGGGTGATGGATTTATTTGTTCTACCCAATATAGAAAATAATTATAAAAAAGAACGTGCTAAGGATGAATTACCCCAAAGTGGAACAGGAAAGACAATAACTACAACTGAACCTAAGTTTGTTCCTAATGAGGCTGTTGAACTAATACTAAAGGAAAACGCATCCTTTAGAATGAGGATGATAGATTGCGTAGGATATTTAGTAAAAGGGGCAATTGGACATCAAGAGGATGGAAGGCCCAGATTGGTTAATACTCCTTGGTTTGAAAAGCAAATACCCTTTGAAGAGGCGGCTGAAATAGGTACCAGAAAGGTTATACAGGAACACTCAACAATTGGATTGGTAGTTACAACTGATGGGTCAATTACTGACATTGACAGGGATAGCTATATTGAAGCAGAAGAGAGGGTTATAAGGGAGTTAAAAGAAATTAAAAAGCCCTTTGTAATGATACTTAATACTAAAACACCAACAGCTGAAGCAACCTATGAACTAAGAAACAGCCTAGAGGAAAAATATCAAGTTCCTGTATTAATTAAGGACTGTGCTAAGCTAGATATGGATGGAATTCATCAAATACTAGAGCAAATACTTTTTGAGTTTCCAATAACTGAAGTAAGCATTAATCTTCCAGGGTGGTTAGAAACTATAGAATCTACCCACTGGTTAAAGGCATCAATATACAATGAGATTAAAGAGGCTGCAAAGGAAATGAAAAGATTAAGAGATGTAGACAACATGGTTTTAAGACTTAAGGATATAGAGAATATCAAAAAGGTTGCCATTGATAATATAAGAATGGGTGAAGGCTACGCTTTAATTGATTTAACAACCTCAGAACATCTTTTCTATAAAGTATTAGAGGAGAAAACTGGCTATACAATAGAAGGTGATCATCAGTTAATAGGCTTAGTTATAGAACTTGCTAGAGCTAAACGGGAATACAATAAGGTTGAGAAGGCCCTACAGGATGTAATGAATATTGGCTACGGCTTAGTTCCACCTGCATTAGATGAGCTAACTCTTGAAGAGCCAGAAATTTTTAGACAGGGAAATCAATTTGGAGTGAAGCTTAGGGCTAATGCACCGTCTCTTCATTTTATTAGGGCAGATATTGCGACAGAGGTTTCACCAATAGTAGGTACAGAAAAGCAAAGTGAAGAACTGGTTAAATTCCTTCTAGAAGAGTTTGAGCAAAATCCCGAAACACTATGGGACACAAATATGTTTGGCAAAACCCTTCACGATTTAGTAAAGGAGCAGCTTCAAAACAAATTATATATGATGCCAGAAGACACAAGGATAAAATTACAGAAGACATTACAAAAAATTATTAATGATGGTAGTGGTGGGTTAATTGCTATCATATTATAATTAAACTTGTGTATACTATATCATAGAAGCTATTGGGGTATAATTTTATACCCCAATTTTAATAAAAAATCTTGACAAATATGCAGTTTACTCATACAATGTTATTTGTAGCATTAATAACAGATTTTAATAGTATTATTGATTCGGGGCGTAGTTCAGCTTGGTAGAACGCATGACTGGGGGTCATGAGGCCGCAGGTTCAAGTCCTGTCGCTCCGACCAAATATAATTTTAGAATATTAACTACCTAATTGCACATTAGGTGGTTTTTTTATTGCATATGTCCACTACTTTGACAAGGCAAGAATAAACCTTGTACATTTATAATATAATACTATATATCTATAATACCTCAAAAGGGAGATATCCATGAAAGCATTTAAAAAGCATAATAAAGAGCTGGCTTTGCTGTCACAAGCATTAGATTTTTACTATTTACTAGATGTTTTAAAATCTGTAGTGGTATTTTCATTGTTTACAGGATGTCTGTTTGGTCTAGTAACTCTTTTAGTAGAATTATATTAAAGTACAGTAGCTACTTTTCAAATGAAAAATATGATATAATAAGCCTGTGCTCAGTTAATCAAAATAAAACATCGTTAGTAAGGATGTGATTTTGTGATAATTGATAGTTTTCTATTTATAGCCTATACCTTGTTTGCTTTGTTTTCCCTTGGATATACCTTTACCGTAATAAAAGAAAAATACTATCTGAGTAATCAAATAATATATTTAGACTATAAGAATTTAGATCCTAAAGATCTTGAACGAATAGATGTAAAACACTTTATGCTAGGAACCATTGAGATTATGGCAGGAGACGAGGTTAAGGTTTTGCTGGAAAATTCAGCATCAATTAAAGGAACAGTATTAGGTGTTATTAAAAAAGAAAACTGCATATCTATTATTACTAGCTCTGAAGGTATTAGAAATTTAAAGGTACATTCAATAAAGAAATTAAAGATAATTAGTAGGTATGGTAAGTTTTTTAATAGATTTTTATAAGCCCCATTTTGGGGAAGATGCCCCCTTTGTGGGGCTTTGTTTACGTAGTTTTAAGTGCACAACCCCTAAGAAGTGGGAGTATTAGTAACAAAGCTAAGATAAAAAATAATTGATGAAGGATTTTTTTTACAAATGAAGAATTATAATTATGAACAAACTAGGCAGGTGAAAGCATGCTAAAAAAGAAGAGAAAAACCAATAGATATTTATTAAAATTAATAATAGCAGCAGTAATTTTTCTCTATTTCCTATCAAGATTTTATCCTATAATTGGTTCCTCAAGTCAGCAGACAGTTATAGTAGAATATGGTAAAATAGAAGAGGCTGTATCTGTTAAAGGCTATATTGCCCGTGAAGAAAAAATACATACAAGCTTAGGTGAAGGAGAAATAAGATACTTTGTTACAGAAGGTGAAAAGGTTGCTATGGGTCAAAAACTGGCAGAAGTTTATCTGCAGGGTTTAGATGAAAAAACTATTGAAGAATTGGATATAATTAACTTAAGGATAGAAAACATTAAAAATAAGCAAGGGGAAGGGTCAATTTTTAATAAAGATATAGAAAATATTGATAATGAGATTTCTAAAATTGTTAAACAGCTACAAAAAGAAATAAATGATGGTGAATATAGTAATGTTTCTAAATATGAAAGTAATTTAGCAGAGCTGGCGGAAAAGAAAAGCATTATAACTGGAGAAGAAAGCTTTTCTGGAAAAAATCTTAATCAGCTTTTAGAAGAGAGAAGGCTTTTAGAGGAAAAAATTAAGACTAATCTTCAGATTATCAACAGCTGTGCTGCAGGCTTAGTGGCATTTGAAAGTGACGGACTAGAGGATATTATAACCCTTAGCTCCATAGAAAGCATTACAACGTCAGATCTTGATATTTTTAAGGATTTTGAAGAAAATACTAATTCTAAAGAGATAACTATGGGTACCCCAGTTATAAGAATAGTTACAAACCATCAATGGAGCATATTTTTTCCAATAGATAAGAAGCAATTACAAACCTTAAAAGAAGGACAAGCCTATAGAATAAGAAAATCTGGAGAAGAGAGATTATATAAAGCAGTTTTGAGAAAGATTATTGAAGAGGATGATTCAGGTATTGCAATATTTAATTTATCAGAAGCTATAGAGGGCTACTTGAATAATAGAGTTATGGACATAGACTTAGTTAGTAAGTATTATGAAGGAGTAATTATACCTAACTCAGCGATTATAGAAAATGATGGTAAAAGGGGTGTTTATAGGATTGATGTTAATGGATTTTTAAGATTTGTACCAATTAAAGCCATAGGACAAAATCAAGAGTTTACAGTTGTTCATAATGGTTACTTTGAGGAAGTAAACGAAGAAAGCAAAACTATAAGAATAAATACCATAAACATGTATGATGAAATACTTTTAAATGGCAGTAAGGGTATAAATGGGCAAAGAATAAAGTAGAGGAGGTTATCATCTTGAGTATTGGTTTAAATATTGAAAAAATCAATAAAGCTATAGAATCATCTGCCTCTAACTTTTCTAGAAATGTAACTTTAGTTGCAGTTACAAAAACAGTTTCTGTTGATAAAATAAAAGAGGCTATTGACTTAGGAGTTACTGATGTTGGAGAAAATCGTGTACAAGAATTAGTTAAAAAATATGAATTAATAGGTAACAAGGTGAAATGGCATTTAATTGGTCACCTTCAAAGAAATAAGGTTAAATATATAGTTGATAAGGTTGATTTAATTCACTCCTTAGATTCATATGAATTAGCTTTAGAAATTGAAAAGAGGGCTTCAAAAATAAAAAGGGAAATAAGCTGTTTAGTCGAAGTAAATATATCAGGTGAAGAATCAAAATATGGACTTAATCCATCAGAGGTTAAGCCACTGCTGGAAAAGTTAGATACCCTTAGCTTTGTTAAGGTAGAAGGACTAATGACTATGGCACCCTATGTAGAAAATCCAGAGGAAGTTAGAAAATATTTTAGGGCCTTAAGGCAGCTGTCTGAGGATATAAAGCAATTAGCCTTTAATAATGTAAGTATGAAATATTTATCAATGGGAATGTCAAATGATTATGAGGTTGCGTTGGAGGAAGGTGCTAATATAGTTCGTGTTGGTAGTGCTATTTTCTCATAATATTAATTTAGAGGAGGTTTCTAGTTATGTCAGGTAAATTAATGGATAAGGTTAAGTATTTTATTGGATTAGATGCTTTTGAAGAGGATGATGAGCTTAATGGAGAGGTAGAAATTGAACAGGAAGAGCTTCATGCAATAAATGCTAATAAGAAAAATAAAGTGGTAAATATCCATTCAAAAACACAAATGAAGGTAGTAATTTACGAGCCCACCAGCTTTGATGAGGCACCAAGTATAGTTGATAATTTAAAAAGTAGAAAGCCAGTAATTATTAACTTAGAGAACATTGAATCAGAGCTGGCAAAAAAGTTTTTTGATTTTTTAAATGGAGCTATTTATGCCTTAGATGGTAATATACAGAAGGTTTCACATGGAATTTTTATACTTGCACCAAACAATGTTGATATTGCTGGAAATATTAAGGATGAATTGAAAAACAAAGGTGTTTTCCCGTGGCAGAAATAATTACAGAGGAGTGATAGCTTGTTTACACGGATAGATATTATTAATGCTCTATATTACTTAATAAGAATTATAAACCTATTGATTTTAGTAAGGGTTCTAATGACTTGGATTAATCCAAGCCCTAGGAATCCTATAGTACAGTTTATTTTAAGTGTAACAGAACCTATACTATCACCAATTAGACATTTAATATATAATGTTTTTGGTTATAATGGAATGATAGATTTTTCGCCAATACTAGCAATATTTCTATTAAATTTCCTTTTTGATTTTGTAATATTAAGGTTATTATAAGGTTGTGTGATATTTGATAGACAAGCTAAAGCATACAAATCATATTAATGACATAGAATTGCAGCAATTGGCAATAAAGATATTAGATCAAGCAAATATTGTGCTAAGAAAACATCAGGTTAGAGCTACGGATTTTTTGACTCCCTATTATGGAGAAGCTATTGCAAAAATATTAAAATCCATCCAAGATATTAATATAATACATAGCGGTGGCTATGCTAGTGCCGAAAGAAAGATGATTACAATCTTTCCTGATTATTTAATGGAGGACACAATTACAGTACCTATTGCTTTTTTAGAGATTACTGCAAATGTGCAATTTAATAAATTAACCCATCGAGACTATCTAGGTGCCCTGTTGGGCTTAGGTATTAAACGGGAAAAACTAGGTGATATACTTATACATAACGAAAATCAAAAGCAGGTGGCTCAAATTATTGTTTCAGAAGATTTAAAGGATTATCTACTGTATAACTTGTGTCAGGTTGGTACTAGCAATGTTACAATTAATGAAATACCCAGCAATAAAATAATAGCGCCTGAGTTAGACTATAAGGAGTATGGAGCAAATGTTTCATCTTTAAGGCTAGATGCAGTAGTTTCTGCAGCTTATAATGTTACAAGGTCAGTAGCTCAGGAACTAATAAATAAAGAACTAGTAAGGGTAAATTGGGAGCCCATAAAAAAGTGTGATTATGAACTTAATTGTAATGCTGTGCTATCCATAAAAGGAAAAGGAAGAGTATACATTACTGAAATTCTTGGCAAGACTAGATCCAACAGAATTAAGCTTCAATTTAAAAAACCATTATAATAAGGAGGTATAGCGATGATAACCCCTTTAGACATTCAAAACAAAGAGTTTAAAAAAGGTATAAGAGGCTACAAAGAAAATGAAGTAGATGAGTTTTTGGATCAGCTAATGATAGACTATGAGAAGCTATATAAAGAAAATAGTGAACTAAAGGAGAATTTAGAGAAGATAAGTCAGCAAATAGATCAGTATAAGAATATTGAAGAAACCTTAAAAAACACTCTTGTAGTTGCCCAAAACACAGCTGAAGAGGTAAGGGCAAATGCCCTAAAGAAATCAGAGCTTATTATTCAAGAAGCAGAAAATAGAGCAAAAGAAATTATAGCAAATGCCAATAAGGAGACAGAGGTTATTAGAGGACATTATAATGAGGTTAAAAAGCAGATGCATATATTTAAGACTAGGTATAAAACCCTACTTCAAGCACAATTAGATACAGTACTAAAGGATGAAATGTTCTTAGATAATAACAAGTAAATAAATAATCTTGTCACATAGCTTTAACTGCTAAGCACACATTAAATAATTGAAAAATGGTGCTGTAGAGGAGGAAAAATATGAAAGTAATTGGTATTATTGGTCCTATGGAGGAAGAAATTCAAATACTAAAAGAAGAAATGACAATTCATGAGATAAAAAACATTGCTAATATGGAGTTTTATATTGGCTGTTTAGAAAATCAAGCTATAGTATTAGTAAGATGTGGTATAGGAAAGGTTAATGCTGCAATATGTACTCAAATACTAATTAGTGAATTTAAAGTTACAGCTGTTATTAATACTGGAGTAGCTGGTGCAATTCATCAAGACCTAAATATTTTAGATGTGGTTATCTCAACGGATGTTCTACAGCATGACTTTGACGTTACTGGCTTTGGACACCCATTAGGTGTAATACCAAGAATGGAAACTTCAATATTCTCAGCCTCAGAAGAACTACTAAACAAAGCCTATTATGCATCAGAAAAGGTATTAAATAACAGCAAGGTAATTAAAGGAAGAATAGTTTCTGGCGATGTATTTGTTAGTAGTCCTCAATTAAAGGATAAGCTGTGGAATAGTTTTAAGGGATATTGCACAGAGATGGAGGGTGCTGCTATTGGGCATACAGCCTACGTTAATAATATACCTTTTGTAATTATTAGAGCAATGTCTGATAAGGCTGATGGTTCTGCCCATGAAAACTTTAATGAATTTGTTAATGAAGCTGCAAATAATTCAAAGGAAATTGTTAAGAATATGCTAAAACAGATTAGTTAAGAGGAGTAATAATGGAACTAAAGATAATAAACAAAAAACACAGTAATGATGTAAAAAAAATTAAAGTAAAAAATGTAGTAATTGGTGGAAATAAGCTAGTGATTTTAGCTGGGCCATGTGCTGTTGAAAACCAAAAACAAATTATGGAATCAGCCGAGGCTGTTAAAGCATATGGAGGTAATATATTAAGAGGTGGTGCCTTTAAGCCTAGAACTTCTCCCTATTCCTTCCAAGGTCTTGGTGAAGAAGGACTTAAGCTTTTAAAGGAGGCTGGAGAAGCTTATGATTTACCTATTGTATCGGAGGTTATGGATACAAGGGAAGTAGAAATGGTATGTAAATATGTTGATATTATTCAGGTAGGCTCAAGAAATATGCAAAACTTTAGCTTATTAAGGGAAGTTGGTAAAGTAAAAAAACCTATTTTACTAAAAAGGGGAATGGCTGCATCCCTTGAAGATTGGCTTAATGCAGCAGAGTATGTTGCTGCTGAAGGTAATGAAGATATTATTTTATGTGAAAGAGGCATTAGAACCTTTGACTCCTTCACAAGAAATACCTTAGATTTGTCAATAGTACCAATAGTAAAAGAGCTTACTTCTCTACCAATTATAGTTGATCCAAGTCATGGAACAGGTGTAAGGAAGCTTGTTACACCAATGTCATTGGCTTCAATTGCTGCTGGTGCCCACGGAGTGATGGTGGAAATACATCCAAGACCAAAAGAAGCACTATCAGATGGTAAACAATCCTTAGATTTTACTGAATTTAAAAACCTAATGGAGAAGGCTATTGGGCTAAATGACTTTTTAAGCGAAAACTAACTATATAATAATATTTAAAAACTAATTAATTAAAAATAATAAGAGGATTTAGCTAATGCTAGGTCTGAGATTGTAGGCAAAGCCTTGAAAATGGTAGACTGATCAAAAAGTCTTAGTTTCGAGGCGCAAAAAATCCTAGCGATTGCAGCGTATACAATAATACGTAAAAGTGCTAGGATTTTGAAGTAACAAAGAAAATAGGGCTTTTTCATCAGTCTGGGATTTAGCTAATGCTAAGTCTTTTTTTGTATCCAAAAAATGATTATGTCTATATGTATTTAGAAATAAAGAAACTGGGAAAAATAGATTTAGAGTGGAGGATTATTATGCAGCAAAACAAAAAAGATAAAAAAAATAGCATTGCTATTGAAAAGCTATCAAGAAAAATGGATAATATGAGGATTGCAGAATATGTAATGCTTATGAACCAACCAGGTAGATTATTGCTTATGAACTTCATTTTGGGACTAATTAGAGGCTTCGGTATGGGGATAGGTTTTACAATATTAGTTGGTCTCTTAATTTATATGATGAGAGGATGGGTAAACCTACCCTTAATAGGAAAGCTAATAGCTGATTTATTGGATATTATAGATAATTATAGATGAGGAGGAGTAAATTTTGAATAAAGAAAAACTAAGCCATTTTAAGAAAAGACTACTAGAAGAACGGGCCGACACATTAAAAACACTTCAGCAAATGGAGGACCATAATGGGAAAAATGCTTCCATGAAGGAATATACAGAAGAGCTTTCAGCCTATGATAATCATCCTGCTGACTTAGGCACAGAAATGTTTATGGCAGAAATGCAAGGGAACTTAGAAAACCATGAGAGATATCATTTAACAGAAATAGATAGAGCCTTAAATAAGATTGAAGAAGGTACCTATGGTGATTGTAATATATGTGGTAAAGCTATTCCAGAAGAAAGGCTGGAAATATTACCAGAGGCAAATATATGTATGGACTGTGGAAAGAATAAGCTACCAATTGAATCAATGCAGGGGGATAGAGGACGACCAGTAGAAGAAAAATTACTAAAGCATTCTTTTAGTAGAAGGAATATGGATGGTAGGGATTACACTGGATTTGATGGAGAGGATACCTATCAGGCAGTGGCAAAGTTCAATGAGGTTAAAAATGATCCATCCTTTTCTACTATGGATAATTATATGGTTTTTGATGATGATACGCCAGGAGCCCTTCAAGAGGTTGAAAAGGTTACAAATGAACAGTATGAAGAGCAATTACCCGATAATGACCTAGAAAGAAGCTTAAGCCATAGGAAAAGACATACCTAATAGCAGAAGAATTAAAAAAGGTACTTTCAGTATCTTTTTTACTTTAATAATGATATAATCAGTAAAGAAAAAAAGAAGGGGGTTAACTATTAAATGATTTATTTATTAATTCTATTAGTAATAGCTGTAGATCAAGCTACAAAATATTGGGCTATAAACACCCTACAATATATAGGTGAAATACCAATTATACAGAACATATTTCACTTAACCTTTGTGAGAAACTTTGGTGCTGCCTTTGGGATATTTCCTAATCAAAAGCTTTTTTTTATTATAACTAAGTCCATTGCAATTATAGGTTTTAGCTTATTTTTATATAAAAACAGAAAAATACATAAAGCACTAAAGGTAGGTATTTTATTTATTATATCGGGAGCTGCTGGAAACCTAATAGATAGAATAAGATTTGGCTTTGTTATAGATTTTTTTGATTTTAGAGTTTGGCCAGTATTTAACATTGCAGATATGTCAGTAGTGGTAGGAGCTATGTTAGTTTCTTATGTAATTCTACGCTATGATTCTATTACACCAAAGGAGCTGTAAAAGTTGGATATAGAAAGAATTTCTGTATTAGAGGAAGATGAAGGAACAAGATTAGATATTCTATTATCAGATGAGATTCCAGACCTTAGTAGAAGCTATATTCAAAGGCTAATAAAAGATCAAATGGTTACAGTAAATGGTTCGTTAGAAAAAAGCAAATATCCAGTTAAAACTGGTGATTTAATAGAGTTGAAAATACCAGAACCTAAGACATTATCAGTTGAGCCACAAAATATTCCCCTAGAGATCGTGTTTGAAGATGAAGATTTACTAGTAGTTAATAAGCCACAGGATATGGTAGTTCATCCTGCTCCAGGGAATTACCAAAACACCTTAGTAAATGCCTTATTATATCATTGTAAGGGCAGATTATCATCAATTAATGGTATAATACGGCCTGGCATCGTTCACAGAATAGATAAGGATACATCTGGGCTACTGGTGGTAGCAAAAAATGACTTTGTACACCGTTCATTAGCACAGCAACTAAAGGAACATACAATAACAAGGAAGTATCATGCTATTACCTTAGGTAACATTAAGGAAAATAAGGCAACAATAGAGGCACCTATAGGAAGAAACCCAAATGATAGGTTGAAAATGGCTGTTGTAAATGGTGGCAAAGAGGCAATAACTCATGTTAAGGTACTTGAAAGATTTAAAGATTTTACCTACATAGAAGCACAGCTTCAAACCGGTAGAACCCACCAAATAAGAGTACATCTTTCCTTCATAAAGCATCCACTGTTAGGAGATGACACCTATGGAGGAAAAACAAAAAAATTTAATTTAAAGGGACAGGTATTACATGCAAAGGTGCTTGGATTTAATCACCCAACATCAGGAGAATATATGGAGTTTCAATCATCCCTACCAATATACTTTGATAAGCTATTAACAATACTAAAGTGAAACGTAGGGACGGTTCTTTTGTTTCGTTTTAACATTTATTCATTTTTAACTTAACAAGTTTGGAATAGAGAACACAAGGGGAAAGACCCTTGTGTTCTTTTAATATATTCATTGATTTACACATGACTGAAATTACATGGAAGCTCTATAATCAGCTACCTATAGTTTGAAAGTATCTTATTATAGAGATTATCCTCAAAACTGCTTGTTGCTTATATAGTTAACACTATCTTTACTTCAGTATGTAGGATTTAGCTTTTAAAACTAGGTATAATTCAAGTAATGCTCCTCTTAGTTAATTTATCACAATAGAAAGGAAGTGTCGTATGAAGTTAAAACATAAGGCAATGACATTAGTGGGCGTTCTAGTTGCCATCACTATTGGAATAATTACCATTATTTCAATTTTCGATGCAAGGTCTAATGAAATTCAAAACAATGAGAGATATGTAAACAGTGAACTAAAAGTTGCTGCCAGTACTGTTAATGATTTCTTGAATGAAAGTATCAAAATTACTGAAGATTTAGAGCGAGTCACACGAATGGCAATAATAAATGATACCTTTGATATTGATACCTTTAATGCCCTTTTAAAAGAGACTTTAATAGAGCATGAAAGAATTTATGGTATTTGGATGCGTCTTGAAGATTCAAAGTATGTAGAACCAGAAAATATATATACTACTTCAGGTGCTTATAATCCTTATTTTTATCGAGAAGGTGATCAAATTCAATATACTGGTTTAAAAGAAGCTTGTTGGTTGGAAAATGAGGTTGATGGTGCTTTCTATTATAACGCATATAACAGTGGTAAAATATTTGTATACGAACCAATTGTTTGGGAAATCGATGGTGAAGATGTAGAAATGATTACCATAGCCTATCCGATTATAGTCAATGGAAAAACTGAAGGCGCAGTAGCCATTGATATGACAATTGATTATATAAATGAATATATTGGGAATTTGACAATTTATGATTCAGGTAAGTTCCACTTGGTTTATGATGGTAACTTTGAATCAAATGATTTTGTTGATTATGAAAGTATAGACCTAGCATATGAAATTGGAAACCCCTCTGATTGGAAAATCTATGTAAACATACCCAAAAAGGAAATGCTTGATTTTACATCTGAACTCATAAAGCTTTCTACTATAGGTGTTGTAGGCATAATCCTTGCCGTAATTCTTATTGGTATTATTTTAAACAGTATTTTAACACCAGTTACCTACATGACAAACACACTAGAAAAAATTGCAGATTATAATCTAAAAACTGACATTACTGATAAGGCATTGAAATATGGAAAAAGAAAAGATGAAATCGGTGCTATGACACGCTCCATTCATAAGCTAGAAAGGAATTTTAAAGACTTAATTCAAAGTATTCTGGATAAAGCACAACATTTAGCATCTAGTTCAGAAGAACTTACTGCTACTACAAATACCTCAGTTCAGTCAGCTGAGGAGGTGGCAAAAGCTATTGATCAAATTGCTAAAGGTGCAATTAGTCAAGCGGAGGATACTGAAAAAGGTGCAGAAAACGCAAGTGCTATGGGAGAACTTGTAAATACCGATAAGCTTCATCGTGAAGCACTCAATGATTCAACAAGAAAAATTGATATTCTTAAAGAAGAAGGTCTTGATGTTTTGGGGGACTTAGTAGAAAAGACTCAAGTTACAAACATTGCCATTAATGAAATTATGGATGTTATTGAAAAAACCAGCGGCAGTGCTAGTGCAATAGAGACAAAGAGTATGAATATTAAAAGCATCGCTGAGCAAACTAACCTGCTTGCATTAAACGCTTCAATAGAAGCAGCAAGAGCTGGAGAAGTAGGAAGAGGATTTGCAGATGTAGCTGAAGAAATCAGAAAGCTAGCAGAAGAATCCAACGCTTTTACAAATGAAATCGATATAATTATACAGGAACTTACGGAAAGAACCACGTTAGCTGTTAGTAAAATGAAAGATGTTACTAGAGTAGTTAATGATCAAACTCATGGTGTAAAGATCACTAATGAAAAGTTTGATGGCATTGCAAAAGCCATAAAAACTACTATAGATGTTTTAGAAGCCCTCAACTCATCTGGTCACTTAATGGAAAATAAGAAAAATGAAATAATAGGAATCCTTGAAAACCTTTCAGCAATTTCAGAAGAAAATGCTGCGGGTACTGAAGAAGCATCTGCGTCTGTACTAGAACAAACCCGGTCTATGGAAGAAATTTCATCTGCTAGTGAAGTATTAGCTGAATTAGCAGAGGAAATGCAAGAAGAAATAAGTAAGTTTAACATCTAATAGTTACTTATGTATTTAAGGAGAACGAAGCAAAGGGGGGACTGTCCCCTTGTGTTTTAGCAAGGGGACTTAAAAATATTATGCAAAAAATATAAGCAATTTATTAACTTTATTCATATATAGTATCTTCTATTTGTATTGTTGAATCGAATTCACTTGTCAATAAATAAGATAATACTCCAACAAAAAGCATTAGTATTCCCGCGTAAATCATCCATTTACTGATTCCAATTATTTCAATTACAGGTCCCGCAATAAACATACCAATAGGAGCTGCAAAACTCATAACACTTGTCACTAGGGATATGACTTTGCCCAAATTTTCCTGTGGTATTGTTTTTTGAATGTAGGCTGTATAAGGTATATTTGAGATCATACCGGTTGTACCCATAATGAAAACAACAATACAGAAAATCCAAAATGCACTTGCTGGTAGCAATCCACCTATCAGTGAACACATCCCTAGAGATAATATGCCAAGAGAAATCATTAGAAATTGCTTTTTAATACCTCCTGTTACACCTATTACCATTGCTGATATTAACATTCCACTTGCAAATAAAGTTTGAACAATTCCGTTGTGTAAAGCGGTACCGTTAAAGTAATTTTTAACCATCAAAGGTAAAAGTGTTCCTAGTGGAACAAGTATAATTGTTGAAATAAGCATAGGGATAGAGATTCTCAATAATGCTTCATTTGATTTTATAGCTTTTATTCCTTCTTTCATATCATGGATAACGTTAAACTTGCTACCTAAAATAACTCTGTGTTTTGAAATCTTTACTAAGGATAGAGTTATTACTGCTAAAGTGGCTCCGATAATATCTATTAGCATTACATATTGTAATGTTGTAATGCTCATTAAAAGTGCACCAAGCATTGGACCTATCATAGAACAGGCTGACTGCACCATTTGACCTAGTCCACCTGCTTTCGTAAGTTCGCTTTTTGGAACAAGCTGAGGTATTGCTGCTTGCATTGCTGGTCTATGAAATGTTTCGCCTAAGGATCTTGTAAAAAGCACCACATAAACAAATGTAATACTTGGTATACCCCAAAAGAAAGCTATACCCAGTACTAGACTAGAAGTAGCAACTATAATATCGGCTATAATCATAATAGCTTTTCGATTATATCGGTCTATCCAAATTCCAGCAAAAGGACCTATAACTGCCTGTGGTAATAAACCAACAACACTTGCCATTGTCAAAAAAAGAGCAGAGCCTGTTTGAACTGTAATCCACCAGATAATTGAGAATTGAACAGCACTAGAACTAAGGAGTGAAAATGCCTGCCCTATATAAATAGTGAAAAAAGACTTCTGCCAGTTTTCTAGCTTTTTCATAGACTACCTCCTAAGACTATCTAAAATTACTTCTGCACAGTCCCTAGCACCATTTTCTGTAGCTATATTTCTTGCTAAGGCCTTTGCATTACTAACAATTTTATCCTGTAGAGCAAAGTTTATTGCTGATGCAAGATTGTCAGAGGTAAGTGTTTTTATAGGAATAGGCCTTGCACCCACACCTAAATCATAAGATCTGTGAGCCCATGCATGTTGGTCATTGGCAAAAGGGATAATAATGCTGGGAACACCTGCTCTAAACCCAGCGGCAGTTGTTCCCGCTCCACCGTGATGACAAACTGCAGCAACTTTATCAAATAGCCATGTATGAGGTATTCTATCAATAGCAAATATATTATCAGGTAGATTATTAAGTTTTCCCATTCCACAGATGATACCACGTCTACCACTCTTAGAAAGGGCATCTATTATTAATTTGTATAAAGTCTTTTGTTGTTTTTCATGAAAAACACTACCAAACCCTATATAAATAGGCTTATCACCATTACTTAGAAAATCTAATAATTCTTTGGGTGGGGTATAATTGGTTTGTTCTTCTACGAACCAGTAACCATATTGATGAATGTTATCATTCCAGTCTTTTGGTTTTTTAAAAACAAAATTACTACAGGAAATTACAGCTGGATGCTTTTTATCTGTATGGCGTTCATAGGGACATCTAAAATTCTTTGGAAGATATCCAAATTCATTTTTCCAAAATCTCTTTACTGAATCCTTTGAGGTGAGCCAAAGCATCCCTTGTAGCATATGGTAGCTAATTAAATTTTTAAAAGGTGTAGATTTAATTCTACCATATTGAATAATGGAGGTCTGCTCCTTTGTTTTATGCATAGGGAATGGGGAAGCTAAAACAGAAGGTATACCTAATTTTTCTGCGGCAAAGTAGCCCAGAGTAAGACCTGGGTGATAAATAATTAATTCGCTTCCAACACAGGCAGCATAGAATTCATTAGCTATGCTAGCTCCGTATTTTTTCATTTTATTAAAGGTTAAAAGCATTTTTAAAGGATTATCTGCTGTTTGAGCCTCCATAAGCATTTTCTCATCAACATTAAGAGATTTAAAATCAGCCTGAATAGGGTAAAAATCTATTTCATAGTTTCGAACAAAACCCTCATAATCCCTCATTCCAGCTATACGTACATCCTTTCCAAGTTTTTTAAGCTGTTGTGCAAGGGCTATATATGGCTGATAATCTCCCCTAGAACCTGAGCATAGAATTGTAATCATAATTTTGTCCTCCTCTTTTATAATCAAACAACTTGTTGTATAATGAAAGTATACTTGTGTTTGCACCAATCATCAATCGACAATATGGTAATGATTGTCGGACTTAAGGAGATAAAAAAATGAAAAAAAGACCTGAGATAACAGCTCAGACTAGACAAAACCTAATAGATTCATTTTGGCTCTTGTACTGTGAGAAAAGAATTGAAAATATAACTGTAAAAGAAATCACTCAAAAAGCAGGTTATAATAGAGGTACCTTTTACGAGTATTTTACTGATATTTATGATGTTCTTGAGCAATTAGAAGCATCATTGATACCTTCTTTGGATGAATTACCCCAATTTACTATACAGAATCAAACAATGGGTATGCCCCTTGATATGTTAATGAAACTATATGAGAAGAATAGTAAATACTATTCAGTTTTACTTGGGGATAATGGTGATCCTGGTTTTGCAAGTAAGCTTAAAACTTCAATAAAGCCTATTCTTAAACAAGAACTCATTCAATATAATGATTTAGATCCTATAGAATTTGATTTCATTCTAGAATATATTCTTTCAGCAATGATTGGAATCATGAGCTATTGGTTTAGAAATGATAAAAAGCTACCAGCAGAGGACTTGATTAGACTAATTCAAGATATAATGACAAATGGTGTTACAAATAGACTTCTCAAATAACAGTCGAAACGCAGGGACGGTTCTTTTGTTTCGTTTTAATGAATACCTTATAACAATACTAGAGATTACAAATCAGGATAAATAAGCTTCGGCCTTTAAGACTTAAACTAAAAGGCATACTTTTGTTTGGAATAAATAATGCTACCCTTGTAGGAAAGGTAGCATTATTTTAGATTATACTTTTCTCTTCATAAATAGAGCTTTGAGATGCTGATATAGTTCAAAGCTAGATACGGCGATAAAGACTGCAAGTACTATATAACTGGTAAGCAAAGGCCATTGATTTGAGCTAGCTTCTACACCTAATCTATCTGTAACTGATGAAAGATTAAATACGTTAGAATCAAATGCTATTCTCAAAGCCAAAACAATTCCTGTTATATCAAGGAGTATACGTAGAACTCTTATTTGCTTTTGCCATTGTCTTTTTATTAAAAGATATATATTTGTTAAAAGCCATCCTCCAAGCAATAAATTTATCCAAGGTATGTAGGCTTTAAAATATGTCATGTTTGCTATAGGGATGATGTTAATTCCTAAGTTTTCAATATTAACAAAAAGATTATTTAACACAACCAGAACTATGCAAATAAAAAATGATTCGACAACAAGTTCGGTTATACTTACTTTATCATTAGGCTCTGGAGCAGTTTCAAGGAGGCTAAGGGACCAGTTCTCATCCTCGATGATTGATTCTTGTGGATTATAATAATTAATGGCAGCAAAAATCACTGTAACCATTCCAATTAATGAAAAACTAGATTGCCATAATGAAGCAAATAACTTTATAAAAAAGTCTATTGCATCTTCGCCACCTGTAAAAGAAACAATATTTGATACTGTTAAACCAATGGCAGTACCAATCACTACTAATTTTACCACAAGCCAGTAGGTATCAATATATGCGTTGCCAATAAGTGATCTAGTATTGTTCATATAAGCCTCAGCAACCTTTTGCGGATGCCCTAATGATCTAATTGCTTCTTCAATTTCATTTTCTGTATATTCCTTTTCTCCAAAGTTTTCTTCAAGATAATCATATAAATTTGCTTTTATTTCTTTTTGCACCTCATCCCTTTGAGAGGGAGCCAAGTACTTACCAATTGTGTAAAGGTAATTTGAAATCATTTTTACACACCTCCAATTAAATTTGTCATGCTTGATCTAAGATTATTCCATTCCTTTATTAGTTCTGCCCTTACCTTAATACCTAGTTCACTTATTTTATAATATCTTCTAGGACGATTGCCTTCAATTTGCCAAACTGATTCCAAAAGTCCTTGTTTTTCTATTCTACGCATAAGAGGGTAAAGGGTATTTTGCTCAACATCAATTCCCTGTCTGCTGAGGGCTTGTATAAGGGAGTAACCGTACTGAGGCTCATCCATCTGAGTAAGAACTGCAAGAACTAAGGTTCCACGCCTCATCTCTTGCTGTATATTTTGAATAATTGAGTTCATCTCTAATATAATAAACACCTCCTTTAATAACATTATACTGTGCGACAAACAGTAATGTCAATATAAAATAATTTGATTATGAAATATTTCTAAATATTTTAGTGAATAAATTGTCTGCCGTCCCCCCGTTCTTACAAGAAAAGATATATAATTAGGCAATTGCCTTATCACATATCACTACAGAAAGTACTTGCTTTTTATTATCAAATATGACATACTGTTGTCCCATTAGAAACAGTATAATGATAAAAACCAAAGGAGTGAAAAAATGAGTACACATCACGACGGTCCAGTAACGCAGCAATCCATCAGTGAAATCGCTAAATACATAAAAAACTTAATACCAGCCAATATACCTGAGACTTACGAGTTGAAACCAGTGTTTAAAAACATTGCAAGTCAAAAAGATGTACGAAGGGGTGTTATTGCCTACAGAGATTTTTTACATTTATTTTGCGACCGCCTAATCTCTGACGGACATTTATACTTTAAACTAAAAAAGAATCCCAAGAGTGCTACTGACTATCCGTTTTTATATTGTATTACTGACCTATTATCTGATATAGGTTACCATAGTAAGCTGTCTGAAAGCGGCGATAGGTTATTAATAACTAAACTACCTTCATTTACAGCCACAATAGATGAAAAAGGAAATAAAAAGAAGCCTAAGAATCCTGCTTCTAAGCTAACTGAATGTTTGCGTTTTCTAGCTCTCTGTGGCTTTGTTTTTACTGGCATTGATTTAGAAGCAAAGAGGATTAATATTTCTGAGTTAAAATTTTTAGAAGTATCATATCCCAATGCCCCTCTCCTACTAAAGGGGTTAAAAGCCATGTCAATTGCGGATATAGAACTGCGAGTTAAAAGGTATATGAATGACAATAATCGTGATAATCTTTTACGGTGCGATTACAGGTTAATGAAAGTAGAAGATACAGACGTAATTGATGTCTTAAAAGATTTTTTACATCCGCTACCTGAAAAAGTTCAAAAACTTGCATTAGATTTACATCGACATCATATAGGTATGGGAATGACTTGCTCGACTATTATATCAACATTTGAAATTCATTTTGCTTATTCATATATAAAGAATAGCAAGCGAGACTTATCCTCACGAGATATGTATCAGCGTAGAACATGGGGGTTTGCTTTATCTACAAGATATGGTTATTGTTTAGTTGTAAGAGCCAAAAAAACAGATAAATATGTCGATGTTATTGAAAAATTTCAGTTATCTTTACAGGAAAAAATTGCAAAGGGATATGGCTGTGATAGAAAGCTTAGTAATGAACCTTGTCAGAAGGGTTGTGAGGGTATACGCCTACCTTTGGATGATTCAATATTAAGTATCAGCAAGGATATTGAAACATGGCTTGATAAAGAAGTGCTGTACAAGTTAAGAAAATAAATAATTACCTCATATTTACAAAAGTGTCTGAATTATAATAGAATATATTTGAATGGAGGAAGTTGAAAATGAATAAGTATCATTATGCAATCAAACTTATGGAGGAATTTTGTGGGAACGGTAAAGATAATCTTATTGCCCTTGCAACAATATCATTATCGCCCAACGCCGACAACAATCCTCGCCCTGCAGTACGCATGGTTAACGGATATTATGAAGATGGCGTATTTTTTGTTTCTTCATCGTCGTGGAAAAACAAAACTATGGAAATTGAGAAGAACAATGAGGTTTCCATCTGTGGATTAGACTTGTTTGCAGCTCAGGGTACAGCTGAGAATCTTGGCTGGGTTAAGGAGGAGAAGAATGCGGAGATCAGAGGGAAGATGAAAAAATACTTCGCTTGGTTCGATGATCACGGCAATGAGGAAAGTCCAGACTCAATCGTTCTACGTATTACCCTCACAGAAGGAACGATTACTGACAACGAGAAAAAATACGGTGAATGGCAATATAAAGTTGATTTTGTAAATAAAACAGCCGAGTAAAGAAACGCAGGGAAACGCAGGGACGGTTCTTTTGTTTCGCATTGCTAATATTTTATAATAAATTAGAAATTACAAAGTCTGTATAAAGCAGACTTTGCCTTTAAGGCATAGACAAAAGAACTATGAGGTTTTTCTAAATCACTAGTAGTAAGAGAAAATAGTGAAACTGATATTTTTCCTGTAAAGTACAGTAAGCTATTAGAGAGGTTTTAAAACAGGAGATAATGAAACGTAAGAACCGTCCCTGCGTTCCGTACGTTCCGTACCTGCGTTACGTAATAATATTTTTCTTGATATAATTGAAGGCATTCCCTCAATTATATCAAGTATGGAGGGAAACATGAAAAAGTTAAGTCTGTTTAATTTAATTTTATTAATTACAATGTTATTTGTTGGATGCAATAATGCTAACAGTTCAGTTGAACAATTAATTTATGGAGAATATGAATTTGATAAACTTATATACTTAAGTTCAATTTCATCTAATACATTTGAAGCAGAGGAAAAATCAAATTTAGGAATAAAGTATATAATAGAAGATGACAAATTCACAATAATACATCCAAAAGATAGCGTTTTTTCATCTAAGGGAAGCAAGTCTTTGAATTGGTCGAATCTTATTTATATAAAAAAGGAAGTAATCGATACACTTATTGAAGGTTATGTTGATGCTAATTTTTTAAAAGAAGCTTTTTTTTCAAAGTATAGTGAAGGCTATAGATATACTATAAGAGACGAAAACAATTTGAAGATTGGCTATCTAGTTTTTTTAATGGATGATGATTTATTTGTATGTGAGGGTAATGAAGAATTTATGATGGCCTTATATAAAATAAAAAGAATACAATAGTCAGTATAATCTTTAGGATATATATGGGGCACCGCCAACATTTCCGACTTAACTATACTACCCAAAACTATAGTAAACATAGTATACAAAGTGTCATTTTTAGCTTATTTTAAAACCTTGATTATTATTTATCTATACTAATTAGTTTCAAATTTGGTTAGAAATATCCCATGCCAGCATCAGAGCGATAAAGTTTTTGCTTATAAATAGCTTTCAATTTTGGCATAAGTTTTAGACCCAATAGATGGCAAAAAGCAAATGCTACTTCACTTTGTCCATGTGAATCTACATAAATTTTTGAAGAAACGCAGGTGAAACGCAGTCTGACGGTTCTTTTGTTTCGCATTGCTAATATCTTATAATAAATTAGAAATTACAAAGTCTGTATAAAGCAGACTTTGCCTTTAAGGCATAGACAAAAGAACTATGAGGTTTTTCTAAATCACTAGTAGTAAGAGAAAATAGTGAAACTGATATTTTTCCTGTAAAGTACAGTAAGCTATTAGATAGGTTTTAAAACAGGAGATAATGAAACGCAAGAACCGTCCCCGTGTTCCGTAATGAAACGCAAGAACCGTCCCTGCGTTCCGCTGATCCGATCAGGGCTTGCTAAACTGGCTATAGAATAATAATATAGAAGGAAGAAGGGATCATTATGGAGAAGCATGAAAAGCTATCCTATTGTGGATTATATTGTGGAGGCTGTAGGAATTACAAAGAAAATCTTAATTGTAAAGGATGTAGAAATGAAAAGGTGCTTGTTAGTGACTGCCCGACTATTGAATGTTGTAAGAGTAAAGGTTTTCTTCATTGTGGAGAATGTGAAGAATTTCCATGTAGTGAATTAAAGGATTTCTACAATTCTGGTGTGAAGCACCATCATTTGGCATATAAAAACATGCTTAAAGTTAATGAAATAGGAGTGGAGAAATGGCTTTCTGAACAAGAAGCAGAGCATATATGCAAATGTGGAGGAAAGAAATTATGGTTTTCTACAAAATGTAGTAATAAAGAATGTTAGGAAGAAACACAGGTACTTTTCTTATAACTCGTATCGTTTAACACCTTTATAATGAATAGTGATAGATTACTGCCAAGAATCTAATTAATAATGGAGTGTAATAATTAAAAAATCAAAAATAGTTTTTATAATCATAACCTTTATTATTCTAATTATGGTGCTTGCATATTATAGTAATATCAAGTTTTATATTAATGACTTTATATTTTAATAAGGCAAATGAAGAGTTTGTTAGTGAAAGCTATAATGTTGATGTTATAGAGGAAGAAAAATATGCAAAGAATTATACCTTTATTGGAAGGGATAAAGATACAAGAGAGCTTAAGTACATTCTTTATGTTTATAGAAATGGAATCTATGAAGTACATGAAAGTAAAGGAGTTAACAAAGAACAAGCTTTATTAATAGCCCAGAGCGAAGGTGTAAATGTAATAAATATAACACTCATTGTATATACTTCATTTACTGAAGACAGGGATATAACAAAACACTTGTATTGGTTAGTTGAAAGTGATAATGGAGTATATCTATACATTGATTTTATAGATGGAGTTATTCAAAAGAAATAGTGAAACTAAGGGACGATTATACACTTCAAGAATAGAGCCTCCGTTTTCAAAAAGCTATGTTTATCTTAAAGCATAGCAAAGTTTTGCATAAAGCTTAGTCAACTACTTGAAACAGTTTTTCCATTTGTTAATTTTTATAATGTATTATGAGGAGATATTTGATATGGCTATTAAAAAAACCTTTGTTATTGTTTTACTTATGTTCATAGTAGTGTTGTACATAAACAATAAAAATCAACAAATCGGTGTTATTAATTTTTATACCTTACAAGTAATGGAACGTAATACACAAGAAATCATTCAAGTTCTTGAAAGAGACTTATTTGATGAAGAATATTTTAATACTTTAATTGAAAAGGCTAGTACTTTGAGTGGATATGCAAGTACTCAGAGAAATCTAGACTTTCTTGGGGAGTTTTATTGGAATCTTGTTGTAGATTATGATCAAAAAGAAAAACTGAAAAATGGAGATGTAGATATGTTAGTAAAGTTGAAGAGTTTTAATGAAATGCTAAAAAAGATGATAGAAAACTCTAGAGGATATGGGAGATATGTGATTTTAGAAATTAGCTTAAGGCCTAGTCTTCTAGTAGATCATAATGTACCCCTCGCAACCTACTATTATCTTCATTTTAATAAAAGGGACTTAGAGAGAAAGCTTGAACAGAGGTTTGATTTGTACGAACATGGGACAGTTTTCAGAGATAATGAAACAAAAGAACCGTCCCTGCGTTTCTAATGCGTTTCTAATTCACTACATCAAAATGAAAAATATCAAAGCCCTAAAACCCATTAATTGAAATGGTTTAGGGCTTGTTTTACTCCTGTTTTGCTTTCAAACTCAAGATCTTACTGTTACATTTTATCATATACACCGCCTTTTTTTCTATTACATTTAACAATTGGTTATTTTAAACTGTAGACATGACTGTTACCTCTCTCCATTTTTTTCTCTCTCAACTTTCCATATTATGTTAACATTTATTACCAAACTGTTAACATTTGTTAAGGGTTTATTGCATGATAAAATATATATCTTCTTTTTTTGAACAAATTTTTCTTGATGATAGGGATGAAACCCTTTTATATCAATAGTTTCTAAGATATGTTAGAAAATTAAAATTCACATAATCAATTAGAATTGGGAAGGTTTGTTTGAAAATCCCAGTACTAGTATAGTATTGGTGCTAATGATATAATAAAAAAGGTACATTTTAAGGATGGTATAAATCCTTAAGTGAACTCCTAAACTCAATATTATAAAGATTTAATGGAGGTGATAGTATTGAAGTATCTAGGAAAAGTTTTAGTTGTAGACGATGATCCAAACATATTGGAACTAGTTAAATTATATAGTGAAAGGGAAGGGTTTGAAGCTGTAGGAATAAACAATGGAGACCTTGTATTATCCGCCTTTAACAGGGAAAATCCAGATGTAATAATAATGGATATTATGCTTCCAGGTAAAGATGGACTTACTCTATGTCGACTTTTAAGGGATATACGTATGGTTCCCATTATTATGCTGACCGCTAAAGGAGAAGAAGCAGACCGAGTCTTGGGGCTCGAAATGGGTGCAGATGATTATGTTTCTAAACCTTTTAGTCCTAGGGAGTTGGTAGCCAGAATTAAAGCTGTTTTGCGTAGAACAAAAGTATCTGAGGCTTTAACCAATGGTAATTTAAAATATCCAGAACTAGAAATTATGACTGATATTAGAAAAGTATTGGCAAATGGCAAGGAAATAGCCCTCACACCAAAAGAGTTTGACTTATTAGTCTATCTTGCTCAAAATCCCTTGCGTACTTTTTCTAGAGAAAATCTTCTATCTACCGTATGGGGATACGATTACTTTGGTGATCAGAGAACAGTTGATGTTCATATTCGTAGATTAAGAAAAAAACTTGATTCACTATCTCATGAATATGTAATGACAGTTTGGGGCGTAGGCTATCAATTTATGGTGCCTCGAGAAACAAGGGAGTAAATTATGAATAAATATATACAACAAGGAAAAGTACTGTTTCAGAAGCTGACGCCAAAACTTGTAAGGTTTTGGGTTTTACTTAAATTTTTCTTATTAAAACAGTTCAATAAAAATATTTATACAAGAATATTATTTGCTAATGTATTATGTTTTGTTCTCTGTATTACTGCATTGATTGGAATTTTTGATTTTACAGTAGAAGAGATAACCTACAATAAAGTAGAGCAAGAAGCACTACGAAAAGCAAAGAGAGTAAATTTTGCTTTATTAGAACAAGATAATTTGGAGTGGTTGGTTCCAACTACTGGAGAAGATGATAGCACTATTGACAAGAAACAAGGACTACTCACATTTTTATCTGATGTCTTTGATGCAAAAATTTCAGTTTTTGATGGAGAAGGTAATATTGTTGCCACTTCTGCAAAACAAGAAGTAGTAGCAGGTAGCAAAGTTGATGAAAGATTTATTAAGATTATTTCTAGTGGTGAAACTATGACCACAAAAACTAATGACAGTGAAACAGGTGATCCTGTGTTTATCGCTTCTATCCCTATGGGAGAGAACAAGGACACTATTAAAAATGGCATTTTACTTGAAATTAAAACATCGAAGCATGATCCTACGATAAACAAGATGCGGTTATTTCTCATAGTAGGAGGACTGTTTATACTACTTATAGTTATTTTCATATCTGTCTATCAAGCATTATATATTTCCAAACCTATTTCTAGATTAGCAACTTCAATAGCAGGAATAGATAGCGGAAATTACCTTGTAAGGGGAGATGATACTCCTCTAGATGAAGTCAAAACACTAACACACCAACTTAATAAACTAACAAAAAAGATGCAAAAAATACAGGAGCAAAATCAAAAGGTAGAAGATGAACGAACACAGCTTTTTGCTGAAATTTCCCATGAACTTCGCACACCTTTGACAGCTATTCAAGGCTTTGTAGAAGCTATTCAGGATGGCATAGTTCAAGACAAAGATTTACGAGATAAGTATTTGGAAATTATTTATACACAGACCCTGCATGTAAACAGGTTAGTAGATGACATATTACAACTAAGCCGTTTAGAAAGTGGCAGCATTAGTCTAGAAAAAGTTCCTTTAGATCTTGTATCCATAACACAAGGACTTATAATGTCCATAACAGCTATGGCTCAAGCTAAGAATATATCGGTTCTATTTGAGAAGAATATAGAAAAAGCAATGATTATGGGTGATATAGACCGAATAGAACAGGTGATTCGTAATTTATTAAAAAATGCTATCAATGCTACAGAAAATGGTGAGATTATAGTTAAAGTAGAAACTCTGCGCAGTGAGGTGGTCCTCACCATAAAAGATAGTGGCATAGGTATGTCTAGTGAGGAGCTTCCACGAATTTGGGATAGATTCTATCGGAGTAAAAATCAGAGAAGCAATGCTAAACATCAAGGCAGTGGTCTGGGTTTAGTCATAGTGAGACAATTAGTGAAATTGCATCAAGGAAAAATAAGTGTAGAAAGTCAGTTAGGCAAAGGAACTACTTTCTATGTGTGTTTTCCATCTTTAAATGAATCATAGGTAATTATTTATAAGTTTAATAGAGAGTCAGAAGAGCTAGTAAAAACAAATGGTTTTTACTAGCTTTTTTAGTATGCCAAGCAGGGATGAGTGCTTGTTGGTGTTTGTACATTTTCTAGCGGCTACTTTTAGAATTGCTGTTAACAATTATTAATAATTATGTAATGAATGTTCTATTTTTAGAAAAAGTTTATTCATATTTATTCTATATAATCAGTTATGAAGGGGGGAGTAATGGGGAGAGATATTATATTATTTCAAAACTGGACAAGCCTTTCTTCTTAAATTAATATTTGGCAGATTGTCCAAAAAGGTTAAGTCACAAATCATAGAAACAAAGATGATCGATTTTCTTTAGAGAAAGGAGCAGATAAGTTTGCAGTTTATTATAGCGCTTATTATTTTTGTCTTTATCTTAGGTGTTTATGAACAAATAGAGCATAATAAAAACTTAAACCGTATCAATCTGAGAATTAATGTAAACGGTACAAGAGGCAAATCAACTGCCACAAGACTAATTACCGGTATGTTAAAGGAAGCTGGAGTTAAGGTTGTAGGTAAAACGACGGGAACCAGCGCTAGGATTATTTATTGGGATAAGAAAGAAGAAGAACCAATCAAACGAGGTTCTCTAGGTCCAAATATTATAGAACAAAAAACTGTCATTAAAAAAGTAGCCAAGCTTGGGACATCTGCACTTGTAACAGAGTGTATGGCCGTAAATCCAGATTACCAGATTACATTTCAGGAGAAGCTTGTTAAAGCAAACATAGGAGTCATTGTTAATGTTCGTGAAGACCATATGGATGTATGTGGTCCGACTCTTGACTTTATTGCAGAGTCTTTTACGTCCACAATTCCTAAAAACGGAACCCTTGTTGTTGCTGATAGTGAATATAATGATTATTTTACGCAAGAGGCAAAGAAAAAAAATAGCGAGATAATTATTACAAATGAAAAAGAAATTCCAGATGGTTATATGGAGAAATTTAGATATATAGTATTCCCAGAAAATATTGCTATTGCCTTGGCTGTAGCTAAAGCTCTAAACATTGACAAAGATACTGCACTTAGGGGACTTTTAAACGCTCATCCTGATCCGGGAGCATTAATGATACATCCATTAGACGAAAAAAGGTCAGCACATTTTGTAAATGCATTTGCTGCCAATGATCCAAATTCCACATTAATGATTTGGAAGCATATAGGGACCATGGGATATCCAATAGAAAATTCTATGATAACTGTAAATTGCAGGTCTGATAGGGTGGATAGAACATTACAGATGGCGGAAGATGTCCTGCCATATATGGATATTGATGTTCTCGTAGCAATGGGGGAGTCAGTAAAGCCAATAACTGAAGCCGTTGATACAAAAAAGATATCTCCACAGAAATATATAAATGCTGATGGCTTGCCTCCTCATGAGGTCTATAAATTGATTAAAGAGTATTTTGCAGATAGGACTATTTTTGGATTTGGAAATATTCACGGTGGTGGAGAGGAATTGCTTGAGCTGATCCTTCACGAAGAAGTCAATCCAGAAATAGATGCAGTACTACAATCAGCATAGGAATTGACATTGAAAATAAAATAATTTTATCAAATACGCTATGAAAGGAGGGAAAGAATTGCTATCTACAAGTATTGCCACAGTTATAATTTTGGGTTTAGTTTTTAGTTTGCTATTTACAGAGATTACAGGGGTATCACCTGCTGGTCTAATTGTTCCTGGATATTTAACCTTACTCATTAGACAGCCACAGGCTATATTCGCAACGTTCTTTATCAGTATACTAACATATTTAATAGTTTATTTTGGAGTGAGTAAAGTTACAATCCTATATGGTAAAAGAAAATTTACTGCAGTAATAACAGTAGCAATAGTATTGCAGTTTATATTACATGCAATATTACCAGATTATTATATTGAAATCGCTGGGCTGACTGCAGTTGGTATTATCGTACCAGGCTTATTAGCAAATACAATTCAGCGTCAAGGTTTAACAGTAACTTTCTTAAGCACAGGGCTGTTGATTGCAATGACCTATGGGTCTGCAATGCTGTTAAATGTCACAATATAAAGATAAACGCTTTTAAACCTTAATTAATTTTTCAAAGAAAACAATGAATGCTTCTACATTTTTTCCTTGAAAATATTAAATTATAAAAGCGTATATCCATAAGAAAGAGAGGATAAAATGGGTACTTTATACGTGTTAATACATGAAAAGCAATACAAAAACAAATCGATGGCTATTAGGAAAAACAATCAGAATGAAGCTCTATCGGTTTTAAATTGGCTAATATTAAAAGAAAAATGCTTGAATCTTGCTAAAATCAGTAAGAGAAATACCGGCTATCAGGTTTACAGCCGTGATAACAGCAACAATGGCATTGCAGTTTATAATAAATGCAATATAACCATTTGATTGTACTAATATGGCTGGGTCGATGACAGTTTATATTGTTGTCCCCGGATTATTAGAAACACAATTCAGCATCAAGTTTTAACAATAACTTTTTTATGTACCAGGCTACTGATTGCAGCAGCTTATTATTCCACAATGCTGAAAAGTGTCACAAATATAAGAAAGGAGGTGTAAAATGGGCACTTTATACGGGTTAATACAAAGCAAACAATATAAAAACACATCGAAGGCTATCAGAAAAAACAATCAGAATGAAGCTCTAACGGTTTTAAAAGGACTAACACTGAAAGAAAAATGCCTGTATTTTGTTAAGGTCACTAAAAGAAGTACTGGCTATCAGGCACTTGGGATAATGGGATTAACGATAATAACTATCGCTTTAGATTATCTATTTGCTACTATTGGTTAAGAAAGGGGAAGATAAATATGAAAAAACAATTTGTTAAAATCTTAATTTTTATGCTAGTGTGTGCATTTGGTATTGGTACAAGTGCTTATGCATTTACAACAGGTTATAGTAGTTTTGCACAGCTATATGCATCGGAAGAAGCTACAGACTATGCAATTAAAGCTAATGATAGAGGAAAAGCTACAACAATCTTAGCGATACATGGAGGCGGTATTGAAAGAGGTACTTCAGAATTAGTTGAAGCATTGAATGGATACGGTAAATATAACACTTATTTATTTGAAGGACTTAAAGCCACTGACAATGGAAGTCTTTTTATAAAGGCTATAGATTTTGACGAACCCAAAGCTACTAATCTAGTTAAAAACTCAGATTACACTGTTTCTGTTATTGGAGCTGCTGGTGATGATGAAATTACATATATTGGTGGTCAAAATAAATTATTGGCAGAATTGATAAGATTACATCTTATTACTAAAGGATATAAAGTTAAAACTTTAAGCGTTCCCGATCGTATTGCTGGGGTTATGAACAGCAATATAGTGAATAAGAATAAATTGTTTAATGACGATTTTAAGCTTGGAGGAGTTCAAATAGCTATTTCAAAAGGTTTAAGAGATAAGCTTGTAGCTGATTCCAGCACATTAAATGATTATTCAAGCTCCATCAATTCAGCCCTAAGTGAAAGCTGGCCGGTAATAGTTCGCCAGATGAGAAAAATTACTGAATCTAATGGTAAATATAAAGGGTTCTTAAGTATGTTTAATTCTCCAAAGCGCAATTTTGATAAGAAGGTGAATCAGGTACTAGCAAAGGGAGCAAAAACTCCTCAGGAATTAATTGAAGATGCAAATTAGTAACCTGAAAAAGAAGTGTTTATAAAAATAAAAAGGCTGACAGACTACTGAAAGGTAGTTTTAAGCCTTTTTATAACATCTTTTAAGCCTAGATACTCAGTGAAAACTAAAAATGGTGCAAGTAGCTTTGAATTTTCTATGAATAATCCAGATTCAGTATTGCTTTTTAGGGGAACTTCTACTTTGGTACTATTTACTGCTTCACTTATTGCTAAAACATAGTTTTTCAATTTATCACTATCACTGGATAAAAATTGTGTTCTTAAGCCCCTTGATATTTCTAGCTGTACTCCTTTGCTGCTTATATTCTTATTAACTATGTTTTTGGGAGATTCGCCGGCTAGCCTCTTGGGAGTATCTAACACAGTAAAATCATATTTGATTAGAGATTCTTTTATTTTGCTTGCCAGTTCAGAGTCTAGGCCTCCAATGTAGGTGAATTCTTCCAAGCCAGAACAACCGTGGATAGATAAGGTTGTTTTAGATTTTGAAACCATTTTAAGTGCAGTGGGTTCATCAAACTTTACTGAAGTAACATGTAATGTTGAGTTATCTTTGGTTTTTTTACCTATAAATGAATAATAGTTATAATTATTATGGAAGGATAGAGCAGAAGCTAATTCAGTAGTACCTTTCTCAATTTTCCCTCCATGAATTGCAATAACGATGACATCAGAATCTGTCACAGTAGTTTTAATTTCATAGTCAGTATCATCTACTGTATTTGAGCTTAACTCTTTAAAATTGCTATAAACGTCACCAAAAGCTGTAGCAGTTGATTGAGCAAACATAAGAATTATCAGGCAGGAAAAAACAATAAGCCGTCTAGGGCTTAAAAAACTCCATACTCTCTTTAGAGTCATACCTATCAACTCGCTTTTCTATAAATGTATATGTCTCTATTATAATGTTATGCACTTGTGATGTCGAGAGTTGTCGTAACTATTTAACAAAAAGGATGATTTTAAAATGAACCAATTAAAAAAACTGAAGGGCATATGGTTAGTCCTATTGATTTTGTTAACTGCTGTAGTTCCATCCTATGGTTATAGTAATGAGACAGAAATTCAAAGGATTTTACTTGCAGAAAGTTTAATAGGCAAGCCTTTTACGCCAGAGGGAAACACACCAGAGGAAGGATTTAATAGTACTGGGCTTATTCAGTATGTTTTTAGACAGTCAGAAAACATAGTCCTCCCCAGACAGCCTTCAAAGCTATGGAAGCTGGGGAAAACTATAAAACGTAGTGAAATCCAGCCTGGAGATGTTCTTTTTTTTACAGGAAACAACAACCTAATACCAGCAATATATAAAGGCGATAATATAATTATAGTTGTATCAACTAATGATGGTGTAGTAAAACGGAATATAGTAAAAGATTCATATTGGAGGGATAATTATATAGGTGCAAGGCACTATGCGAATATAGCCAATGAATTAAATCCTATAGCCGTAAAAGCTCTTGAATTAGTAGAATCTCCTTATGAAATTGGAGGTAATAATCCAAAGGGCTTTGATTATTCAGGCTTTGTACAGTACGTTTTTAGCGAAATAAACAAACTGGATTTTCCAAGAACATCTACCGAGCAATGGCGAGTAGGTCTGGAAGTAGATACGTCTGATCTTGAATCCGGTGATGTGTTATTCTTTCAAGGTAGCGGTGTACGACTACCAGGAATTTACATAGATAATGGTATTTTTGTTATTGCTACAACCAAGGGGGTCGCTGTAGTAGATCTCGAAACAAGTGATTATTGGAAATCTAGGTTGCTTGGAGCAAGACGGTTTACTAAGAATATTATTGAGGAATCTGTTGTAAGCAACCCTATTGTAGAAAAGGCTATGGACTTGCTTGAGACACCCTATAATCCAGAAGGGAAATCACCAGCTGAAGGCTTTAACACGACTAATTTTGTACGTTATGTTTTTAAGGACATCCTAGGCATACAGCTATCAGTTTTTTCCGATAGGATATATGAAATAGGAGAATTCATTTCTAAACAAGAGCTTAAAGCAGGAGATTTAGTATTTTTTCAGGGAAGCAGTCTTATACCTGGTATTTATAAAGGAAATGGCATGTTTATCGTTCAGACAGTAGCAGAAGGAGCTGCGGTAAGGGATATTGAGAGTGAATACTGGTCAGACATATATGTAGGAGCAAAACGGCTGACAGAAAAAGATATTTATTATTCTCAGCCTGAAAATTATATGCAGCATGAGAACTTAGTTATTCGAGAAGCAATGAAATATATAGGAACTCCTTATTTGTTAGGTGGCGAGACAATTGATGGTTTTGACTGTTCTTATTTAGTTCAGACAGTCTTCAGAGATGCTAAAAATATTTATTTGCCTCGTATAAGTTATAAACAAGCTGTAGTAGGGGAAACCATAGAGTATGAAAAAAAGCGCCCTGGAGACGTAATTTACTTTACAGGAAAATTTCAGCAGGACGGAAAAACACATCATACTGCAATTTATCTAGGAAATAATTATATAATCCATGCATCCGGCGACGAAGGTATGACTACAATCAGCTATTTAGGAAAGTACCTGCTGGAGCGATATGCAGTAATAAAGCGCTTTGACTCCCTTAGCTTGAGGCTGGATTCGAGAGTGGTTGAAGAAGCATATAAAACCTTGGGTGTAGGTTATGTAGCAGGAGGAAATACCATAGAGGGCTTTGATTACTCAGGGTTTTTACAATACGTTATGAAAGCAGGCTTAGATATTGAGCTACCAAGATATTCATTTCAACAATGGGCTTTAGGAAATGAAGTAGAAAGACAAGATTTAAATATTGGAGATGTTTTATTTTTTGAAAGCTCCGACAAGGTATTACTACCAGGATTATACATTGGAAATGAGCAGTTTATCGTCGTAACAAAATACGAAGGTGTAGCAATTCGTGATCTTAATATCTCAGATAGTTATTGGACTCAAAGATATGTTGGGGCAAGACGATATAAAAAAATAGAAAATAACCATCCTGCCGTCATTAAGGCTAAAGAATATATAGATGCTTCATTTGAAGACTATACAACGGCACAATTTGTTCAAAAAGTATTCAATGAAGCATCGGATATTCATCTAAAGTTACCTGCTAAAGCCTATGAGCAATGGAATTTAGGTCAAGCTATTTCACCTGATGAACTAGAAGAAGGAGATCTTATATTTTTTAAAAGCCATCTGACCGAAGATATACCGATGATGACAGGTATATATGCAGGGGAAGGTTCATTTATCATACTTACAAGCACAGGGGTAAAAGAAAGAAACTTAAGATATAACAAGTATTGGAGTGAACGATACTTGGGAGCAAGACAATTGCCTTAAACAATGACCAAGGAAAAGGGTTCGGCTAACCTTTAGATATTTGAAAATGAGAGGAAGAGAAATATGCAAAGAATTATACCTTTGTTGGAAGGGACAAAGATACAAGAGAGCTTAAGTACATTCTTTATGTTTATAGAAATGGAATTTATGAAGTATATGAAAATAAAGGAGTTAATAAAGAACAAGCTTTATTAATAGCCAAGAGCAAAGGTTTGAATGTAATAAATATAACACTCATTGTATATAGTTCATTTACGGAAAACAGGGATACAACAAAACACTTTTACCCTTCAAGAACCGTGCCCCAGTTCCCAAACCCCCGTTACTAATTCTAAGAAAAATATTCATCCTAGCTTCTTTTAAAGAAAGCTAGGATGTTTATGTTTTATGATGGTTTAGTTTTTGCTTATATTACACAATGTATCTAACGATAGAGGAATACCATAATTTTTATAAGTAATATCAATATATTTTTTAGCAAGGCTTTCTTTTTCCTCAATTAAGAGAAGAGTTAATGATTGATTTAGGGTCATTAAATATTTTGGTTTATTTAAAAAAAATTCTGCAATACCTTTACGATAAAGAAGTGTAGCTAACCCATAAGAAATGTAATGCTTGTTGCAAAAGTCAATACCTTTAACTGAGTATTTATGTGCTTTATCATGACAATCTATTCGGTGATAATTATATGATAAGTTAAAGTAAATTTTAATAGCTAAAAGCTTTTCATTATAAGTAGAATTTCGGTTTAAATTTACCCTCTTTAAACAATACACTAACATATCATTGGAAGAAGCAAACTCATTTTTAGTAGAAAGTGCTAAAGCTATTAAGAGTAAAATTCTCATTTCAAAGACTGTATATTTAAATTGGTGGTAATTATATATGTTAAACAATGTGTTATTTATCCTCATTGCATCTATAAAATCTTCTAAACTGTCTTGTGGAGTAGATGAATTATATTTACTAATACCAGATAGCAATTTTTCAAATTGACATTCAACATGATAATTTATAGGAGTATCTGGCTCAAAACATTTTATATAGTCATAATAATCCTGTCTTAGGTTTTGCAAAGTTTCCAATCTATAGTTAATTATTAAGTCCTCAAGTCTTGTATAATAAGATAATAATCTAGTTGAATTACAATACACTTTCAGGTCTTCAATTAAATCTTTTTTATAGGCCATAGATAATAGTATTAATGTATCAAATCTTAATAAAACTTGTCCTTGCTCAACTCTTCTTAGTGAGTCTGAGGTTATACCAGTTATCTTTTCCACATCTTTTTGAGTAAAGCCTAAATTGATTCTAGTTGACTTAAGAAATTTGCCTAACTCTTTAAGTTTATAAGATTCAAACAATTTTGTCAACTCCTAACAATACGTAATTTATTCTGGTTTTCATATGTATCAAATTATACTATAATAGTTATAAAATGTAAAGGAGGAGCGTAAATGGTAAAAAAATTAACTTTTGTAATACTTTTTATATTCTTGCTAACATTTTCACATTTTAATAAAGCATTTTATCATGCTGCAAGTGAGGATATACCAAGAATATATAGCATTGAGGTTTTTGCTTAGTTTTAGTGCATAATACTCTATTATTTTTATAGTAAGCTTAAAGATGTATATTACAATTCAACAAGTAGATTAATTACATAGTATTATATCCTTTTAAAGAGAAAGTGATTTTCCACGTGTATTTTCTGTTGAAGTAGAGTTATAAAGAAAACTTAGTTCAGATGGAGTTTTAACTTCACCTGAACTCTAGTTGCCCTTATTTCGAAGCTTGGCGGCACTTATCTCCCGCTTAAGAAGCGGAGTGTTAGTAACGCCGCTGAGATAAATTTTATATTGAATGATTTCTTTCCTCCCAAAATTAAATAAAAATCAAGTTTTCATAACCCTATGTTTGATATAAACATGTGTGATTAATTGGTATTTAGTGTATATTTAATTAACAATTTAGGGTTATGATTTTTTTTATAGAAGGGTGTGATGTATATTGGAGAATACGCTAAAAAAAAATGAAATAGAGGAGAAGATAGCTGTTAAGGAAATTGTAAAGAAAAATATAATTTTAATTTCGCTAGGACAGCTTGTTTCTCTATTTGGCAGTAGAATTTATAGCTTTGCAATAAGTCTTTATATATTATCTGTAACTGGATCAGGCTTAAATTTTTCGCTGACCTTAGCATTAGGAACTTTGCCTGGTGTACTTTTTGGGCCAATTTCTGGAGTAATTGCTGATAGATTTGACAGAAAAAAAATGGTTGTGTTATTAGATGTCTTAAGTGGGGTTGTGGTGCTTGGACTACTAGCTGCAAGCTTAATTGATGAATTAAGTTTAAGCTATATATACATAACAACCTTTTTATTATCTACATGTAATGTTTTTTTCAATACCCCTTTAGCTGCATCAATACCCAATCTTGTAGACGATGAAAACCTAACTCGTATTAACTCCTTAAGTCATACAATTTCATCATTGGCCTCAATAGCAGGTCCATTCATTGGTGGTTTGGTTTATGCATTAATAGATATAAGGCTATTTCTTTTGGTTAATGGCTTGTCCTTTATTATATCTGGTATTTCTGAAGCATTTATTGATTTTAAGGTACGGGATAGAATTAATGGAGAGTCAAAAACCAGCAATAAGAAGGAGAATGATAAAGCTAAGAATAACAGATTTTTTACTGATTTAATGGATGGGCTTAGATATATAGCAACACAAAAATGGCTTATGGTATTAGGCTCCTTTGTAGTGTTTTTTAATATGCTAATAATGATGGGGCTTTCGGTTCCCGTACCTTACATAGTAAATGAAGTGTGGGGCTTCTCGTCACAGCAATTTGGTATATTAAATATGATGTTTCCTATAGGAATGCTAATGGCGTCCATTGTGTTGTCTATTTTACCTGAAGTTAAAAATAATATTAAAAGAATATTAATATGTTTATCAACCTTTTCTGTAGCAATTTTTATAGTTGGATTGTTAACCTCCGAGATATTTATAGTATTAAATAATACACAGTATTTAATAATACTGACTATTTTATATTTAATGATGGCTGTAGCTGCAATCTTCATTAATGTCCCTGTTAATGTAACATTACAGAGGCTAATACCAGATGATATGAGGGGCAGAGTTACTGGCACACTGGGAACATTAGGTATGGCGTTATCACCAATAGGTGCTATTGTTGCTGGTGCATTGGTAGACTCAATAAGTCCATGGCTGCTACCAATGGTCTCTGGAATAATAATGATATGCATAACAATATATATGAGTAATGTTAAGGACCTTAAAGAAATATAATTAATGTAAATATGAATAAAATATGAAATTTGTCGAAAAAATATAATTAAATAATAGACATAAATAAGAGTGTGTGATATACTTAGTTCAATTGAAATCCTTTAATTAGGTCCTGTGAGGCTGAAAGGAAAGTATATGTAACATATCTTGGAATAACTATGTCTACATAACCCTTACCCACAGGTAAGGGTATTTTATTTGAAAAAAAAGCATGTTGGAGGTGAAATAGTGGATTCTGAAAAAGCTGTTCAGATTTTAGATGAAAAAGGCATTACTAGAGCAATAACAAGAATAGCCCATGAAATACTAGAAAAAAACAAAGGCCCACAGGATATAGTCATTATTGGTATTAAAACCAGGGGAATACCCTTAGCTAAAAGAATAGCTTTAAAGATAAAGGAATTTGAAAATTATGAGATACCAGTTGGAGAATTGGATATAACCCTTTATAGAGATGATTTAACTAAGGAACAGATTGATCCTGTTGTTAATGGCTCCAGCATTAGTTGTGATATAAATAATAAAATTGTTGTTTTGGTTGATGATGTTCTATATACTGGACGAACAGCTAGAGCAGCCCTAGATGCACTAGTGGATATAGGTAGACCCAGTGTAATTCAACTGGCAGTTTTAGTTGATAGAGGTCATAGAGAGCTGCCAATAAGAGCTGACTATGTTGGCAAAAACACTCCAACATCTAAAAATGAGATAGTTAGAGTTAAGCTTTCAGAAACAGATGAAGAAAACTTAGTAGTTATTGAAGCTACTTAGCTATCAATTAAGCTTTTAAACCAGTCCTGAGAGACTGAAAAAGGGAGGAATTCAAATGACAAAAAAGGAATTACAGGAAGAAATAACAGATTTAAAGGCTATACAACCATCAAGAAAACTGGTTTTAGCAGTACAACATGTTTTGGCAATGTTTGGAGCAACAGTTTTAGTACCAATGATTACTGGCTTAAATCCAGCTGTAGCTTTGTTTGCAGCAGGTGTTGGAACCCTTCTTTTTCACTTAATTACAAAAGGACAGGTTCCAGTTTTTCTTGGCTCTAGCTTTGCATTCATACCTGTAATATTAGCTGTTAAAGAGAGCTTTGGCAGCCTACAATATGCACAAGGTGGAATAATTGTTGCGGGACTTTTATATGTTTTATTGTCTGCCTGCGTAAAAATATTTGGAATAGATACTGTGAAATCCTTCTTTCCACCAATAGTAACTGGACCAATGATTGTAGTAATTGGACTTAATCTAAGCCCAGTAGCAATTAGTATGGCCTCAAGCAACTGGCTATTGGCTTCTATAGTTTTAGTATCTGTTTTAGTGGTTTCCCTTTATGCAAAGGGCTTTGTTAAATTGCTTCCTATTTTAATAGGTGTATCTGTAGGATACTTGGCTGCAATTCTATTAGGTGAGATACAATTGGTAGAGCTAGCTAAAAACCTGGGAGATGCAAAGCTATTGGCTATACCAGCCTTTACCATGCCAAAGTTTGATATAGCAGCTATATTAATGATAGCACCAATTGTACTGGTTGTATTTATGGAGCATATCGGAGATATTACTACAAATGGTGCTGTTGTAGGTAAAGATTTCTTTAAAAATCCTGGACTCCATAGAACCTTATTGGGAGACGGAGTTGCAACAATGCTTGCTGGCTTTGTTGGAGGACCTGCCAATACTACCTACGGTGAAAACACAGGGGTATTAGCCGTTACAAAGGTATATGAGCCCTCCATAATACAACTGGCAGCTTTTGTTACTGTAGGGTTAAGCTTTATAGGGAAATTTGCAGTAATTCTTCAATCAATCCCAGTTGCAGTTATGGGAGGAATAAGTATAGTTCTTTTCGGAATGATAGCTAGTATAGGTATGAGAACAATAGTAGAAGCAAGAATAGATTTTGCAAATAGCAGAAATTTACTAATAGCAGCATTAATACTTGTTATAGGTATTGGGACAGCAATGGCTACCGATGGAGCTGGAAATCCCATAGGTGGTATACCTATAAGAGATAATATTGAATTAGCAGGTCTTAGCTTAGCTGCCATCGTTGGTATACTGGCTAATAAGCTGTTACCAGAAAGATAAAGAAAACTAAAAAAAGTCCCCCCTTCATGGAAGTAATATTGAAGGGGGGACTTTTTTAGCTGCTATATTTCTTTTATTCCTTTAAGCTCCTTAGTCAAAGCATCTACATATATAGTTTGATAGTTATCATATATTACCATGCCAGGCTTAGCCCCCGATGGCTTTTTAACATTCTTTCGCTGTGTATAATCAACAGCCACCTTAGTTGAATTTTTACCCTTGCTATAATATGCCGCTAAGGTTGCAGCCTCCAATAGTGCAGTGTTTGAGTATTCTCCATCCTTTACCTTAAGAATTGTATGGGAGCCAGCTAAATCCTTTACATGAAGCCATAAATCATTTTTGGAAGATACCTTGAAGGTTATCTCATCGTTTTGATGATTGTTTTTTCCTACAAGTATTTCAAAGCCATCGGAGGATAAAAATCGTAGAAATCCTGATTTTTTTTGAGCTTTTTTCTTGTTTTGGCTTTTTCCCCGTGACTTAACATAACCAGTTTCAATAAGTTCATTTTGTATTTCCTCAAGATCAGTATAATTTGTTGAATTTTCAATGCTTAAAAATACTTCCTCAATATATGATATTTCCTCTTTAGTAATTTCAACTTGATGGGCAACCTCTATTAAGGCAGTCTTATATTTATTATATTGCTTATAATATTTTTGTGCATTTTGTGAAGCAGTAAGCTTTTTATCCAATTGAACCGTTACTTCACTAAGGTTAGGGTCGTAATAATTAACAATAGTAATGCTTTCTTCCCTATCCTTAATTAGGTGAAGGTTAGATGTGATTAAATCACCCTTAATTTTATATTCCTCAGCCTTTTCTGCTTTACTTAAATCCTTTCTTAAGTTATTAAGCTTTTGATTAAGTCGATCCAGCTTAATCTGTAGATTTTTTCTTAAATCCTGAGATTTTTGCTTTATTCTATCCTTGGTATCTCGTACCCTATAATAGTTCTCCAGCATATCACTTGCGGTGTCATATTTCTGGTAGCTATAAATAGAAAGGTGTGTAAGGTTTACACAGCTAAAATCAATGAATTTTTCATTTGCTTCGTCAATATATATATTGTAATTATAGCTGTTTTTAGTAGTAACAGCTATTACATCCTTAAAGCTATTGTACAATCTATTTAAATCCTCTGGAGTTAAGGCTAAAATAGGAGTGTTGTTTTCTACTTGGCTTCGGAAGCATATCTCGGCAGCTATCAAGGGAGATAAACCAGTAAAGGAATAGTATAATCCCTTATGAATGTTTATCTTAGCATCCTCTGGAAGGGATTCATTAAAGGCTTCAATAGAGTTAATTAGCTGAGGATTCTTCTTCTCCTGAGAAGGTGGCATCCTATAGGTAAGACCAGGTAATACTTGCCTATGTCTACTAATATCCAGTGATATCCTTTTAATTGAATCAATAATTTTATTTGTTTCTTCATCAACCAATATAATATTACTATGCTTTCCCATTATTTCTATAATAAGGTGCTTTACCTTTAGTAGATTTAACTCATCTAAAGTTTCAACTTGAAGAATAATTATTCTTTCCATATTGGGCTGAGAGATTTTAGTTATTCTTCCGTTTTGCAGATGCTTTCTAAGAAGCATACAAAAGCTAGGGGGTGTATCTGGATTAACCTTGCTTATGTTACTTATGTGGGCTCTAGGGAAATTACTATTCACTGATAGTAAAAGTCGATAATTATTTCCGTTGCTACGAACAAGTAATGTAAGCTCATCTATTTCAGGCTGATACACCTTTTCAATTTTTCCTCCAACTAAAGCACTATTAAACTCATGTACAATAGAAGCAACTACTAGACCATCTAATGCCATTAAAAATACCTCCTAATAATACAGCTGTTTGGCAAAAAAGATAATTGTTAATATAATGTAATAAATAGAAGGAAATTATTTATTCATATTGAATAAAATAAAAATCCTACTTTATCCTTTAATATATTAAACATTGTGATAATAATATATTTATTATACAATAATACAATCATACACGAAAAAGGTGAGAATTACTACTTTAATAAGTAAAATTGAGTAGAGGGTGATATAATGAAAATTCCTTTTAAGAAAATGCATGGAACAGGTAATGATTTTATTGTCATAAACTACAATGACTTTCCATACCCCAAGGATTTTAGCAGATTAGCTATTGAAGCTTGCCACCGTAACTTTGGTATTGGAGGAGATGGAATGATGATAGTAGCTTCTCCAGAGGATAAAAATGCTTCTGTTAAAATGATATATTTTAATAGGGATGGGTCTTTGGCAAGTATGTGTGGTAATGGAATTAGATGCTTTGCTAAATACGTATATGATGAAAAAATAGTTAAAAAAGAGATTTTTAAGATACAAACTAAAGCAGGACTTTTAACTGTAAATACTAAGACAGCTGATGGTAAGGTTAGCTTTGTTAAGGTTTACATGGGTAAAATGCTACTAAAGCCAGAAGCTATACCAGTTGCCTACAATGGTGATAATTACATCAATAAAAAAATAGTGGTGGAGGGTAGAGAATTTCAGATTTCTTCAGTGTTAATGGGTGTACCTCATACCATTATATTTACTGAGGAGTTAAATGATGAAGCTGTAAAGCATTTTGGGCCAATAATAGAAGGATTAGAAATATTCCCTGAAAAGACAAATGTTAATTTCGCTAAAATACACAATAGAGCTGCAATCTCAGTAAAAACCTGGGAACGGGGAGCTGGCTATACCCTTGCTTGTGGAACAGGTGTTACTAGTGTATGTGGTGTTGCGTATTTATTAGGAATGGTAGATAATTGGATTGAGGTAACTATTGATGGAGGTAAACTATTTATTAGTATAAGCAATGACGGTAATATGGAGATGGAGGGACCTGCAGAAACCATCTGTGAAGGTATATATTATCTTAAGAACTAAACAAAATATATAGGCTTGCTTTTTAGTAAATGGAGGGTGATAAATATGGTGAAAAGCATGACAGGCTTTGGTAGAGGAGAAGCACAATCCCCACAGAAAAAATTTATTGTTGAACTTAAATCTTTGAATCATCGTTATATGGATACATCTATAAAAATGCCTAAAATATTTACATATTTAGAGGAAAAAATAAGACAAAAAATAAAAGAGGAAGTAAAAAGAGGAAGGGTAGAGGTTTATGTTAATGCGGAAAGCCTTGGAGAATCAGATGTAAAAATAACTCCTGATATAGCCTTAGCACAACAATACTACACTGCCTTAGAAGCAATAAGCGAAAGCTTAGGGATAGATAATGATTTAACAACATCTGTAATATCTAAATTTCCTGATGTTCTAAAAGTTGAGAAGGTTGAAGACGACGAAGACGAGATTTGGAGCTGCTTGGAAGAGGCTTTAGTAATGGCCCTTAATAGACTTATGGAAATGAGAAATATAGAGGGACAGCAGCTTTATAATGATATTATTAGGAGATTAGATATTATTAATAGCATGATTAAGGATATTGAAGAAAGAAGTCCATTAATAGTTAACGAGTATAGACAGAAGCTAACCGACAGAATTAACGAAATACTAGATGATGGATTTGACTTTGATGATAATCGTATTCTTATGGAGGTAGCAGTTTTTGCTGATAAAAGCAGCATAACAGAGGAAATAGTAAGGTTTTACAGTCATATTAAGCAGTTTAAAAAGGCTATGGGTGAAGATGATTCTATTGGTAGAAAGCTGGACTTTCTTATTCAGGAAATGAACAGAGAGGTAAACACTATTGGCTCTAAGGCGAATGATTTAACTATTACCAATATAGTAGTTAATATAAAAAGTGAGTTAGAAAAAATGCGTGAACAGGTTCAAAATATTGAGTAGGAGGCATACAAATGAATATTAAGCTAATAAACATAGGTTTTGGGAATATAGTTTCGGGTAATCGTATAGTTGCAATTGTAAGTCCAGAATCTGCACCAATAAAAAGAATTATTCAAGAGGCAAGGGATAGAGGAATGCTGATTGATGCAACATATGGTAGAAGAACACGGGCTGTAATTATAACCGATAGTGACCATGTTGTTTTATCAGCAGTTCAACCTGAAACAGTTGCCCAAAGACTTAACTCAAAGGATAACAGCAAAGAAGCTGAGACCAATATTGCTGGCGAGTAGGAATACTAGAAAGAGGAGATATTATGGGAAAAGGCTTACTAATAGTGATTTCTGGACCTTCTGGGGCAGGAAAAGGTACAATATGTAAAAGGTTGCTTGAAAAAAACCCACAGATTATGGCTTCTATTTCAGCAACAACTAGGGCTCCAAGAAGTGGAGAAGAAGAAGGTGTTAATTACTTTTTTATAGATCATAATAGGTTTAAAAATATGATTAATAATGACCAGCTATTGGAATATGCAGAGGTCTACGGTAATTATTATGGGACACCCAAAAAGTATGTAATAGAAAACCTTGAAAAGGGAAATGATGTATTACTAGAAATTGATATTGAAGGAGCTCTTCAAATAAAAGAAAAATTTGCAGAGGGTATTTTTGTTTTTATTCTACCCCCTTCCCTGCAGGAGTTAAAAAGTCGAATAATTAATAGAGGCACAGAAACAGAGGAGGATATAAACACCCGCTATGGCTCTGCAAGAGGAGAGATAAATCAGGTTATTAAGTATGATTATGTTGTTATAAATGATGATGTAGAAAGAGCCAGAGCAGATATAGAGGCTATTATTAGAGCTGAAAACTGCAAGGTTTTAAGAGTACATGAAGAAATAAAACTAAGATTTTAACTTTATTAAAGGAGATGAGTATATAATGTTGTATCCATCAACAAATGATTTAATGAAAAGTATAGATAGTAGGTATACTTTGGTATTGGCTGCTTCTAAAAGGGCAAGACAAATTATAGATGGAGAGTCAGTGTCAATTCAGCCAAACTCAAAAAAACCAGTTTCTATAGCTACACAAGAAATACATGAGGGGAAAATCAGCTACAAAAGAATAGAGGAAGAAATCAAATAAGAAGGTGATGGGATGCTGAAGGGAAAAAAGATAGTTGTTGGAGTGACAGGAGGCATTGCCGCCTATAAGGCCTGTGATATTGTAAGCAGGTTAAAGAAACTTGGGGCTACAGTAGATGTAATTCTAACTAAATCGGCTTCAGAGTTTGTAGCTCCCCATACATTTCAAGCTCTAAGTCAGAATCCTGTAATGATGGACATGTTTGAAACTCCTCGTTATTGGGAAATTGAACATATAAGTCTTGCACAAAAAGCAGATTTAATTCTAGTTGCACCAGCAACTGCAAACATAATTGGTAAAGTTGCAAATGGAATTGCAGATGATATGCTTTCGACTACAATAATGGCATCAACTGCAAAAGTAGTTTTTGCACCTGCAATGAACACAATAATGTATCAAAATACTATAGTTCAACAAAATATTCAAAGACTAGAGGATTTAGGGTATGGCTTTATTTCTCCAGCATCAGGTCGCTTAGCCTGTGGAGATATTGGTATAGGCAAGCTTTGTGAGGTGGATGGAATTATTGAATTTGTAATTAATGCTATGGCTCCAAAACAGGACTTAATAAATAAGAATGTATTAATTACAGCAGGACCTACAATTGAGGCAATAGACCCTGTAAGGTTTCTTTCAAATCGTTCCACAGGTAAAATGGGCTATGCTTTATCAGAGGCAGCGAAGTCCCGTGGGGCTAATGTTACTCTTATCTCTGGACCTACAGCCTTAAAGGCACCAGCTGGTGTTGAAGTTATTTCAGTTACCTCAGCTGAAGAAATGTATAATAGAGTTATGGAACACTTTAAGCAAAATGAAATTATAATAAAATCAGCAGCAGTATCAGACTATAGACCAGAGATTAAAGCTATTAACAAGCTTAAAAAGCAGGAAGGACCTCTACAAATTAACCTTGTTAGAAACCCTGACATATTATATGAGTTAGGCTTAAACAAGGGGAGTAAAAAAATTATTGGTTTTGCAGCAGAAACAGATAATATAATTGAATATGCAAAGGCTAAAGTTGCTAAAAAGAATCTTGATTTAATTGTAGCCAATGACTTAACTGAAGAGGGATCTGGCTTTGGGTCAGATACAAATGCTGTATATTTAATAGATAGCAGCTATAATATCATTAAAATTGATAAGATGTCTAAGTTAGATATTTCCCATAGAATATTAGATAAAATATTAGATCTGTAAAGTTAATGGCTTAAAACCCAGTAATTATATTTAATACATATACTTATCACTGGGTTTTATTATTTTTGTAAAAAAGTGTATAATAGTTTTTTGTTGATAATCATTTTTAATGTTAACAAAAATTTGGTATAATAGTGGTGTTCAGGAGGTGGATGTAATTGAGTAACAGTAGACTTATTGCTCAGGTAATTGTAGATAATAGCAGCTATGAAACAGATAAACTCTTTGACTACTTAATTCCCACCCAAATGGTTAAAGCTATACAATGCGGTATGAGGGTACTGGTTCCCTTTGGAAGAGGAAATAAAAGACTAGAGGGATATATATTAAACATTAAGGAAGTAGAGGAAACAGGTACTTCTTTGAAGGAGATAATAGCACCCCTAGATTATAAATGCATTTTGTCCCAACAGCAAATAAAAATGATTTTTTGGATGAAAAGCAAATATCTATGTAAGTACATTGAAGCTATCCATTGTATAATACCAGCTGGAATCGTCAATAAAGAAAAGAAAAAAATAAAGCTTATTGCTGAAAACTGGAAAGAAAAAGCTAATTTAAACACTAGACAAAAAAGCATATTGGAATTTTTAGAAGTCCATGCAGGGGCAATAGATATGGATGTATTAAATAAAGAATTTCCATATAAGGACTGCTATCAAACAGTTAAAACCCTAGCCAACGGAGGGCTAATTGAGATAATACACTATGTAACCTCAAGGGTGAAGGTTAAGAAGGAGATATATTTAAAATTAAATATTACTAAGCAACAAATAGAAGCAATAGAACCTAAGTTGAAAAAAGCTCAAAAACAATTGGAGGTTATTAATTATTTAATGACTAGTGGAGAGGCTAAGACTAAAGCTTTACAAAGCCACTTAAATATATCAAATGCTCCTATTAAGGCTCTTATTAACAAGGGTTATATTACAACAGTTGAAAGGGAGCAAAAAAGAGATCCCTTTTCTACAGCTACTATTGAAGAGTTTCCAAAGTTAAAGCCTTCATTAGAGCAACAGACTATTATTGACGAAATTTCTAATTCAATAAATAATAATAAGACAGAATCATATTTAATTCATGGTATAACAGGAAGTGGTAAAACTGAAATATACCTTCAACTGATGGAGGAGGCTAAAAAACTAGGAAAACAAGGAATTGTCTTAGTTCCTGAAATAGCATTAACACCCCAAACGGTTGAAAGATTTAGAGGTAGATTTAAAGAAGGAATAGCAGTTTTTCACAGCAGCTTATCGGAGGGAGAACGCTATGATGAATGGAGAAGAATTTTAGAAGGAAAGGTTAATATGGTTATTGGTGCCCGGTCAGCTGTTTTCTCACCCTTTAAAAACCTTGGTTTAATAATTATTGATGAAGAGCATGAAGGTACATATAAGTCTGAGCAAAGTCCAAAATATCATACAATAGATGTTGCAAAATATCGAGGTGCCACAGAAAATGCTGTATTAGTTTTAGGGTCTGCAACTCCATCAGTTGAAAGCTACTATAAAGCAAAGACAGATGATTTAAAGCTTGTATCCCTTACAAAAAGAGCAATGACAGCCAAGCTACCATCAATTGAAATTGTGGATATGAAGAAGGAGTTGGATGAAGGAAATAATAAGATACTAAGCAGAAGACTAAGAAAGCTACTTAAGAGTAATTTACCAGAGAAAAAGCAAGCTATACTGTTTTTAAATAGAAGGGGCTTTTCAACCTTTGTCTCCTGTAAAAGCTGTGGCTATGTAATAAAATGCTCCCACTGCGATATATCATTAACCTTCCATATGGAGAGCAAAACACTGCTATGTCACTACTGTGGAAAGGAGCTACCTGCACCTAAAGCATGTCCAGATTGTAATAGTGGACTAATAAAATACTTTGGTGCTGGAACCCAAAAGCTAGAAAAGGTAATACAATCATATTTTCCAAAAGCAAGCATAGCACGTTTAGATATGGATTCTACAAGTAAAAAGGGAACCCATGAAAAAATCCTTAATAGCTTTAAAAGGGGCAATATAGACATTTTAATCGGAACCCAAATGATTACCAAAGGCTTAGATTTTCCTAATGTAACCTTAGTAGGTATTATATCTATAGACTCAACCCTAAACCTGCCGGATTTCAGGGCATCAGAGAAAACCTTTCAGCTTATTACTCAAGTTGCAGGTAGAGCAGGCAGGGGACTTCATGAGGGTAATGTCATATTACAGACATATGATCCGCAGCATTTCAGCATTATGACAGCTTCAAAGCATGATTATATCAGCTTTTATAATGAAGAAATAGCAATACGGAAGGAATTTGGTTATCCCCCCTTTAACAATCTATTAGCAATCAATTTTAGCGGAAGGAATGAAGAAGAGGTATTTCAATACTCTAAGCAAATATACAAAATAATAAAATATATTTTAGAATCAAAGGGTATTAAAGCATTACAAGAGGTTATATTAGGTCCAAATGAGGCTATAATAGCCAAAATTAATGAGAAGTATAGGTATCAAATCATATTAAAGGATATAGGTGTAGAATACAGCTTACTTAAGGGGATTGTTAAGTCTATTTTTATTCAGCATAGAAAAAAATACATTCCCAACTCAATTACAGTAAGCATTGATATAAATCCATATAATTTAATGTAAAAATAGGAGGTTAGCAATGGCAATTCGTATAATAAGACAAGATGATGACCCAGTTTTACGAAAGAAGGCTAAGAGAGTTGAAAAAATAGATGACAGAATACATTTGCTTCTTGATGATATGGCAGAAACTATGTACCATGCTGACGGAGTAGGATTAGCGGCTCCACAGGTTGGTATCCTTAAGGCATTAATAGTAATAGATATAGGTGATGGATTAATTGAACTGATAAACCCAGAGGTAATTGAAGAGGATGGGGAGCAATGTGATAATGAGGGCTGCTTAAGCTTACCAGGCAAATCTGGTAAAGTAATTCGTCCAGATAGAGTAAAGGTTAAAGGATTAGATCGTAATAGTAAAGAGATAATAATAGAAGGTAGTGGGTTGCTGGCTAGGGCAATTTGCCATGAGATTGATCATCTCAATGGAATTTTATTTATTGATAGAGTTATTGATGAGGAGTAAGGGGTGATATAATGAAAATAATCTTTATGGGGACACCAGATTTTGCAGTACCATGCTTGGAGGCTTTAATAGATGAAAAGCATGAAATAGTAGCTGTTTTTACACAGCCAGATAAACCAAAGGGTAGAGGAAAAAAAATCGTAACTCCCCCTGTGAAGGATGTTGCTATTAGAGAGGGAATTACTGTTTATCAACCCAGTAATCTAAAGGCTGATGATACCTTAGAAACTATTAGAGCTTTAAAGCCCGACTTAATTGTAGTGGTGGCCTATGGGCATATACTAACTAAGGATATTCTGGAGGTACCACCCTTCGGATCCATCAATGTACATGCTTCCTTGCTTCCAAAATATCGTGGAGCAGCTCCAATAAATTGGGTTATAATAAATGGGGAAAGTAAGACAGGAGTAACAACTATGTATATGGATGTAGGTTTAGATACAGGTGATATGATATTAAAGGAAGAAACTTTAATTGGAGCAGATGAGACAGCAGGAGAATTACACAATAGACTTTCGGGCTTAGGTGCAGATTTATTAACTAAAACAATTGACTTAATAGAGGTAGGCGGAATAGAAAGGGAGCCTCAAAATCATGAAGAAGCAACCTATGCACCAATAATGGGCAAGGAATTAGGTAGAATAGATTGGTCTCAAGATGCCAAGCAAATTAAAAACCTTATTAGAGGTACAATTCCATGGCCAGGTGCCTATACAACCTATGAAAATAAGGTTATGAAGATATTTAGTAGTAGAATAGAAGAAACAGATATAAACTATACAGCAGGAGAGATAGTAGAGGTTACAAAGGACGAGATTTATGTTGGTACTTCTAAAAACCTACTTGTGATTCAAGAGATTCAGTTTAGTGGTGGTAAGAGGATGCTTGTTAAGGATTACTTGGTGGGAAATAACATTGAAAAGGGTAATAAACTTGGAGAAAACAAAGATTGTTAAAAAAGAAAAACTTAAAAGGCTTAAGCCATTATTAAAAATCCTTTTTTCCATGCTCTTTATATCTATATTAATAATTACACTTATTAGTATGATTTCATATAAGCAAAGCATAATTTATGCGAGATATGTTATTATTATTTTAATAACAGCCTTTACTTTAATTGCTATACTTATAATTTTAACCTTAATTACTGTTAAACAACTGTGGTATAATAAGTACATACCATTTTACTCAAAGGGTATAATTAAATTAAGCTTAAACTTTTTTTACCCAATAATGATAGCAATAGGTAAAGTTATTAATGTTAAAAAGGACGATATTAGAAGAATTTACGCTGAGCTTAATAATAGGTTAATATTAGTAGATGCCTATAATGTGGATGGTGAGGATATGTTAATTATAACACCCCATTGTCTTCAAAAATCCTTTTGTCCCTACAAAATCACACATAATATATATAATTGTAAGAGGTGTGGTAAATGTGATGTAGATAAGCTTATAAGCTTAAAGGACAAATATAACATTCACTTTAGAATTGCTACAGGGGGAACATTGGCAAGAAAAATAATTAAGGATGTTAATCCAAAGGTTATTATCGCTATAGCCTGTGAAAGGGACTTAATTAGTGGCTTACAGGATGTTAAGAGTATTCCTGTAGTAGCAATAATTAATAGTAGACCTGAAGGACCCTGTATGAATACGAATGTTAGCATTGATGAAGTAGAAAAGGCTATTAAACATTTTATAAAGGAGTGATTAAAATGTACCCATATGGATTTGGTTACGGATTATTTGATAGTTCATTTGTAGTATTAATACCTGCTATAATATTTGCAATGTACGCTCAAAGCAAAGTTAAGTCAACCTTTCATAAATATTTGAGGGTATCTACCCGAAAGGGATATACAGGCTATGATGTTGCAAGACAGATTTTAGATACAAATGGTTTGAGGGATGTTCCAGTGGAGCTAGTAGCAGGCCACTTAAGTGATCATTATGATCCTAGAAAAAGAATTATTAGACTGTCAAGGGAAGTGTATCAAGGAAGCTCTATAGCCTCCGTAAGTGTAGCGGCCCATGAGGTAGGCCATGCTCTACAGCATGCTAATGGATATGTACCACTATCAATTAGAAACTCAATTTACCCAATTGCAAGCTTTGGTTCATCTGCTGCTTGGCTATTTGTTATTGCAGGCTTTCTTATTTCACCACCTTTACTAGATGTAGGTATTTTACTATATACAGCAGCGGTGCTGTTTCAAGTAGCTACCCTACCTGTAGAGTTTAATGCCAGCAGTCGAGCAATGAAGCTATTAGATGCCAATGGATTTATAACAAGAGATGAAATAAATGGGTCTCAAAAGGTTTTAAAGGCAGCAGCACTAACATATGTGGCTGCTATGGCTACAGCTATAGCACAGTTATTAAGATTACTGATTCTACGGGGTAGAAGAAGGTAGCAAAGGCAAATTATGCCTTTGCTTTTTAATATTTGATACACCAGTAGGAGGAAGCTGTATGAATGCAAGAGAAGGAGCATTAAGAGTTCTATATGAGATAGAAGTAGATAAAGGCTATTCAAACATAGCATTAGGTAAAGAAATAAAAAGAAATAATTATAACTCCAGAGATAGAGGCTTTTTAACAGAGCTGGTCTATGGAGTATTAGAAAATTTGATAAGGCTTGATTATGTAATTAGTCAGTTTTCAAGAATCAAAATAAAAAAAATTGATACCTATACATTAATTTTATTACGTATTTCCACCTACCAAATTTTATTTCTGGATAAAATACCACCATCAGCAGCTGTAAATGAATCGGTAAATCTTTCAAAGAAATATTGCAAAGACTCCTCAGGCTTTATAAATGGAGTACTTAGAAGCATGCTAAGGGGAAAAGAAGAAATAAAGCTACCTAATAAGAAAAAGGATTTCATAGGATATTTATCAGTAACCTACTCCCATCCAAAGTGGATGGTGGAAGAGTTCCTAAAGTCCTTTTCAGCTGAGTTTACAGAAGCTTTATTGAAGGCAAACAATGAAAAGCCTGACCTAAATGTAAGGGTAAATACTTTAAAAACATCGGTTGATGATGCTGTTTTAAGTTTGCGAAATAGTGGTTTTCAAGTTGAAAAAAATCAATTTATTGAAGAATCCCTAAGCATTAAAGGAGATAGTAATCTATTTGAATTAGAAGCACTAAAAAGTGGTGATATTTATATTCAAGATTTTGGCTCGATGCTAGTAGGCAGAATCGTTGAACCAAAAGAAAATGATTTGGTTATAGATATATGTAGTGCCCCAGGAGGCAAAACCACCCATATGGCACAGCTTATGAATAATAAAGGCACCATAATTGCTAGGGATGTATACGATCATAAGCTAGAATTAATCAATAAAAATGCTAAAAGGTTAGGAGTAAAGATTATAAATACAGAAAAATTCAATGGTAAGGATATAGATAAAGGCTTGTTAAGTAAAGCCGATAAGGTATTGGTTGATGCACCCTGTTCAGGGCTTGGTATAATCCGTAGAAAGCCTGAAATAAAATACCGAAAGCAACAGGATGACTTTAAGCATATAACTTTGCTACAGCTTAATATATTAAAAAATGCAGCCTTATATGTTAAGCCTGGTGGGGCTTTAGTTTATAGCACCTGTTCAATTGACCCAAGAGAGAATATTGGAGTAGCTGAAAAATTTTTAAAGGAATCACCTGATTATCAATTGGTTAACTTAGGTGAGGATTACAAAAGCTTAATTCCAGGTGATAGGTTAGCAGCAACTATACAGCTTTATCCTAATATCCACAAAACTGATGGGTTTTTTATAGCAAAATTTATAAAGAAAACTTAGTTCAGATGGTGTTTTAACTCCAACTGAACTCTAGTTGCCCTTATTTCGAAGCTTGGCGGCACTTATCTCCCGCTTAAGAAGCGGGAGTGTTAGTAACGCCGCTGAGATAAAGAAAACTAGTACTGCTTAGGAGGATTAAGGTTGGAAAAAACAGATTTATTAAGTCTAACAGATGAAGAGTTAGTAGACTTTACTAAGGAATTGGGAGAGCCTAAGTTTAGAGGAGAGCAAATTTTCCAATGGATACACAAAGGAATTAAAAGCTTTGATGATATGTCGAATTTATCAAAGACCTTAAGAGAGGACTTAAAGAGTAAAGCCTTTATAACTTCCTTAAAAATTGAAAAAAAGCTTGTCTCAAAAATAGATGGAACTACAAAATATTTGTTCCTATTGGATGATAGTAATATTATTGAAGGGGTTTTAATGAAGTACAAGCATGGATTAACTGCCTGTATATCAACACAAGTGGGCTGTAGTATGGGCTGTAGCTTTTGTGCCTCAACTGAGGGAGGATTAGTTAGAAACCTTACAGCAGGTGAAATAATTGATCAAATCCATGCTATAAACAATGATATAGGTCAAAGAGTATCTAATATCGTACTAATGGGCAGCGGCGAGCCCCTCCATAACTTTAAAGAGGTTGTATCCTTTTTAAGAATTGCTAACAGCAAAAAAGGCTTAAACATTGGCAATAGGCATATTACACTATCCACCTGTGGGCTTGTTACAGAAATTAAAAGGCTTGCAGACCTTAGAATACCTATTAATTTAGCTATTTCTCTACATGCTCCAACTAACCAATTAAGACAAAAAATTATGCCCATAGCAAGAAAATATTCTATAGAGGAATTAATTGATGGCTGTCATTATTATTTATCAAAAAATAATAGAAGAATAACATTTGAGTATTCATTAATAAAAGGAGTAAATGACTTAGAAATCCACGCAAACCAGCTTGTAATGTTATTAAAAGGTTTATTATGTCATGTTAACCTAATACCTGTTAATCCAGTGGAAAAAGCTGCATTTGAAAAATCTAAGGATGAATCTATTAAAAGATTTGCTAGTATATTAAAGAATAATGGTATAGAGGCAACAGTTAGAAGAGAGATGGGCTCAGACATAATGGCTGCATGTGGGCAGCTACGAAATAGCCACATAGATAAGCAAAAAAACTGAAGGTTCAAGACCCCTTAAAAAGGTCTAAACATTAGAAAAGGGATTTTTTTATCTATGTAGAATATTTAATAGTATGTAAGAGGAGGGGTTTATGCTATGAACTATGGGGTTATTACTGACATAGGTAAAGTTCGTGATATTAATGAAGATAATTACTGCATTATTGACGAAAAGATTAAACTATTTATGGTTGCTGACGGTATGGGTGGACATAATGGAGGAGAGGTAGCAAGTCAAATAGCCATTGATACCATAAAGGAACATATATTAAAATACCTAGAGGATGAGAATGAGGATGAATCAATAAAAGGAATTATGTTTGAAGCCTTTAATCGTGCTAATAAAGAAATATATAAAAGAGGTATGGAGGATACTGAGTGCGATGGTATGGGAACAACTGCCACTTTAGCCCTATATGCCAATAATAAAATGTATTTAGGTCATATAGGAGATAGTAGAGGCTACTTAATTAGGGGTGGTGCTATAGGTCAAATAACACAGGATCATTCACTAGTAGCCGAGCTTTTAAGAAAAGGAAGTATATCAGAAAGGGAAGCCATGAAGCACCCTCAAAAAAACATTATTACTAAAGCTTTAGGTACTAATGAAGAAGCAAAGGCTGATATATTTAAGCTTGACTTTAATAATGGGGATGTACTCGTATTATGTACTGATGGTTTAAGTAATTTTGTTGATAAATACGAGATTGAAAAAACAGTTTTAGAAAATGATGATTGTCAGAAATCCTGTTTACAGCTGGTAGAACTAGCTAACCAACGGGGGGGATATGACAATATTACAATAATTATTATAAAAAATAATAAAAGTCAACTAGATGGGTAGGTGAGAAGATGATAGGTAAAATTTTAGGTAACAGATATGAGATCGTAGAAAAAATAGGCGGAGGCGGAATGGCTGTCGTTTATAGGGCTAAATGTAATTTACTAAATAGATATGTAGCTGTTAAAATATTACGTTCTGAATTCGCAAGTGATAAGGATATACTAGATAAGTTTAGGAGAGAATCACAAGCTGCTGCCAGCTTATCTCACCCCAATATAGTTAATATATATGATGTCGGTGAAGATGAGGGTATTTATTACATTGTTATGGAATACGTTGCAGGCAAAACCTTAAAGGAGGTTATAAAGGAAAGAGCCCCCCTTACCCTTAATGAGATAATTGACTATGGAAAGCAAATAGCCTATGCACTTAAACATGCCCATAATAACCATATAGTCCATAGGGATATAAAACCCCATAATATCTTAATTACTTCAGATAATAGAGCTAAGGTAACGGATTTTGGAATTGCTCTTGCTGCCACATCTTCTACAATTACCAACGCAGGAAGTGTTATTGGGTCTGTCCATTACTTTTCTCCTGAGCAAGCAAGGGGTGGATACACAGATGAAAAATCAGATTTGTACTCACTTGGGATTGTAATGTATGAGATGGCCACTGGTAAGGTTCCATTTGAAGGTGACAGTCCAATAACAGTTGCTTTAAAGCAAATACAAGAACAGCCTTTAGACCCATCAAAGCTAAATGTAGATATTAATGATGGATTGGAAAAAACAATTCAAAAACTGATGCAAAAGGAGCAATCTGCTAGATTCCAAAATACTCAAGAACTAATTGATGAGTTGAAGCAGCTGAAAAATGAGCCTACATCCAGGTACTTCTCAAGTAGAGCAAGCGAGGTTGACTCTCCAACTCAAGTAATACCAAAGGTTACGGAAGAAGCATATGGAAAATCATCTATTGATATGTCTAATAAAGAAGATAAATTCAATAAAAGGTATAGAAAGAATAAGGAGGACAAAAGAGTAAATAAATGGGTTGTTGCAGGGGCAATAGTAGCAGCCTTAATTGCCGCCCTCCTGTTTACCTTCGGATTTTTTTATGGTGGAGACTGGTTTGGTACTCCTGATGTGACAGTGCCTAATTTAATTGGTGAAGATATTGACGAAGCAAGAAGAATTATGGAAGAATATGAGGTTGAATTAATTGTTCAAGAAAAAAACGATCCAGAGGTTCCCTTAGATATTATAATTGATCAAAACCCAGTGGAGGGAAGAACCATTAAAAAAGGTGGACAAATTAGGGTGTTAGTAAGTCTTGGCAGTAGATTAGTAAAGGTCCCAGAGCTTGAAAATAAAAATTCTATGGACGCTAAGTACATTCTTCGAGATGCTTCCTTAGTGGAGGGAGAAGTTAAAGAAGAAAACCATGAGAGCTTACCTATAGGTATTATTATTAGACAAAATCCACGGGCTGGACTTGAAGTACCACAAGGGTCTACTGTTGATTATGTAGTAAGCTTAGGACCAAAGATTCAAACAGTATTAATGCCCAACCTAGTTGGATCAGATATTGAAACCGGTAAGGCAACCATAGAGCAATTGGGGCTTACTGTTGGTGATATTAAAGAAGAGAACAGTGAAGAATATCCTAAGGATGAGATAATTAAGCAAAGCATACCAGAAACAACCGAAGTTGAAGAAGGAACAGTAGTAGATTTAGTGGTTAGCTTAGGTCCAGAAGGTGAAAACATAGAAAGCAATGAAGAGGAAAACCAAGAGGAAGAAAACGCAGAAGAAACTTCTGCTCCATTGGTGGATAAATATATAAATATTGATCTAAATGAGTACACAGGAAATGTTGATGTTGTAATATATCAAATTAGCAGCAGTGGTAGACAGGTGGTATTTAATAAAAGACACAATGTTAACACAGAGGGTACAAGTATTCGTGCCTTAGTACAAGCAAAGGAAGGCTCTGGAAGTCACGTGTTTGAGATTTATGTTAATAACGAGTTCCATTCTGAAACTCAAACGGTGTTTTAAATGATAAATAGCTGGTTAAGGGAGGTTTTTCATGAAAGAGGGAAGAATCATAAAGGGTATTGGTGGCTTCTACTATGTAGATGATAGTATAAATATTTATGAGTGTAAGGCAAGGGGAATTCTGCGTAAAAACAATGAAACTCCAATGGTGGGAGATAAAGTACATTTTTCAATACTTAATCAAGAAGAAAAACTAGGTATGGTTGAAGAAATATTACAGAGAAAAAATGAGCTAATTAGACCTCCAGTTGTAAATGTAGATCAAGCAGTTGTTGTTTTTGCCATAACCCAACCAGAACCCAATCTCTCTTTACTGAATAGATTTTTAGTTCTCGCTGAAGGTCAAATGCTAGATATTATTATTTGCTTTAACAAAATTGATCTTCAGCAACAGAAGGATTACATGTGGATGGTTGATATATACGAAAAGGCTGGCTACAAAGTTTTACTAGCCACAAAGGAAAATAGTGATGGTATTGAAAAGCTAAAGAGGGCTTTATGTGGAAAGGTATCAGTTTTTGCTGGCCCTTCAGGGGTTGGAAAGTCTACTCTGCTTAATCAAGTACAATCAAATATACATTTGCAAACTGGTGGCTTAAGTACAAAAAATGAAAGGGGTAAGCATACAACCCGACATGTTGAGTTAATTCCGTTAAATCAACGGGGCTGGGTAGTTGATACCCCAGGCTTTAGCTCGTTAAAGATTGATTTTACTGAAGAAGCAGAGCTTCAATATTGTTTTCCAGAGCTACGTAGCTTAGCAGGTAATTGTAGGTTTTCTTCTTGTCTACATGAAAACGAACCAAGCTGTTCTGTAAAAAAGGCAGTAGAAGATAATTTAATTGCTAAGGAACGATATGAAAGCTATCTGCAATTATTAGAAGAAATAAGATCAAACAGGAGGTACTAAACTATGATAAAAATCGCACCCTCAATTCTGTCTGCAGATTTCTCAAAGCTTATAGATGATGTAAACACTGTAGAAGCAGCAGGATGTCATATGCTACATATTGATGTAATGGATGGACATTTTGTACCTAATATAACAATAGGGCCTTTAGTGGTAAATAGCTTAAAGGACAAAACTAAGCTTCCATTTGATGTCCATTTAATGATAGAAAACCCCGATAAATATATTCCAGATTTTATAAAGGCCGGTGCCGATATAATATCTGTTCATAGTGAAGCCTGTATTCACCTTCATAGAACAATTCAACTTATAAAACAGCATGGAATAAAGGCCTGTGTAGCATTAAACCCTGCCACTCCATTAAATGTGCTTGATTATGTGTTAGCAGACCTTGATATGGTACTAATTATGACTGTAAACCCTGGTTTTGGAGGACAAAAGCTTATTGAAGCTACACTCCCTAAAATTAAAAAACTAAGCACAATGATAAAGGATAAAGGGTTAGACATAGATATTCAAGTAGATGGAGGTATTAGCCCTGATAATATTAATCTAGTTACTTCTGCTGGTGCAAATGTTATAGTGGCTGGAAGTGCTATTTTTAACAGCCCTAATATACCTTATACTGTTGAGCTTATGAAAAGGAATGGAACTGTATAAAATGAAGGTTTTAATAATAGCTAATGGTCATATAAGCAGCATGGATTTTTTAGAGAGTCAAATAAAACAGCATTCATATATTATATGTGCAGATGGAGCAGCAAAATATTTAGTAAGCCTTCATAAAAGGCCTAATCTACTATTGGGGGATTTTGATTCTATATCAAAAAAAGATATGAATTGGATGCTTAATGAAGGAGTAAAGGTTGAAAGATACTCCACAAGAAAGGATAAAACAGATACTGATATTGCACTAGATTATGCTATAGCTCTGAATCCACAATTAATAACCATTGTTGGATGTATGGGTTCTAGGTGGGATCACAGCTTAGGCAACCTAATGCTACTTAATAGGCTGCTTGAGATGGGCATAAAAGGGGCTCTAATGGATGAAAAAAATATTGCTACAATTACAAACAGTGAGCTTGAAGTTGAAGCTACAGATGCAAATGTATCAATTATTCCATTATCCAGCTGTGTAAAGGGAGTAACCCTAGAGGGTATGGAATATCCACTAAATAATTATGATATTAGTAGAGGTAGCTCTATTGGCATTAGTAATAGACTATTAAGTAAAAAAGGAAAAATAACTGTTAAGGATGGAGTTTTGCTGGTGATTATATCATGGGAATAGGGAGCTAGTAGAATTAAAAGTTAAAAGTGAAAAATTAAAAATGGAAAACAGGAAGACATAGTTAAAAGTTAAAAGTGAAAAATTAAAAACTACAAAAGCAAGTAATAAGGAATAGGGAATAGGGAATAGGGAATAGGGAATAAGGAATAAGTAATAAGTAATAGGGAAAAGGGAATAAGGAATAAATAATAGGGAATAAGGAGCTAATTAAAGATAAAGAGTTAAGAGTTAAAAATTAAGAGTGAAGAGTGAAGAGTTAAGAGTTAAGAGTCAAAAATTAAGAGTGAAGAGTTAAGAGTTAAGAGTTAAAAACATAAAAGAAATGTTGAATGTTGAATGAAAAGACAAAAGAAAACCCAATAGCAAATTTAAAAAATAAAACTGCATAAAAAAACTGTAGCAGTTTTATTTTTTTGTGCATAGTATAATATGAGAACCTATTTAAGAAGGTGATTATATGTACAAAAAAAGAAGGCATTTTTCATTGTGGAATTTTATGGGTTTAGTATGCTGTGGTATAGGTGTTGTGATTTTTGTTTACTTAATACCCTTTAAAGCATGGATATTCTTGCTTGGCTGTGGTTTAATTATTTTGGGAATAATAATATTTCAAATTTAAGAAAATATAAAAAGCCTACCTGAAGGTGGCTTTTATATCATTTGTGGCAAATTTTAATTATAAAGCTCTTTCAACTTTTCCTGTACGTAAACATCTTGTACATACGCTAACTCTTTTTGGAGTACCGTTAATAATAGCTCTGACTCTTCTTAAATTAGGAGACCAGGTTCTTTTTGAATGACGGTTTGAGTGACTTACTTGGTTTCCGAAAACCTTTCCTTTACCACATACATCACATACTTTTGCCATGATAACACCTCCTTCAATCAAGGGCAACTTAAAAACATTATTATATTATCACATTGGTACTATTTTTGCAATAAATATATATTTTTTATTCTTAAACATTATATAATAATAGGATTTTTTACATTAATTCGCATGTTATTCGCTTTTTAGTTGAAGATTTTTATTAATTCATATACAATATTGATATATAAAAATTATGAGTATGGGCAAAAACAATTAGTAATTAGTAATGAGCAATGAGTAATGAGTAATGAGTAATGAGTAATGAAAAGATTTAAAAAAAATGGAAAGTTGGAAAGTTGGAAACTACAAAAGCAAGTAATAAGGAATAGGTAATAAGGAATAGGGAATAAGTGAAAAACCATAAAAAGAAAGTTAAAAGTGAAAAGTGAAAAGTGAAAAGTGAAAAATTAAAAATTAAGAGTGAAGAGTTAAAACATAATGATAAAAGATTAAGTTGAAAATTGAAAATTAAATGAAAAAGGTAAATGATAAACTAAAAGACATAATTAAAAATTAAAAATTACAAATCATAATTAAGAGTTAAGAGTTTAAAATTAAAATTTAAATAAAACAATAAAACAGTTAGGGTTTTAGCTTTATGACTATAACAATATTAAGGAGGATTAGCTTATGCCTGGAAAGTTGACTAATAAATTAGGTACTATCATTATTGATGACCAAGTTCTAGCCTCAATTGCAGGAGCATCTGCCATGGAATGCTATGGTTTAGTAGGTATGGCAGCTAAATCTGCTACTGGAGGACTAGTTGAATTACTTATGCGGGAACATTCTAGTAAGGGTGTAAAGGTACATACGTACGATGATACAATTGTTGTCGACTTATTTGTAATTGTAGAGTTTGGTACAAGGATTTCTGTTGTTGCAAATAACATTATAGAAAAAGTAAAATATAATATTGAACACTTAACAGGAATGAATGTTAAAAAAGTAAACATAAACGTTCAAGGTGTTCGAATAGAAAAGTAGCTAAGGAGGTACTAGGCTTGATAATAGAATATATAGATGACCAACGGCTAAGAGATATGATCATTGAAGGGGCCAATTCGCTAGAAAAAAACAAGCAGATTATAAATTCCCTCAATGTGTTCCCTGTACCAGATGGTGATACAGGTACAAATATGTCATTAACAATTCAATCTGCTGTAAAAGAGGTTAAAAAATGCACATCAACATCAATAGAAGACATAGCTAATGCATTAGCCAATGGCTCTTTAATGGGAGCAAGAGGTAATTCAGGAGTTATTTTATCTCAGTTATTTAGAGGCTTTGCAAAAGGAATTAAAGGTAAGAAAAGGCTTTCTACAGTAGATTTAGCAAAAGCTTTAAAATCAGGATCTGACACTGCCTATAAAGCAGTAATGAAACCAGTTGAAGGTACAATCTTAACTGTAGCTCGAGAAAGCGCTGAAAAAGCAATAGAGATTGCAAAAGAAGAAAAGAATATAGTGATTTTTTTAGAAAAGGTTATACAACAGTCAGAAGATGCATTAAGTCGAACACCTGAAATGTTAAAGGTCTTAAAGGATGCAGGAGTTGTTGATTCTGGTGGAAAAGGACTAGTATACATATATATTGGCGCTTTAGGAGCATTAACAGGTAATATAACTAAAACCGATGATTATGAAGTTGTTAAAGCAACTGTAGAGCATGAAATTGAAGACATAGATAATATTAAGTTTTCATACTGTACTGAGTTTATTATTAACTCTAGGAATGCTAATATAGATGCTTTAAAGGATACCTTTACACCGTATGGTGACTCTTTACTTGTTGTTGGAAATGAAAACCTTGTAAAGGTACATATACATACAAATAACCCAGGAGAGGTTATGGAGAAATCCTTAAAGGTAGGTTATTTATCAGATATTAAAATTGACAATATGAAGCTTCAGTATAGACAGGATAATGAAGAAGCTTTAAAGAGTGTACCTAAGATAAAGAAAAAACATGGTATGGTAACAGTTACTATGGGGGATGGCTTAACTAAAATTTTCAAAGATTTTGGAGTGGACCATGTTATCGAAGGCGGTCAAACAATGAACCCCAGTACAGAAGATTTTGTTAAGGCATTAGATGAGATAGAGGCAGAAACTATTTTTATATTGCCTAATAATAGCAATATTATAATGGCAGCCAATCAAGCAAAATCAATTTCATCAAAAAACATTATTGTAATACCTACCAAGACTGTACCTCAAGGTATAGCAGCATTATTATCATTTAATATGGAATTATCCGATAAAGATAATGAAGAGGAAATGAATGAAGCAATTAAGCATGTTACTACGGGTCAAATTACCTATGCTGTTCGTGATACAAACTATAATGATGTAGAAATATCTACGGGGGATATTTTAGGTATTGGTAACAGTGAAATTAAATCTGTAGGTAAGAATAAGAGAGAAGTTTCCCTTGCACTACTAGATAAGCTTGTAACAGATGAACATGAAATGATAACAGTATTTTACGGTAAAGAAATAGGTGAGGATGAAGCTAATTCTTTAGTAGAGGAATTAGAGTCTACTTACCCCAATTGCGATATTGAAGTATACTATGGAGGTCAGCCTTTATATTATTATATATTTTCTATTGAGCAAAAAAATTATTATATAAAGTTTTATATAGATTTCATGTACTTAAACTCGGCAACGGGGCGTATAGGGAAAAGCCAGACTCTTGCAGCCTTTCTCTAAATCACCTTAGGGTGCCGAGTTTTTAAAGTAACAAAGAGAAAGTAGATTCATTGAAGTTCATGGGGTGATCATATGGATATACTGAAGCAAAACATACAGTTTTTAAAGGGCGTAGGACCTAAAACTGCAGAACGGTTAATTAAGTTAAATATAAGTACTCCTTTAGATCTATTATATCACTTTCCTAGAGATTATGATGATCGTAGAAGGATCAAGAAGATTAATCAGCTTGTTGCTGGAGATAAGGTTACTATAATCGGGGAAATAATTGGACAGGGACGTTTAATAAAAAACAGAAGAAGATTAACGGTATTACAGTTTGCATTAAAGGATGATACTGGAAGAATATTTATAACCTTTTTTAATATGCCATATCTAAGAAATCAATTAAAAGCAGGAAGCAAAATAATGGTGAATGGTGAAGCTAAAAGGGGTTTAAATGGTTTTGAGATGATTAATCCTACCTATTCACAAATTGATACCGATGAAGATGTGAAGATAAATAGAATTGTGCCTATTTATCCTGCTACAGAAGGGCTAAAGCAAAACCAGCTTTTAGCAATGCAAAGCTATGTTTTAGAATTATCTTCAAATAATATTGAAGATCATATACCTGAGGAGTTAAGAAAAAAAAATAGACTTTGCAATCTTGACTTCGCTTTAAAGCATATTCATTTTCCCTTAAATGAAAAGCAATTAAAGGTTTCTAAATATAGGCTTGTATTTGATGAGTTCTTTTTATTACAATTGGGATTAGCAGGTATAAAGAAAAACATTGCTAGATTTAAAAATGGAATACCTTTAAAAAAGAAGGGATACCTACAGCTTTTGGATGCTTTACCATTTAAGCTTACCTCTTCACAAATGAGAACCTTAAATGAAATACTAGAGGATATACAAAGGCCTACGCCTATGAATCGACTTGTGCAAGGTGATGTAGGCTCAGGAAAAACTATTATAGCAATATTAGCTTTATACATTTGTGTATTAAATGGTTATCAAGGTGTAATGATGGCCCCCACAGAGATATTAGCTGAACAGCATTATCAATCATTAACACAGCTACTCAGTCAATTCAATATAAGGGTTGGTCTACTGATTGGAAGCTTAACAAAGCAACAAAAAACTACTCTGCTAAAGGATATTGCCAACGGGAGTGTTGATATAGTAGTAGGCACCCATGCAATTATTCAAGAGGCTGTAGATTTTAAGCAATTAGCTTTAGCTATAACCGACGAACAGCATAGATTTGGAGTTAGACAAAGGACTGCCTTAGTAAATAAAGGGGTTGATCCACATCTTTTAGTAATGACAGCTACACCAATACCCCGTACACTAGCACTAATATTATATGGAGATTTAGATATATCAATTATTGATGAATTACCCCCCGGCAGAAAAGATATAAAAACTGTTGAAATAAAAGAAGATAAAAAGGGAAGGGCCTATGACTTTGTAAAAAAACAGCTTGATGAAGGTCGACAAGCATACATCGTATGTCCATTGGTTGAAGAATCCGAAGCAATAGAGGCCCACTCAGCAACCGAAACTGCTGAAGAGTTGAAAAATACTGTTTTTACAAATTATAGGGTTGGACTTCTTCATGGAAAAATGAAGGCTAGGGAAAAAGAGGCTGTTATGACTTCCTTTAAAAATGGTGAAATAGATATACTAGTTTCGACTACAGTTATAGAGGTGGGTGTAAATGTTCCAAATGCAACTATAATGCTTATAGAAAACTCAGAAAGATATGGGTTAGCACAGCTACACCAGTTAAGGGGACGAGTTGGAAGAGGATCACACCAATCCTATTGCATATTAGTACATGACTGTAAAAGTGAAATAGCAAAGGAAAGGGTTAAAATAATGGTTGAAACCAACAATGGATTTGTGATTTCAGAGAAGGATTTAGCCCTTAGAGGCCCAGGGGAATTCTTTGGTATTCGACAGCACGGTCTTCCAGAGCTAAAAATTGCAGATATCTTTAAGCACGTAAAAATTTTAAAAGCTGTAGAAAAACAAGTGGCAGAATTACTTAGAGAAGACCCAGACCTAACATTAGAAAAATATCCAATTTTAAAGAAGGCTCTTGAAGAAAAGTTTGAGCAATTCTATGAAGAAGTTGGATTCAGTTAATAGTTGAAAATAAGAGTGTATAAATATTTTATGGGTAGAAAACCTATATGTATAAAAAAATTTTGTTAACAATAGAATACTATGTTAAAATAATAATTAATTACCAAAGAATAGGGAGGTATAATATGCGTATTATTGCAGGAATGGCAAAGGGACATACATTAAAGCCCCCTAAAGGTATAGATATTAGACCAACGTCAGACCGAGTAAAGGAAAGCATTTTTAATATTCTTCAATATAATATAAATGACAGCATCATTATAGATTTATATGCAGGAACAGGGAATCTTGGTATTGAGGCCTTATCAAGGGGTGCACAAAAGTGCTATTTTGTTGATCAAGACTCTAACAGTATTGAAATAATAAAAGAAAATCTAAAAAAAACAAAGCTATCAGAAGGTGCAGAAATAATTAAGTCTGACAGTAAAGCCGCCATCAACGGTTTTAAGACAAAAAATATAATGGCAGATTTAATTTTCATGGATCCCCCATATGATAAAGGGCTAATTATCCCAACTTTAGAAGCCATAGGATTCAACAATGTATTAAACAAGGAAGGAATTATAATAATAGAGCATGATAAAAACGATTCTCCTCCAGAAGCTGTTAGCAATTTAGTAAAGTTCCGTAGTAAAAGCTTTGGAAATACATGTGTTTCTTTTTATCAATTGAGGGAGGAAGTATAAATGAAAATTGGAATTTATCCAGGAAGCTTTGATCCAATAACAAATGGGCATTTAGATATTATAGAAAGGGCTTCAAAAATATGTGACAAGGTTATTGTTGCAGTGTTAGAAAATCCAAGTAAAAATCCGATGTTTATAATAGAGGAACGTGTTACATTGATTAAGGAAGTAATTAAGTCCTTCGAAAATGTAGAAGTAGATAGCTTTTCAGGGCTGTTAATTGATTATGCAGCTAAAAAAAGCGCCAACGTTATTGTTAAAGGACTTAGGGCTGTATCAGATTTTGAATATGAGTTTCAAATGGCTCTAATGAATAGAAAGCTATCTCCTGAATTAGAAACTATTTTCCTAATGACCAGTAGTCAAAATTCATATCTTAGCTCTAGTGTAGTTAAGGAAGTGGCACGTTTTGGAGGCTGCATTGAAGGATTAGTGCCTCAACCAATAGTAAAGGCAATACTTAAAAAGCTATAGAATAATAGTAAGGGGGATTATTGTGAGGGTATTAAAGCTTATAGAAGAATTAGAGGATATAATTGAAAATGGCTCTTCCATACCTTTTGCCAATAAAGTAATGGTAGATCGTAATGATGCGCTTGAAATAATAAAAGAAATTAGAATACATTTACCTGATGAGATTAAACAGGCTCAATGGATTAAGGAGGAGCGTCAAAAAATACTTATAGAGGCACAGCAGGAGGCAGATTTAATATTAGAGGAAGCCAATAAGCATATAAGGGAAATGGTGGAAGAAGATGAAATAACTAAAAAAGCTCAAAAACAGGCGGAAGACATAGTAAAGCAAGCCCAAAGTAGTGCAAAGGAAATGCGAATTGGAGCAAGAGAATATGTGGACCAGCTTTTAGGCTTAACAGAGGAAAAACTATTAGAGGTTATAGGAACCATTAAGGAAAATCGTAGTGAAATTAAGGAAATGAAATAGTTTTTTTTCAAAAAATACAACAACCATTAAGAGGGGGAGGAAACTTAATGGTTGTCTCTATCAAATATCATATTATTAACTTTATAGCTTAATATTAATGCATATAAGTTAACAACATATTAATATCAAGTTAAAAAAATAATACTTTTTTGTAACGTAAATAAACCTATATTAACCTTTATGTAGGCATCCTTTAATATATTGATAAAGGGATACAAACAATGAAATAACTAGTAAAAACAATACTATTCCTATGAAAAGCTCAATGGAAATTTTAAAGCTTTCAAAAATTCTGTAGGGTAAAAATAAATCTTCATTGTAAACAAAAACTGGCTTAATGGGGTTAACTAGCCTATTAAAAACAGGAAATAGTAGATACACAAATACTAAAGAAAAAATACCCTGAATAAGCTTAGAAAAAATATATATACCTGTTTTAAAGTCAGTTGAGGTTAAAATACTAATTGCTTGAGCATGTATAGAGAAACCACTCCAGGCAATTGCAAATGAAGCAATAGCTATTTTAGAAACCGTGTATACAGAGCCAGCCTCGGCAACCTCTTTACAGCCAATTGTTATTTCAAAGATACTAATTATTAACCCTTTTATTAATGAGTAATTAAAGTCAAAAGGCTTAAATAAAAAAAGTAGAATTTCAGTGACAAAATGTATAAACCCTATTAATTCCAAAATGTTAATAATTACAGAAAACATAATTATAAAGCCACCTACCATAAGCATTGTATTAACAGATTCTTTAACTGCTTTACCAAGCAATACACCTAGGGAGGGACTTTTTTTTCTAGCTTTTTTAAGCTCACTAAAGGCAGAAAGAAGATAGTTTTTATTAGATTTTATTATATTTCTTTTAGTGCTTTTGTAGAAGCTAAATAAAACACCTACAGATATAGCACCTAAATAGTGACATATAGCTAAAAACCAGCCTATCTCAGGGGACTTAAACATACCTACACCTACTGCTCCCATAATAAACAAAGGACCAGAGGTGCTAGAAAATGCAGCCAACCTCTGGGCTTCAATAGATGTTAAAATCTTGTCATCTCGAAGCTTGCTGACGATTTTGGCACCTACTGGATAGCCAGAGGTAATACTCATGGCAAAGGCAAAGGAGCCTTCCCCAGGTACATTAAAAAGGGGACGCATTAGTGGTTCTAATAATATCCCAATAAATTTAACTACTCCAAGCCCAATAAGTAGCTCTGCTCCAATAAAGAAGGGCAAAAGAGCAGGAAGAACAACTGTAAACCAAGTCATTAAGCCTACATATGCTGCATTTACAGACTCTTTTGGGTAAATAACTATTAATACTACCAATAGCAAAACTACAAATATACTCAAGTAATTAGATATAAAACTAAAAAAAATCCTACGAAGGCTATTAGAAAAAAAGAGGATAAGACATAATATTAAAGAAAGGAATACAAAAAAAGAAAGCATAAGACTCCTCCAAAGCATTGTTTTTAGATATGGCTTAGCCTACCCTTTATTATATATATTTAAGGAAAAGTGCTTATATTCATATGAAAGTGATATTAACATAATTTTGCTTTAACCTACATACTTAGATTATTTAAAAAAAATTACGTTAATTTCTTGACAAAATATGAGGAATAATGTAAATTAAATATATGACTACTTGTTGGACAAGTAGTCAGATTGAAAGGTCGTGCCAAAATGAAGTTTGAGCCCGTAAAAACAAAAAAAATATATATAGAAATAGTTAATCAAATTAATAAGATGATTGAAAATGGTGAACTTAAGCCTGGTGATAAACTACCTGGAGAGTTGCATCTGGCGAAAACCTTTAACACAAGCCGTTCATCCTTAAGGGAGGCACTTAGTGCACTTGAAATTCTCGGCGTAATCGATCGCCGCAGAGGTGATGGTCATTATATAAAAGACAATATAGACAGCTCCAAATTTACACATGCTTTAGAGGAGTTAAATAATGAGATAGGGGCCTTTGAAATACTGGAGGCACGTAAGGCAATTGAGCCTAGCATAGTCCGCTTAGCAGCAGAGAAAAGAATTCCTGAGCATATAAGAAAATTAGAAGAACTAGTATCAGAAATGCCTAAAGCACTGGAGGCAGGATGGTGGAGAAAAGTAAACACAGAATTTCATTTAACAATAGCAAGGGCTGCTGATAATCCTGTATTATACGAAACCATGAGATATATTGCTGAAACCATGAGAAATTTTGTATTATGGAAGCATATAGAAGATGTAACAACCTTAGATAGTGACGAGGCAAAAACAACAGAGTTTAAATACTATCAGGACCATGTACGTTTGGTGGAGGCAATTAAAAATGGTAAAAAGGATATTGCAGAAATGATTATGATGGATCATATAGAAGTTACAAAACAGGATTTCATTGATAAGGGTAAAATTGATTAACAGAATATAAAGTAATTATTTTATTAATAATTACTTTTTATTTAAAAGGTGCATGTCTGACAAATAGACAAGCATACATTAGGTTTCCTGAAAACAACTTAATATATTAATAATAATGAATTCCATCCTATTCAATTACTTAATAACCACGAGGAAAACGTTTGTATTAACTAAAAGCCTACAATTAGGATGGAAAGCATATGCCTAACACTTCAGTAAACACTACATTGGCTCAGGGGGGTGTAGAAACAGTAGCAAAACTTTAAGATTTCATATTAAATTTACAGGGAGGTTATTTAATTGGTATCTAGTAATGTATTAGTAACGTTAATGGATTTCTTAGGAATAATTATTTTACTGCTTCTTTTGATTGCAAAGTACAAGTGGCATGTGTTTTACGCAATGCTTATTCCTCTAATCTTGTTCTCTGTACTGCCAGGTGTAAGTATACCTGATTTCATTGATGCTTTTGAAAAAGGATTTGGCAAAACATTGGGAAGTATAGGTGTCATTGTTGTTCTTGGTTCTATTATGGCTGAAGCATTAAAGCATACTGGTGCAATAGAAACCATAACCAAATCAATGATTAAGCTTGTTGGGGAAAAGAGAATGCCGTTGGCATTAACACTTTCAGGCTTTGTATTAGGGATTGCTGTTTTTTCAGATATTGCATATGTTATACTTAATCCGTTAGTCCATTCTGCAGCAGCAGCATCTGGTGTTTCAATGGCTACAATGTCTGCTGGACTGGTTGGAGCACTTCAGCTAACACACGCACTTGTTCCTCCAACACCAGGACCATTAGCAGCTGCAGCACTTATCGGGGCTGATGTGGGTCTGATTATTATTTACGGTGGTGTAGTATGTTTTACAGGGTCTCTTGCAGCATGGATATGGGGTCAGTATATAGTTGGTCCTAGAATTGTGGCACCACCTGCTGAAGAATTTTTAACTAGTTCTCTTTTAAACAAAGATCCAAATAAAGCAAGTGGAGAGGCTCCAAATACAATTAATTCCTATGCACCAATTGTTATTCCTATTGTTTTAATTGCTACTGCAAGTGTTGTGAAATTTGCTTTCCCTGAAGATCACGGTATTCAATCAATCTTTGAATTTTTAGGATGGCCTGTGGTTGCACTGGCAATAGGTGATTGGCTATCCTACAGAAACATTACGTCTAAAGACCATAAAGAAGCTGCTAAAAACAAATGGGTGGAAGATGGTCTAAGAACTTCAGCTATGATTCTTGTAGTAACAGGGTTAGGTGGATCACTTAGTACAATCATTAGAGGAACACCTACAGTTGATGCAATCGCTGATTGGATTACAACAACTGGAGTATCGCCAATTATCCTTCCATTTTTAATTGGGGTAATCGGGAATATGATCACTGGATCTACTACAGTGGGAGTAATTACAGCAGGTGCAATTGTTGCTCCAATGCTTAGTCAACTTGGACTTACACCTGAAGCTGCCATGCTGGCTGGAGCATCAGGTTCTGTAATCATTAAATATGTAAACAGTAGTTATTTCTGGGTTGTAACAACCTTATCAAAAATGGAAATACGTAATGCTTTAATTACCTATGGTGGTGCTACCTTCTTTGGAGGATTGGTATCCTTCCTGACAACCTGGGCGCTATGGGCTGCAGGTCTAATATAAGCCACAGCACTTAGGTATAATAATTGATAAAGATTATTTTTATGAGGGGGAGGACTTTATAGCTCCTCCCTCTCAAATTATTATGAAAGTAGGGATGAGATGGTTAATGATCACAAACTGCTTTCTAAACTATTTAAAGAGAATGAAGTTTATGAGGGCAAAGAAATTAAGCTTAAGGTGGATTATGCATTGGCCCATGACGGTTCCATGCCAAAAATCATAAAAGAGTATGAAGATCAAAGGCTAGACAGAACATTACCCTTTGGTCACTTAATGCATGTTACTTTTGATCACTGCTTTCCAGCAGCTACAAAAGAACAACGTAATATGCATTTTGCTATTGAAGGCTTTTGTACAAACCATAAAATTAATATATATAATAATGGAGAAGGGATTCTTCATCAGGTTATTGCAGACAAATTCGGTGAACAGCTATCTGACAAGGTTATAGTAGGGGTTGATGGTCATGTAAGCACCTCGGCAGGTCTTGGAGCAATTCCTTTTTCCATATCCCCTTCAGAAATGATAGATGTATTGGTAAAAGGATATTTCACCTTTAAAGCTCCGTCAGTTCTTTATGTTGAGCTTCAAGGAAAAACAAAGGAAAACAAGGGCAAGGACATTGCACTGGAAATACTTGGAGCATTTAAGCTGAATGGACTTAAGGATAAAGCTGTAATTATTACAGGCGAGGGAATTGATGGACTTTCAGTCAGTCAAAATATGACAATTACTAATATACTTGGAGAAGCTAGTGTTAGAACAACCTATTACTCCAATGATACAGAACTCTTACAGCATCAAATAAAGCCAGATCTAGTCATAGATATAAGTAAGGTGGAATCCCTTATTGCTCTGCCTGGCTCACCAGATAATGTGGAAAAGATCAGTAATGTTAGTATAGAAAAGATTACTGAGGTATTCATAGGTGGTTGTACAAATGGACGCTTAGAGGACATCAAAGAAGTTGTCACCATTCTTGAGGGAAAACTTATCAACAGAAATGTAAGTCTTTTTGTTTGTCCTGCTTCTAAGAATATTGCAAATGAAATGGATAAATTAGGCTACAGTAGTATAATCAGAAATAGTGGAGGTGTCGTTTTAAGTCCAGGATGTGGAGCCTGTTCAGGAATACATCAGGGTGTACTTGGCGATGAAGATATTGCAATATCCACAACCGTAAGGAACACCTATGGACGCATGGGATCAAAGAAGGCTAAGATATACCTAGCATCACCAAAAGTTGCTACTTTTGCTGCAATTCGTGGTAAAATATAGATATAAAATAGAAGAGATAGATAATGTGGTAGAAGGAGGGATTTAAATGAATAGGATACTTGATATACGAAGTGATACAGTTACACAACCCACTGATGAAATGAGAAAAGCCATGGCAGAAGCAATTGTAGGCGACGATATTATGGGTGAAGATCCGACGGTTAAACGTCTTGAAAAGCTAGCGTGTGAAATTTTCGGGAAAGAAGCAGCTGTTTTTGTCACTTCTGGAACAATGGCAAATCAGATTGCTGTAATGGTGTATTCAAAGCTAGGGGATGAAGTTATTGTTGGTAGTCAATCCCATATTCTCAATCTTGAGGTTGGTGCATTGGCAGCCATCTGTGGGGTCCAAGCTAGAAGCATTGAGGTTGTTGATGGACACTATGATGCTGAAGTCATTGAAAATGCCATTTTAGGTAAAGGAATCCAATCCACTGATACTGGTCTGATTTGTTTGGAAAACACATATAACCTTAATAGAGGCTTAATTGTAACTACTGAAAATATGAAAGAGATTAAGATGATAGGTGCAAAACATAAAATTCCTGTATATTTGGATGGAGCAAGAATTCTGAATGCAGCGGTTGCTGAGGGAAAAGATGTAAAAGAATTTACAAAGCATGTGGATGCTCTTCAAGTATGCTTGACTAAGGGACTTGCTGCACCCTTCGGATCACTGCTCTTAGGAGATAAAGAGTTCATTAGTAAAGCAAGAAAAATGAAACAAAGACTAGGAGGTGGAATGAGACAAGCTGGAATAATGGCAGCAGCAGGAGTCGTGGCTCTTGAAAATATGGTGTCTCGATTAGATGAGGATCACAAAAGAGCTAAGACCTTAGCCCATAGGCTGGTAAAAATTCATGAAGGTATTTTAGAGATTACTGAAGTGCAGACAAACATCGTGTCCTTGAATTTAGGGTTTTTATCAATAGACGGAAAAACCATTCAAGAAGAATTTCTTAAACAAGGAATTAAGGTGAAAAAAATCGGGGACAAAAGCTATCGAATGATCATTCATTATCAGATAAAGGATGAAGACATTGATTATATTGCCGATGTTACTGAGGAGATCATTCAAAGATACAAAAAATAAGGAGTGAACAGGAATGAAAGAAAAAAGATGCATGCTTTTACCCGGCCCTGTTTATACACCAGAGCGTATTCGTAATGCTATGTCCAAACAGATGGTTGAACGGAGAGGCGAAGATATTAAACAGCTGTCTAAGGAACTTATTCGTGACTTAAAAAAAGTGTTTAAAACAGAGAGGGATGTATTGTTTTTTGTTGCTTCAGGAACTGGAGGAATGGAGTTGGCGCTGGTGAATACTCTATCTCCAGGTGATAAGGTTTTAGCTTTAAGCTGCGGAAACTTTGGTGACCGATTTGCAGACATAGCAGTAGCAATGGGCTTGAATGTAGTGGTGGAGCGTTTTCCATCAGGCAAGCCAGTGGATATTGATTGTGTAAGAAAAATTCTTCAAAAGGATGAAGAAAAAGATATTAAAGCGGTTTTAATTACCCATAACGAAACCTCCACTGGAGTTGTTAATGATTTAGAGGCAATAAGTCAATTAACTAGAGAGCATGGTGCGTTGTCTTTGGTGGATGCTGTAAGCTCACTGGGCTGCGTGGATATCCGAACCGATGAATGGGGTCTGGATGTGGTGGTTTCAGCTTCACAAAAAGGCTTGATGTCGGCACCGGGTATCGCTATGGTAAGCATAAGCCCTAAAGCATGGGAAGCGGTTGAAAAATCCCGATATCCTAAATATTATTGGGATATAAGACGATTTAAGAAGTTCAATGAAGAGAAGAGTTTAACTCCTTATACACCTGCAATGACAGCTATGTATGGATTGAAAGAGGCACTGAATATGGTATTGGAAGAAGGCTATGAAAATGTACTAGAAAGACATCGATTGATAACCAAAGCTTTAAGAGCTGGGCTAGAGGCAATCGGATTGGAGCTATTGGTGGATGAAGCCTATGCTTCTCCTTCTGTTACTGCAGTCAAATTTCCAGAAACCATTGATAGCACTGCTTGGAGAAAGGCACTTCGAAATAAATATTGGGTATCTACTGCGGGAGGTCTGGGGGATTTGATAGACACAACCTTCAGAATCGGACACATGGGATATATAGGAAGAGAAGACATTATTACAGGACTTTCAGGAATTGAGCTATCCTTAAGAGAGTATGGCTTCCCAGTTGAGATAGGAACAGGAGTTGCTGCTGCGCAGAAGGTTTTTGCAGAGTAGCAATATTAACTGATGATAAAAATATTAGTTAAATAGTCGACTTTTTTGTTTTTATAATTAATTTTAATTGAAAGCTATAAATAAATATAATCCTAATGTAAGGTGATAATATACTCCACTTAACATTAGGATTATTCATTTTTTTCTCATCTTCTTCTCATTAATAATTTTTTAAAATTAGTCTTTTGCATTTAACATTCAATTGTCAATTTTCAATTTTGAATATTGCTTTAAAGATTTTAAGGTTTTTAACTCTTAACTCTTAACTCTTCACTCTTAATTATTAATTTTTAATTATGTCTTTTAGTTTTTCATTTGCCTTTTTCATTTAATTTTCAATTTTCAATTTTCAATTTTCAATTTCTTTTATGTTTTTAACTCTTAACTCTTAACTCTTAACTCTTAACTTTTCATTTCTGATCTTGTTTTATGGTTTTGATTCTTTACTTACTTATTCCTTATTACCTATTCCTTATTACTTGCTTTTATAGTTTTCAATTTTCAATTTTAAATTATGTTTCAAAGGTTTTAAGGTTTGATTTTTCCATTCAACATTTGTTCACTTACTAACATATATTGGACTATAGGTAAAATCTAATTGCTGTGTTGACATAGCTTTGTTTTTTATTCCTAGTGTATATATGTTTGTGGCTCTAATATCTATTTCTAACATTCTTTTTGCAATTTCACTTCCTTTAAAATGTGTTAACTTATTAATAACTGGTAGAGGACTTTTTTCCTTACAAAGCTTCAATAATTCTCTTCCCTTATCATTAAAGGCTAAAACCCTTATGTATTGGGGACCACCAGCTAAGTTGAAGCTATTAATATCCTTCCTTTGTATATCTAGTAGTAAATGCATTATGATGCGCTGTAGTCTTGTATAGGGATAGCGCTTACTTTTCACACAGTAATAGAACTCCTTTAGAGATTTTGTAGCTAATCCACACTGATATATTTTGTTTTCTAATCCCTCAGACACATCAAAAATTTCTCTTATGGATTTTGCACCTTTTTGTCTTATTAAAGTGAAAATACTTTGTTGAAAGCTATCACTAAAAACAGGACCTATTTCTTGGCTAAAACCCTCATCTAATACTCTATATGAAGCTGGTGGTAATGTATGGCGTATTTCAGATATATTTTCGTTAATATTAATATATTGTCGTATAGCAGTTGCACTAGCAATATTTGCAGTTATATCCTTTGAATGATAGGGAGCTGTTTTTCTAATAATTGTTTCAGGGACTATTGAACTATTTAACTCCTTTAGAGCTTTAATGTATTCAATTGATAAGATATTATTAGGGGTTTTAACAAGCTCCTTGTAGTCTATTGCACTTATTATAGGATCTTCAATTTCCTTTAAATATATGGCTAGAGCTTCACCACGGGCTGCAGGAAATGATTTCCCCAGGTCCAATTGCTGCTTTAAATTTTTTTCAAAGGATGGGGGAGAACAAACTAATATATCTGCAATTTTTTCTAATGGTTTAATATTACCTTTTTCGCTGCCAAAACAGATTGTATCAACTATCCGAAGCTGATTTAATAGCTTGACTGCCCCATAGGCAAAAAGCTCTGCAGTATTGCAGGCATAAACAGTAGGTAGCTCTATAACTAAATCAACCCCTGACTCTACAGCCATTTGTCCTCTAGCCCATTTATGAATTAAAGCAGGTTCACCCCTTTGAAGAAAGTGTCCACTCATAACAGCAATAGTATGGGTAGCCTTTGTTTTTTTAATAGATTCCTTCAGATGATAAAGGTGTCCATTATGAAAAGGGTTGTATTCGGTAATTAAGCCTAAAATCCTCATAAAAAGCCTCCTGAATAATAAAACTATTATTTATATATACTATTTTATACAATAGAAATAATTATAGCAAAAGAAAATAAAATAAACACGTTTATAAAATTTTATAAATAAGGTATAAAGGGTTGAAATATGTAAGAAAATTTATTATGATTGATATGTTAGAGATATAAACATAAAAATTTTGTCAAAACAACAATTTTACTTAGGAGGTCTTTGAAATGAAAGTATTGGTTTTAAACTGTGGTAGTTCTTCATTAAAGTACCAGCTTATAAATATGGAAACAGAAGCAGTATTAGCTAAAGGTGTTGCCGAAAGAATAGGTATAGCTGGTAGCTTTGTAAAGCATGAAGCTACTGGAAAAGAAAAGGTTATCATTGACGAAGCGATGGATAATCACAAGGCTGCAATTAAAATTGTATTAGACTGTTTAGTCAATAAAGTTCATGGAGCAATCAGCTCTATGGATGAGATATCCGCCGTTGGACATAGGGTTGTTCATGGGGGCGAGAAATTTGCCGAATCAGTTATCATTAATGACGAGGTAAAGGCTACACTAGAGGAATGCTCAGAGCTAGCACCATTACATAACCCGCCTAATTTAATGGGTATAAATGCTTGTGAAGAAATACTTCCTAATGTACCTATGGTTGGTGTATTTGATACTGCATTCCATCAGACAATGCCTAAATCATCATTTTTATATGCACTTCCATATGAGCTATATGAAAAATACAAAATTAGAAGATACGGTTTCCACGGAACATCCCATAAATATGTTGCAATGAGAGCAGCTGATATGCTTGGAAAATCTCTTGAAGACTTAAAGCTCATCACCTGCCACCTTGGTAACGGAGCAAGTATTGCAGCCATTAATAAAGGAAAATCAGTTGATACCAGCATGGGCTTTACTCCACTTGAAGGATTAGCAATGGGGACAAGATGTGGTGACATTGACCCTGCTATAACCACCTACCTTATGGAGAAGGAAAATCTTACATCAGGTGATCTAAATAATCTAATGAATAAGAAGTCTGGTGTTTTAGGAATCTCAGGTGTGAGCAGCGACTTTAGAGATATTGAAGCAGCAGTATCAGAAGGAAATGAAAGAGCAAACATGGCTTTAGAGGTTTATTACAAACGAGTTAAAAAGTACATAGGTGCCTATGCTGCTGAAATGGGTGGCTTAGATGCTGTTATATTTACTGCTGGTTTAGGTGAAAACTCTGTAGAAACACGTCAAGCAGTATGTGAAGGCCTTGAGTTCTTAGGTATAAAAATAGATAGTGACAAGAACAATGTTCGTGGAAAAGAGACTATCGTTACAACAGATGATTCAACTACAAAGGTATTGTTAGTACCAACAAATGAAGAATTAATGATAGCTAGAGAGACTAAGGCTCTTATATAGATAAAGGTAGGTTCTCCTACCTTTTTCAATATATATAAATCTATATCATTTATTTGAATAAAATGTTTTAACTATCAAGACAAAATACTTGACAAACCTTTGGTTGGTTTGTATAATCAAATTTAGCGATGGTTTAGAGGTGAAGATTGTGATCATTGATTTAGATGCTCTTAAACGAGAGAGAACTAGTCAACTAGACTTAGATTTCTTGCTCAATCTTGACACCATTAATTATTATGGTGATGAAATACTACTACCTAATCCTTTTTCAGTAAAAGGTAAACTTTATATTATGAATGATAAGGTTTTTCTTACCTGTGATGTTGATACAGTAATGGAGGTTAAATGCAGCAGATGTATTAAACCCTTTACTTATCAGTTTAACACTAAAGTTAATGGGGAGCTTATTAGTGAAGAGCTATACAATGAGGAAGAGGATATAGACATAGGAGACATAATACTTTATCATAATAATACAATTGATTTAGTAGAAGTAATAAAGGATAATATATTTACCAATATACCGATTAAAACCTTATGTAGCAAAACCTGCAAAGGAATATGCTCAAAATGTGGTAAAGATTTAAATTTAGAGGAATGTAGATGCAGCTCAAATAAGGAAGAAGAGATGACTATTGATCCTCGACTTGCTAAATTAAAGGAATTACTTTAAAGAATTAAAGGGAGGTGTTTAAATATGGCAGTACCAAAGCGTAAAACTAGTAAATCAAAAAGAAATATGAGAAGAGCTTCAAATTCTAAGTATGTAGCAGTTGGATATGTGAAATGTCCACAATGCCATGAGCCCAAATTACCCCATAGAGTTTGTGGAGACTGTGGCTACTATAAGAATAGAGAGGTTGTAGAAGTTAATTAATTTATACTACAACAATGATGAGAGAACTCGGTAACCTTACGTATTTTAGTCTTTATTATATACGTTTTGATGGCCGAGTTTTTTGCGTCTAATTATTTCTTTTAGTTTTCATTTTCTATACTTTATGTCTTTAACTCTTCACTCTTAATTATTAATTTTTCACTTTTAACTTTCTTTTTATGGTTTTTCAATTTTTCCCTATTCCTTATTACTTATTCCTTATCACTTATTCCTTATTACCTATTCCTTATTACTTGCTTTTGTAGTTTTCCATTTTCCATTTTCAATTTCTTTTAAGGTTATTCATTACTAATTGTTTTTGCATTCATAACATAATATTAGTTAATGCTAAAAAAACTAATTTAATTCTATTGATTTTTACTTTTTTATAATATATACTTTATATTAGTATCAGGTACTAATTACAAGTACTAATTGAGGTGAAGAATTTTGAAAACTACAGGTAGGCTTAGTAAAGCTAATCGCCAGCAAAAGCTTTTAGATTTGTTAGATAATGACCCCTTTGTAACAGATGAAGATTTAGCAGATAAATTTTTCGTTAGCATACAGACTATACGACTAGATCGCCTAGAACTTGGTATACCTGAACTAAGGGAAAGGGTAAAAAAGGTAGCAGAGAAAAACTATCAAAAGGTTAGAAGTATTGTAGGTACAGAGATCATAGGTGAGCTAATTGATTTAAGTCTTGGAGAAAGGGGCATTTCAATACTTGAAACAACACCAGATATGGCATTTAGTAAAACCAACATAGTAAGGGGACATCATATTTTTTCTCAGGCAGAATCATTGGCTATGTCAGTAATAGATGCAGAAGTAGCTTTAACAGGAGTTTCTAATATTAAGTATTTAAGCCCGGTTCAAGCAGGGGATAAAATGGTGGCTAAGGCAGAAGTAGTTAGAGTAAGGGGAAACAAGCATTTTGTACATGTAAAGATTCATGTAAATCAAAATCAAGTTTTTAGAGGTAAATTCATACTTATAGCAATACATAGTAGGGAGGTATAACTATGAAAATAGCTTTAGATGCTATGGGCGGCGATCATGGTTCAAAGGTGACTGTAAAAGCAGCTGTTGATGCAGTAAATCAATATGACATTGAATTAATATTAACGGGAAATCATAGCAAAATAATAGAAATACTTAATCAATATGAATATCCAAAAGAAAAAATAGAAATAATTCACTGTGAAGAGGTTATTGAGAATGAAGATAAGCCTGTAGCGGCAATACGTAAAAAGAAAAACTCATCAATGGTGGTTGCCTTAAATCTTGTTAAAGAGGGAAAGGCTGATGCAATTATATCTGCCGGTAATACAGGAGCATTATTGGCAGGAGGACTACTTATATTAGGAAGAATTAAAGGCATTGATAGACCTGCATTGGCGCCTGTATTTCCAACACATAAAGGCATTTCTGTTCTTATAGATGGTGGTGCTAACTCCGACTGTAAACCCAGAAACTTTGTTGAATTTGGAATAATGGGTAGTATATATGCAGAAAAGGTTTTAGGGATTAAAAAGCCTAAGGTGTGCCTTGTTAATATAGGAATAGAAGAAGGTAAAGGAAATGATATTACACAAAAGGCATATAAGGCTTGTAAAAATGCACCATTTAACTTTCATGGAAATGTTGAAGCAAGAGACATACCTACTGGATACACCGACGTAATTGTTTGCGATGGCTTTACTGGAAATGTAATATTAAAGCTTACAGAGGGTGTGGCTGCATCAATATTTAAAATTCTAAAGGAGGAGCTAACAAAAAACCCCGTTAGAAAAATTGGTGCACTGATTTTAAAATCAGGATTAAAAGGTTTTAAGAAGCGATTTGACTATACAGAGTATGGCGGAGCACCCTTCCTAGGGGTCAAAGGAGCTTTAATTAAAGCCCATGGCAGCTCTGATGAAAAAGCAATTAAAAATGCTATAGGTCAAGCAAAAACTGTAATAGAAAATAATATAGTGGAAGACATTACATATGAAATAAAAAAACTAGGAGCTGATATTCTTGAATAACACCTACTCAGTTGGAATTACTGGAACTGGCAGTGCTTTACCAGAAAAAGTAGTAACGAATTTTGATATAGAAAAAATGGTTGATACTACAGATGAATGGATTAGAGCAAGAACAGGAATATCCTGTAGGCGAGTATCAGATGAAAAAACTGCCACTTCAAATCTTGCAACTGAAGCTGCATTAAAGGCATTGAAGGATGCTAATATTAAAGCTGAAGATTTAGACCTAATTATTGTTGCTACTGTAACACCTGATATGAGCTTTCCCTCTACAGCCTGTATTGTACAAAAAAATATTGGGGCAATGTCAGCAGCTGCCTTTGATATTGAAGCTGCATGCTCAGGGTTTTTATATGGCTTAACAATAGGAGAGCAATTTATTAAAAATGGTATATATAAAAATGCATTGATTATTGGAGCAGAAACCTTATCTAAAATATTAAATTGGGAAGATAGAAATACCTGTGTTTTATTTGGAGATGGTGCAGGGGCAGCAATTATTGAAAGGGTAGAAGAAGGATATGGAATTCTTTCATCATACCTTGGAGCAGATGGTTCGGGAGGAATGTCCTTAACTCAGCCTGCAGGAGGTTCTCGACTTCCAGCATCCATAGAAACCCTACAAAAGAAATTACATTATGTTCAAATGGATGGTAGTGAAGTTTTTAAGTTTGCAGTAAGGGTTATGGGAAGAGCCGCATTAGAAGTACTTAAGAAGAGTAATATATCAATAGATGAAATAGATTACATGATTCCTCACCAAGCTAATATTAGAATAATTGAAGCAGCAGCTAAAAGATTAAAGCTTCCTATGGAACAAGTGGTGGTAAATCTTCATAAGTATGGAAATATGTCAGCAGCGTCTGTACCAGTTGCCCTTGATGAAGCCCTTAAGGATGGAAGAATTAAAAAGGATGATGTAATAGTTTTAGTAGCCTTTGGTGGAGGCTTAACATGGGCTTCTAATGTAATTAGGTGGTCACAGTAGGACTATAAGGAGGAATAAGATGTTCCACACAAGACTTTGTGATTTATTAAATATAGAATATCCAATTATTCAAGGTGGCATGGCTTGGGTTGCAACTGCGGAGCTAGCAGCAGCAGTTTCAGAGGCTGGAGGCTTAGGAATAATTGCTGCAGGAAATGCACCTGCTGAGGTTGTTGAGGAGGAAATAAAAAGGGCAAAGAAAATGACAAGTAAACCCTTTGGGGTAAATGTAATGCTATTATCACCCTATGTTGAGGATGTAATAGAAGTAATATATAGAGAAAGAATATCTGTAATTACAACAGGTGCTGGAAACCCGGGTAAATATATAAAAAAATTTAAGGAAATTGGAACAAAGGTAATTCCTGTAATACCTTCGGTGGCTTTGGCAAAGCGTATGGAAAAACTAGGTGCAGATGCAATAATTGTGGAGGGTACGGAAGCAGGAGGTCATGTAGGAGAATTAACTACTATGGTACTTGTTCCACAAATAACTTCAGCAGTGGGTATTCCTGTAATTGCCGCTGGAGGAATAGCCGATGGTAGAGGCCTATTAGCAGCCCTATCACTTGGTGCTGAAGGTGTTCAAATTGGCACACGATTTATATGCTCTGTCGAGTGTAGGGCCCATGACAAGTATAAAGAAATGCTTTTAAAGGCTAAGGATAGAGATGCAGTGGTTACCGCAAGAGCTACAGGACATCCAGTAAGGGTACTTAAAAATAAGTTAACCAAAGAGTTCACTAGACTTGAAAAGGAAGGTGCCTCTATTGAAGAATTGGAAGCTTTTGGCACTGGAAAGCTTAAGGTTGCGGCTGTAGAAGGAGATGTAGAGGAAGGGTCAGTTATGGCTGGTCAAATTTCTGCAATGATCAATGATATAAAGCCCTGCAAAGAAATAATTGAAGGAATAATTCATGATGCCAATAAGCAGCTTAAGCTATTAAGGCAATATAGCAAGGAGGAGTAAAGATGAGTAAAACTGCTTTTGTTTTTCCAGGACAAGGTGCTCAATATGTTGGAATGGGTAAAGAAATAACAGAAAATTTTTCTGTAGCTAAAGAGGTATACCAAGAAGCAAGTGACTATCTAGGCTATAACATGAACAAGCTTTGCTTTGAAGGGCCTAATGAAGAGCTAGTAAAAACTGAGAATACCCAACCTGCCATATTAACAACCACCATTGCCCTTTTAAGAGTTTTAGAAAATGAAGGGATTAAATCTGATATAACAGCTGGTTTGAGCTTAGGTGAATATGCTTCCTTAGTTAAATCAAAGGTGATTGATTTTAAGGATGCAGTTAGAATAGTTAAAAAACGTGGTAAGTATATGCAAGAAGCTGTACCTCAAGGAATTGGAACCATGGCAGCTATATTAGGGCTAGACAAAGAAAAACTGCAAAAATCTATTGAAGAGTGTCGGCATTATGGTGTAGTAGAAACTGCAAATTATAATAGCCCAGGACAAATCGTGATTTCTGGCGAAGTAGAGGCAGTAAAAAACGCAGTAAAGAAGGCTGTTGAATATGGAGCTAAAAAGGCTGTAATACTTCCTGTAAGTGCACCCTTTCACTGTAGCCTTTTAAAGCCTGCAGGAGAAAGACTTGAGAAGGAGCTTTTGAAGTATTCCTTTAATACCCCTCAAGTTGGAGTAGTCACTAATGTAGATGCAAAACTACTGAAGGATAAAGAAGCTGTAGTCCCTAGCTTAGTAAAGCAGGTAAGTCAATCGGTTTTATGGCAGGATTCAGTTGAATATATTATAAATGAAGGAATAGATACCTTTATAGAAATAGGTCCAGGTAAATCCTTAAGTGGTTTTATCAAGAAAATAGCTAAAAGCCTAAATGCCCAAATAAGTATTAAAAATATTGAAGATGTAAACAGCTTTAAAGCATTAATAAATAGCTTATAACAGAGAGGTGTTAGTATGTTAAAGGGAAAAACTGCTTTAGTAACTGGTGGCTCAAGAGGAATTGGTAAGGCAATTTCTAAAGCTTTGGCAAAGGCTGGTGCAAATGTAGTTATTAATTACACCAGTAATGGAGAGGCTGCTGATGAGGTAGTTAAAGAGCTTGAAAAAGAAGGTGTTAAAGCCCTAGCAGTAAAGGCAAATGTAGCTGATCCAAATGATGTTAAGGAAATGATGAAAAAAATTGAAGAAAATTTTGAGGGCATAGATATATTAGTTAATAACGCTGGAATAACTAGAGATAATCTTTTTATGAGGATGAAGGATGAAGAATGGCAACAGGTTATGGATGTTAATCTTAACGGAATATTCTTTTGCACTAAAGCTGTGATAAGGAGAATGATGAAGCAGAAGTATGGAAAAATAATAAATATGTCATCTGTTGTTGGAGTTATGGGTAATGCTGGTCAAGCAAATTATTGTGCATCTAAGGCAGGGGTTATAGGATTAACTAAATCCCTGGCAAGGGAATTAGCTGTAAAGAATATTAATGTTAATGGAATTGCACCAGGCTTTATAGACACAGATATGACTTCGGTTTTACCCGATAGCATAAAAGAAGACCTATTAAATAATATTCCTTTAAAAAGATATGGAAAGCCTGATGATATTGCAAATTTAGTTGTTTTTTTAAGTAGTGAAAATGCCAATTACATAACCGGTCAAATAATTCATGTAGATGGTGGTATGGCTATGTAGCTTTAAATTAAAATATAAAAATTAATCAAAATTTGAGGAGGAAATAAAAATGGTATTTGAAAAAATTGTTGAGATTATTGGAGAACAGTTGGGAATTGATGATATGAGCGAGGTAACTATGAATACCTCATTAATTAAGGACTTAGAGGCAGACTCTTTAGATGCAGTAGAAATAATTATGGCGATTGAAGATGAATTTGGGGTTGAAATACCAGATGATGAAGCAGAGAAGTTTAAAAATATTGGAGATATTGTGAAATACGTTGAAGCAAAAAAATAAAGAAAACTTAGTTCAGATGGAGTTTTAACTCCACCTGAACTCTAGTTCCGCTTACTTTCTAGCTTGGCGGCACTTATCTGCCGCTTAAGAAGCGGGAGTGTTAGTAACGCCGCTGAGATAAAGAAAACTTTTAGGAATAGGTTAAGTCCCGTTAAAGCGGGACTTATTAGCTAAGGGAGGCAGTAATATGAATAGAAGAGTTGTAATTACAGGGATTGGATCTATAACACCAATTGGCAATACAGTTGAAGAGTATTGGAATTCCTTATTGTCTGGAGTATCAGGAATAGACTATATAACTAAGTTTGACACCAGTGATTATCCTACAAGAATTGCTGCAGAGGTAAAGGGCTTCAATCCAGAGGAACATATTGATAAGAAGGAAGCAAGAAAGATGGATCGTTTTACTCAATTTGCTGTGGCTGCATCACTTATGGCCATGAAGGATGCTGGCTTAAAAATTGAAGACATTGTAGCAGAAAAATTTGGTGTTATACTTGGCTCTGGAATAGGAGGGATAGAAACCCTAGAAAATCAACATCAAAGGTTAATGGAGAAGGGTGTTAAGCGTATAAGTCCATTTTTCATTCCAATGATGATTTCAAATATAGGTGCTGGTCATGTTTCGATGTGCTTGGGGGCTAAGGGACCTAATACTACAATAGTAACTGCCTGTGCATCATCAACTAATGCAATAGGAGAAGCCTACAGGGTTATTAAAGGTGGCTCTGCAGATGTTATGATAACAGGAGGAATGGAGGCTTCAATTACACCGCTATCCATTGCTGGCTTCTGTTCAATGAAGGCTATGTCTACCCATAATGAAGCTCCTAAAAAAGCCAGTAGACCCTTTGACTTAAACAGAGATGGCTTTGTTATGGGGGAGGGCTCAGGTATATTAATGTTAGAGGAGCTAGACCATGCTCTAAAAAGAGGAGCTAAAATCTATGCAGAAGTAGTGGGCTATGGAATGAGTGCAGATGCTTATCATATAACTGCTCCATCACCAGAGGGAGAAGGGGCTGCCCGTTCAATGGAGCTAGCATTATCAGATGCAGATATTCCATATCAATCTATTGATTATATTAATGCCCATGGTACCAGTACCCCCTATAATGATAAATTTGAAACTATGGCTATTAAATCTGTTTTTAAGGAACATGCAAAAGACATAAGTATAAGTTCAACAAAATCTATGACAGGCCATTTACTTGGAGCAGCAGGAGGAATTGAAGCTATTGCCTGTGTATTAGCAATAAAAGAGGATGTTATACCACCAACAATAAACCTAGAAAATCCTGATCCAGAATGCGATCTTGATTATACAGCAAATAAAGCTAAAAAAAGAGAAGTGAATTATGCTCTATCTAATTCCCTTGGATTTGGTGGACATAATGCAACGATTATTATTAAAAAATATAGATAAAACTTAATTTAACCAAATAATTATAGGGTAATTAAACCTCTATAATTATTTTTTTAAAAGGTATATGCAGCTTATAGTAAGTTGATAGGAATGGAGTGGAATTCAATGAATGTAACAAGAAGTAAACAACTAAAGCAGTTTCAAAAAATAATTAACTATAATTTCAATAATATTAAGCTAATAGATGTGGCCTTAACCCATAGCTCCTACGCCAATGAGATTAAACATCGTATAGTAAGCTATAATGAAAGACTAGAGTTTTTAGGTGATTCTGTTTTAAGCCTTGTAGTCAGTGATTATATATTTCATCAGTATAAGCATCTTCCAGAGGGGGAGCTGACAAAGGTTAGAGCAAATGTTGTTTGTGAACCCTCCTTGGCAAGCAAAGCTAAAATGATTGAGCTAGGAGAACATCTTTTGTTGGGTAAGGGTGAAGACAATACAGGGGGAAGATATCGTGATTCTATTTTAGCAGATGCTTTTGAAGCTGTAATTGGAGGCATCTATTTAGATGGTGGTTTTCAAGAAGCCAGTAAATTTATCCTTAATAATATGATAGATTTAATAGAGCTGGCTGTAGAAGGAAAGCTCATAATCGATTATAAAACCCATTTACAAGAATTAATACAAAGCAAGTCAACAGAAAAAATAGCCTATAGAGTGGTTAAAGAAAGCGGACCAGACCATGACAAAACCTTTAATATTGAAATCATTTTTTCTAATACAATTTTAGGAGCGGGGCAGGGAAAAAGCAAAAAAGAGGCTGAGCAAAATGCAGCAAAGGAAGCTATTTTAAAGGAAAGCTATAAAGATGTCTAAAAAAAAATATATAATTCCAATATTTATTCCCCATAGAGGATGTCCCCATGATTGTAGCTTTTGCAATCAAAAAAGAATTGCAGGTAACATTAAGGAAATGAATGGTAAGGATATAGAAATACAAATTAACGAATATTTAAACCTATACCCAAAGACCACCAAGAAGGAGATTGCCTTTTATGGTGGCAGCTTTACTGGTATACCAATAAACAAGCAAAAAGAACTATTACAGCCTGCATATAAGGCTAAAGTGAATGGTATTATTGATGATATAAGAATATCCACTAGACCAGATTATATTGATACTAATATACTTAAAATACTAAAGGACTATGGTGTAACAATTATTGAACTAGGGGTACAAACAACAGATGATGAAGTACTTAAGTATAATAAAAGAGGGCATACAAAGTCTGATGTTGCCAAAGCTGTAGCTACAATCAAAAAAGAAGGCTTCAAGTTAGGTCTTCAAATGATGCTGGGTTTAGCAGGAGATTCCGTTACAGCAATTGATAATACAGTTAAAGACTTTATCAACTGGAAACCTAACTTTGTAAGAGTTTACCCCACACTTGTAATTAAAGATACTTTTTTGGAGGAATTATTTAATACTGGCAATTATATACCCTATACCTTAGAGGAAGCAATAACCATTGCTAAAAAAGTACTAATACAATTTCAAAGGGAAGGAATAAGTGTTATTAGGGTGGGACTTCAAACTACAGAGGAAATAACCTATGGTAAAGGTGTAGTGGCAGGTCCATATCATCCAGCCTTCCGTGAGATGGTGGAAACAGAAATATATAAAGAAAAAATTGAGGGGCTTCTAAAAGATAAGAAGGTGATTTTTAATAAAAGCATTGTAGTTCATTGTAATACAAGGGAAGCTTCAAGGGTTTCAGGCTATTGTCAATCAAACAAAAACTACTTTTTAAATAAATATAATCTTAAAAGCATGAAGATTAAATCCACTTATCAAAAGGACCCAGACCAACTAGAGATTGAAGTATTCTAGTAGGTCTTTTTCTTTTTAAGTCTTTATGATAAAATTAATCAGTAATAACTTGACATTAACTTGGGGTGATTTTTTGTATCTAAAGAGATTGGAAATTCAAGGATTTAAATCTTTTGCAAATAAAATAGAAATGCAATTTGAAAATGGCATTATTGGAGTGGTAGGACCTAACGGAAGTGGTAAAAGCAATATATCAGATTCCATAAGATGGGTACTAGGAGAGCAAAGTCCCAAATCACTAAGGGGCAGTAAAATGGAGGATGTTATATTTGCAGGTACAAACTCCAGAAAACCATTAGGTATGGCTGAGGTTTCCTTAACCTTAGATAATACCTCAATGCTAATGCCAATAGACTATGGTGAAGTAACTATAACAAGAAGGGTTTATCGCTCAGGTGAGAGTGAATACTACTTAAATAAAGCCTCCTGTCGCTTAAAGGATATTAGGGAATTACTAATGGATACTGGAATAGGAAAAGAGGGCTATTCCATAATAGGACAAGGGAAAATTGACGAGATTCTTAGTAGTAAGCCTGAAGAAAGAAGACTAATATTTGAAGAAGCAGCAGGGATTATAAAGTATAAATCAAGAAGAGATGAAGCAGAGAAAAAGCTAAATACTACTAGAGACAATCTTTTAAGGGTGGCTGATATTTTACACGAGCTAGAAAATCAATTGGAGCCCTTAAAAAATCAAAGTGAAAAGGCCTTAAAATTTAAAGAAATAAAGGAAAAGCTGTTAAAGCTTGAGGTTAATTTGATAATTAGAGAAATTGATAAGACAGAAGTGGGATTAAATGAGCTAACAAGACAAATAGAATTGCTAAAAAATTCTATGGAGGAGCAAAAGAAAGAGAACAGTGAGTTAAATAAGCAGCTAGATAATAATAGTAGACTACATGTACAATGGGATGAAAACTACTCAAATATGCAGAAAATGTATTTTAATACAGAAAACGAAATTAAGAAAAAGGAAGGAGCCATTGAGCTTAGCAAAGAAAAAACAGTCCATATCGATTCAAATTTAGAGAGAATTAAGTTGGAAATACTAAAGCTACAGGAAGAGGAAAAAGAGGCTAATCAACAGATAGAAGTTAAGCTTGTTGAGCTTGAAGTAATATGTAAAGAGCTAGACAGCCTTCAAAAAACCATAGAAGCTAAAACCAGTGAGTATGAAAGTCAGTTAAGTCAAAATACCTCTAAGGAAAAGGAAATGGAAGAGGCAAAATCCTACATAATTGACGCATTAAATGAAATTAGTGACAAGAAAAGTGAGTTAAATAGTATCAAAACCTTAATAAAAACAATGGAGGATCGACTTCAGCAGATAAATAATGAGCTAGAGGATACTAACCTTAGACTAAAGGAAAAAAGAAAAGAGGTTTTAGATTTAGAAAAAGAAGTTAACTTTATTGCAAATGAAATTTCTACTGTTAAGGCTAAAATAATAGAATTAAATAATAAAAACAGTGAATTAGAAAAGCAAATATTATTAAATACTAATACAATAGAAGACTTAGTAAAGAACTTGAACCATAGGCAATCAAGAAAAAATGTTCTTGAGGAAATGGAAAAGGAACATGAGGGCTTTAATAAAAGTGTAAAAAATATATTAAATGCCTGTAGTAAAATACCGAGCTTAGGGAGTGGAGTTTACGGAGTAGTTGCAGATTTATTAAAGGTTCCTAAGGGCTATGAAATAGCTATTGAGACAGCACTTGGAGTTGCTATACAGAATATTGTCTGCGAAACGGAAGAGAAGGCAAAGGATTTAATAGCTCACATGAAGAAAAATAACCTGGGTAGAATTACGATATTACCATTAAGTGCTGTTCAAAGTAGAAGTATTAGTAATGAAGAATTAAAAATTATTAATGAACACAAGGATGTCAAATTAGCAATAGATATAATTAGCTTTGAAGAAAAGCATAAAAATGTTTTTTCTAATCTTCTATCAAGGGTATTGATTGTACCGAATATTGATACTGGAGTTATTATTGCTAAAAAGCTTCAGTACAGGCTACGAATTGTGACAATAGACGGTGATGTTATTAATATAGGTGGCTCATTAACAGGAGGTAGCAATATTAAAAGCACTTCAGGTATACTGGGTAGAAAAAGAGAACTTGAAGAGCTGGTAATTGGTATAAAAAAATTACAGATAGACATAAAAAAGCATAAGTCATTGCTTATAGAAATGAACAAAAAAAAGAGTCAATATTCAGAAGAGCTAACAAAGCTTAATAGTATTTTACAAGAGCATAAAATAAAGGAAGCAACATTACTAAGCTGTATTCAACAATCAAAAAAAGAAGAAGCACAATATATAGGTTCTATTACACAAATAGAAGGTGAAGTTCAGCAGATAAATAATGCCAATAAAGACTCATATAGGAAGCAGCAGGCTGTAGATGCAGAAATATTAAAGCTTGAAGAGGAAATTTCTAATACAAGATTGGCAGTTAATGAAACACAAAATAGCCTTCAAGGGAAAAGGAACATACTAGAGGCTTTAAACATAGAAATAACCCAAAATAGAGTTAAGGAAGCTGAGGTTGAAGGTAATAAAAGGAATCTACTTCAAGATATAGATCACCTACAAGCTTCAATAAGAAAGGCAGAGAAGTTAAGAGAGTTAAAGGATAAGGAAATTGTAGAGATAAATATCAGGTATACACAGCTTGAAGAAGAAATAAACAGCCTTAAAAAGGATCTGGAGGAACTAAGGGAAAGTGGCAACAGCCTTGAGATTAAGCTAAATGAAATGAAGAATGAAAAAACTATTATATTGAAGGAGGAAGAGGATTTAAGGAGAAGACTTGAGGATAATCAAAAGGTAATAGCAGATATTCAAGAGAATAGTCATAGGCTAGATGTAAAAAGAACAAAGCTAGAAATGCAACAGCAGGCATATTATGATAAATTGTGGGAGGAATACGAGCTTACCTATAGCACTGGACTACAGCTTAAAGAAGAGCTACAGGATATTGGTAAAGCCGCTAAGGAAATAAATGAACTAAAGAATGAAATAAAAGCTTTAGGCAACATTAACTTAGAGTCTATTGAAGAGTATAAAAGAGTTAAAGATAGATTTGATTTCTTAAAAAAGCAAAAGGACGACCTATATCAAGCCCAGGAATCATTGAAGGAGGTTATACAAGAGCTAGAAAGCAATATGGAGCTACAGTTCACAAAGCAGTTCCAAGTAATACGTGAAAACTTTAATAGTGTATTCACCAGATTATTTGGAGGTGGAAGGGCAGATTTAGTTATGGAGGATGAAAAAAATGTTTTAAATTCAGGTGTTGATGTAATTGCACAGCCTCCAGGGAAAAAGCTTCAAAACCTATCATTACTATCGGGAGGAGAAAGGGCTCTTACAGCCATAGCATTGTTATTCGCCATATTATTAGTAAAGCCTAGTCCCTTTTGTATTTTAGATGAAATAGAAGCAGCCTTAGATGATGCTAATGTTCAAAGATTTTCAAGCTTTTTAAAGGAGCTTTCAGAAACTACTCAGTTTATTGTTGTAACCCATAGAAAGGGAACTATGGAAATAACAGATGCACTTTATGGGGTTACAATGGAGGAAGAAGGGGTTTCAACCCTTGTTTCAGTTAAGCTATCAGATAAAAACCAAGAAATTGCCAGCTAGGAGGAAATACAATGTTAAAAAAGCTTTTTGATAAATTTAAAAACGAAAATGAAGAAAAGGATCAAAAAATAGAGGATGTTGAAAATAATAAACAAGCTGAAGCTAGTGCTTCTACCGAAGAAAATGAGGCTAATATATTTAAGCGACTTAAAGAGGGATTATCAAAAACTACACAAGGTATAACAGTAAAAATTGAAGACCTTATTAAGTCATACCAAAAAGTTGATGAAGAATTATTAGAAGAGCTAGAAGAAGTTTTAATAACGGCTGATATAGGTGTTCAAACAACTATGGAAATAATTGACCATATAAGGGATAAGGCTAAGGCAGAAAAAATAAAAGAGCCAGAAATGATTAAGGTTATTTTAAAGGATAAGCTAAAGGAGATTTTAGGCGAGTTTGAAGATGATCAACAGCTAAATATCCAGCCTTCACCCGCAATCATTTTAGTAGTTGGAGTCAACGGTGTTGGAAAAACCACCTCAATTGGTAAGATTGCCCATAAGCTTAAGGGACAAAATAAAAAGGTTCTTTTGGCAGCAGCAGATACCTTTAGGGCGGCTGCCGTTGAGCAGCTAAAGATTTGGGGGGATAGAGTAGGGGTAGAAGTAATAAGCCATCAGGAGGGGGCAGACCCTGCAGCTGTAATATTTGATGCTATACAGGCGGCTAAAGCTAGAAAAGTAGACGTATTGATTTGTGATACAGCCGGTAGACTTCATAACAAAAAGAATCTTATGAATGAGTTAGGGAAAATATCTAAGATTGTAGAAAGAGAATATGCTAATGCCACAAGAGATGTATTGCTAGTATTAGATGCAACAACAGGTCAAAATGCTATTCAACAGGCAAAAATATTTAAAGAAGCAACAAACATTTCAGGACTAGTACTTACAAAGCTAGATGGAACTGCCAAGGGTGGTGTTATAATAGGCATAAGTCAAGAGCTAAAAATACCTGTAAAGCTTATTGGAGTTGGAGAAGGAGTTGCAGATTTACAGGAATTTGATTCCAATAGCTTTGTTAATGCTCTGTTCGGTGAAGAATAAATTTAAAAAGTGTTTGACAGAGAGAGAGATTTATTATACAATACATCTGTAAAGTAAAGCGCCTTTACACATGAAGATTATAGGAAGTGTTTTAATGATTGAAAAGACCATTAAAATTTCAATGCTATATGATTTTTATAGCCCCCTTTTGACAGAAAGACAGAGGGATATAATAGATTATTATTATAATCAAGATTTTTCATTAGGAGAGATAGCTGAAATATTTAGCATATCAAGACAGGCTGTCTATGATACAATCAAAAGAACCGAAAAAATCATGTATGAATACGAAGAAAGGCTTAAGCTGATAGAATTATACAGCAGTAGAGCAGAAACCATAAAAAAGACATTTATACAGGTTGAGCAATTAGACAAACTTATTAAAAAAAACGCTCCAAAGGAAGAACTGGAGGAAGAAATTAGAGTTATAAAAATACTACTAACAGATATACATAACTAATCTCAAGGAGGTTTCGTAATGATATTTGAGGGATTGGCTGAAAAACTACAAAATACCTTTCACAAGCTAAAGGGTAAAGGTAAAGTCAACGAAAAAGATGTAAATGATGCAATGCGAGAGGTCAAAATGGCCCTTCTTGAGGCAGATGTTAACTTTAAAGTAGTAAAGGACTTTGTTAATAAAGTTAAGGCTAGGGCTATTGGTGCAGAGGTCTTAGAAAGCCTTACACCAGGGCAGCAGATTATTAAAATCGTTAATGAAGAGCTAACAGAACTAATGGGGTCAACCCAAAGTAAAATTGCCTTTTCATCTAAACCCCCTACTGTTATTATGCTGGTTGGACTTCAAGGAGCAGGTAAAACCACCACATGTGGAAAGTTGGCTAAGCTTATTAAAAAGCAGGCTAAAAGGCCACTACTTATTGCGGCTGATATTTACCGACCTGCTGCAATTAAGCAGCTTCAGGTGGTTGGTGGACAGGTTGACGTTCCAGTATTCACGATGGGTGACAAGCAAAATCCTGTAAATATTGCTAAAGCAGGGCTAGAGCATGCTATTAATCATGGTAATGATGTAGTGATAATAGATACTGCAGGGCGACTTCATATAGATGATGAATTAATGGGAGAACTACAAAGTGTAAAAGAAAGTATTAAACCCCATGAAATTCTATTGGTTGTAGACTCCATGACTGGGCAGGATGCTGTTAATGTGGCAGAACACTTTAACGAAAAGCTTGGAATAGATGGTGTTATTTTAACTAAGCTTGATGGTGATACTAGAGGTGGAGCTGCTTTATCTGTTAGAGCGGTAACAAATAAGCCTATAAAATTTGCTGCTTTAGGAGAAAAGCTAGATGATATAGAGGTTTTCCATCCCGATAGAATGGCTTCAAGAATATTAGGAATGGGAGATGTACTAAGCTTAATTGAAAAGGCACAGGAAAATTTTGATGCTAAAAAGGCAAAGGAACTAGAGAATAAAATTAAATCACAATCATTTACCTTTGAAGATTTTTTAGACCAACTACAACAGATGAAAAATATGGGTCCAATAAGTCAGCTATTAGAAATGATTCCTGGTGCTGGCAAACAGTTAAAGGGATTAGAGGTAGACGAGAAGGAGCTTGTATATATACAAGCAATTATACAATCTATGACAAAAAAAGAAAGACAAAATCCCAGCATTTTAAATGGCAGCAGAAGAAAAAGAATTGCTGCTGGTAGTGGAACGTCTGTTCAACAGGTGAATAGATTAATAAAGCAATTTGAACAAACAAGAAAAATGATGAAACAGTTTACAGATATGGAAAAGGGTATGAAAAAGGGTGGTAAATTTAAGCTTCCCTTTGGAAATAGATTTTAAATGTATTTTAAGGAGGTGAAATAAATGGCTGTTAAGATAAGATTAAAAAGGATGGGTGCTAAAAAAAGACCCTTCTACAGAATCGTGGTTGCTGATTCACGTGCACCAAGAGATGGTAGATTCATTGAAGAAATAGGCTACTATAATCCAGTTTCCGAGCCAAAGGAAATTAAAATAAATGATGAAAAGGCTGAGAAATGGCTAAAGGATGGCGCACAACCTACTGATACTGTTAAATATCTGCTTAGGAAAAGCGGCATTATTGGAGAATAATGTTAGGGGGTTTTACACAAATGGGCGAATTAGTTAAAGTAATTGCACAAGCTTTAGTAGATTGTCCTGAAGAAGTTGTTGTCAACGAAATAGAGGGGAATCAATCCATTATTGTAGAGTTGAAGGTAGCCCCAGAGGATATGGGTAAAGTAATCGGTAAACAAGGAAGAATTGCAAAAGCCATTAGAACTGTAGTTAAGGCTGCAGCTACTAAGGATAATAAAAGAGTAATTGTAGAAATAATCTAATCAAAATTACTAAATTAAGCTAAACCCCCAGAACTAGACTGAGAAATATTGCAACTACAAAGTAAGTAGTTAACGGGCTTCTTGGTTATAAATGCAGATGGGGGTCTTCTAATTAAAAATCATTCATAAAGCAGGTGTCAATATGAAGTTTTTACGGGTTGGAAAAATAGTAAATACCCATGGAATTAAAGGTGGATTAAAGGTAGTTCCAACAACCGACTACCCAGAACGTTTCGAAGAGCTAGAATATGTTTATTTAGACAAAACAACAAAGCTTACTATTAATAAGATACAATATGTTAAGAATATGGTTATTGTAACCTTTCAGGACTATGGAGATATAAATTTAGTTGAAGGTTTCAAAGGCAAAGCGCTATATATTGATGAATCTCAACGTAGAGAGCTACCAGAAGATACCTATTATATTATAGATCTCATAGGTATTGATGTTTATACAGTAGATGAAGTCTATTTAGGCAAAGTTAAGGACATAATACAGACGGGACCAAGTGAAGTATATGTCATAAGAAATGATGAGGGAAAGGAAGTTATGATTCCAGCAGTAAAGGAGTTTATGCCTGTTATTGATATTGAGGCAAAAAAAATCATAGTGAAACCTATTGAAGGAATGATTTAATGATAATTAGAGTATTAACTCTTTTTCCTGAAATGTTTAAGCATACTCTGGGAGCCAGTATCCTTCAGAGAGCTAGGGAAAAGGGTATTATAGATATAGAGTGCATTAACATAAGGGATTATTCAGACAATAAGCATAAAAAGGTGGATGATTACCCCTATGGTGGTGGTGCAGGTATGGTTATGACACCACAACCAATTTTTGATAGTCACAGGGTACTAATGGATTCTATAGATGCCAAAAGCAAGCCCAAAACCATATACATGTCTCCTAAAGGAAAAACCTTTAATCAATCTATGGCAGAGAGTCTATCTAAAGAAGATGTTCTGATTTTTATATGTGGTCATTACGAAGGAATAGACCAAAGAGTTATAGATAATCTCGTAACTCATGAAATATCAATAGGTGATTATGTATTAACAGGTGGAGAAATTCCAGCTATGGTTGTTATTGATTCTGTTGCTAGATTAATACCAGGGGTTCTTTCTCACACAGATTCCTATCAAGAAGAGTCCTTTTATTCAAGCTTACTTGAGTATCCCCATTATACTAGACCTCAAAGCTTTAGAGGAATGGAGGTTCCAGATGTATTGTTGTCGGGTAATCATAGCAAAATAGATGAGTGGAGACGTAAAAAATCCTTAGAAATAACATTAAGAAATAGACCAGATTTACTTAAGAAGGCAGATTTAACGCCAGAAGACAAGAAAGCAATTATTCAATTAACCAATAGTTTATAACTACCTATTGCTATTGCAAAATGGGTGTGATATAATTACAAAGGTATTACGGGCGGTCCTCTATGAAATAGTCATATGAACGTCTAGGAAGAGAGGAGGTACAGCAATGGATTTAATTAATTCTATAGTAAATAAGCAGCTTAAAAAAGATATAGTAGAGTTTAATACAGGTGATACAGTAAAGGTTCACGTACGTATTAAAGAAGGTAATAGAGAAAGAGTTCAGATATTTGAAGGAATTGTAATTAAAAGACAAGGCGGAGGTATTGCAGAAACATTTACAGTAAGAAGAATTTCTTATGGTGTAGGTGTAGAAAGAACTTTCCCAGTGCACTCTCCTAAAGTAGAAAAAATTGAAGTTATAAGTCGTGGTAAAGTTAGAAGAGCTAGATTATTCTACCTAAGAGATAGAGTTGGTAAAGCAGCCTTTAAAATTAAGGAAAAGAAAAAGTACAAAGCATAGAAAAATAAAGTACACAGGGGGACGGTTCTTGTG
>NZ_WBZC01000022.1 GCF_009017275.1 Alkaliphilus pronyensis | reverse complement strand
CATAAGTTACTTAACACTACCTAGGAAATAGCAAAGCCATATGCTACATAGTATGAATAAAAAAATCATTATGTTACTTAACCAGCTAAAAATAAGGCTGTGGAATAAAGCATTACGGGAAGTTAGAATAACTAAAGATAGTATTAGAATTATTCGAGTGATTTACATAATATATAGTATAAATACTTTTGGGGGTGTCTATTACTATGGAATCAGTTGAGAGAAAAATAATAGGATATGATAATAAAGGAAAACCAGTTTATGAAAGGTTTGGATTAATAACCAGCTGTTGTGTTGAATGTTTGTATTGTAAAAAGCTATTGGCTACTGCAGGGGGGCCTAAAAAAATCATATGTAGCACCTGTGCTGAGAAGGCTGGTGTTATTGTTAGAATGTAGAGCTAATACTTAATATATGAGCTGTAGCCCTTAAAAGCTAAAGAAGCAAGAGAGATAAAGAAAACTTTGTTCAGATGGAGTTTTTACTCCACCTGAACTCTAGTTCCGCTTACTTTCTAGCTTGGCGGCACTTAACTCCCGCTTAAGAAGCGGGAGTATTAGTAACGCCGCTGAGATAAAAAATGAGGTAAAATGTATAAAATGTATCTTTTAGGCAATAATTTTAGCTAAAGATTAAATTTGCGCTTCAAGTTATAAAAACCTTGTTAAAGGAACTATTGAAGGAAAGGGGAAAGTATGGAAACTGCAAGTGAAAGAGCAAGACGAGTTTTAGGAAAAGGAATACGGAAAAAGCGATTTAGAAGACTTAAAAAATGGGAAGTAAAGAATCGCTACATGTTGGGGCTAATGTTTGCAGATGACATAAAGGTAAGCGATATGGCTGAAAGAATTGGAGTATCACCAAGAACAGTGCAGGCATGGTTATATGAGGGAAGAATACCTAAAGATGAAAACATCGAAAAGATATGTAAAGAGCTTAACTGTCCCGAGGATATTTTGTTTAGAGATGTTAAGTAAAGTGTAAGATAGACGATGTTAGAGTGAGCCTCTAGTATTGTCTATTTTTTTACAAGCTAAAATGTTCTTTAGTGGGGATAAAAAAAATTAATATAGAAAAAATAATAATGATCTTTCTCTATTAATCTCATATAATAAAAGGAGGAGTTTCTATGCGTGAAGGAATGATCCCTACCATTCTAGGTACAGGCGTAACAGCAACAGGTGTAGCATTAAAGGGAATGAGCATGAAAAATAGACAAGACAATAATGATTTAATGCCTATGATTGCAGCAGGTATCATCGGTTTTGGATTAGCCCATATAGTACTTGGAACTATCGACTTAGTTGAAGATAATGGATGAAGGGTCAGTTAGAGCAAGGTAGGTAAAACCTTGCTCTAATTCAATAAAACAGCCATAATGTTATGAATAAACCTTTTATAGCATGGAGATAATCATATAATAAAGGTAATAAGTATCTGAAAAGACTCAAATTTGCCAATTATTATTGACAAAGGCTTTTAAAAATGTTAATTTTAATTTAATTAGGCAAATAATTATTGTTTAGGAGGAAGTTAAATGAAGACTGGTACAGTAAAGTGGTTTAATGGGGAAAAGGGTTTTGGCTTTATTTCTGTTGAAGGAGAAGACGATGTATTTGTACATTATTCAGCTATCCAATCTGAAGGGTACAAGACCTTAGAAGAGGGACAACAAGTACAATTTGAAGTAGTTGAAGGACCAAGAGGCTTTCAAGCTGCTAATGTAACTAAGCTATAATCGTAAGTTAATATAGATGTTAATGGCGATTATACATAAAGTCACCTTGTTAAAAAAGTAGGTGACTTTTGTTTTGCTCTTGTCACTAATTAATTTAATAGTTTTAGACTATACTGTAAAAACTATGTATATATCACCGATTTATTTATTTACATAAATACTAAAAAAAGATATAATAGTGCAGTATGAAATAAGAATAGGAGAGATACACAAAACATGAATCAATTTGAGAGTTTAAAAATTAGTAATGAAATATTAAAGGTTATTGAAGAATTAGGCTTTGAAACACCAACCTCTATACAAGAGAAGGCTATTCCCCTAGTTTTTCAAGGACATGACCTAATTGGTCAAGCACAAACGGGAACAGGAAAAACAGCTGCATTTGGTATACCAATGATAGAAAAGGTTTCCTTTGTAGACAAAGCAGTTCAGGTATTGGTATTAACCCCCACAAGAGAATTAGCCATACAAGTTGCAGATGAACTACAGAAATTTTCTAAATATAAAAAGGGTGTTAAGACATTAGCTATATACGGTGGACAGCCAATAGAAAGGCAAATTAAGGCCTTAAGGCAAGGGGTGCAAATTGTTGTAGGAACTCCTGGGAGAATACTAGACCATATTAGGAGGAAAACCCTAAAGCTCAATAACATTTCGGGACTTGTTATGGATGAAGCAGACCAAATGTTGGACATGGGTTTTCAAGAGGAAATAGAAGCAATATTAAATGAAATACCTAATGGAAAGCAAACTCTAATGTTTTCTGCTACAATACCTAAGGAAATAGAAATAATTGCACAAAAGTATATGAATCATCCTAAAAAGGTTAAGGTTGTTCATAAGGAATTAACAGTACCTCAGATTACACAGTTCTACTTTGAAGTGAAAACCCATGAAAAATTAGAGTCTCTAACTAGAATTTTAGATATGGAAAGCGTAGCTTTGGGGATGATATTTTGCAACACCAAAAAAGGTGTAGATGAGCTTGTGGAAAAATTACAGAGTAGAGGCTATTCAGTTGAAGGAATACACGGGGATCTAAAGCAGAGTCAAAGAGATAGGGTAATGAAAAAGTTTAGAGACGGAACTATAGATATGCTTATAGCAACTGATGTGGCAGCAAGGGGAATAGATGTAGATGATGTGGCTTTAGTAATTAACTATGATCTGCCAGAAAACTTCGAGTATTACGTTCATAGAATTGGTAGAACTGGAAGAGCTGGCAGAGTAGGGTTAGCCTATACATTAGTAACACCAAGACAAATACGTACAATGAAAATGTTAGAGAGATATATTAAGACAAAGCTAGTTAGAAGAAAGGTGCCTTCATTTAATGACATAGTAGAAAAGAAAAAGCAAGAAATTGCTGAAAATATTGCATCGATAATAGAGACCGGTGGAATTAGTGAACATATGAACTTTATTGAGAAGCTGGCAGAAACCCACAACTCTATTGAAATTGGAGCAGCATTATTAAAGATGATAATGAAAAAAGAAGAAGGCGAGTTAAAAGAGTCCCATGAAGAAGAAGAGGACAATAATAATGCTGTCGAAAAAGGTATGGTAAGATTATACTTTAATATAGGCAAAAGACATGGTATCAATGCTGGTAATTTACTTGGTGCTATTGCAAATGAAGCAGGTATAGATGGTGGTAGCGTAGGTGCTATTAATATGTATGATAAGTTTTCATTTGTTGAAGTTCCAAGACATATGGAGAGGGACATTATTAAAGCCTTAAAGAAAAAACGTATTAAGGGTAGAAAAATAAGTGTTGAGGTTGCAAAGGTAAGAGGCTGCTAAAAAGAAAAAGCATCAGTTGAATAACTGATGCTTTTGTCTTTTAACATTAATTATTCTGCAGGCGGAGTAAAGGTACGATTTCCTAGCTCCTGATCCAGCATATAAATAGCATAATTGATTTCGCCAATTCGCCTTACCTTGTTTAATAAAGAGGTCATCATAGATATTTCCTCTACCTGTTCATCTACATACCAATTCAAAAAACTAATTACAGCATAGTTTTTTTCTGACACTGCAATATCCATTAATTGATTAATTAATTCCGTGACGAAGGTTTCATGCTTCAAAGCATTATTAAATACCTCCTCTAGGGAAGAAAAAGTATTCTGTGGCTCATCTAAGGCTGAAATGTAAGCCCTTCCGCCAATCTCAGTAATAAAATTAAAAAGCTTCATTCCATGAAATCTTTCCTCCTCTGCCTGAACTATAAAAAAGTTAGCAAAGCCATCAAGCTCCAATTCCTTGCAATATGAGGCCATTGCAAGATAATAATTTGACGAAAAAAACTCATGCTTAACTTGTTCATTTAGCTTATCAACTAAGTTTTTAGATAACATTTCTAAGCCCTCCTATTAAATAATAAAACCCAGTAAAGTAGTAGATCTACGTCAATTGCTAGTATATTCATTATTAAGTCATAGTATTCAGAAAAAACACTTTTTCTGTTTCTTTCCTAATTAAATAAAAAAAGTTATAATAATATATATAAAGAAAACGGAGGAATATAATGGTTATTAAAATGTTGGCTACAGATATGGATGGTACGTTATTAAAAAACAACAAAACATTATCAACCAATAATATAAAAGCACTAAAAAAAGCACAAGAAAAAGGTATTGAGATAGTAATTTGTACAGGTAGGCCCTATGCTACAATTAAACCCTATCTAAAGGAAATTGGCTTTCCATGCTGGGTGGTAAGTAATAATGGGGCAGTCATACGTAATAAGGAAAAGGAAATTATTAATATAATTAATATTGACAATAGGGCTATTCTTGATTTAATACCGATTTTAGAAAAGGAAAATATATACTTCCATGGCTCCGATGGGTGTCACAGCTACATCAAGAGCTATAGGGAAAGAATTAAGGTAATAAAAAACTATATCAAGCTAAAAAGCAGCTCTCATTTTACTACATGGACAAAGTCTTTACATGCAGTTTTTTTAAGTGGAGCCCATAGAAAAGTAGATATGCGTAAATATGTGTTAAGTGGCGGAACCTTTGCAAGCCTTTTTATTTATTCACTTGAACCAAAACAACTGGAGAATACTAAAAGCAAAATTAAAAATGTTGGTGGTATAGCTATAACAAGTTCAGGTAGAGAAAATATCGAAATATTACATGAGTCTGCATCTAAGGGTAACGCCTTAAAAAAACTTTCGCAGCAGCTTAATATCAGCACAAATGAAATCGCAGCAGTGGGTGATAATTATAATGACCTATCAATGATTAGCATAGCTGGTTTAGGTGTTGCAATGGAAAACGCAGAAGAAGAAGTGTTGAAAAGTGCAAAGTGGAGGACTAAATCTAATGAAGATGACGGGGTTTCCTACTTAATTGAAAGAATCCTTTCAGGTGATTTAACTATTGACCAAGGAGTAGAGTCGAAATGAAAATAGTAGCTGTTGGGGATAATATGCTTGACTATTATAAGAACTTAGAAAAAAAGTATTTAGGAGGCAACTCCATAAATTTTATAATGAACCTTAAAGGATATACAGATTATCAGTTAAGCTATGTAGGACCTATTGCAAATGATAAAGCAGGGTGTAGGCTATTAAAGCTTTTAAAGGACAACAATATAGATACTGAATATTCAATTATTTTAGAAGGAGAAACACCCTTATCAACAGTTGAGTTAAACAATGGGGATAGAAGCTTTTTAGGATTAAAACCAGGTGTTTTAGAGGGCTTTACAGTTGATAAGCATCAGAAGGATTTTATTAAAAGGCATAATCATATACATTCCTCCATTTTAGGAGGCACTATAAATCAGCTAAAGGAGTTAAAAGGCGATGGAACTATTTCCTTTGACTTCTCCATATTAAGAAATAAAACCATAATAACAGCTGCAAAAAAGCATATAGATTATGGATTTTTCTCCGGTAGAAGCTTTGGAGAAGAGGAGAGGCTACTAATGATAGAAACCTGTAAAGAAGGGACAAAACACTGCATATTTCTTCAAGGTGAAAAAGGAAGTATAGGGTATGATGGAAAAGATTTTTATTGTCAATCGGCTGAAAAGGGTAAGATTGTTGATACCTTAGGGGCTGGTGATAGCTATATTGCAGGATATATGTCAGAAGTATTAAAGGGTGGAACTATTAAAGATGCTATGGCTACTGGTACAAAATGGGCTATTAATACCTGTAGCCACTATGGAGGCTTTTTGTATAATCAAAAGCCAGTTGAACTGGTATAAAGCCTGCAAAATCAATAAAGAATATAATTATTGATAATTACACTAATTTTTAAGTCATACATAATGGGGTGATAAAATGTATAAAGAGAAGGTAAGGTCACTGGATAATCTACCATCAAAAACAAAGCTAACATACTGTAAATTACTTTCACTGATGGTTACAACAGATGGAGAACTAAATCAGCTAAAGGTAGCAGAGCTATATAGGCTAATGGCAAACATAAAATTAAACTCATGTATGAGGGAGAGGGTAATAGAATACATTTTAAGTCAAGAAAAAGAACCATTAGAGGAAATGTGTACTAAAGCACTAGCTGACTTAAATCAACAGGAGCAAAATATACTACGCTTTTCATTAATGAAGGACTTAATTAATGTTATGAAGGCAGATCATTCAGAGAACCAAGAAGAAAAAGACTATCTTAGTAAAATCCAAAGTATCTATAAAATAACTGATGAGCAATTAAGCTTTTTTACAGAGGAATACCAAAAAGACAAAGCCTTCAATTTAAATGCAGAAAAGGATATAGCATTAATGATAAAAAACACCACAGTAAAAGCACTAGCAATTGGTATACCAATTACAGCCGTGTACTTTTCAGGATGTTATAAGGGTTTAGGGCCAATTGGGATTTTGTCAGGACTATTGGGGCTTAGTAGAATGAAACCCCATAAAAAGAAAAGCTACTCTACAGGCTTAGCTATATCTATTGCTATGGGATTTGCCACCTATTATTCACTAAAATGGTTAGTTAATTTAGACAGTCAAAATCAAATGAAGCTCCGTAACCTATTGATGGAAGAAATGAAAAAAATACATGAAAGAGGAATAGCATACATTAATGAAGATATAAACTCAATAAACGCAAGATTAACACACGATGAGGATACAAATAAAATAATTATGCTTCAAGAAGTACTTCTACATTTAGAAAAAGCAAAAGGAACCCTAGAAAACACAGAGCCACACCTAATATAAGTTATAACCTATAAGGAGCTGCGCTTATGAAAAGAAAAATAGCTATGGTAGGCTTATCCATTACTTTACTATTTACTGCTTGTCATAATAAGCAAGAAGATACCTCTACTGCAAAAGGAAACCAAGAGGAAGCTGATGTGGTAGTAATTGAGGAGAGCAAACCTAAAAAGCCTGAATTTATTGATATAACAATATCGGCAGTGGGGGATATTATAGTCCATAGTCCACAGTTAACAGCCCAGTACTTTGATGATACCTACTGCTTTAAAAATAACTTTGAATTCGTAAAGCCCTATCTGCAATCGGCTGACCTTATGCTTGGAAACCTAGAAATAACCTTTGGAGGTAGTGATTTAGGCTATGCTGGCTATCCAATGTTTAATACTCCTGATGCCCTGGCTAAAGCACTAAAGCAGGCTGGCTTCCACGGTTTAGCCACCTCAAATAATCATACATTAGATACAGGAAAAGCAGGAGTTATAAGAACAATAGATGTTGTTAAGGAGAATAGCTTGATTCCCTTTGGTACAAGAAGAAATACAGAGGAGCAAAGCTTTTCTATTATAGACATAAAGGGAGTTAAAGTGGGATTATCGGCCTTCACCTATGAAACCCCCAGATACGGTGATTTTAAAACAATAAATGCAATTCCAATTCCAAAGGATACTGAGGCATTAATTGATACCTTTAGCTATGAGTACCTAGATGAAGACCTTTTAAAGATGAAAAATAGAGTTGAAGAAATGAGGGCTAATGGTGCAGAGGTAATTTGCTTTTACCTACATTGGGGACATGAATATCATAAAAAACCAAACCCATACCAAAAAAAAATAGCGTATGAGCTTGCAGAATATGGTGTAGATATTATTTTTGGAAGTCACCCCCACGTGCTTCAGCCAATAGAAATAATCGAAGCTGAAGAGAATGGTAAATCTAATTCAACCCTTGTAGTATACTCCTTAGGGAATTTCTTATCAAACCAAAGATATGAATACTTAAACAATAGAAGCACTGAAGACGGTTTAATAATAAATGTTACTTTAAGAAAGAACTTATTAAACAATGACATCCAATTTAATAAAATATCCTTTGTACCTACCTGGGTACATAAATATAGAAAAAATGGAAGAGCAGTATATGAAATAATACCATTACTAGATGTCTTAGAAAACAAAGAAGAATACAACCTAATTAGTAATGATAGTATATGGAGGGCAGAAAACTCTAAAGCAAGCACTGTAGCAATAATTGAGGATGAGCTAAATGGGGTTACAGCTGAAACACCCTTGTACCAAAAGGAAAGATATAATTATTGGCATCAATATAAACTTAACTAATAATTTAGAATATAAAGAAAACTTAGTTCAGATGGAGTTTTAACTCCACCTGAACTCTAGTTGCACTTATTTCGAAGTTTGGCGGCACTTATCTCCCGCTTAAGAAGCGGGAGAGTTAGTAACGCCGCTGAGATAAAAAAAAATATATATGTAAAAAAGGATTTTTTAAGATTATATATAAATAGTATATATAAAGGAGGGGAAGTAAATTGCTAAATGAAAGACTTATAGAAAACATTATTACAGAAGCATTATCTACAGGTGGTGATTTTGCTGAGGTTTTTGTAGAGGATAAAGACACAACCAGCATTAAACTGTTGGGGGGCAAGGTGGAATCAACCATATCTGGAAGAGACTATGGAATAGGAATTAGAATTATAAATGGTTTTAATAGCATATATGCCTACACAAACAAAACTGATGCAGAATCCCTTATGAAAATTGCTTCAGAGGCTGCTAAGGCCATTAAAGAAAACCCCAAAAACATAGCATTAAATTTTATGAATGAAACCTATAACAGTATACATAACATAACGAAATATCCCAAGAATATTGGCTTATCCAATAAAATCTCAGTAATGAGGGAAGCCTCAGATGCAGCTAAAAAATACAGTAAGGAAATTACACAGGTTACTGTAGGCTACCTAGATGAAGATCAGAAGATTTTAGTTGCAAATTCAGAAGGAAAATTTGTTGAGGATAGAAGAGTACGAAGTAGAATACTCATTGAAGCTGTAGCAGCTAATTCTAATGAAATGCAAACCGGCTATTTTGCACCAGGGGCCCATAAAGGCTTTGAGCTATTTGAAGAGATAAATGTAAAGGAATATGCAAGGGAGGCTGCTAGAATTGCAGTTACAATGCTTAATGCTGATTTATGTCCAAGCGGTAAGTTCCCTGTAGTTATTGATAATAAGTTTGGTGGTGTTATATTCCATGAAGCCTGTGGACACGGCTTAGAGGCAACCTTTATTGCCAAGAAAAACTCTGTATTTGCAGATAAAATTGGTGAGAAGGTGGCATCTGATATAGTAACGGCAATAGATGATGGAACAATACCCAATCACTGGGGATCAATTAATATAGACGATGAAGGGGAAAAGACAAGAAAGAATATATTGATTGAAAATGGTATATTAAAGGGCTATATGATAGATAAGTTAAATGGCAGAAGAATGGGTATGGAGTCAACTGGCTCTGGAAGAAGACAATCCTATAAATATGCACCAACCTCAAGAATGACAAACACATATATTGCTGCAGGTAAATCTACACCAGAGGAAATTATTGGTAATACTGAAAATGGAATTTATGCTAAATATATGGGTGGAGGTTCCGTTAATCCTGCTACAGGAGACTTTAATTTTGCAGTAATGGAGGGCTATCTTATTAAGAAGGGTAAAATAGATAGACCTATAAGAGGAGCTACATTAATAGGTAACGGACCAAACATACTACATAAAATAGATATGGTAGGAACCAATCTTGATTATGGTCAAGGAATGTGTGGATCTGTTAGTGGGTTAATACCAGCAAATGTAGGTCAGCCAATGATTCGTGTTAGCGAAATAACCGTTGGTGGAAGGAAGGGGGAGTAGTGGTGGAGATACGTGATTTAAAGGAAAAAATATTTGAAGCAGGTAAAGAAATTGGCTTTGAAGATATGGAGATTAATTATATCAGCAACAAGAAATTCAACTGTAAGGTTTTTGATAATAGCATAGATAGCTATAATATTTCGGTAGAAGGTGGACTTTCCTTCAGGGGTGTTTTTAATAATAAAATGGGATATTCCTATACAGAGAAGGTAGATGAAACCTCTATAGAGCTATTATTAAAAAAAGCGAAAGAAAATGCCCAAGTAATAGAAAATGATGACATAGAAGAAATCTTTCCAGGCTCGCCTGTTTATGAGAAGGTTGATATTTTTTCCCAAGAATTTGCAGAAGTAAGCATTGAAGAAAAAATGCAGCTACTTATAAACCTATCACAGAAAGTGAAAATGCTAGATAAGAGAGTAGATAAGGTATTGTTTAACTTATACGAGGATCATGAATCAACTCGAATGATATTTAATACAAAGGGCTTATCAAAGGTTGAAAAAGGAAATATAGGTATTATCTACTTCTCACTACTGGTTAAGGATAGTAAAGATTCTAAGAGCAGTGATATATTAAAGGTAACAAGAGACTTTAAGGACTTTAACTATGAGGAAATGGCTAAAAGGGTGGTTGATGAAGCAATAAACCTACTAGGGGCTGAAGCAGTAAAAAGCAAGGAGTATCCAATATTATTAAGAAATACAGCTGCTGCCTCACTATTACAGACCTTTATAGGTGCTTTTTCAGCAGAAAATGTGCAACAGGGTCGTTCACTATTAAAGAACAAGCTTGGAGAAGCTATAGCAAGCCATAACATAACAATTATTGATAATCCTCATATGAAGGATAAAATGGCAAGCAGAACCTTTGATAGTGAAGGGGTTGCTACAAAGAAATGCATTGTTGTGGAGGAGGGACTATTAAAAACGTATCTTCATAACTTAAAAACTGCAAAAAAAGATGGGGTGACTCCTACCGGACATGGCTATAGAAACTCCTATAAGGGTACATTATCTATTGCACCAACTAACTTTTTCATAGAAACTGGTGACAATGAATATGATGACTTAGTAGCATCAATTAAAGAGGGATTAATTATTATTGAGCTTGAAGGACTGCACGCAGGTGCCAATGGAATTTCAGGTGATTTTTCCTTAGCAGCTAAGGGCTACTATGTTAAAAATGGTAAAATTGAAAAACCAGTAAATCATATTACTATTGCCGGAAATTTTTATGACCTCTTAAAGGATGTTGAAGCTGTTGGAAATGATCTTGACTTTGCTTTTCCTAGTGAAAGCTATGTAGGATCACCTTCACTATTAATAAGTAAGCTGGCCATATCAGGAGATTAGAATATTAAAAAAAGGGCAATAATATTTGCCCTTTTTTAAATCGTAAATACACCTACAAGCAAAAGGAAAAATAGCATTTCTGTTGAATATTAAATATAAAAAAAATAGCAAATTATTAATTATATTTGATTGGCTATGGTAGTAATATTTTACTATAATAAGGTATAATGTATATTGAACTAACCATGTACTTATTATGCATTGGAGGTAAAAACAGTGAAAATAGGAATCCCTAAAAGCTTATTGTATTACTATTATTATCCATTATGGAAAACATACTTTGAAGAGTTAGGCTTTGAGGTAGTAAGTACTCCAGCAACCTCTAAGAGTATTATTGATTTAGGTATAAAGCATTCTGTACCAGAGCTGTGTGTACCAATAAAGGTATACATAGGTCATTTCTTAAAGCTCCTTGAGGAAAATGTAGACTATATTTATGTACCCAGGTTTATATCAGTATTAAAGGGACAATATTTTTGTCCTAAATTCATGGGACTACCTGATATGATAAGACATTCCTTTGAAGGTATAGAAGAAAAGATGCTAATGCCATCTATAACAGCAAAAAATGACAATATTGCTGAATATAACAACTTTAGACCACTGGAGGAAAAGCTTGCAATTTCACCAAAAGCAAATAAAAAAGCCCTTGAAAAGGCCTGTAAAATATGGGAGAGCTTTAGAAATTATTGTTATTTAGGCTATACGGTGGTTGAGGCCAGTGATCTAGCTTTAGGTAACATAAAAGAAGCAAAAATATTACCGGCAAAAGCTAGTGTTACCATTGGGGTTGTAGGCTATGTTTATAATCTTTATGATTCTTATATAAGTATGGATATAGTAAAAAAGCTACGGGAAATGGATGTAAGTGTTAAAACCTTTGAGATGCTTAATGAAAATAGCTTAAATAAAAAAATAAAAACTATGGCCAAAAACCTATTTTGGACCTTTAGTGACAAGCTTATTGGAGCTGGCTATAGCTTTTATGATGATGAAAATATTGATGGAGTTATACATGTTACAGCCTTCGGCTGTGGACCAGATTCCTTTATTGGAAAGCTACTAGAGCTAGATTCACCTGTATATGAAAAGCCCTTCATGACAATAAGAGTAGATGAGCATTCCGGTGAAAACCATCTACAAACCAGAATAGAAGCCTTTGTAGATATGATAAAGAGAAAAAAACTAAAAGCCAAAAGAGGTGCTTAAAGATGAGGGTGTCCTTTCCCTACATGGGAACTACGGTGGTATATAAAAAGCTACTTGAATTATTGGGGCATGAGGTAATAATGCCACCAAAACCAAGTCAGCATACTATTAATTTAGGAGTTAAATATAGTCCAGAGTTTGCTTGTTTTCCAATGAAGGTTATTACAGGAAGCTATCTACAGGCGGCTGAATTAGGAGCAGAGGTAATTATTACTTCGGGTGGACATGGCCCATGTCGTGCTGGGTTTTATGAACAGGTACATAGAAGAATCCTCAAGGAAGAAGGCTTCGATATAGATTTTATTGTTTTTAATTCAATGTTTAGGGATTCCAAGCAATTTTTTAAAAATATTATGAAGCTAAAGGGAAATAGCTCTTGGCTTAAGGTAGGGCAATCATTATTTATGGTATACGATATGATTAGAAAATTGGACAAATTAGAAAAGCGTGTACAAAAAATTAGAGCCTACGAGATAAAAAAAGGTGAAGCTACTAGAGTATGGGATATAATACAAAATCAATTCGATAGAGCAAATTGTAAAGGGTCTATTCAGAAGGCCTTTTATGACGGAAGCCAGCAACTAGACCAAATAAAAACCTACAATGTAAATGAAAAGGAAAAAATGAGAATTGGAATTGTAGGAGAAATATACGTAGTAATGGAAGCATCAATCAATATGAAGATGGAGGAGCTATTGGGTAATCTAGGGGCAGAGGTAGAGCGTTCCCAATATTTATCACAATGGGTTGCATATAATGCATTGCCTGCCTTCATAAATCAAACCCATGAGGTAGAAATACTTAAAAAGGGAGAACCCTATATACCTATTAACATAGGAGGACATGCAAAGCAAACAGTAGGTCATATAGTAGACTATAGTCAACGGGGATTCGACGGAGTTATTCATTTAATGCCCTTTGGCTGTTTACCAGAGTTGGTTTCCCAAAGTATTATACCCAAAATATCACAAAGCTTAAATATACCTGTACTAACCTTATCAATTGACGAGCAAAGTGGTACAGCAAATAGCTTAACTAGAGTAGAAGCATTTATCGATCTTATTAAGGGGAAGCGAATTAAAAAAATATCGTAATATAGGAGATGAAGTCAGTGAAGGATTTCTATATAGGTATTGATGTTGGCTCTGTTAGCACCAACATAGTATTGATTGATGAAAAATGCGATGTACATTATAGTGCATATATTAGAACAAACGGTCAACCACTTGATTCGGTTAAGAAGGGACTTAAAGATTTACAAAGTACACTGCAACAGCAGGCAAATATAAAGGGAGTAGGGACTACTGGTAGTGGAAGACAGCTTATAGGAACAATGGTGGGGGCAGATGTAATTAAGAATGAAATAACGGCCCATGCAACTGCAACAGTCCATGTAGTTCCAGATGTTAAAACTATTTTTGAAATTGGAGGACAAGACTCCAAGATAATAATTGTTGACAATCAGATGGTTATTGATTTTGCCATGAATACAGTTTGTGCTGCTGGAACAGGATCCTTTTTAGATCATCAAGCAGAGAGACTAGGTATACCAATTGAAGAATTTGGAGCAATGGCTTTAAAGGCAGATAGAGATGTAAGGATAGCTGGAAGATGTACTGTTTTTGCTGAATCTGATATGATTGCAAAGCAGCAGTTTGGTTTTTCAAAGTCGGAGATAATTAAGGGCTTGTGTGAAGCACTGGTTAGAAACTATATTAATAACCTCGGTAGAGGAAAAAAACTAGAGCCCCCCTTTGTGTTTCAAGGTGGAGTAGCAGCTAATCTTGGAATAAAGACAGCCTTCGAAAAAGAAATAGGACATGAGGTTATTATTCCTAAGCATTTTAATATAATGGGGGCAATAGGTACAGCAATACTGGCTAAGGAGTATATTGGGGAATCAAACACCAAAACTAGGTTTAGAGGCTTTGAAACCACAGACTTAAGCTTTCAACCCTCTGCCTTTGAATGTGGAGGCTGCTCCAACAATTGTGAAGTAATAAAGGTGGAAATGGATAGTAAGGTTGTTGCTATGTGGGGAGATAGATGTGGAAAATGGACAAATAGTCTATAAAGAGATTAAAAAAGCTTTAAATCATTACGTTGCCCCTTATTTATTTCTGTTTTGATTGATGATATATGTCCTGGTTGCGGTGCACCCCATCAGTATCTCTATGGATAATAATGGTGGTGGCCGCTACTTGCATTTAAACACAAAAAATTGTTATGATTAAATATAAGTAAAGCATGTTAAAAAAATATACAAGAGATAAAGGGGTGATGGTATGTCGAAGGCTATAGAGGAGTTAAAGCTTAAGCGACAAGGGCAATTTAAAAAAAGAAGTAGCCAGGTGCCCTGTGGGATGATATGTATTGTGTTAGCAGTAGCAATATACGCTTTGAGTCTACAAATCAGTACTAATCATAGTACTTTTTGGATTATAGGGATATTGATTGGAGTAACATTACAAAGGTCCAAATTCTGTTTTTCTGCCAGCTTTAGGGACCCTGTATTAGTTGGGAGTACATCCCTTTTGAAGGCCATCATCTTAGCCCTCATTATTTCTACTATCGGCTTCGTTGCAATTGAATATTCCAATTCTGGTGGAAGTGAAAGTTTAGATTGGATTAAAACTATGGGACAGGTTCATCCAGTAGGCATTCATACAGCCATAGGTGCTATTTTATTTGGTGCTGGGATGGTGATAGCAGGAGGATGTGCCAGTGGGTTTCTGATGAGAATGGGAGAAGGATTCTTACTTCAGATAGTGGTATTTTTTGCATTTATGATGGGGGCAGTTATTGGAACATGGCATTTTGAGTTTTGGGATAAAGTACTGATTTCAAATTCTCCTACCATCTTTATACCAGATTATGTAGCTTTACCATTCGCCACCATTGGTCAGGTTATTATTTTATTATTCTTATATTTTCTAGCTGATTGGTATGATAAAAAAAATAGCATTATGTCTATGTGATATAGGAGGTAAGTATGGCAGAATTTAGATTAGATTGTTTATATGAAGCGTGCCCCATTCCGTTGTTGAAGGCCCATAAAAAGCTACAGCAAATGAAGATTGGGGATTTATTAATACTAGAAACAGACCACAATTGTTCAATTGTAAATGTAGTAGACTGGGTAAAAAAGCAGGGCCATCATGTGGATTATATTGAAATTACTGAAGGACAATGGGAAATTTTTATAGAAAAGCAGAAGTGAATATGGCGATTAATTGGGGGGGAAGAGATTGAAAATATATAATAAAATATTTAAAAATCCTTGGACCTATAGAACTGGAGCTGTGCTTCTTGCTACTTTCAATATTCTACTGTTTTACACTACAGGCAGAATGTGGAGAGTAACCAATGGTATTGTTTCTATTGGTGCCTTTATTCTAGAAAAAATAGGCTTAGAACCATCAAAGTGGTACTACTTTACCACCTATAGAAATATAGATATTAAAACCAGTGAATCTTTTTTGGCAAATCCATATATTCTACTAAATCTAGCTATTATTTTGGGTGCCCTAATCTCTGTACTCTTAGCTTCTGAATTCAAGTGGAAAAAAATAAAAAGCAAAAAACAACTTGGTTTTGCTTTGCTTGGTGGAGTAATGATGGGCTACGGAACTAGGTTGAGTTTTGGTTGTAATATTGGTGGATATTTTAGCGCCATACCATCCTTTTCACTACATGGATGGGTATTTGCTTTTTTTATGTTGGTGGGGGCTTGGGTTGGGTCTAAAATACTTGTAAGATACCTACTGTAGCCTGTTGAAAATGCCCCACCTTCTGCGTTACTGCGAAGAATTAGCACCCTTGCCTAGTATATAGCTGGGGCCTACGCTAGTTCTTTTTTGGTCCTTGAATCAAATGATTTTTTAACAAAAGCCCCTCTTGGAGGATTTAATAAATTGGATAAAGCTCAGTTCATGGGGGCTTAAAGTGTGGTCTTTTCGGTAAGCCATATAGAACTCGGTGTTTACTTCAAGATTATCAATATTAATCCTCTTTAAAATACCATCTTTTAACTCTCTCTTAATAGATAGCTCTGGAATAAAAGAAATGCCTTTGCCTGAGAGAACTGATGATTTAATGGCCTCCATTGAATTCAATTCATAAATAATATTTAGATCATTTAAATCAATATTCTGTGTTGCTAATGAATCTAATAGACACTGCCTAACCCCAGAGCCTTCTTCTCTAAAAATTAAAGGAATTTGCTTTAACTCTTTTATGGAAATTGTATCTTTAATTAAGGGAAGGGATGTCACCAGTAATAGACGACCACTGGTGATGAGCTCCAGCACTAACTCATCCTGCTTACTATGATTACAATCACCATGGATAATTCCGAGGTTAACCGTTCTGTCTAAAAGCTTTCTAAAGATATCAGAGGTATTGTTGATATCTAAGTTAATATGAATATCTTTGTTGCTTTCTTTATAAACATAAATACTACAGGGCAAAGCATACTCCCCTACAGCTTTACAAGCTCCTACTAATAACTGTTTTTTATTATCAATTAAGTTAGTCAAATCCCTTTCGATATTATCTTGAATAGATAATATTGTACTGGCATAGTCGAAAACAATCTTTCCAGCCTCTGTAAGTTCAACACCCTTATTACTACGATTCAATAAACTTACTTGAAGGTCCTTTTCTAAGGATTGTATTTGCATACTGACACTAGGTTGAGTTAGGTGGAGGATCTTTGCGGCTTTAGTAATACTATTAACCTTTACAGTAACAAAGAAAGCTTTTAAGTATTGAAAATTCATGAGATCACCTACCAATCTAATTTTTATTACAATTATTATAATTATAGCATATGTAATGTAGCTATACTATATAGGTACTGGTAGGTTAATTTAATGATTATATTCAATGATTTTTTAAATATACTAAACATTGTTAAAACATTAACTAATATAGGAAAGGATTATGCACCATAAAGAACATTTATTATCATAACAAGAATTTTTATTATACAATTAGATTGTAAAAAGTTTAACAAACAAAAAACAAGGGGGATTTTTTCATGAAAGGTAAAAATTTAATGATTATTTTATTAGCCCTAGTTGTAATTGCAGGTGGAGGGTACTACGGCTATACTCAAATGTTCGGAGTTCAAAAAGTTATTGTAGATGCAACAGAGCAAGGTCAAAAGATTGCAGAGTATGCAAACCCAGATGCCTTTATCACACCTTTACAATTAAAGGATCTTATGGATTCTGGTAAGGATGTTGTTATAATCGGCTCTTTAAATCCTAAAACAGGCGATGCACCGATCGAAGGGTCATTCACAATGTGGAGGGATGATTATTCAGCAAAAGAAGGCGCTTATGAGTTCGGAGGAATGAGAAATACAATCGAAGAAACAGAAGCAATTCTTTCTAGCTATGGTGCAACACCAAAATCAACAATTGTAGTTTATGCATCTAATGCTCATCATGATGCTGCAAGACTATGGTGGCAAATTAAATTACTAGGTCATAAGAACGTTAGATATTTAGATGGTGGTTTAAATGCTTGGATCGGAGCTGGATATCCAACAGGTGGCGATGCCCCAGTAGTAGAAGCAACAAATTATAAGGCACCAAAAGCAAGTGAAGCACTGGTCGCCAACTTTGAAGATGTGGTTGCGGCATTAAATACAGATACTGTTATATTAGATACACGAGCAAAGGATGAAGAAGATGGTAGCTCAACGAAAAAAGGAGCTTACGGTCCTGGAAAGATTTCAGGTGCTGTATGGATCGAGTGGACAAATTCAGTTAATGAAGATACAACACTAAAGTCTTTAGATGAGTTAAAGGAACTTTATGGTAAATTAGAAGGTAAAGAAATTATCCCTTACTGTCAATCGGGTGTTCGTAGTGCCCACTCTTTACTTGTATTAACTCAAGCACTTGGATATGAAAATGTCAAAAACTATGATGGATCTTGGATTGAATGGAGCTATGAGTATTATGAAAAGAATAATGCAGAAGCTCTAGTAGAAAATGGTAAGTAAATTAAGAAATAATGGAGAGGCGGCTTATTTTAGGTCGTCTCCCACTTTACATTTAGATGGATACCCACAAAAATAAGAAAGGGTGATTGTGTTGAGCAATGTGGTTTTTAGTGAAGGTGTTATAAAAAATGCTCAAAAAATAATAGATGACTGTATGGGGTATGAAGATGCGTTTTGTCAGAGTAGATGCCCTATGGGTACAGATGTTAAAAAATATGTTAATTTAATAGGCGAGAAAAAGTATGATGAGGCTATTAAAGTCATTCGTGAGAAATTATTCTTACCTAATACGCTGGGTAGGATTTGTGCCCATCCATGTGAAAAGGATTGCAGAAGAGGGGTAGAATTCAATCAACCAGTGGCTATTGCTGCCTTAAAGCGTTTTGCAGCTGAACAAGCAGACAATGAGTCTATCTGGGATACAACAACAGAAAGTCCAACTGGAAAGAAGGTTGCCATTATCGGAGCTGGTCCTGCTGGGGCTCAAGCTGCCATTGATCTTAGGAAAAAAGGCCACGCTGTTACTATTTTTGATAAGCTTAATGTAGTGGGGGGAATGATGCGGGTGGGTATACCTGAATACAGACTTCCTAGAGATATTATAGACCGTGAGTACAATTATCTAAACAAGCTTGGTGTGGAAATGAAGCTTGGTGTGGAAATCGGTAAGGAGATTAGCTTTAATGAGCTTTGCGAAAAATATGACGGGGTAATCATTGCCCATGGAGCCCACAAGGGTAACATTATTCCAATGGCAGGCCACAAGGCAGAAGGTGTTTATCCAGCTACCGAGTATTTAAAGGAAATTAGTCTTACTCAAAAATTCTCAAGAGCAGTAAAAAGAGTTATGGTAATCGGTGGTGGAGACGTTGCAATGGACTGTGCCCGTTCATCATGGAGAATTGGTGCTAAGGAAGTATATCAATGTTCTTTAGAAGACATGGCAAAGTTACCTGCATCCCAAGAAGAAATTCATGAATCTGTAGAAGAGGGCGTTGTTTTTAATGCTGGATGGGGTCCACTTGAAATAATTGAGGAGGATGGCAAGGTAACAGGAATTAAGATACAAAAAGTAAAGTCTATCCTAGACAAAGAAGGTAAATTCAATCCACAGTATGAAGGAGAAGCAAAGGTAATTGAAGTTGATACTGTGATAATGGCTACAGGGCAATTGGTAGAAGATGTTACAGGAGGAGTTCTTCCCCAGACAAGAGGCGGAAGATATGAGGTAGACAAAGAGACCCTGTCAACAAAGCTTGATAATGTATTTGTAGCTGGAGATGCTGCCGGTGGTTTCATCGTAGTAGAGGCAATGGCATTGGGTAGAAAGGCTGCAAACAGTATTGATAGATATTTAAAGGGCCAAGACTTAAGGGCTGATAGAGACTTCAAGAATGAATGGACCTATGAAACTAAATTAAACGTACCACTACCAGAGGGAACAGAAGATTTACAAAGACTACACACAAATATGCGACCTGCTGAAGAACGTAAAAAGGATTTTGCTCAGTCAGATTTAGGCTTTACTGAAGAACAAGCAGTTAAAGAGGCATCCCGTTGCTTAGTTTGTGAATGTAAGCTTTGTATGAAGGAATGTATTATGATGAACGACTTTGGAATCTGTCCAAAGGATATCATAACGGGGTTAGTAGAAGAAGGTAAGATGGAAGCGATGTTAGCTTATTCATGTAATGCCTGTGATAACTGTACAATTGTCTGTCCTCATGAACTACCGATGAAGAACATTTTCATTGGGTCCCGTAAAGACTTTGTAAAAGCAAATAAAGGGGAATCACCAATTAAAGGCCACGGAGCAATTAAGATACACCAAATACTTGGTTTCTCTAAGCTATTTACTACAAAAATTCGTGGAGGTAAGAAAAAATGACTATAAAAATCGATAAAAGTAAACGTTATGGGTTTATGCCAGGATGTAGCTTACCATCCTACAGTCCAGAGGCAGTAACTAAGACAACAGCATATCTTAACGAAGTATTCCCAAACTTCTCTGCAGTGCAAAAATGCTGTGGAAAGCCAACAAAGGCAGTGGGACAATACGATTTATTCAAGGAGCGATTTGCGGACCTACAAAAAGATATGGATGATGTTGATATTGATGAAATGATTGTAGCCTGTCAAAGCTGCAAATTAACCTTTGACGAAGCTAGTCCAACACCAACCCATTCACTATGGGAATTATTACCTATTATTGGTTTACCTAAAGAGCTTAAGGGTAAGGCTAAGGATAGTGATATTGTCTTCACCATCCATGATTCCTGTTCAACCCGTCATTTAACAGCACTTCATGATGGTGTTCGTTGGATATTGCAGGAGCTGGGATACAAAGTTGTAGAGTCAGAATACTCCAGAGAAAAGACAAGATGTTGTGGGTTTGGAGGGATGGTTGTACCAGCAAATCCTCCAGTGGCTGAAAAAGTAATGAAGCGTAGAGTAGAGACATTAGAAACTGATAAAATCGTAGTATACTGTTCTGCTTGTCGTTCATCTATTTTGAAGGGTGGAGCAAAGGCTTGGCATTTATTAGACCTTGTGTGGGGACCAGTAGTATACGCAAAGGATGCACCACCAGAAGATGTATTGTCTTCACCAGTTAAAGCATGGATTAACAGATATAAAGCAAAAAAAGGCATCGAAAAGGCGATAAAATAGAAGAGGGGGAATAGTTATGAATAAAAAATTAAAAACAATCATAATGGTTGCTGTTTTAGCAATAGCCTTTTATGGAATCTATAGCACAGGTTTAATTGATACACTGAAGGATTTTGATGAATTTCAAAAACTTATCGAAGATGCAGGATCTTTAGGATATGTTATTTATATTTTAATATTTATTGCAGCAGCAGTATTCTCTTTACCTGCTAGTGTTATTACCATTAGTGGAGGTATTGTTTTTGGACCAGTGTTAGGTGCCATCTTAGCCTTAGCAGGAGCAACTGCTGGAGCTATAGCAGCTTTCCTTGTTTCAAGATATATTGCAAGAGATTTTATTGTAGATAAGTTTGGCAAAAATGCAATTTTTAAAAAAATTGAGTCTGGTGTAGAAAAGAATGGAAAAGACTTTTTGATTTTAACTAGATTAGTACCTGTTTTCCCATACAATATCCAAAACTATGCCTATGGGGTAACGAATATTGAATTAGCCACCTACTCTATTATTACTTTAATTACGATGGCACCAGGTGCATTTGTTTATGCTTATATGGCTGGAGAAATTGCTCAAAATGGTATAACAACAGGTTTCTTTGTTAAACTGTTATTAGCAGGTGTTGTGTTGTTTGGGGTTTCTCAAATTCCAAAGATTTTTGCTAAGAAAAAAGGAATTGATATGGACCCAGTTAACAACAAGTAAAGAATGGTAGGAGGAAGATTTATGAGGACTAAAGGAGTATTACTGATTTGCTTCATCCTAGTAATTTCTCTGTTGTGTGCTGGATGTACAGAAAAAGATAAGGAACAAGATAATGGAGCTAGTTTACAGGATAAGACTTGGGAAGAAATAGTGGAGGAAGCAAATGGCACTACAGTATCTTTTTATGGCTGGGGTGGCAATGAGAAAATCAATCGTTGGTTAGATACAACTGTTGCTGTAGAGCTGAAGGAAAGGTATAATATCTCGTTGGAGCGTGTACCAATGGTGCCCAATGAATATTTGCCAAAGCTACTAAATGAAAAACAGTTAAAGGCTGAAGGGACTATTGATATTGTATGGATAAATGGAGAGAACTTCTATAATGCTAAAAATCAAGATCTTTTATATGGACCATTTACTCAAATGTTGCCAAATTTTAACCAATTTATTGATACAGATTCCCCCGATGTGGAGTACGACTTTGGACACCCAGTAGAGGGATATGAAGCACCCTATGGAAAAGCTCAAATGGTTTTTATTGGTGAAACCGCAGTGATTAAAAAATTACCAACAAATCATGTTGAACTAAAGGAATTAGCTGAAAAGCATGTGGGGAAGATAACTTATCCTGACCTAACAGACTTTACAGGTAGTGCCTTTATTAGAAATATCATCTATGACATTGTAGGATATGAAGCTTTTCTTGAATTAGAAGCAGATAAAGAAGTGGTGAGGGAGGTTATCCAGCCAGCGTTGGATTATTTAGTTGATCTAAAGCCATATCTATGGCGACAAGGAGAGAGTTATCCAGCTACAATTGCCCAGTTAGACAACATGTATGCCGATGGTGAAGTGCTGATGACTATGAACTATACCCCCTTCCACATCGCAGGAAAAATTGCTGATGGTACCTTTACTAAAACATCTCAGTCCTTCTTGTTTGACAAAGGAACCATTGGGAACACTCATTTCATGGGGCTTCCCTTTAATGCACCAAACAAGGCAGGGGCATTGGTTGTAATTAACCACATCCTATCTCCAGAAGTACAAGTGACAAAGTACGACCCAACGGTATGGGGAGACTTACCAGTAACTGATCCAAATTTATTAAATGATCAGCAAAAACAATTATTTGAGAGTGTTGAATTAGGAGAAGGTGTAATTCCTCAAGATATTCTACTACAACATAGAGTACCTGAAATGAGGGCAGAATTAGTACCGATTATTGAAGAATTATGGAGGGAAGTTGTTTTAGGACATGAGTAAAATGAGGAAGAAAATAAAACCCTATATCATGTTAATACCTGTTATGGTCTTTATATTAGGGATATTTATTGTGGGAATAGTATCTGGACTACTACAGAGCTTCGGATACTTTCCTGCAATAGGGTTGAAAACATTGACATTGCAATATTATAAGGATGTCTTAAGTAGCCCTAGTTTTATAAGGGCCCTGAGATTTAGCTTTTCTACGTCTTTTATATCGTCGTTGGTTGCGGTTGTATTAGGTGTTTTATTTTCATACCTACTGCTTTATGATCGAAGAAGAAAAGGAGGGCCACTGGTCAATATTTATAAGGTACCCATCATTGTACCCCACACTATTGCAGCCCTCTTAATCTTCATCCTATTTACCCAAAGTGGATGGGTAGCAAGGCTGATGTATCACCTAGGATTTATTGAAGATATGAAATATTTTAAGCCTCTGATATTTGATCGGCAAGGATTAGGGGTAATAATGGCCTATGTATGGAAGGGACTGCCTTTTATTACATTGGTCACTTTTGATATTTTGAGGAGTGTTGAGAATAAGTATGCCAAAACTGCTGCTAATCTAGGTGCCAACCATTTTCAAGTGTTTTGGTATATTTTATTACCTTTGATTCTGCCCACTGTTGCTTCAGGGTTCATTATTATTTTTGCTTTTTCCTTTGGTGCTTTTGAAATACCCTATTTACTAGGACCATCTACACCAAAGGCATTGCCCATCTTGTCATATATTCATTATAACAGTGTGAATCTAGCAGATCGACCCTATGCTATGGTTATTAATATGTGCATTGCCCTTTGTGGATTCATAACAGTTGGACTATATGTACTAACCTTTCAGTTTATTAAAAAATATAATAATCAATAAATTATGGAAAGATGTGTTATAATGAGAGTAAAATGGATAATAAAATATATAATCTTAACGGGGCTCCTTTTTCCACTATTAATGATGATAGGATGGAGTATTACCAGTGGGTGGTCATGGCCCAGTCTAATCCCTCAAGGGTTTACCTTCAGGGCCTATTCCTATGTATTGGAGCCTACAACTGGAGTATTTAAAATCCTCATAAATAGTATGATCCTTTCTATTGTAGTGACTGCCCTCACTTTGTTGGTGAGTATACCAGCAGCTAGAGCAATTGCATTTTATGATTTTAAAGGAAAATCAGTGGTAAAGGTATTAATCCTGTTGCCCCTTATTGTTCCCATGTTGACGGTGGCTATGGGGGTGCATTTAAGATTTATTCAAGTAGGTCTAGCCAATACTTTTTGGGGAGTTGTCTTGATTCATGTAATACCAGGGATACCCTATGGAGTAAAAATTCTTTTAAATGTTTTTGAATTAAATGGCAATAAGATTGAAACTCATGCTAGAATATTGGGGGCTTCACCTTTGCAGGTGATCCGCTATGTAACATTGCCATTGATTACCCCTGGATTAATCATTGCGGGAAGTATCATCTATATCGCTTCCTTTAGTCAGTATTTTATCACCTTCTTGATTGGAGGCGGAAGGATTGTCACCTATGCTATGTTTTTGTTCCCATTTGTTGAATCAGGGGACAGAACCATGGCTTCTGCATTAAGCATTGTTTTTATTCTCTCCATTACATTAGTACTATTTATTACGGAAAAAATAGTTGGAAACTTCTATGAGAAGAGTAGTCGATACTACGTTTAGTGAAAAGAGGCAATTATGGCAATAATATATCTAAAGAACATAAACAAATCCTACGATAATAAAGTCGTTTTGAAGGATATTAATTTGATAATAAATGAAGGACAATTGGTAGTGTTGCTGGGACCAAGTGGTTCTGGTAAAACGACATTGCTTCATGGTATTGCTGGTATGATTGATTTTGACCAAGGGGATATTTTTTTTGGTGACCAACTGATGAACCATGTATCCATTGATAAAAGAAATGCTGTTTTAGTAGATCAAAACCTACTATTATTTCCCCATATGACAGTTGAATCCAATATAGCCTTTGGATTAAAGATGAGAAGGGTAAAGAAAAGCGTCATCAAGCAAAAGGTAGATGAATTGATTCGATTATTAGAATTAGAGGGACATGAAAAAAAGTATCCCAATGAATTATCGGGAGGGCAAATGCAGAGGGTGGCCATTGCTAGAGCTTTAGCTATCGAGCCTGAGGTATTGCTTTTAGATGAGCCATTTTCAAAGCTAGATATCATGTTAAGAAAAAATATGCAGGAGTTCGTAAGAGCATTGCAAAAAAAGTTGAATATTACCTTGATTATGGTGACCCATGATCAGGAGGAAGCATTATCAATGGCAGATCAAGTAGCCCTGTTGCTTTATGGAGAAATTAAACAGTACGCTTCGCCAAATGAAATCTATGAAAAACCAGTTTCAAAAGAAGTAGCAGATTTTTTTGGTGTAAGAAATTATTTTGAAGGAAAAATCATAGATGGAGAATTTCATTCTCCACTAGGAAGATTTAGTACTCATTTATCTGATTGTGAGAAAATAACCTTTATGTTTAGACCAGAGCAGATTAGCTTCGGTGAAAAGCAGAAGGATAGCATAGAAGGTATTGTAAAAAGGAGAGTGTACTCTGGCGATAAAGTCATGTACACCATAGATGTAAGGGACTTTGAAATATATGTTTCTAGTTTTATACATAAGGATTTTAAAGTAGGAGAAGAAGTAGCTCTGCAAGCAAACTTTGACAAAGCAGTTTATTTTATATAATTGGATTGTAGCATGGAATAAGGAGGAAGCAGATGTTAGATACAAGAGCCAGAAGCTATATACAACCTTTGTTTGACAAGGTGGCAGACTTATGTATAAAGTATAAATTATCTGCTAATCATGTGACGGTCATAGCCTTAATAATTGGGTTAGTACCATCAATAGTGTTATATCTAGATTTTTCCAACATACTGGCTGTCAGTATACTATGGCTGTCGGGATGCCTAGATGCAGTTGACGGAACAATTGCAAGAAAAACTAAGGCATCATCTCCTTTTGGAACGATTATGGACATTACCTTTGATCGTATAGTAGAAATCTCTTTGATGCTTGTATTGGCCCTGAAATTTTCCAGTAATCCATTCGTATTTGTAGTTCTAGCAGCCACCATCATCATAAATATGACAATTTTCCTAACTGTTGGTGCAGCCTCAGATAAAGTTTCGCAGAAAAGCTTTTATTACCAACCTGGACTTACTGAAAGAACTGAAGGATTTATTATGTTTTCTTTAATGATTTTACTGCCTAATTATACTGATTATATTGCACTAATTTTTGCAGCTATGATTATATTTACTTCTGGGCAGCGGTTTATGGAGGCTCATCGTTTTTTTAAGGATAAATAAACAGCCAATTGTGAAGTAATAAAGGTTGAAATGGATAATAAGGTTGTTGCTATTTGGGGAGATGGATGCGGAAAATGAACAAATAGTCTATAAAGAGGTGATTTTTTGAAGGTTGGTGGGTTAGCCCATAGAAATGGCGTTACTTTTTTTAGTGACGCCTTTAAAATAAAAGCCATAAAGAAAAACAATAAAATAGACTATAAAATAAAATGGATATTACCACCTAGCTGGTTTAAAAAAATAAGAATTAGACCTGTATTTACTATAATTAATACAATATACTATCAATTTATGGTCTTTGATACAAAGATTAAGCTGCTGTTGGCCTTAATACTTCTACTTTATTTTATTGAACCCTTTATACCAATAAAGTATAACCCTCAATATTATTTAAATCCGCTAGAAGCAATGGGTGTAGTTATAGCAATAATTGTTATATTCCATAGACCCATAATTAAAACCTTAAAATTCCATGGGGCAGAGCATAAGGTAATAAACTGTTATATAAGCTATGGCTATGTAAGTGAAGAACTAGTAAAAAAATCCTCAAGGTTTAACAAGAGGTGTGGTACTAATCTTGCTGTAATCTTTCTAATATTATATGGTATTTCAACAGTTTTTGCTGCTGAATCAATAATTATTGTAGTTTTTGCATTCTTTATATCAATTATAATTTCCAAGGCACTAACAAAGCTAAAAGGTAAAAGGACCAACTCAATTGTAAATGCTTTTCAATGGATAACCGTTTGGGAACCCTCTGAAGAGGAGATATATATAGCTACGCAAGCTTTTTTAAAGCTATACAAGTCCTACAACATCTATTGTAGAGAAATGAGAAAAGCTAATATAGATGTGTTATAATATAATAGATCAATTCAGCATAAGAATAAGAGGTGGATAAATATGAAGGGATTTATTCTAAAGGGACTTGCGTTTGTGTTGGCATGTATAGCATTAGCCTTTATTTCTGGTTTTGTTAGCTTTATGCTTACTTCAGATGGTGTTGACCATGACGACAGCCTTAAAAGGGATACAATAAAGGAAGCCAACCAACTAATAAAAGAAACAGCAGTAAATAATGAATCAACTCAGCAACATATAAACTTTATAATTGCAGGTATAGATAAGGGTGAGAATGATACCCTAGCCTTTGCCACCTACGACAGGAAAAATCAAAGGCTTGACTTAGTTTTTATTCCACGGGACACCTATTATAGATTTAAAGGTGGTAAAAAGGCCAATGTAGATAAAATTCAGGATGTTTATGATTCCATGAAAGTAGATGGGCTAATACATGCTGTAAAGGATATAATGGGTGATATTGAAATAAATAACCACATAGTAACTGACTATAAAGGCTTCATAAACATTATTGATTCCATAGGTGGAGTTGAGATTACAATAAAAGATAGGATGTATTATAATGATCCATATCAAAAGCCTCCCCTAATAATAGATTTTCAGCCCGGCACATATAATCTTAATGGCACAGATAGCTTAAAATATATCCGTTATATCAAGGGAAATAAATCTAACTTTGCAAGTCGTGGAGATGATATAGGCAGGATTAAGGAAACCCAGGTATTTATAGGAAAGGCCTTAGATAAAGCCTTCACCTATAAGCTACCAACTGTGTTAACAACAGCCTTTAAGTATTTGACTACAGATTTTACAGCTAAAGATATTGCTGTTATAGGTATATCATTAGTGGGTATTAAATCAGAAAACATTAATTTTCACATAATACCAGGAAATATGACGCCAGAAAACTATTATGTAATTGATAAACAACAGCTAGAGAACTTAAAAAATGATATATATGGAGCTAATAATGAAAATCAATAGCTTGTTAAGGGGAGTATAAATATGACAGAGGTATCTTTAATAATAGCATTGCTGGCTGGAGTGTTGTCCTTTCTATCTCCTTGTGTGTTAACAATGATACCTGCCTATATAGGCTTTATAAGTAATGATTTTTCTGATAATGTTAATACTAAAAAGGGTTTAATCATAAGAAGAGCCTTAATGTTTGTTATAGGCTTCTTTATGGTTTTTACATTATTAGGTGCAGCAGCAGGATTCATTGGTAGTAGGCTTTTTACCTATAGACTTTATTTAATGAGAATTGCAGGTATCTTTATCATTATATTTGGTATGAAAATGGTAGGATTACTGAATATATCCTTTTTAAACAGAGAGCTTAGGGTGAAGGCACCTACAAAAATAAATAATGGGTTAGATGCTTTTCTAATGGGAATAGCATTTGCAGCAGGCTGGACCCCCTGTGTTGGTACTGTATTAGGCTCTATCCTTTTATATGCCAGCACAACTACCACCTTTTATAGGGGAGTTTTACTATTAATAATGTATTCAGTTGGTTTAGCGTTGCCCTTTATGCTTACTGCTATGTTAATAAACAAATTCAATAGGAACTCTCAAGAGCTAAGCAAAATATCTCCTATTATTGCAAAAGTAGGAGGTATTGTAATGATTATATTTGGTTTAGCTATTTTCTTTAATAAATTAACCTTTTTTAATAAATACTTTGATTTCATTAATATTGGAATTTAAATCTAAATAAAGGAATGATAATATGCTAAAAAAAACCATTATAATTCTGTTGGTAGCTGTTGCTATGGTGGCCTATACTGGCTGCAATATCCTTGAAGATAATGGCAGTAGCAAAGATAATACTAAAATAGAAGATACACAAAATGAGGAGCTAAATTTTGGCTCTAAAGAAAATGATAAAGCCTTAGATTTTACTCTCCGTAATCTTAAGGGTGAAGAAGTTAGCTTGAGGGATTATGCAGGAAAAAAGATTATTCTTAATTTTTGGTCTAGTGAATGTCCACCCTGTAGAGAAGAAATGCCAGCATTAGATGAGTTTCATTTAAGCCACGATAACATTGTAGTTTTAGGGGTGAACCTCGGTGAAAATTCTAACACCGTTAAGGACTTTATACAGGATGGAGGCTACAGCTTTCCAATTCTTTTAGATGAAAAGCTTAGTGTTGCTGAAGACTATGGAATAATCTATATGCCAACAACATTTTTTATTAATGAGGAAGGAATAATTGAAGATATTCACGTAGGACTTTTGACATTAGAAGACCTAAAAGAAAAATTCAATTGATAAATATAATCTAATCACATATTTCACTTAATATCATATTATAGCAATAAAGATGATAAAAGGAGTGAATAATTAATGTCAGAGGTAAAAAATAATAATAATATTTTAAGTTCCTTTTTGGGCGGCATTGGTGGAATCGGTGGAAAACACAGCAACATTATTTTAATAATAGTTGTATTACTGCTTTTGGGTAACGTAGGAACCTTCTGGGGCAAACTTGATGAAAACTTGATTCTTGTGTTTGTTCTTTTCATAATTCTACTTGGTGGTAGTGGTTCCTTTAAATTTTAAGTACTTAACATATCCTCTTTCCTTAAAAAACTCGGCGATCTTATTTAATTGAGTAAAAATGATTGCCGGGTTTTTTGTTGCCCATATAAATATATTTCCAAAATGTATAATGCTTTGAATTATATTTGCTTTAATGGCTGTAAATATTATTACTAATAAAAAAATGATTATAGTTAACAACTATTTTTAAATAAAATTAATTATGATATTTAGGGAAATAGTTGAAAAACACTTAAATTATGAGGTTGGTGCTAAAATTTACAATGTGTAAAAGAAAAGATTCTACAAATAATACTAGTGTAGCAAATGAGCTACTAAAAAAATAACATCGAAGGGAGGAACAATAATGAATACAACACCTAATCAAACTAGCCAAACTGGTACAACTAGTAATGTTAACAGAACAGGCAGAAACAATATTGTAGTTCCTGAAGCTCGACAAGCATTAAACCAAATGAAAATTGAGGTTGCTAATGAACTAGGGATATCAAATTACGATCAAATTGATAAGGGTAACTTAACAGCAAGACAAAACGGTTATGTAGGCGGAACAATTACTAAGAGATTAGTTGAGTATGCTGAAAGAACTATGGGTGGAAAATAATAAAATAGATTAAACTAAATAAAAATAAAAGCGAGGCCTATAGGCTTCGCTTTTATTTTACAGCCTATATAAGTGTTGCAAAATACTATAAATTAAAGTAAACTTATTAGTGTCAGATAGCAATTCAAAGATTTAACTATGACATGCTTGCTTAGACATAATAGTGTGTTTTAAAATGGATATGGAGTGAATAAAATGAAACTAGAAGGTCGATTAATAAAAAAAATTGACTATACAATAATTATAATAGTGCTGCTTATATGTAGCTTAGGAGTTTTAATGATTGGCAGTGCTACCCATACCTATGTTGGAGGAAGCGAAGGCTTTATTAAAACGCAAATTACTTCGATAATTTTAGGACTAATCGCTATAGCTATTATACTATTAATAGATTATAATTCAGTTGCTAGATTTTGGGTGCCAATATATATAGCCTGTAATGGCTTACTATTGGCAGTGCTGTTATTTGGCTCAGGTAAGGAAACATGGGGTGCCAATAGATGGATACGAATTGCAGGCCGTCAATTTCAGCCTGCTGATTTTGTAAAAATAGGGATTATCATTTGCTTAGCAAAAATAATTAGCGATAATAAAGATCGTATTAATGAACCCTTAGTTCTATTAAAAATATTTGCTTATGCTGGATTACCTATGGTTTTAATTTATTTACAGCCAGACTTAGGAACTACCATGGCCTTTGCCTTTTTCACCTTTGGTATGATCTTTATAGCAGGCCTAAGGTTTAAATATATTATAGGTACTATATTAACTGGAGTTATTTGCTTTCCCATAATGTGGTTTACTGGCTTATTAAAGCCCTATCATAAAAATAGAATTATGGTTTTTTTAAATCCTGAGCTTGATCCATCAGATACTGGCTATCAAATTTTACAATCAAAGCTTGCTGTAGGCTCAGGTATGTTTTGGGGTAAAGGACTATATAATGGCAGTCAAACCCAATATGGCTTTTTACCAGAGAAGCATAACGACTTTATTTTTTCAGTAATTGCAGAGGAGCTAGGATTTATAGGAGTTACTGCTTTAATAGCACTGTATGGTTTTCTCCTTAAAAGATTTATAAGCATTGCAAGAGATGCAAAGGATGATTTTGGAGCATTTCTTGTAATAGGTAACACCTTTATGTTAGCCTTTCATATTTTCGCCAATATTGCAATGACCATAGGGTTAATGCCTGTAACTGGAAAACCCCTGCCCTTCATAAGCTATGGTGGAACCTTCATGCTAACCAATATGATAGCTGTTGGTATAATATTAAATGTTAATATGAGGCGAGATAAAATTAATTTTTAACATAAAACAGCATTTAGAATGGAGGTGGTGGAAATGGATTCGCACCCGGACTCTTACAGAAAACATATAAAAAACAATATAAGGGAGAGGATATTTCCATCACTAAGAAAATATCCTCTTCATAGTTAGGAGGGTGAAATAATGAATGAGAGAATTATTCAACTAATAAACGAAAAAAAGTTTTCAATATTAAAGGAAGAATTAAATGAAGCTATGGCAGTTGATATTGCCGAAGCTTTTGAAGAGCTAGACAAAAAAAACAGCATTATTCTTTTTAGATTACTAAGTAAAGACTTGGCTGTAGATGTTTTTTCCTATCTATCAGGGCAGCAGAGGAAGGATATTGTAGATGCCATCCATGAAACCAAGCTTAATGAAATTATAGATGAATTGTACTTTGATGATATGATAGACTTCTTAGAAGAGATGCCAGCCAATGTTGTAAAAAAAATCTTAGTTAATGCTACAGATGAAGAAAGAAAACTAATAAATCAATTTTTGAACTACCCAGAAAACTCAGCTGGAAGCCTGATGACTATTGAGTATGTAGATCTAAAAAAGGAAATGACAGTTAAAGAGGCATTAGAGCATATAAAGAAAACAGGGGTTGATAAAGAAACAATATATACCTGTTATGTTTTAAATGAGAAAAGGAAGCTGGAGGGTATTGTATCCTTAAGGAAGCTTGTTTTACTGGAGGATAATTTATTAGTAGAAGAGATAATGAACGAGGATTATATCTCCTGTACAACCCTAGATGATCAAGAGGAAGTAACATTGCTTTTTAAGAAATATGACTTATTAACTGTACCTGTTGTTGATAAAGAGGCTAGACTAGTGGGGATTATAACGATTGATGATATTGTAGATGTAATTGATCAAGAAAACACAGAGGACTTTCAAAAAATGGCTGCTATGGAACCAAATGATGAGGAGTACCTGTATAGCAATGTATTTTCCCTAGCCCGAAGAAGAATAGTTTGGTTAGCTCTATTAATGGTAACTGCAACATTAACAGAAATGATTATAGGCAGGTTTGAAAGCACTCTAGCTGCTATTACAGTTTTGGCTGCCTCCATCCCTATGCTTATGGATACCGCAGGTAATGCTGGTGCCCAATCATCAACACTAATAATTAGAGGTATAGCATTAGGTGAGGTAGAGCTAACAGATTACATAAAGGTATTTTGGAAGGAGTTTAGGGTTAGCTCCATAGTAGGAATCGCCCTAGCTTCTATAAATTTAATCCGTATGCTTTTATTGGGAAGTGAAGCATCTGTTGCCTTTACAGTATCTATTACTTTACTAATTACCATTATGATGGCTAAGGTTGTAGGTGGTACCTTACCTATAGTGGCAAAAAAGCTAAGGCTAGACCCAGCAATAATGGCAGGGCCATTGATTACCACCATTGTAGATGTTATGGCACTATTAGTTTACTTCAATATTGCAGGAGTTTTAATATTGTAGACAAACCCTCGAAACACAGGGGGACGGAGGTGCTGTGTTCACACATAGCCAGCCTAATAATCCATAAACCAAGAGGAAAAGGGCGTTGCAATAGCAAATTCAATTTGCTAATGCAACAGCCCCTTTTTTTAGTTATGATATTTTGGATAAATACACTAAATTTTGATAAAAATAATATTGTTCAACTAGATTATGCGAGGAGGATACTTATGAGAAGAATCAAAACTCTTGCCATCTTTTTTATATCAGCTATGCTGTTTTTGTCCATATCCTATATAGCGATAGAAAGGGTAAATGGACAAAATTTATACTGGGGCTCTAGGGGCGATGATGTAAGAGAGCTTCAAACAAAACTACAGCGATGGGGATATTATGATGGACCAATCAGTAGTGTATATGGACCACAAACTTTTGAAGCAGTTAAAGACTTTCAAAGGGCAAATGGGCTGGCTGTTGATGGGGTTGTTGGACCTCAGACCAGGGCTGCTCTAGGAATGTCACAACAACGGGTTACAGCTGCAGCTTCCACAGGTCAGGGGGTTTCAAGAAGTGACGATATAAATCTACTAGCTAGGATTATCCATGCTGAAGCAAAGGGAGAGCCCTATGAGGGAAAAGTTGCTGTTGGTGCAGTAATTTTAAATAGAGTTAGAAATCCTGCTTTCCCCAATACTATGGCTGGGGTTATTTATCAGCCCTGTGCCTTCGAGCCAGTTAAAAATGGATCAATAAATCAAGCAGCAGATGATGAAGCCTACAGGGCTGCTAGGGATTCATTAAACGGATGGGATCCTACTGGTGGTGCCATATACTTTTGGAACCCTGCTACAGCAACCAGTAGATGGATTTGGACTAGGCAAATAACATTAAGAATTGGAAGGCATGTTTTTGCCCATTAAAAGTAGTGTTAAGTAACTTATGAAAAAGGAGGAGGTATTAGATGAAAAAATATATTATACCCGGTATACTTTTAGTTGCCCTAATTGCTGTAGGAGTATGGGGATATAATCAACAACAGCAAAAAAATGATTATCATATCTACCTTGATACCCAGTTTCAAAGACAGTTTTATGATTTAATAGGTCATGTAGAAAATGTTCAAGTGGATTTATCAAAGGCAATGCTTTCTGGTTCAAGTAATGACATGGTTAGATTTTTAAACAATACAGTCAACCAATCCTATTTAGCACAGGAAAAGCTAACCCAATTACCCTTTAATCATAGCACCATAAGACAAACAGAGAAGTTTTTAAGTCAAATTGGAGACTATTGTACAGCCATGGTAAGCAAGTCCTTAGAGGGCTATGTTCCCAATGAAGAAGAAATGACAACAATGAAGGAGCTACATAATTATGCTAATTTATTGGCAAAGGAGCTAGTAGAAATGCAGCAGCATGTTGCCTCTGGGGGAGTTAACTTTGGAGATTTAAGGAGAATAGGTAACAGAGATATTGAAGATGTAGATGAACATATGAAGGATTTAAACCTAATTAATATTGAAGAGAGAATGCAGGATTACCCCGAATTAATATATGATGGTCCCTTTTCCGAGCATATGAAGGATATTAAAGCAAGAATAAAGGGAGAAGCTATAGATCAAGAGGAAGCCCTTCAAATAGTTACAGATACCTTTAAGGATGAAGGAATAACTAATCCAAGAGTAATAGAAAGCATACAAAACACAACAATAGATGGATACTATATTAAAGCTGAAAAGAATGGTGATAATGGAAGTGAGGTCTCTGTTGGTGTTAGTAAAATAGGAGGTAATATTATATGGTATCTTAACCCTAGAGCCTTAGGAGAAAGTAAACTAAATGCAGAGGAGGCTGTTGCTAAGGCAAATGAATTTCTAGAAAAAAGAGGCTATTCAAAAATGGAGCCCACCTATAAAATGGCATATGAGGGTGAGATGATTATTAATTTTGCATACAAGGAAAAGGATGTTTTAATATACACCGACCTTATTAAGGTTAAGGTAGCCCTAGATAATGGTGATATTATTGGTATGGAATCTCATGGCTATTTAGTTAATCACCATGAAAGGGAAATCCAAGAGCCAGAGCTATCGGAGGAAGAGGCAAAGGAGAAGCTTTCAAGTAGGGTGAAAGTAGAAAATTCAAGATTAGCAATAATACCTACAGAAGGTAAACATGAAATACTATGCTACGAGTTTAAGGTTAAGTTTGGGCAGGACAATTATCTAATATACATTGATGCCAACACAGGGCAGCAAAAAAGAGTATTATTATTAATTGAGCAGGAGGACGGTACATTAGTAATTTAATCAACTGAATTTGGTAAAGAGACAAACTTAAAGTTAATGTTTAACTTTAAGTTTGTACATGTTTAAAATACTAAATAGTAGCTTGAAGTTAAAGTTGAAGATTAACTTAATGGTACCCTTTATTTTTAATCAGAATAAATTGTATTAAAGGAGGTAATATCATGGGGTTAATGAATAAATTATCAAGCTCAATGTCCAACACTGCTAAATCCTTTTCAAAGGTTTCTAATAATATGATAGAAATAAGTAAATTAAATCTTAGTATTAAAAGAAGAGAGGAGGAGATACGAGAAAAATTTGAAGAGATAGGACAATATGTATATGGACGCCTGAAAAGAATGAATATGATAAATCGAATTGAGCTTGTAGAGCTTATTTCAGAAATTCATGGGCTGGAGGAGGATATAAGCTCATTAGAGAAGCTTATTTTAAATCTAAAGGGTGTAAACCTTTGCGAAGCCTGTGAAATAGAGCTAGATGATGAGGCTAAATACTGTCCTCTGTGTGGGAAGAGATTAAAAAATTAATAATTGTGATGTATCTCAATGGTTTTTGTGCTAATTATCACATACTTAATATCCCCTCTAGTGTATTATTAACTTAAGATAAGCTAAAGGAGAGGATAAAATGAGCATAAGAAAAATCATTGAAATAGATGAAGCAAAGTGTAATGGATGTGGTTTATGTGTTCCCAACTGTGCAGAGGGTGCTATTAAAATTATAGATGGCAAAGCAAGGCTAATAAGTGATGTTTATTGTGACGGGCTTGGAGCTTGCTTAGGTCATTGTCCCGAGGATGCCCTAAAAATTGTTGAAAGGGAAGCAGAAGAATTTGATGAAGAGGCAGTTATTGAAGCTAGAGGACAAGGTGGTTGTCCAGGTAGTAGAATGATGGATTTTAAGGAAGAAGATAATGAAAGTACAGGAGAATTAATTAGCAGCGGTGATATAGAAATCAATATAAAGCCTCAATTAAAGCAATGGCCAGTTCAATTAAAGCTTGTACCAGTAAATGCACCATATTTCAACAATAGTGATTTACTTATAACAGCAGATTGTGTACCCTTTGCTTATCCAAACTATCATTTAGATTTGCTAAAGGGGAGATCAGTTGTAGTAGGCTGTCCAAAGCTCGACGATCTTCAATTCTACATTAAAAAGCTAACACAAATTATAAAAGAGAACAACTTAAATTCAGTCACGGTGGCATATATGGAGGTTCCATGCTGTCAAGGAATTGTAATGGCAGCAGAAGCGGCTTTGAAAGCTGCAAATAAAGACATTCCATTAAACAAAGTCAAAATAGGTATAAATGGTAAAAAATAATATAAAACTATATATTACAAAGCCTGCATAATGCAGGCTTTTACAATTAGCTACATAAGCATTGATAACCTTGTAATATACTGTTAATTGTGTTACCTTATAGAAAAGTACCAAAAACCCCCTAATTTACTTGGGGTAATTCACATATAATTGAGCTGTTTATTTAATAACAAGATATTTATCGGGAGGCAAAGCTAATGGAAAAAGTTAAGTTTGACTACTCTAAAGCAATAAATTTTATAGGAGAGCATGAATTTGAGAATATGAGGCCTATGCTAGATGTAGCCCACAACCTTCTCCACAACAAAGCAGGTGCAGGAAATAATTATACCGGTTGGCTTCAATTACCTGAAGAAATTAGCAATGATGAGTTAGAAGAAATTATCAGAACAGCAGAGGAAATAAAAGGTAAATGTGATGCATTTATAGTTGTTGGTATAGGTGGCTCATATCTTGGTGCTAGATCTGCTATAGAAATGCTTACTAATCATTTTCATAATTATACCTCGAAGGATGAAAAACAAACCCCTAACATATATTATGCAGGCCATAATATAAGCTCAACCTACTTAGCCCAACTAATTGAAATTATTAAGGAAAAGGATGTTTGCGTAAACGTTATATCTAAGTCTGGAACCACCACCGAGCCAGCTCTAGCCTTTAGAGCTCTAAAAAATCTTTTGGAAAAAAAATATGGAAAGGAAGAAGCAAGAAAAAGAATAATAGCCACCACCGATAGGAAGCAAGGGGCATTAAAAAAACTAGCAGATGAAGAGGGCTATAAAACCTTTGTAATTCCAGATGATGTTGGAGGAAGATTCTCAGTACTTACCCCTGTGGGACTATTACCCATTGCTGTAGCTGGTATTGATATTACAAATATTATTGAAGGTGCGAAGGCATGTATGGAGAATAGCTATAATTCAGACATAAGCAATAACTATTGCTATCAATATGCTGTAGCAAGGAATATTTTATACAGTAAAGGTAAAACAATAGAGCTTCTAGTAAATTATGAATCTGCACTTCAATATTTTGGCGAATGGTGGAAGCAATTGTTCGGAGAAAGTGAAGGTAAAGATTATAAGGGTATTTTTCCAGCAACCCTTAACTTTTCTACCGATTTACATTCAATGGGTCAATATATTCAAGAGGGTAAACGAAATCTATTTGAAACAGTGATACAAGTTAAAAAGCCATTAGAGGATATTGTTATTAATGAAGAAGAGAATAATTTAGACGGATTAAACTACCTGGCTGGAAAAACAATTAGCTTTGTTAATGAGAAGGCCTTAGAGGCAACAATTTTAGCCCATGTAGATGGAGGAGTACCAAATTTAATAATAGGTGTTCCTAAGCTTACTCCCTTTTACTATGGTTATTTAGTATACTACTTTCAAAAGGCATGTGGCATTAGTGGGTACCTTTTAGGGGTAAACCCATTTAATCAGCCAGGTGTAGAAGAATACAAAAGAAATATGTTTGCACTACTAGGAAAGCCAGGCTTTGAAAAAGAAAGGGCTCAGCTGTTAAAAAGATTAAAGTAATTTAAGTTGTTAATAATATTAAAGGCAATGTACTACTTTTAGTAGACCATTGTCTTTAATTTTGAATTTTGATAATATAATAATATTAATCTTAAAAGATAGGTGGAATTATTAATGAAAGAGGTTGAACTATTACCTATTGGGGTTTTTGATTCAGGAGTAGGAGGAATAAGTGCTTTAGCCCAACTTATAGCTATAATCCCTAATGAGAAATACATCTATTATGGAGACTCAAAAAATGCACCCTATGGTACAAAAGCCACCACGGAAGTTATGGTGAGGTCATTGGAGGTGGCAGATATACTGATTAAGAAAGGGATAAAGCTGCTTGTAGTAGCCTGTAATACTGCAACCAGTGCTGCTATTGTACCCCTTAGGGAAAAACTGGACATACCAGTAATTGGTATGGAACCAGCATTAAAGCCTGCAGTAAAGCTGAATAACCATAAAAAAATTGTTGTAATGGCAACACCAGTAACACTAAAGGAAAAAAAGTTTAGTAATTTAATACTTCAATTTGAAAATGAAGCAGATATAATTAAACTACCAGCACCTGGTCTAGTTGAAATAATAGAAAAGCATGGATCAAAATCTAAGGATTTAGAAGCTTATTTAAAAAGACTGTTTTATGGCCTAGACCTTTCAAAAGTCAGCACCATTGTACTTGGCTGCACCCATTATGTGTTTATAAAGGATACAATTAGAAATGTAGTAGGAAACAACGTAGATTTAATTGATGGAAACTACGGTACAGCTATTCATGTTAAATCCCTACTAAGTGGAAAAGAAAACAACCAAGTAGATGAACATACCAGTGTACAAATAATGAGTTCCAGCACCTCAAAGGCTATGGTTAACTTAAGTAAGCGACTACTAGAGGAAGAGCTTCATAAGCTTAATCATAAGGGTTCAATTAAGTATGTGTAAAGATAATACATTAAAGGAAGAAGGACTTAAAATGGAAAAAACCAACAATAAAACAATACTACTAATGCTACTATCTTCAATATTTTGGGCAGGTGCTTTCATAGGAGGTAAACTTGCAGTTGAAGAGTTTCCCCCATTTTCATTAACCTTTTTGAGATTTTTCTTTGCCTCAATTGTTATTTTTCCGGTTATGGTTAAGTACGAAAAAAAGAACTGGCATTTAAAGAGGGAAGATTACCCTGTAATGATGTTTTTAGGCTTAGTAGGCATGGTTGGTTATCATATATTATTTTTTATTGCCTTAAAGTATACATCGGCTGTTAATGCCTCAATGATAGCTGCTATCAATCCATTATTAACTACTATTCTTGCCAGCATCTTTTTAGATGAAAAGCTAGGATTACTGAGGATAGGGGCAATAATAATTGCCTTAATAGGTGTTGTTATTACAATATCGAGGGGAGACTTATCGGTAATTCAAAGCTTTAGCTTTAATAGGGGAGATATTATTATGATTATTGCAGTATCCTGCTGGGCTATATATTCAATAGTTAGCAGAAGAGTTATGGGTAAATACTCACCCTTAATTTTAACCTGCTACAGCTTTATTCTATGTACAATTTTTACCTTTCCCTTTGCACTGTTAGAAAGGCCAGATGTTTTTTTAGGTAATACCTCCATATTAGGTTGGAGTAGCGTGCTGTATATGGCAATATTCCCCTCAACCATTGGATATTTAGTTCAACAGACATCTATAAAAGAGCTAGGAGCAAGTAAAACTGCAATTTTTATAAACCTTGTTCCTGTTTTCTCAATGCTTCTATCGGTTATAATTCTACGGGAAAAAGTTTCTACAATTACTATTATTGGTGGTATTCTAATTGTAGCTGGAGTATACCTAACAACAAGGCTTAAAGATAGTTATAATTTAAATAAGCTGTTTAAAACACCAGAAAAAGCAAAGCAATAATTTTTTATTAATTGTCCTTTAAGAATAATTGAATAATCATAAATCCATACTATTTATGAAGAAAATTAGTTCCACTTATTTTCGAAGCTTGTGGGTACTTATTTACCCCTTAGAAGGGGGATATTAATAATGCCTATGAGATAAAGTCAGTATGAGAGGAGTGATTATTATTAGAATCCATGCAGAGGTAGCCCTATATCCTTTAAAAACATCAAATGCCAGTCAAGTTATAAACCATTCCATTAACACCCTTCAAAACCATAGAATAACCTATAATGTTGGAGCAATGGATACCCACATTCAAGGAAGTGATGATGAAGTTTGGAATAGTCTACGTAGCCTATTTGATGATGCCAAGCAGGCAGGAGAGGTTAGTATGGTGGTAACAATAACAAATGCTGCAGACTAATATCACAGGGATGTTTACCTACAAACAGGCAAACATCCCATTTTAGTGATAATTTATTGTTTTTTTTCCTTAATTAGGGTAGCAATTGCTTTACAATATATAAGGGTATTTTTTATTAATAAATCAATATCAATGTACTCATCCTTTTTATGGGCCATTTTTTCATGACCAGGAAATAAAGGACCAAAGGCAACAAAGTTTTTTATAGCTCTAGCATATGTTGCACCACCAGTTGATATAGCCTCACCCTTTAAGCCTGTTTCTTCTTCATAGACCTTTAATAAAAGCTGTACTAGATAGTTTTCCTTAGGAATGAATAAAGGGGGTAAAAAATCTATAACCTCAGTTTTAATATTGTATAGACTACATTTAAACTGTAATTGCTTTAAAATATCCTCCTTTAAGGCGGTTACTGGATAACGTATATCAAGGTATAGCCCACAGGCATTATCAGAAATATTTATCCTGGCAGTATTAATAGTTAAAGTGCCAGACTCTAAATCCTTACAGACACCAAATATATTAGTACCAAAGCAATCCTCACTAAGCTCTTTATGTATAAAATCTATAATATCATTTTGAATACCTGCTTTGTATAGACTATTAGCAGCTTTAACAATGGCGTTTTCACCCTGCCAACACTTTCCAGAGTGGGCTGCCCTTCCAGTAAACTCAATTGTAGAATTATTACTCTTAAATAGACAATAATCAGGTACACTGTTAAAGGCATCTCCGCCCCTCACAATAAAGTCTGGCTTTTCATCTGTATATAGCTTAATCTGAAGCAGCCCCTTCTCTGCATTAATAAGTGGATAATCGGAATCTGCTACAAAGCCATAGCTGGGTACTTCTTCAATCTGCAAATACTTTTCAATACATTGCCATTGGGATTCTTCATTAGTACCAATAAAAAGTCGAATACGCTTATTTAAAGGAATTCCTGCCTCTTTCACCGCCCTCATAGAATATAAAGCTGCAATAATTGGACCCTTATCATCGAGGCTACCTCTTCCGTATATTCTATTATGGTGGATTACACCACCAAAGGGTGGATATTTCCACTCATCTATATTACCAGCTGGTACAACATCAACATGGGTTAAAATACCAACTAATTCTTTACCCTCACCCATTTCTATATAACCATAATATCCATCGTAATATTCAGTTTTAAAGCCAAAGGATTTACCCAACTGCAGTACATAATTAAGGGCAGCATCTATACCCACTCCAAAGGGTTTTCCAGTAGCTTCATTTGTATTAACACTGTTAATTCTAATTAGTTCCTGGGTTGACCTTATAATATCCTCTTTATAGCTTAAAATTATCTGGTGTAATTTATCCATATCAAGCTCTCCTTAGTAAATCTAATACTGTTATAATTAACATTTACTCTAGGTTTTATATAGTAGTTTTGATTTATATATTGGTAAATAGTGGCTTCCATTGACATTAACCGGTGATAAGTATAAAATTACAGTAGGAAAGTAACTCTTTTTTAAAGAAAGAGGTGATGTAACTATTGGTTCTAAGCTTTTTAATTCCAATTATGATATTTGTAATTCTGTTAGTAGTTATTGGAGGTATAGTTATTATGTCAAAAAACTTTAATTTAAGAAGTATATATCTTTACCTAGTATGCTTTGTAACACTAATTATCTTTGTTTTTGGTACTATATTTACTATTGAAAGGGTAGTGGACATAGCAGTTGATGGTGGATACTACTATCCGACACTAGAAGAATATGAACAAAGATATATGTTAAAAGGTCCAGACGGGAATACCCAGCAAAGGCTAACTGACGAAGAAGTTGAAAAAAGATACGAAGAATATTTAACCCGGGAAAAGAATCGTGAACGAAAAAATGATTTAAGACAGCTGGCATCTAGTTTTTCTGCAATGATTGTAGGTGGGGGTTTTTGGCTGTACCACTGGAAAAAAATCGACAATGATAATAAATCAAAAGATCCTAATCTCTAGGATCTTTTTTAGTTGATTAATTAATCCATTATTTCCTTGTATTTTAACATATTGCTTTAGGTCTAAAGAATATATTAGATATTATACTCCATAGAAAAGGAGATTTTTTATGACCAATAATAAGCTTATTAAGGGAGCGTTAATACTGGCAATAGCAGGATTGATAGCTAAGTTCATGGGCATTTTCTTTAAAATACCATTACAAAGGCTCATCCATGATGAGGGTATGGGAATTTATGGACTACCATATCCAATATATACTGTTTTACTAACCATTTCTATTATTGGATTTCCTTCTGCAATATCTAAGCTTATTTCAGAAAAAATGGCAGTAGGAAACTATTTAGCAGCCAATAGAATATTTAAAGTTGCATTCTTCATGTTGTTATGTATAGGTCTAGCTACATCACTTTTCATATATTTTAACGTAAACAGAATAATAGCTATCTTAAACTGGCCTCAAGAAACCTATTACTCTATAATTGCTTTAGCCTTTGCACCATTTTTTGTTTCAATTATGTCTGCCTTTAGAGGATATTTTCAAGGCTTACAGCTAATGACACCAACTGCTATATCACAAATAGTAGAACAAATGGGTAGAGTATTCTTTGGTGTTGGGCTTGCATACCTTTTTATAGCTAAAGGAACTGGTTTTGCAGCAGGTGCTGCCTCCTTTGGAGCCACAATAGGTGGCTTTTTAGGTACAATTGTTTTAATCCTTTATTACCTTAAATACAGAAAGCGAACAAGAGTCAGTAGTATAGGCATAGCTAAAGTAAATATTGATAACACCTGTTCAATTATAAAAAAGCTACTATGGATTGCCTTTCCCATAACTATTGGTGGTATTTTAGCCTCAGTTATGGGATTAATAGACTCTATTATAGTACATTCTAGGCTAATTGAAACCGGTTATACAGCCGAGGCAGCTACAATTCTCTATGGCAGACTTACTGGAAAGGCAGTAACCTTAATGAACGTTCCACTAACCCTTAGTATGGCAATGACAGCCAGCTTGGTTCCTGCTATTTCAGAATCCTTCAGTAGAGGAAGCCTTAATGAGCTTAGAAAAAAGGCTGCTTTAGGAATTAAAATAACAGTTATGCTGGCATTACCTTCAGCAATAGGCTTATCAATTTTGTCTAATCAAATAATACACCTGCTTTGGGGGAAGGGTGAGCTAGGTGGAGATATACTTAGGGTTTTGGCATGTAATGTGCTATTTATTTCAGTGGCCCAAACAACAACAGCTATTTTACAGGGAATAGGTAATGTTTATTTACCTGTACGTAATCTCATTATAGGAGTAATTGTCAAATGGATAGTAAGTAATTTACTTTTGATGACCTACTTAAACATAATTGGTACTGTAATAGGTACAATGATGGGCTATATTATAATTATGCTTTTAAACTGTTTTGAATTAAAGAGGTTAATAGGTTTTAAAATAAAAATTTTAGATTCAATTATTAAACCCCTCTTTGCTGCTTTAACAATGGGTATTATAGTATATCTAGTATTCAAGCTGACTTTACACTACCTTGCAATAGAGTACATAGCTACGATATTATCAATATTAGCAGGTCTTGTATATTACTTGGCTATAACATATATTATTGATGGAAACCTTCTCCAAGTATAGATGGAGTTATAATGTATAAAATATTACTAAGGGTAAAGACTTAACGTATTGAAAAAAGCTCTGAATCAATAGCATATAATTTATTATTAGATTTGAAGGAGGAATTAGATGGATCAAAAATTTATGGTGCGAACCGACAGTGGTATTTCCAGTACTATGTCTAGGTCTGAAGCTATAAAAACTGTTAAGGAATATGAGAAAAATGGAATTAATGCCTATATTGTGTCTGAGGATGAAGGCAAAAGATTAAAAAAAGGCGGAAATAAATTTAATACACCAAAGTGGAGCTAGGAGGTTAAACAGCCTCCTATTTTTATTTACCTAAGATGCGTTATTAACACTGCCGCTTCTAAAGAAAGAGAATAAGTACCGTCAAGCTTCCAACTGAGTTTTTTAATAATACTGTTTTCAAAGCTATTATATTGTTAAATTTCTATAACCTAAAGATACTGGAAGAATAGAGTAGATTTATGACGAAAAAAAGCAAAATATAAGACTCAAGTAATATTGATTTTTTGAGGTTAAACATTGTATTATATACAATATATAGTGTCTTACTTGGAAAATAATACAATAGGAGGGGTATCATGGCGGTTAACAAAATTCAAAAAAGAAATGGCGAGATTGTAGATTTCGATCTAAATAAAATAAAGGATGCCATCTTTGCTGCAGCCCAATCAGTTGGGGGAAAGGATGAGGTCAAGTCGGCTAGACTAACAAAGATAGTTTCAGATATTATAAATGAAACCTACAGAGCCAGTATTCCGTCGGTAGAGGATATACAAGATGTTGTGGAAAAGGTGTTAATTGAAGAAGGTCATGCTAAAACTGCGAAAGCCTATATACTATATCGTAAAAAGCATGAGGAAATACGTGAGGTTAAAAACCTTTTTATGGATGCAGAAAAAATGGTTGAAGAGTATGTGAACCTTGAAGATTGGAGAGTTAATGAAAATGCCAATATGGGATTTTCCTTACAAGGCTTAAATAACCATATAGTTGAGAGTATAACCACAAAATATTGGTTAAACAAAATATATCGTAAAGAGTTAAGGGATGCCCATATAAGGGGAGATTTACATATACATGATTTAGGCCTACTTGCACCCTATTGCTGTGGGTGGGATTTAGAAGCATTTTTAACCAAGGGCTTTAAAGGAGCAAAAGGAAAAATTGAATCAAAACCTCCTAAGCACTTTGAGTCTGCCTTAGGTCAATTGGTAAACCTATTATACACTTTGCAGGGGGAATCAGCAGGAGCTCAGGCAGTTTCAAGTATTGACACTTATTTAGCACCCTTCATTTATTATGACAAGCTGAACTTTAAGCAGGTTAAAAAGGCATTACAAAGATTTGTGTTTAATTTGAATGTCCCTACAAGAGTAGGCTTCCAAACCCCCTTTACTAATATTACTTTAGATATAACACCCCATCAGCTATTAAAAAAATCTCCTGCTATAGTTGGCGGAGAACCTATGGACAAAAACTATGGGGAGTTTCAAAAAGAAATGGATATGTTCAATAGGGCTTATTTTGAAGTTATGATGGAGGGAGATGGAGCAGGTAGAGCCTTCAGCTTCCCAATACCAACTGTTAATATAACAGATGACTTCCCTTGGAATACAGAAGTTGTTAACTGTCTAATGGAAATGACAAAGAAGTTTGGCACACCATATTTTGCGAATTTTGTAAATTCAGACCTATCACCAGAGGACATTAGGTCAATGTGTTGTCGTTTAAGACTAGATAACCGAGAACTAAGAAAAAGAGGTGGAGGCTTATTTGGAGCAAATCCATTAACTGGTTCCATAAATGTTGTTACCTTAAATATGGCACGTATAGGCTATTTATCAAAAACACCAGAGGAGTTTAAACGCAGTGTTAGGGAGCTTATGGAGTACTCTAAAGAAATTTGTGAAGCAAAGCGTGAGGTTTTAGAAAGGTATATGGATGCAGGACTATACCCATATTCAAGATTTTATCTTCAAAATGTAAAGGATAGCACAGGTGAGTACTTCAAAAACCACTTCTCTACCATAGGCTTAAATGGTATGAATGAAGCATGCGTAAATCTTTTAGGAAAGGATTTAACAACAGAAGAGGGACAGGAGTTTGCAATTGAGGTTATGGAGTTTATGAATCGAGTAATTCAAATTTACCAAGAAGAAACAGGTAGCCTGTGGAATCTTGAAGCCTCACCGGCAGAAGGAACCGCCTACAGATTTGCAAGATTAGATAAGAAAATGTACCCTAAGGTAATTACACAGGGAGAAAAGGAGCCCTTTTACACAAACTCAACACAGCTTCCAGTAGACCACACAAAGGACATTTTTGAAGCTATAGAATTGCAGGAGAAGCTTCAGACATTATATACAGGTGGCACTGTTTTACATGGCTTTATAGGTGAAGAAATAAAGGATATAGAAACCTGTAAGCTATTAATTAAAAAGGTAATGGAGAACAGTAGTATACCCTATATAACAATAACCCCCACCTTTTCTATATGCTCTGACCATGGATATTTATCTGGAGAACATTTTGAATGCCCCCACTGTGGTAAGGAGGCAGAGGTATGGACTAGAGTTGTTGGCTTCCACAGACCTGTGCAGGCATGGAATAAAGGAAAGCAAGAGGAATATAAAATACGAGAAGAGTTTTCTCCAGAGGTCAGCTTAAAGAATAAAACCATAAATATAAAGGAAGAAAAAAATATTAATGCAAGTTAATATATAACAAATAATCCCCTACTATATTTAGATGGGGATTATTTGTTATAGTAGCCAATAGTATTAATAGAATATATATGCTATAATTATTGAAAATTTAAGGGGGTATGCATATGTTCACGCATAATATTAATGATGAAATAGAGCTTAGGCTATTGGAGTTAAGTGATGCCGAAGCCCTAACAAATTTAACAAATGAATGTAGTGAATATCTTAGAAGGTGGTTACCTTGGGTAGATGATAGTGCTAGTATAGAAGATAGATTAAATTTTATAAAAATGACTAAAAAGCAATATGCAGATAATAAAGGCTTTCAGTCAGGAATATGGTATAAAGGAGAACTAGCTGGGGTAATAGGTTATCACGGTATGGACTGGTCTAATAAAGTTACCAGCTTAGGTTATTGGTTAGGAGAGAGATTTCAAGGCAATGGTATTATGACTAAGGCAACAAAGGCTTTCGTTGAATATGCCTTAGTAGACATGAAGTTAAATAGAGTAGAGATAAGATGTGCTGAAGAAAACAGCAAAAGCAGAAGCATACCAAAGAGGCTAGGCTTTAAAGAGGAAGGGCTAATTAGAGAAGCTGAGTGGCTATATGATCACTATGTAAATCATGTAGTCTATGGAATGTTAGCAAAGGATTGGAAAAATAGATAAAAATAGAGGTGGATTATGAGAATACTAGGAATAACTAAATCCTCCTTTATAGATTACCCTGGGAAAATTGCAACGGTACTATTTACTGGAGGATGCAACCTTAAGTGTCCCTATTGTCACAATGGACATATTGTTAAAGAACAAGCTGAAGTAGCTTTAGAAAAGGATGTTTGGCAATACATAATAAAAAGAAAAAGATACATAGATGCAGTATGTATATCAGGTGGTGAACCAACTCTACAAATAGGCTTAATGGAGTTTATTACTAGGCTTAAGTCAGAGGGCTTTAGTGTAAAGCTAGACACAAATGGTACAAGACCATTGGTTTTAAAGGATTTGTTACAGAAAAAACTATTAGATTATGTAGCAATGGATTTAAAGGCACCACTAAATAAGTACAGTGCTTTAACTGGATCTACTATAGAGGAAAAGGATATTATCGAAAGCATTAACCTATTAGCTAATAGTAGTATAGAGCATGAGTTTAGAACAACAGTCTGTAAAGAACTATTAACTGCTGAAGATATTATAAGCACTGCAGTTATCGTTAAAGGAGCAAAACGATATTATATTCAAAATTTTAAAGATGGTGAAACCGTATATGGTGGCATCAATAAGTATACTCCATTTAAAAAAGAGGAATTAGAAAAAATAAAAGAGCAAATAAAGAACTGGTTTGAAATATGTGAAATAAGATAAGGGCGGTATTAACCACCCTTTATTTTATTCTAAATTTTTTATTGCTTTTTCCGCAAACTCTGTATTTACAATAGCAGCATAATCCACTTTTTCATCAAGCTCTCCAGCTTCTATCATAACCTCTTGAAGTCTATCTAGGCCCTCCCTTGTTAGCACAGGGTTAGGTGCCCATGCTCCTATATCACGATATCTCTCAACTACTGAAATAAGAATGTCTAAATCAGCATCTGGGAAATGAGGCTGTAAAGATTTAGCCACTTCTTCAGCAGTATGCTCCTCCACCCAAAGCATTCCCCTATAGATGGCATTACTAAACCTTTGAATTACATCAGGATTTTTTTCAATATAGCTTTTCTTTGCACTATAGACAGTGTATGGAATATATCCACTTTCCTCACCAATTGATGCTACAACATAACCCTTTCCTTCTTTTTCTATCATAGAGGCGGTGGGTTCGAATAAAGTAGTATAGTCACCCTCTCCACCAGCGAAGGCCCCTGCCATAACACCAAATTGAATATCTGTACGTACATTTAAATCAGTACCAGGAACTAAGCTATTGTTCTTCAACACATACTCCAGCACCATATTAGGCATACCACCCTTACGGCCACCTAATACTTCCTTTCCCCTTAGCTCTTCAAAGTCAAAGCTTGGGCTGGGTTCTCTTGCTACTAAAAATGAGCCATCCCTTTGGGTAAGCTGTAGGAAGTTAATAGCGTAATCATCCTTCCCCTGATTGTAAACATAAATAGAAGCCTCTGGCCCCATAAAACCAATATCAACCTGATCACTAAGTAAAGCCGCCATCGTCTTATCGGCTCCCTTGCCATCAATTAGCTCCACCTCCAACCCCTCTTCCCTAAAGAAGCCTTCAGTTATGGCGATATATTGAGGAGCGTAGAAAACTGAGTGGGTAACCTCCATAACCTTAATTTCTGTTATCGAATCCTCCCTACTGCATCCAGTAAATACCAATGAAGCTAATAGCAGCATAACAGCTACAAAACTAAGTAATTTAAGCTTTTTCATGTTGCTCACCTCCAAAATAAAATATTACAGCTTTAATCCATTATATTCATATTAAGATATTGTGTTACCTCCATATGAATAGGATTTGAATAAGGGGCATAAAATTAAAGTATATAGAAGTGAAACGTGGAGGGGTTTATATGTCTTGGAATATTAAAATTTTGCCAGGTAAAAATAGATATGGATATATAAAGGGAGAAATAGATTATTTCCATTGGTATGCATTGGTCCATAAGGATTCTGTTAGCTTTGGGATAGACCCAATAAATCTTGAAGGTGGATATGGTAGAATATCAAGGCTTTGTGTATATAAAGACATACCAATGTCATCCTATACAAAACGTCTCATATACGCCAACTATAAACGTAGGTGGGATGTTTTTAATACTTCATATGAGGATATGATAAGATATTTAGTGGAATACTTAGAAAGAATTTATTCAATTAAGCTTGTTAAATAGTTAATGGTTTTGTTTTTACAAATTAATTGTTATAATAAGGAATAGAAGAGCTATTATATAAGAATTATATCTAAATACTGATAAGAGAAGGAGGAAAAGCTATGAATTTACCCAACACAATTACTGTGCTTAGGTTTTTGCTAATACCTATTTTTACAATGGTTTTTTTCTCAGGCTCCTCTTATGCTGTAATATATTCTGTAGTAATTTTTATGCTAGCTGGTTTTACAGATATGCTTGACGGTTATATAGCTAGAAAATATAACTTGGTTACAAAGTGGGGACAAGCAATGGACCCTTTAGCAGATAAGCTTATGCAGTTGACTGTACTTGTCTGCTTTACAATAAAAAAGTTCCTTCCAATATGGATTTTACTGGTGGTGGCAATCAAAGAAATACTAATGGTGTTAGGTGGCTTATTTCTATATACCAAAAAGGGTAAAATAGTAATTCCAGCCAATAAATACGGAAAAATAGCTACGGTTGTTTTCTATATAGCTATCATTTGGGTGGCCTTTGAGCTTTCGTTTTATACTTATTTAACCTGGTCAGCAGTTTTATTTACTGCATATGCCTTTATTCAATATGCAAGAGAAGCCTTAAAGGCTATAAAAATTAAGGGAACAGAAAAAATCTCTTGACATTTCTAAACAAACCATTATAATAGGTGTAAATAAAAGTAATAATATAATTATATAAATAACAGCAATGAAGAAGAGGAGTAAATAATACAGCCTAAAAGAGAAAAGAACCCAAGGCTGAAAGGTTCTTTAAGGTAATGGTTATTGAAGGTAGCTTCTGAGCTTCTGTATTGAAACAAAGTAGGTACAGACGGGAAACCGTTAAATTTTATTAAGAGCCTGTTTAAGAGCAGGAATTAAGGTGGTACCGCGAAATCCTTCGTCCTTATACATTTAAGGAATGAAGGTTTTTTTAGTTTCAAGATTTTTGTTTTATGGTTTTAATTTTCAATTTTCGATTATCCATTTTCAATTTTATGTTTTAAGGTTTTTGTTTTCGTCTTTCATTCAACATTCAACATTGCTTTTAAATATTAACTCTTAACTCTTAACTCTTAACTCTTAGTTATTATTGTAGCTTTTGATTTATACTATGTTTTCTTGTTTTAACTTTTCATTTTTCATTTTTAACTTTTAACTTTACTGTCATAGGTGGTGATAAAAAATGTTTCAGTTAGGAATAGTATTCTTACTTATTGGAGCATTAATGGTATATGCAACAGGAATAATTATAAAGATAATTAAAAAAGCTCCCTTTAACAACGTATTATATGTTAAATTATGTGGCTTAGTATTTACTATTATTGGAGCTATAATGATTTTCTTGTATAAAAATTAATAATGCTACAGTTCACAATAAAAATTATGTAAATAATGAGGAGGAAATCAAATGAATAATAATTTGCCTAAAACCTATAATCCATTAGACTTTGAAGATAGAATTTATGAAAAATGGATGGAAAAGGGTTATTTCAAAGCAAAGGTAAACCCAAATAAAAAACCCTACTGTATAGTATTACCACCTCCAAATATAACAGGACAGCTTCATATAGGTCACGCCCTCGACCATAGTCTACAGGACGTACTTATACGTTGGAAGAGAATGCAGGGCTATGAGGCTCTTTGGCAGCCAGGCACAGACCATGCAAGTATAGCAACAGAAGTTAAGGTGGTAGAAAAATTAAAGGAAAGTGGACTAACAAAGAAGGAAATAGGAAGGGAAGAGTTCCTTAAGCATGCATGGAATTGGAAGGAGAAATACGGTGGTAGAATAGTAGAGCAAATGAAGAAATTAGGTGATTCCTGTGACTGGTCAAGAGAAAGATTTACACTAGATGAAACCTGTAGTCAGGCTGTTTTAGAGGTTTTTATTAAGCTCTACGAGAAAGGTTTAATCTATAGAGGAAACCGTATTATAAACTGGTGTCCAGTTTGTAAAACATCATTATCAGATGCAGAGGTAGATCACGAAGAGAAAAGCGGCAACTTTTGGCATATTAAATATCCAGTAGTAGACAGTCATGAATTTATTGAAATTGCAACCACCAGACCAGAAACAATGCTGGGAGACACAGCTGTTGCAGTGCATCCAGAGGATGAAAGATATAAGCATCTTATAGGAAAAACCCTAATGCTACCACTGATGAATAGAGAAATCCCAATTATAGCGGATGAATATGTTGATAAAGAATTTGGTACTGGAGCCGTAAAAATTACACCAGCCCACGACCCCAACGACTTTGAAATAGGCTTGCGACATGATCTTCCACAAATAGTAGTAATGAATGATGATGCCACCATTAATGAAAAGGGTGGAAAGTATTCTGGAATGGATAGATACCAAGCGAGAAAGCAAGTTGTAAAGGATTTAGAAGAGCTTGGGCTGTTGGCTAAGGTAAAGGATCACAGCCATAGTGTAGGACAATGCTATAGATGCAATACAGTTGTAGAACCAGTAACATCACTTCAATGGTTTGTTAAGATGGAATCTTTAGCAAAACCAGCAATAGATGCAGTAAAGGAAAGAAAAATTAAGTTTGTTCCAGAAAGATACTCAAAAATATATCTACATTGGCTAGAAAACATTCAAGACTGGTGCATATCAAGACAGCTATGGTGGGGACATAGAATACCTGCCTACTATTGTGAAGATTGTCAAGAGGTTATTGTTTCAAAATCAAAGCCACAGATATGTGGAAAGTGTAAAGGCAAAGAGTTTAAGCAGGATGAAGATGTACTAGATACTTGGTTTAGCTCTGCCCTTTGGCCCTTCTCAACGTTAGGCTGGCCACAGGAAACAGAAGAGCTGAAATACTTCTATCCCACAAACGTACTAGTAACAGGCTATGAAATAATATTCTTCTGGGTTGTAAGGATGGCCTTCTCAGGCTTAGAGTTTATGGATGAGGTTCCCTTTGAGCATGTGTTTATCCATGGAATCGTTAGAGACCAAGAGGGAAGAAAAATGAGCAAGTCATTAGGAAATGGGGTAGATCCACTAGAGATCATTGATGAATATGGAGCAGATGCCTTAAGATTCACATTACTAACTGGAAATTCACTGGGAAATGATATGCGTTTTCACATAGAAAAACTTGAATCCAGTAGAAATTTTGCCAATAAGCTATGGAATGCAACACGCTTTGTATTAATGAACTTAGATGTTGATAAGTTTAATAATGATGAAATTAGCTTAAATGTAGCAGACAAATGGATAATTTCAAAGTTAAATAGATTAATTAAAGAAGCAACAGAAAACATGGAGAAATTTGAAATAGGTCTAGCTGCTCAAAAACTGTATGACTTTATATGGAGTGAATATTGTGACTGGTATATAGAGCTAGCAAAGCCACGATTATATGGTGAAAATCTACAAAATAGAAGAACAGCACAATATACACTAACCCATGTACTTGAAAACATATTGAAGCTATTACATCCCTTCATGCCTTTTATTACAGAGGAGATTTGGGGAACAATGCCTACTGTTAAAGGAGATATAATAGTTTCAGAATGGCCACAATATAATGAAGCAAACATCAGCACAGATGCAGAAGAAGAAATGACAATAATAATGTCAATTATTAAAAACATAAGAAATGTTAGAGCAGAAATGAACGTAGTTCCTTCCAAAAAGGCAAAAATGATTGTAATAACTACTAATGATAACAGCAAGAGAATTATAGAAGCTGCAAAGCAGTTTTTTACAACCTTAGCCAGTGTATCAGAAATCCAGTATTTAGAAGGCAAGGAAACTATACCTTCAGATGCCATATCCATAGTAGTTGAAGGGGCAGAAATATTTATTCCCCTCGATGATTTGGTTGACTTTAAAAAGGAAATAGAAAGATTACAGAAGGAAAAGGAGAAGCTAGAGGCAGAAATTAAAAGGGGTGAAGGAAGGCTTTCCAATGAAGGCTTTTTAAAGAAGGCACCACCAGAGCTTGTTGAAGAAGAGAAGAAAAAACAAGATAAATATCAGCAAATGCTTAATACAGTTTTAGAAAGACTAGAATCAATAGAAAACAGAGGTTAAAAACTATTTAAAGGAGTTCATCATATAGGATGAGCTCCTTTAACTTTTAGTTATATTAGTATTTAAGAGTTAAATACTTTTTAACAATGGAAACGCAGGGACGGCAGACTGCGTAAAAGCAAACTATAAAATAGCATATAAAAATGTCTATAAACGTTTAAATAATAAGGTTTGTATGATATAATTAAAGAAAAAAAGGGGT
>NZ_WBZC01000021.1 GCF_009017275.1 Alkaliphilus pronyensis | reverse complement strand
TTTTTACGCAGTCTGCCGTCCCTGCGTTTCACGTTTCATGGTTTTATTTGGAAGCTTTAATTGCCGCCTGTGCTGCTGCAAGTTTTGCAATAGGTACTCTAAAGGGTGAACAGGATACATAATCTAAGTTTAATAAATGGCAAAACTCAACGGAGTTAGGCTCTCCTCCATGCTCTCCACATATTCCTAGCTTTATGTCTGGTCTTATTTTTTTACCTAGTTCTACAGCAATTTCCATCAGCTTGCCAACACCATTTCTATCGATTCTTTGGAAGGGGTCTTTTTCTAAAATATTTTTCTCTAAGTATTCTTTAATGAACACCCCTGCATCGTCTCTAGAGAATCCGTAGGTCATTTGTGTTAAATCATTGGTACCAAATGAAAAGAATTCTGCTTCTTTTGCTATTTCATCAGCTGTGATAGCTGCCCTAGGTACCTCTATCATGGTACCTATGAGATATTTAATTTCCACTCCGCTTTTTTCTATTATTTCTTCTATAGTTTTTAGTATAATGTCCTTTATATATTGTAATTCTTTTACTTCTCCGATTAAAGGCACCATAATCTCTGGTATAATTTCAATGGCTTTTTCCTTCTTCAGTTCTACCGCAGCCTCAATAATTGCCTGAACCTGCATCTGATATATTTCTGGATAAGTAACTGCCAGTCTACAGCCCCTATGGCCTAGCATAGGATTAAACTCTTTCAAGTCATTTACAACTTCCTTTATTTGCTGATATGATACCTCCATGCTTTTTGCAAGTGAACGGATATCCTCCTCCTCATGGGGTAAAAACTCATGTAGTGGTGGATCAAGCAGTCTAACGGTAACTGGTTTTTCACCCATTGCTTCGAATATCTCTTTAAAGTCTTGTCTTTGCATTGGTAGTAGCTTATCGAGTGCCTTTTTTCTTTGTTCTATTGTTCTGGAAATAATCATTTGACGAACGACAGGGATTCTAGTATCATCAAAGAACATATGCTCTGTTCTACATAGGCCTATTCCTTCAGCACCAAATTCTAAAGCTTGTCTAGTATCTCTTGGAGTGTCGGCATTGGTTCTGACTTTAAGCCTTCTATACTGGTCGGCCCATCCCATAAATGTCTGAAAATTACCAGTTAATTGAGGGTTTTGGGTTCCAACCTTACCACTATAAACTTCTCCAGTATTACCATTTAGGGAAATATAGTCACCCTCTTTGAATACCCTGTTTCCTACTGTGAAGGTTTTATTGGCTTCATTTATTCTTACTTCACCAGCACCTGCCACACAGCACTTGCCCATACCTCTTGCTACTACGGCTGCATGAGAAGTCATTCCTCCTCTTGCAGTTAGTATGCCGACAGAAGCAACCATTCCTTCAATATCTTCAGGTGATGTTTCGTGTCTAACAAGTATTGCCCTTTCTCCAGTACTATTTATCTTAACTACATCTTCTGGGGTAAAATAGATTTTACCATAGGAGGCACCTGATGATGCTGGAAGACCTTTAGTAATGACTTCTGCCTTTGTCAGTTCTTCTTCATTAAAGGTTGGATGTAGTAATTGATCCAACTGCTGAGGCTCCACCCTCATAATAGCTTCTTTTTTCGATATTAACCCTTCTTCCACCATATCAACAGCGATGTTTATAGCTGCATGAGTAGTCCTTTTACCATTTCTAGTTTGGAGTATAAAAAGCTTTCCTCCTTCAATGGTAAACTCAATATCCTGCATATCCTTATAGTGTCTTTCTAAAAGGTCAGTTAATTCCACAAATTGATTATATGCATCGGGCATTCTTGAGTTAAGGGCTTGTATCTCTTGTGGGGTTCGTATACCTGCTACAACATCTTCACCTTGAGCATTCATTAAAAATTCACCAAAAAGCTTTTTCTCACCGTTTGATGGGTTTCTAGTGAAGGCCACCCCTGTACCTGACGTCTCCCCCATATTGCCAAATACCATCATTTGAATGTTTACAGCTGTACCCAAATGATCTGGTATATCATTTATTCTTCTGTAGACCTTAGCTCTAGGATTATTCCAAGATTTAAAAACTGCTTCAATTGCCATTAATAGTTGCTCTTTAACATCCTGCGGGAACACCTGTCTTGTCTCTTTTTCAATTACCTTTTTATACTCTATAACTAAGTTTTTTAAGTCTTCAGCTGTTAAATCAGTATCTTGCTCTACCTGTCTTTGCTGCTTTATCTTTTCCAGCATATGATCAAACTTATATTTGCTAATTTGTAATACTACATCACCAAACATTTGAATAAATCTTCTATAGCTATCATAAGCAAATCTCTCATTGTTTGTGATTTTAGCTAAACCTACAACAGATTCATCATTTAAGCCCAAATTAAGTATTGTATCCATCATACCAGGCATTGATATTACAGCCCCTGATCTTACAGATACCAATAGAGGATTTTTAATGTCGCCAAATTTTTTGCCAGATTCTTTTTCTAGCAACCCTAAATGTTGAAATATTTCCTCCTTTAGTTCATCCCACAGTACTGATTCTTTTTTGTAATACTCGTTGCAGGCTTCTGTAGTAACAGTAAAGCCTGATGGTACTGGTAACCCGATTTTAGTCATTTCTGCTAAATTAGCTCCTTTACCACCTAATAATGGTTTAAGTTCCTTAGAGCCTTCATTGAAATCATAAACAAATTTTTTCAAACTAGCACCTCCTATTTATCTTCCATTTCCAATTTTATAGCCAATTTCTCTAAATATTTCAAGTATTATACTTGCACTCTCTTCTACAGCCTTAGATGAAACATCAATCACAGGACAGCCTAACCTTTTCATAATATCTTCTGCAAAGTCTAACTCTTCCAGAATTCTGTCCATACTTGCATAATTAGCTTCATGTTTTAACCCCAAAGCCTTTAATCTTTCTTGTCTAATTTCTATAAGCTTCATAGGATTTGTTGTTAATCCTATAATTTTCTTTGCTGGTACATTAAACAATTCTTTTGGTGGAGCAACTTCTGGAACCAAAGGAACGTTAGCCACCTTAACATTTTTATGGGCAAGATACATGCTTAGAGGAGTTTTTGAGGTTCTTGATATACCGATTAATACTAGGTCTGCCTTTTTTAAGCCCCTTGGATCTTTACCATCATCGTATTTTACTGCAAATTCTATTGCTTCCACCTTTCTAAAGTATCTTTCATCTAATCGTCTTATTAAACCTGGCTCTCTACTGGGGGAATTATGCAGTACTACACCCATTGATTCTATAACGGGAGTCATTATATCAATACATGGTATATTGTTCTTTTCTGCTTCTTCTACCAAAACATTTCTTAAGGTTTCTAAAACCATAGTAAATACCATTACAGCCTTTTCCTGCTTAGCCTCTTCTATTATTTCTAGTATTTGTTGCTTTTCTGTTACATAGGGAAACCTTCTTATTTCATACTCATCTAAGTTGAATTGACTTATTCCTGCCTTTGCAACTTGCTCAGCTGTTTCTCCTATAGAATCAGATATTATATAAATTACCAAATTCCCTTTATCCATTATGCCCCTCCTCTACATAGTTCTACTAATAATTTTGTTATATTGCTCTTAGAAACCTTACCAATTGCCTTTAAACACTCTTTTCCATCTTTAATTATTCTTTCTACTACTGGTAAGCTATCTACTTCATGATCTATAATTTTAACTGCTGCTGTTAAAGCATTATCATCCTTAATAGTCGTTACAATATTAGGGCTTCTTGTCATAATCATAGCCACTGGCACTTTATTTATATCATTACCACCTAGTGTAGCCTTTAGCAAATCCTTTCTCGATACTACTCCAACTAAAAAACCCTTTGAAGCAACAAATATAGTTCCAACATCCTCTAAAAACAAACTCACAATCACGTCATAGACAGAGGTTTCCTCTGAAACAATTACTGGAACCGACATAATATCACTAACTCTTATGCTTTTCATTTCCTGGGAAAACAAATTAATGTCAGTTTTGCCAGAAAAAAAATACCCTACCTTTGGACGGGCATCCAGCATACCCGACATTGTTAATATAGCTAAATCTGGCCGTAGTGTTGACCGTGTTACGCTGAGCATACTGGCGATTTGTTCGCTGGTAATAGGCTCAAGCTCCTTTACTATTTCAATTATTCTTTGTTGTCTTTTAGTAAGCTCTATTTCCACCACCCCTTTATTGTGTTATGCTATTTATATATGTGCTATATTATATATACTAATTTAACATATTCCTGTATCATTTACCATACTATTTTTTAATATTCTTATATTTTTTTAAAAAACCTATTACCCTTTTCTAGCAAGGTAATAGGTTTTTTTATAAATGGCTTTATTTAAAATTTTAGCTTTTCATCTAAATATGCTTCTAATTCAGTAATTGCTATTCTCTCCTGTGACATGGAATCTCTATGTCTAATGGTAACGCAATTATCCTCTAGTGTATCAAAGTCTATTGTTATACAGAAGGGAGTACCAATTTCATCATGTCTTCTATACCTCTTTCCAATGCTTCCAGACTCATCATAGTCAACCATATAATTTGCTGCTAATTTTTCATAAATCTCCATTGAAGTATCCCTTAGCTTTTTTGTTAATGGGAATATAGCAACCTTATAGGGTGCTAAAGCTGGATGTAGCTTTAACACTACTCTAGTATCATTTTCAGCCACCTCTTCTTCATTATAGGCATCAACTAAAAATGCAAGGGTTAAACGCTCTACCCCTACTGATGGCTCAATACAGTAAGGAACATATCTCTCATTAGTGATAGGGTCAATGTATGTGAAATCTACACCGGAATGCTCACTGTGTTGCTTTAAGTCATAATCGGTGCGATCTGCAATTCCCCATAGCTCACCCCAGCCAAAGGCAAATTTATACTCAATGTCTGTGGTTCCATTGCTATAATGGGAAAGCTCTTCTTGCGAATGCTCCCTCATACGGATGTTTTCCTCTTTTAAGCCAAGGGACAGCAGCCAATTTCTACAGTAATCACACCAATACTTAAACCACTCTAAATCTTCTCCTGGCTTACAGAAGAACTCCAGCTCCATCTGTTCAAATTCTCTAACTCTAAAAATAAAGTTACCTGGAGTTATTTCATTCCTAAAGGACTTTCCTATTTGACCTATACCAAATGGCACTTTTTTCCTAGAAGCTCTTTGGACGCTTTTAAAGTTAACAAATATACCTTGAGCAGTTTCAGGTCTTAAGTAAATTTCTGTACTGGAATCCTCTGTTACCCCTTGAAAGGTTTTAAACATTAAATTAAATTGTCGAATATCGGTATAATCCATAGCACCACATTCAGGACATACTATTCCTTCCCCTTCGATAAAGGATTTCAATTTTGCCTTATCCCAACCATCAACAATGATTTCTTCATTTTTACTAACTGCATACTCTTCTATAAGCTTATCTGCTCTAAATCGTGCTTTACACTTTTTGCAATCCATTAATGGGTCACTAAAGCCTCCTACGTGTCCTGAAGCAACCCAGGTTTGAGGGTTCATTAAAATTGCTGAGTCTAAGCCAACATTGTATGGGCTTTGTTGAATAAATTTTTTCCACCAAGCCTTCTTAATATTGTTTTTTAGTTCAACACCTAATGGACCGTAATCCCATGTATTTGCCAGACCACCATAAATCTCTGAGCCTGGAAAAACAAACCCCCTTGATTTTGCTAGAGACACTATTTTTTCCATTGTTACCTCTGCCATATTTTTTCCTCCTCTATACTATTATTTATAACTAATTAAAAATCTTAAAAAACTACAAAAAAGCCCTTCATCCCTGGATTAGGGACGAAAGACTTCTGCTTCCGCGGTTCCACCCTAGTTGGCAAGCTTGCCCACTTAGTTAATAAGCTCAAAAGTGCCCTTCATTAATTAACTGTGTCGGACTTTCACCCTCTCCAACTCGCTATAACAGCTATATTAATTACTCCTCTTTCTCATTGCTTTTACTTATTCTTTATAGTTCTTTATAATTTAGCAAAGATTTAAAATTTTGTCAATAGGTAGTTTATTAATAATCTGTCCCATCATTTAAATCATCTAAAGCTTCATCTGTATCTTCTGTTTTATTATTTTTTGATTTTGTTTTAATTCTTGACTTTACATCATTGATTTTTTCCTCAGCAATGTTATTAATATCTACAACATCGCCATTATTCTTTACAATTTCAATAGTTGCCCTAGATACTATGGCTGCAGAAACACCAACAATTGATACAAGTGGGCCTAGTACCACTCCTATGGCTCCTGCTGTAACAGGTATATTAAGTAGTATTTCTCCATCCTTTTTTAATATTACTCTAGTAACATTTCCTTTTCTTATAATAGTTTTAAGCTTTTCAATAATTTCATTACCAGAAATATTTACTGAACCAAGCCAGCTTTTATCACGTTTTTCCTCAAGCTTAATTAATGCTTCAACAACATCTCCATCTGTTTGCTCTAATGCTTCCTTAGCTTCTTTATAGCTTATTCCTGTGCGTTCTCTAATAACATCGATCTTCTCAAGATTAATATCCATATAATTCATCTCCTTTAAAATTTATCAACTATTTCTAAGCTTTTAAATTCATATTTATTAATATGAGTCATTATGTACTTTTTTATTAGCTTTTTAAGTTGATTATTAAGAGATTCATGTATTTTTAGTTTTTGGATATCCATCATATCTTTTTGTAGTAAATAATTACCCAGCCTTAAGGTCATTTCTGATATTTTTACCGACTGCTTATCTATAGCTGTACATTGAGAGCAAAGTACTCCCCCCTCTGTAAAGCTAAAGCTAGATCCATCTAGCTCATTGGTTCCACAGGAAACGCAGCTGTTAAAATATGGCTTATAGCCTGAGTAAACTAAAAATTTTAGCTCAAAGGCTCTGACTACAGTATTAACCTCTATATCCTTTTTAGCTAATATAAATAGGGTTTTACCCAGCAGGTTAAACAATCTATTATTAGTTTGGCCTTCTGTTGTTACAGTTTCAATTAACTCCAAAATATATGAACCATAAACTAATTTATCAAGGTCTTCACGTATTGAATAAAATATTTGCTTTAGTTCACATTGGTTTACAGTATAAAGATTTCTTCCTTTATAAAGAACAAAATCACTATAACAAAAGGGTTGAACACCTGCAAGCAAAGCGCTTTTGGGTTTTCTAGCACCCTTTGCAATAGCATTTATTTTACCAGCCTTTCTAGTAAAAATAGTTAAAAGGCTATCATTCTCACTATATTTTCTATTTTTTAAAACAAACCCTTCTGTTTTAATAAGCATCAAAGTTCCCCCGTGGAATATGGAATAGGTAATAGATAATAGGTAATAGATAATAGGTAATAGGTAATAGGTAATATGGTTTAATTTTCAATTTTCAACTTGGTTTTGTGTTTTTAATTTTTAATTTTTCACTTTTAACTTTTAACTATATCTTCTTGTTTTCACTTTTAACTCTTAACTCTTAACTCTTAACTCTTAACTCTTAACTCTTAACTCTTAACTCTTAACTCTTAACTCTTAACTCTTAACTCTTAACTCTTAACTCTTAGCTCTTTTCACTTTTAATTTTCTTTTCGTTATTCCATATCATTAACAGCCTTAGTATATTCTATTCTATTAAAGTCTTTATCCTTGCAACTTAAATTATTATAGCTGTTTGCATATAAGTAGGCTTCGATACTACCGGTTTTCTCAAAAAAAGTCCAAAATATTTTAAATAACATAATTTAGTCCCCTTTCCTCTTTATCTCAGCTTCGTTACTAACACTCTCGCTTCTTAAGCGAGAGATAAGTGCCGCCAAGCTTTTAAATAAGTGCAATTAGATTTCAGGTGGAGTAAAAAATCCATCTGAGCTAAGCTTTCTTTATATATCAAGCTTATTTTTTGCAATAAGGGAACTTTAATTCATTGTAAATTATGTAATTATTATATTTTTACTGGTATCCAAAACCCTTTAAAACACTTCCGCTGTTCCTCCAGTCCTCCTTAACCTTTACCCATAGCTCTAAGTATATTTTAGAGCCTAACAATTTTTCAATATCTTCTCTTGCACTTTTACCAATACCCTTAAGCTTTCTACCACCTTTTCCGATTATAATTCCTTTGTGGGTTTTTCTTTCACAGTAAATTGTTGCATGTATATCTATAATGTCCTTCTTTTCTCTTTCCTTCATCATTGATACTTCTACAGCTACACCATGTGGTATTTCTTGCTCTGTATAAAGCAGTATTTTTTCTCTTATTATTTCTGCAATTATTTGTCTTTCGGGCTGGTCTGTTATCATATCAGCAGGAAAGTATTGGGGCCCTTCTGGCAGCAGTTCAGCTATTTTAGTTATAAGGGAATTAAGGTTTGCACCTGCTAAAGCTGAAATTCCAATTATATCATGAAAAATACCTATACTGTTATATTCATGGTAAAGCTGATTAAACTCCTCTTGCTTCATTTTATCTATTTTATTCATTACTAGGATAATTGGCGTTTTAATGGACTCCAGTTGATCTATAATAAATCTGTCCCCAGGACCAATTTTGGTTCCCTCGTCTACCACAAATAAAATTACATCCACCTCTTTCAAGGTATCTTCTGCCACCTTTACCATATATTCTCCTAGCTTGTGTTTAGGCTTATGTATACCAGGGGTATCAAGAAAGACTATCTGATAATCCTTGTCAGTATATACACATTGGATTTTATTTCTGGTTGTCTGTGGCTTATCTGATATAATAGCTATTTTTTCTCCTATTAGTTGATTTAGTAAAGTTGATTTTCCTACGTTTGGTCTACCAATTATTGATACAAAGCCTGATTTAAAAGCCATTATTTCTTACCTCCATTTTTCTTCAAGTCATCAGGTGAGAAGGCGTGGGGTAGCAATTCTGAAATAGTATGAACCTTAAACTCATTTTCAGATTTTCCAACTATCACTTTAATATTACTTCCAAATTCAGTAATAACCTGTCTGCAAATACCACATGGATAAGTATAGCTTTCCATATCACCAATTACAGAAATAGCTTCTATCTCCTTATCACCTTCAGAAATCGCTTTAAAAATTGCTGTTCTTTCAGCACAATTAGTGCCGCTATAGGATGCACATTCAATATTACAGCCCCTATAAACCTTTCCAGACTTAGTTAGAATGGCAGCACCAACAGGGAAATTTGAGTACGGTACATATGCATACTCCCTAGCTTTAATGGCTTCTTTTATTAGCTCCTTATCTGTCATATATTTCTCCTCCATTATTAAAGAATTGTAACTGAATCTAAGCTTTTAACTACTTGCACCCAGGTTTTACCTGGGTTAAATGTAATTTCATTACCATCCAAATCATAAAACCTAGTAAGTCCCTTATAATCCTTCTTTTTCCATACTATATCTATAGCCTTACCATTTGAAATATACAACCCCTTACCTTCACCGATGGTATCCATATCTAATCTTAACTCTTTATCTACTACCCTGGCATTAACAGCTTGTATAATTATATTTGTTGCGTATAGTTGCTGTTTTGTTGTTTCATCAATGTGGGGCTTGCCGTTGTAATATCTATAATATACCATTTCCTCTTTATTAAACCTATAGGATGGATTATATGGTTTACTATAAAATATTTCAATTTCATTTACAGCTTCACCATTAATCTCCTGTGTTTCTTCATAGAAGCTCCATGCTTCTAAGCTAGCTTCTTCTCTAAAGCTACTGTTTTTCGCTGCCCCTCTTATGGCCTTATGGCTACTATACATATTGTGGGGTGCTACTTTATGGTTCTTTCTCCAAAATACATCATTACCCCTATTCATGGCATTAATGCTATTAACCTTATATTTACTTAAATCCCTAAAGGCCTCAGGACTTCCTCCAACATGCACAAAAATTGCGTCAAGTTCTAAAGCCTTTTCAATAAAATATGACCTAGCACTTCTTATACCACCTATAGCTTCTGGCTCATTTCCTAAAAATATTCCTAAATATCTAGTAATATCTCCTTCAGCTAAAAACTCAAAGGCTATTTCTGCATCAATTAGTCCTGCTTGGGGCCTTGCTTGTCCATGATTATCATAAATAATAGCTAATGGCCTTCTTTGGAGTTTTTCATTGGGAAAGTATAAGCCACTTAAGGGTGAAGGTGTTCCTTCCTTTTTTTCTTTAGGCACTTCTATCTCAACTACAGTTTCTTCTGTTTGTGGATCCTCTGGTTGAGATATATCCTGTTGTGGCTCACTACTGCAACCTAAAATGCTTAAACCCAGCATTAAAATAATTAGTGCTAAAAATATCTTTCGCAAGTAATTCATTTGTGTGGGTCAATCCCTTCTTATGTATTGTCTCACAGGGTTTTTATACCTATGAGATTAATTTCAGTACTATATGGGCTTAATCTAACCAAATAGCTGAAAAAATAAAACTGCTATGAATATACCAATAAATGCGCCTGCTAACACCTCTAAAAAGCTATGTATTTTCCCCTCTATTCTACTTTGACAAACTAATAGGGCCATTAAAACTGCTAGGGTGGATATAAACATATTTTCTGAAATAAAAGTCATAGCAGTAGCTAAGGAAAAGGCAACGGCCGCATGTCCACTGGGCATACCACCCTTTAAAGGTGTACCTTTTCTAAAATATGCCTTTAAACCAATGGTTGTAAATATCACAACTATAAGAATTATAAAGGTTATATGTGTAGGTGATTGTCTTACACGATGTAGAACCAGTTGGGCATAAGGGTTTATCCTTTGAAAAAAAATAAAATAGGCAACAAATATTGAATTTATGGCAGCTATCAATACTGCACCAGCCGCCACGTTTTTTGCAATTTTAGCAAAAATATGATACTGATCGGTAATTAAATCTATTGTCATTTCAATAGAGGTGTTAATCATCTCTGCTATAATAACTAAAGAAATAGTTAGCATAAGAATTACTATCTCTAATCTAGTTAAATCAAAAAATAGACTTAAAGACAGTATTAGCACTGCACAAATAAAGTGTATTTTCATGTTGCGCTGGCTTTTAAATGCATATATTATGCCCTCAAAGGCGTAATTAAAGCTATCTATCAGTTTTCTTACTCTCATGTTATTCTACCTCTTTAATTATCTCTCTTGCCCTAATAAAGCTAAAATAGCATCTTCCTTATTTCTCATTATTTCCTTTTCTGTGTCATTTCCATGATCGTATCCCATAAGATGAAGCATACTATGGACTATTAAAAAGCATACTTCTCTATTAAAGGAGTGTTGGTATTCTATAGCTTGCTCCCTAGCCTTCTCTAACGATAATACAATATCACCTAATAATTTTTCTTCTAAATCGTGCGGGTCTTCATTGTCTACTAAGGGAAATGATAATACATCAGTTGCATAATCTTTGCCTCTATAATATCTGTTTAGCTCCCTCATCTCGTTATTGTTAACAAGTGATAGGCTAACCTCGTAGTTTAGATCCCATTCTTCATACTCTAAAGACTTTTTAACAGCCTCCTCCATTAATAAAATAAGGGAATTGTCTAATTCATAGTCTTGTTGTCTGTTATCAATTACTAAGCTCATGTGCCTTCCTTCCCTTCGTATCTTTTGAATCTATGTCTGGATACTCAATTCTTTCATGGAAAATACCCATAATTACACTTATAAAGGCTTGTTTTATCTTCTCCAGTTCTTTTAATGTTAGGTTGCTTTCCTCAAGCTGTCCATCCTCCAGTTTATCTTTTACTATTTTGTGAATCATATTCTCTATCTTATCCTTTGTTGGGGAAGTTAAGCTTCTTACAGCCGCCTCTACTGAATCTGCCAGCATGACAATTGCAGTTTCTTTATTTTGAGGCTTAATACCACTATACCTAAAGGTTTGCTCATCAACTTCTTCACCATTTGCCATATTCTTTGCCTTATGATAAAAATAGGCTACTAAAGTATCGCCATGGTGCTGTAGAATAAAATCCTGTATCTCCTTAGGTAACTTATATTTATTTGCAAGCTCAATACCCTCTTTAACGTGACCTGTTATAATTAGGCTGCTTAATGACGGATTAATGTTATCATGAGGATTCTCTGAGGTTAATTGATTTTCCTTAAAGAAATATGGTCTACAGGTTTTACCAATATCATGATAAAAGGCACCGGTTCTAGCAAGTAGTGAAATACCCTCAACAGCGTTAGCTGCTGCTTCGCTCAAGTTTCCTACTATAATACTATGATGATAGGTACCAGGAGCCTCAATCAATAGTTTCTTTAGCAGTGGATGATTTGGGTTAGACAGCTCTAATAGCTTAAGTGGAGTTACAATGTTGAAAAGAGCCTCCCACATTGGAAGTGAGCCAACAGTTAAAATAGCACATAATACCCCATTTAAAATACTATAAAAGCCAAAGGTTAGCACTTTAGTTACTTCATTACTATGAATAAAGCCTATTGCAACTATTGTTATAACATTTGCTAAACTCACCATTAAGCCTGAAATAAATATATTTCCCCTCTGTTGAGTATTAATCATACTGAAGACTCCAACAGTTCCACCTATCAAAGCCATAGCATTAAACATAATATCATTTCCAGTTATAATACCAATTAGGATAGCTAGGCAAAGATTAATTAGTATTGATATTCTAGCATCAATCAATATAGAAAGCAGCATTGCTGAAAGAGCAACTGGCATTAAGTATATTGAAATAACCGATACTGCCTTTGATATAATCAATGTCAATACTATTATAATAAGCATCAAAACAAGCTTACTGGGCTTCTTGAAAAGCTCTCTATTGAATACATAAATATATGATATAATTAGAAGCATTAAAACTAGAACTATAGCAGTAATTCCAGTATATAGCATGAAATCAATTTTACTATTGTCTATCAATAGGCCTAGCTCTTGCATAATCTTCATTCTATCAAAGGTTACAATTTCACCCTCACGTAAAATTATATCCCCCTTCTGTATCATAACTTTTTCAACTTCTTCTCTAGCCTCTTGTCTCTTTTGCTCTGTTAAGTCAATATCTAAAAATTTATTTGGTCTAATTGTAGCATTTATTACTGATATTGCTAACTCCTTGATGGGATCATCAAAATCCTCTAAGCCTAGTATATAATCCTTTATTTCATTTTTTGCTGTTTGCAAATCTTCTATTTTTATTCCTTGCCTCATATTTTGTGCAATAATCTCGTATATATAGTTCTCAAGATATTTTATTCGTTCTATTGGGGCTTCTAAGGCTACGTTTAAGTTGGGTCCTGAAATATTTAGATTATTATCCTCAAGAAGTAATCTCTTTTCAATAGTATCTAGTTCCTCATCATTCCTTATTTCATTTATCAAAGTGAAAAAGCCTTCAACGTCTTTTTTAACCTCACTCTGTACTGATTGGTCTAGCTTGTACTGGAGCTCCTGTGCCTCTGCTGCTTCTTCTTTTCGTTTTTCTGTTAGCCAGCGATCTTCAATATTTTTCGAGGCCCTTATATCACTTGGTGCCCTTTGTCCAACGGATAAGTCAAACTGCTCAGGCTTTAGGCTGGCAGTTAATATAGCAAAAATACTTACAAAGAACAATAAAGCTATTATTATCAGCTGTGCCTTCTTATGCTTTAGTACTTTACCCTTAGAAACTACAGGTAGCTTATCTTTAAAGCCTCTTAACTTTCCCATTCTTATCCTCCTACTAGACTGCTTTAATATCTTACATAGTTAAGCAGAGCTTAAACATATTTATAGCAATCTGTACAGTTTTTTAACTTTAAGCCTATCCTTTTCTTTTGCTGCCACTGCTTTTTAGCTGTTTGCTTCCATTAATCTCATAAGCTTTTATAATCTTTTGAACCAATGGATGTCTTACCACATCCTTATCAGATAAATAAACCATTCCTATTTCCTCGACGTTTTTAAGTACTACAGAGGCATTTTTTAAACCAGAATATTTTCCAGCTGGTAAATCTATTTGAGTAATGTCACCTGTCACAACTGCCTTTGAACCAATACCTAATCTAGTTAAAAACATTTTCATTTGCTCAATGGTTGTGTTTTGGGCTTCATCCAATATTATAAAGGAATAGTCTAATGTTCTACCTCTCATATAAGCTAAGGGAGCAACTTCAATCATACCTCTTTCCATATACTTATTGAACTTATCTACCCCAAGTATATCAAATAAAGCATCATATAATGGTCTTAAATAAGGATCCACCTTATCCTTTAAATCGCCAGGTAAAAAGCCTAAGCTCTCTCCTGCCTCTACAGCAGGCCTTGTTAATATAATTCTGTTAACCTGTTCATTTCTAAAGGCCTTTACAGCCATAGCAACAGCAAGGTATGTTTTCCCAGTACCTGCTGGACCAATACCAAAGGTTAAGTCTTTATTCTCTATTTCATTTAAGTATTTCTTTTGTCCTATTGTTTTCGGCTTAATAGGCTTGCCCTTATCTGTTACAAATACAATATCTCCTGCCAGCTCTTTAATTCTATTTTGTTGTCCCTCTAAAATCAAATTATAGGTATAGTTAATTGTTTGGCTAGATAGCACCTCTCCCTTCTCATGGAGATTCATTAGCTCTTCTATTAGCTTTTTACCCTTTTTAGTTTTTTCCTCATTTCCCAATAAAATGATTTCTCCCTCCCTATTTACTATATCAACCTGTAAAAGGGATTGGATAAGCTCTATATTCTTATCAAAATCTCCATATAGCTCCCTAACAAAATCTGTATTTTTAATGCTTATTTTAGTCTGATGTAGGTTTGTCAAAGATTAATCCTCCTCAATGTCTAATTTTTCTTGCATAGCAATATCCTCAATTACTTCTATAGTAAATTTGCCCTGTAGTAAATCTCCAGTCTGCTGAAAGTCTATTAACGTGTTTGCTATTTCTCCTTCAAGGGGTATTTCTGCCATCAACTCATTAATAGCCTCCTGATGCATGCGGGCTTTTACTTCTTCAACATTTAGTTTTTTCTCTATATCAATGGTCTCATAATAGTCTTCTATCTTAATTTCTACAGGAAGTGTAGTATTCCTCCATATAGTTAATTTTTTAGTTCTATTTTCAGTTATGTAATTATCGAAGGGAATTTTCCCACCTCTAAAGGTAAGCTCTATTTCTCCTAAGCTTATCATTTTTTTAGAATATTTCTTTCCTGTTTTTTGCTTTTTAATCTCTGTTAAAAATTCACTTTTTATTGTATCATAGTAGGTTCTTGCATATATTTCACCGAAGGCATGAACATAAATTGGGCTTTGTAGATTATCCCTTTCAACAATACCAGTAATTAATATATCCCCTTCGGTTACAATATCACCTGATTTTACTACTGCGTCGCCATTTCTAGCTATAACCTGCTCAATAACACCATTCTTTTTAGCTATTACATTACAGGGGGTTTCTTTATCAACTATTTCTGGTGGTAGCTTCTTTTCAACAACCTCCACCTTTGCATATATACCCCTTAGCTGAATTCCAACCCAAGCTAAATCAGAAAACTCTGTTAGTAACTGGCTTTCTAGTTCTCTTAAGCTAATTGAGTAACGGTTTACACCTGGTTTTAAACCCATTTCATGTAAAGCTTCAATAATAGCTTTTTCATTTATCCTTTTGTTACCTACAATATCAATGGAGTATATAAAGCTACTGGCAACTACTATTAATAGTAATGAAAAAAATGCTCCAGTCAAAAGCATTTTTCTTTTTTTGACTTTATGGGCCCAGAATGGATAACCGTTTTTCGTAGCAATGGATATTCTACAACCACACCTTCTTGATACTTTTCGTAACTCCTTAAATCCTCCTATTCCTACCCTTGCTTCAATTGTGGTGTAGCTTTTTCTTTGTATATCCCACAGGTAAATGTTTTTTTCAATACACATATTTATAAATCTTTCAAGATTTAAGCCTTCTATTTTTATAATAACATAACCTCTAAAATAATTCCATAGCCTCAGTATTAACAACTTATTCACTCCCTAATCGTCAAATTCGACTTCACGAATCTCCCCAACTATGACTATTTCCTCTAATACGATATTCTTTAGAAGCAGGTTTTTGCCTATTACCCTTAAGATACCGCATTTAGTAAATATACGTATACGATTGTCTGAATACTCTATTATTCCTTTGTGGTTTTCAACATAAAGTTGCAAATTGCCTATTAAAGTAATTTTGGGTAAGTCTAAAACTATGTCCTGGGGAAGCTCAAGTATGTCGGCAATAGATTTCTTAATTTCCTCAGTTTTTTTCACTCCCCACACCTCCCATCTATTCAATTTTTATGCCCCTCATGTTTTCTATAGAACAATCAATTCTTAATAGATAGATAATTAATAATGGGGAATAAGAAAAAGAAGATTTCTATATTAGAAATCTTCTTTTTGCTAAATCAAAATTTATTATTATCTATTCTGCATGCTTTTGGGTTTTCCCAGTATTTCTGACATGATAATGCCCTTTACTAAGGATGATTCATTTAAGGATAAATCTATTTGTGGATCACCTATTTCCTTTTCATAAACACTACCTATTTCATTTGGTGGATTAGCTACTGAATCCTCCACAGTATATTTGGTTTCCTTTAAGGATCTTGTATCTTCTTCATATGTTTCTAGCTCTGGCTGTATTCTGGCTTCATTTACTACTTTAGTTTTTTTAGCTTTAACGGTTTTTTTAGCTTCCTGGGTATCCTTATATTCACCAAATACAGTATTTATATCCTTATGAAGGTCCTTAAGCATATCCTCTAACCCTAAATGCTTTTTTACTGTTGTTGAATTGCTTCTGGTAGGTTCCTTAGTAGGGTTTAACCTAGTGTTTTGCTGCTGTCTAGGTTTTCTCCTTTGCTGTTGTTTACTCTTGTTGAATATTGAGCTTAAAATACCTATTATCACAAATATAATAATACTTTCAAAGTTCATAGAATCACTTCCCTTTTATAAAGTAGGGATTCCTATTGGTCATTTTTCTTTTCTTGCTTTGAGATTTTACCAATAGATTCTCTCATATTAGTATCTGCTAAAACATTTTTCATGTTATAATAATCCATAACTCCTAATTTACCTTCCTTTAAAGCAGTTGCCATAGCTCGTGGTACCTCTGCTTCAGCCTCAACTACTCTAGCCCTCATTTCTTGAACAGCAGCAATCATCTCTTGTTCTTTAGCAACAGCCATAGCTCTTCTTTCCTCTGCCTTAGCTTGTGCAATTCGCTTATCAGCTTCTGCTTGGTCTGTTTGAAGCTTAGCACCAATATTTCTTCCAATATCAATATCGGCTATATCAATAGATAAGATTTCATATGCTGTACCTGCATCTAAGCCTTTTTTCAGAACTGTTCTTGAAATTAAATCTGGGTTTTCTAAAACCTCTTTATGGCTTTCTGCGGAACCCACAGTTGTTACAATACCTTCACCAACCCTAGCTATAATTGTCTCTTCTCCTGCTCCCCCAACCAGTCGTTCTATGTTGGCTCTAACTGTAACTCTAGCCTTTACCATTACTTCAATACCATCTTTTGCAACAGCAGCTATTTTAGGCGTTTCAATTACCTTTGGATTAACACTTACTTGAACTGCTTGAAGTACATCTCTACCAGCTAAATCAATTGCAGCGGCACGTTCAAACTCTAAGTTTATTTCTGCTCTTTGGGCTGCTACTAGTGCATCTATTACACTATCAACATCTCCACCTGCTAAGTAATGGGCCTCTAGCTTATCTGTATCTAAAAGAAGGCCTGCTTTTGTTGCTTTAATCATTGGATTTACAATTCTATTTGGCTGTATTCTTCTAAATCTCATTCCTATTAAAGTACCAATACCTATTTTAACCCCTGAAAACAATGCAGTTATCCATAGACCTACTGGAATAAAGCTTAAAATTATTGATAGAACTATAAACCCTACTGCAATTAAAATTACAAATGGAATCAATGATGACATTAACTATCCCTCCTAATCAATTTTTCTAACAATTATTCTTCTTCCCTCTACCTTTGTTATTTTTACTCTACTGCCTATTTCAATAAAATCTCCTTCTGAAACTACATCAAGCAGTTCATCTTCAACTTGAATAGTTCCTGATGGCCTTAAAAAGGTTTTAACAACTCCTTCAAGCCCAATATATTTATTGTATTTAGAGCCAGTAGAGGTATAACCTAAATCTGGTCTTTCTGATGTAGATAAAATTAAGTGGTCAAAATATTTATTTCTTGGTGCATACTTAAGAATTAAAACGAAGGCAATTATTGTTAACACAAGGGAAACCAATAATGAGGTAATGGCTGTTGTTAAGCTATTAGAGCTCATAATAATGCTTGCCACTATACAGATTAAGCCACCAACCCCTGCTACTCCAAATCCAGGAGCAAAGGCTTCTGCTGTAAGTAAAGCTAGACCTGCAATAAAAACAATTATAACAGCCCAGCCTGCATGGCCTGCTAGTATACTACTTCCAAAGTACATTGAGAATGCCACTAGACCTATTGTACCTCCAACCCCAAAGCCTGGTGTTAATAGTTCAATTAATAGACCTATAAAACCAATTGATAGTAGTAGTGGAGCAATGTACGAGCTACTAAAAATTTGAGCTATTCTTACCCTCGTAGGTATATCAACCTCAACTATATCGCTATATTCAACAGAGAAATGCTGTAAAATATCTTCATAGCTGTTTGAAACATGGTCTGTGAAGTTTAGGCTTTTGGCTTCTTGGGTTGTTAGGTTCAGTAATCTATCTTTAGAAACTACATCTGGAATTTCAATAGATTTATCCGCCATAGCTGCAACTAGCTTTGGATCTCTACCTTTAATTTCAGCAATGCTTCTAAGCTCACTTGACCAATAGGACAAGTTTTTCTCGTTTAAAGGTACTGGCTCTGCTGAACCGATTGTACTTCCTGGTGCCATAACAATATTATCTGCTGATATGGTTAATAATACACCAGCAGATTCAGCCTTAGTATTCACATATGAGATTGTTTTATGCTTTGAACCTACAATTAACTGGCTAATGTTTGCAGCTGATTCTACTCTACCCCCATAGGTATCAATTTCAAATATGATGGCAGAGGTTCGTGGATCCATTTCAGCCTTGTTAATGCTAGTTTGTATAAACTGCTGAACAGCAGGACCTATTTCACCTTTTATAGGTATAACATAGACTCTATTTTCATCCTCCGATCCAAAGGCTTGAAAGGTTAATAGAATCATCATAATCAGTATAAGTATAGGGATTCTTCTATTCATATGCCACCTCCTCAATTTATTGTGTTTGTGTTTATATATTTATATTTATTTTAACAGTATTTGAAAGATTTTGAAAGTATATTGTAAAATATTTCATACATTATAGTTTTTTTTAACATATTAGTCCTTTAATATCCGCTGCTTTAATTGATAATAAATGCCACTAAGATTTTTGCTTTGCTTAGAAATTACTTCTTTTACTATTGGGGTAATTCTATGTCAATAACTGCTGGATAATGATCAGATGCTCTGCTTTTAATGACATTATATTGGTTTAATTGTAAGGAAGGACTAATAAATAAATAATCGATTCTACCTGATACTATTGATAAATCATATGTGGGTTGATGATTGTTGCCAGAAACGTAACCAGTATCAAGCATTGTTTTACTTAGGCTGCTGATTTCACCTGTGTCTTGTGTGGAGTTAAAATCTCCAACCAAAATTTTTTCATAGGGAACTGTGTCCATATGCTTCTTTATGGTTTCAATCTGTTCCCTCCTTTCAGATTTGTATAGTCCAAGGTGGGTTACCATAAATTGTATTCTTTCACTGCCTAAATCTATAGTTGTACTTAACAAGCCCCTTTGTTCACTTTTACTAGGTAGCAAAATATTTTCGTAATTAACAATGGGGTACTTACTTATTACCCCATTTCCGTATTTTCCACCAAAGTAATTAAAATTATCTCCATACGCATAATACATTGATAGATTTTCAGCTAAGTATTTAATTTGATTTCTAAATTTAGACCTGTAAACACCATTGTCTACCTCTTGAATACCTATAATATCAGCATCGCTTTCCCTTATGAGAGCTAATATATCCTTTAGGGTATCTCTTCCTAATAGGCTTTTGCCATGGTGTATATTATATGTCATAACTCTCAAATTCGTCACTTCCTTATTGGTTGAGGCTTCTAAAGTCGGTGTCTCCAAATATACCCCATCCAGCTCCTCTATATTATATTTTATCTCCTTATTACCTTTAGAATACAGACGAATTTTTGAAATTTTATTTAAGTTAGTCATTTTATTTGTAATATAAAATATATTATATTTACTACCTTCTTCTGATTTTCTATAGAAATCCCGCCTTAAAACTGAATAATTAACTATTTCGTTTTGAGGGTCAATAGCCTCGATTATTATATCCTTGACTTCATAGGGGGTTTTTATTTCAAGGTAATATAGCTGGTCATTTATTAAGTATTTTGTTATATCAATTTCTCCCTGGGATGAAGCCTTTATAACAAGTCCTGACATAATCATAATTACTAATACCATAAAGCTAATTTGCTTTCTCATTTAGCTCAACCCCTTGAATAGTATATTACTAATTATACCATAGGGATTCTCAATTAAAGCTTAGTATATAATGTCAGACTATTTATGCTTTTTCTTTATAAAAATAATGAAACCCGGAATAATCCGGGTTTTTTATAAATTATGACATCAAATGTTTTTTAACAAGATCACTAACTAGCTTGCCCTCTGCCTTCCCCTTTAGCTTAGGCATTAAGGCAGCCATCATCATGCCCATATCCTTCATAGTGGAGGCACCCACTTCATTTTTGGTTTCAAGGACAATTCTTGAAACCTCTTCCTCTGATAATTGCTCTGGTAAGTAAGTCATAAGCCATTTAATCTCTTCTTCAGCTTGCTTTACTAAGTCATCACGTCCACCTTTAGAGAAATCACTTAGGGCATCCTTCCGTTGTTTTACCTGTTTTGATATTATGCTAATAACATCTTCGTCGGTAAGCTCAACCCGTGAATCTACCTCTGTCTGTTTAATATCAGAGCGTATCATGGTAATAACATTTTTTCGAAGCTGGTTTTTCTCCTTCATAGCTTCCTTTAGATCACTTGCTAATAATTCTTTGAGGGACAATATATTCACCTCTACTTAATAATAGTTTTATTAAAATTTACTGCTTGATTTTTTACGACGTGCTGCCTCTGCTTTCTTTTTACGCTTTACGCTAGGCTTTTCGTAATGCTCTCTTTTTCTTACTTCTGATAAAATACCAGACTTAGCGCATTGTCTTTTAAATCTACGAAGCGCACTATCTAAGGTTTCATTATCTCTGATTTTTATCTCTGACATACTTCTCCCTCCCTCCGCTAGCACCGGCTGTGCTTTATCTATAGCAACATATATGCTATATTGCTAGTGGGATTATTACAATACCTTGTTATTATACATTAAATAAAAAGGTTATGCAATAAAAATTTTAGCCTGGGGGCCACTGTAATTGTCTATCTGCCAACAGATGAAAATGTAAATGATCCACCGTTTGTCCCCCATCTCTACCACAATTATTTACAAGCCTAAAGCCTTTATCAGAAACCTTGTATTCTTTAGCCAAATGGTTTATTGCCTTAAATATTTCTGGTATAATTTCAGAGTAGTCAGATTCATCTAGCTGAGTTGCAGATGCTATATGCTTTTTCGGAATTATCAGTAGATGCAGGGGGGCCTGGGGATTAATGTCCTTAAATGCCAGCACTTTTTCATTTTCATATAATATATCAGCCGGAATATCTCTATTAATTATTTTACAGAAGATACAATCGCTCATTTTTCCACCTCCCTATATAAATATAATTTCAACACAAAAGTATAAAACCCTGCTTAACATACTAATTTATCTAAGCGGCGTTAGGTTTTAAATTTTAAGTTTTTCAATTCTCAATTTTCCATTTTCAATTTTGTTTATGTTTTTAATTTTTCACTTTTCACTCTTAACTCTTAACTCTTCACTCTTCACTTTTCACTCTTCACTCTT
>NZ_WBZC01000020.1 GCF_009017275.1 Alkaliphilus pronyensis | reverse complement strand
ACATTATGATAATTTTATGAGGCTCTTTAGTTTATATAAATTGAAAGAAATAAAAAGCACGCTAAACTTAACTGGTAATGGGGCAAACCAAGGGGACGGTTCTCGTGGTTGGCAAATGTATAATACTCGTGGATAGAGAAAGTGTACTAGAGACAAGTAATGAGATATATCAAAGTAGCGAGTACTATTACCCACCTTTCGTAATTACTACAAAAGAATGGTATATTATTTAAAGTGGTTAATTTTAAACGTAAAAAATATATTTAATAAAGACGTGGGGACGTTTCATTCTTCTTGTTGGTAAGAGCTTATATTAATTGTAAAGACCGGACAATTTTTAGGATAAATCTATTATTAAGATTAATGGGCAAACACATAATAGGTTAGATAATATGCATTAAAAATATAACATATGAGAAAACGCTAGACAGATGAAACTTCCCTCTGCCTGGTGCCCCTGCTGCTAGAAGCTTCATATCATTTAATTTTCAAGGTGTGGAATATTAAATAAAAAATTAATGCTATAATTTAGTAAACACTTGTAAAATATAACGAGTTAAATGGAGGATATTATGGTAAGAAAGTATAAAGTAATAACCTTGTGCGGGAGTACGAGATTTAAAGATGAGTTCTTGAAAGTGCAAAAACAATTAACTCTAGAAGGGAATATTGTTATTTCAGTAGGATTGTTTGGACACACTGATGGTGAATTTAAAAATGTCATCACACCTGAAATTAAAGTAATGCTTGACGATATGCATAAAGGAAAAATCGATATGTCTGATGAAATTTATGTGATTAACAAAAACGGATATATAGGCGAAAGTACTAAAAGGGAAATAGAATACGCTATAAAGACTGGAAAAAGCGTTAACTACTTAGAGTAATAATGTTTAGTCTGTTTCGCAATATTCTTAATGTGTGTAATAATGAAAGCCTAAAATGGCTTTCCTCACTGAATATATATACATATACCTAAATATGTTTGTAGATTATTTAGTTACGGTTAACCTTATCATAATTTGCGGGATCTTTTGGCAAAACGTGTAATTACAATGGATATAGGAGTTTAGGATGTGTTGCGGTTATTTACTTAACCTGAGATATTTAAAGGTAATTTACTTAGTAAATATGGTAAGGAGAATATCAACTCTGATATTATACAATTGAAATAAAGTCAAAATATTCATGATATAATAAATACATAATAATTAAGCTTTAATAAGTGGAGGTGTTACATTGATAAGAAAGATTATTGAAACAATTAAACACGGCGAAGGGCTAAAGATTGAATTCAAAGAAAGTAAAAATAGATTAAATAAAGATGTCTATGAAACAGTTTGTGCATTTTTAAATAGAAGTGGTGGAGAACTATTCTTAGGAGTTAAAGATGATGGCGAGATTGTAGGTGTTGATGAAGGTTCAATTAGTCAAATTAGAAAAGACTTTGTAACATCTATGAATAATGGGAATAAAATAAGTCCAACCTACTACTTGTCCATTGAAGAAATAAAAATTCAAGATAAAACTATACTATACATTTTCGTGCCTGAAAGCTCTCAGGTACATCGCTGCAACGGAAGAGTTTTTGATAGAAATGATGATGGCGATCTCAATATAACAGATCATACAAACCAAGTAGCAGCACTTTACGAGAGAAAACAAAGAACTTACTCTGAAAATAGAGTATATCCTTATTTGACTATTAATGATCTTAGAAAAGATATTATAGCTAGAGTTAGGAAGTTGGCAATAAATCAAAGATTAAATCATCCATGGGAAAACCTTAGTGATATAGAACTTCTTAAGAGTGCGGGATTATATATTAAGGATTATCAAAAGGGTGAAGAAGGATTTACCTTGGCATCAGTACTGTTGCTTGGAAAAGATGAAGTTATTCAGTCGGTTATACCATATCATCGAACGGATGCAATTCTAAGAAAAGAAAATATTGATAGATATGATGATCGTGAGGATATCAGAACAAATCTTATTGAAAGTTATGATCGATTAATGGCATTTGTTGCAAAGCATTTACCAGATAAGTTTTACCTAGAGGCAGATCAGAGAATTAGTATTAGAGATCATATATTTAGAGAAGTAGTTTCAAATATTCTAATTCATAGAGACTATGGTAATCCATATCCCGCTAAGTTAGTTATAGGTAATAATGAAATTTATACTGAAAATAGTAATAAGCCACATGGTCATGGCTTAATTGATCCAAACAACTTTTCACCATATCCAAAGAATCCTGTTATAGCTAGATTTTTCAAGGAGATTGGATGGGTTGATGAGCTAGGGTCAGGTGTCAGAAAAATTCATAAATATAGTAGATTCTACTTTGGTTTTGACGCCAAAATTATTGAGGAAGATATATTTAGAATTATACTTCAGACTTCTACATCTAAATTTGGAAATAAAGGCGAGCGATATGATGAGCGTATTATGAGCGGATATGAGCGTATCATGAGCGATTTTAATAAGAATGAAAAAGAAATCATCATTTTTCTAATGGAGAATGATAAGATTACTAATAAATTAGCAGTTGAGGTAACAAAGTTGTCTCCATCGCATGTAAGAAGGATTTTTAAATCATTGCAGGAAAAAGGATTGATTGTTGCTAGAGACCGTGGTAGAAATAGATACTATACATTAAAACCGATTGAAGAGAATTAAATATTTAATTAGAGCTAGCATACTGTGAGGTTTAACTATGGATTATAAAACATTAAATAGTAATTACAAGAAGATAGTAGAAGAAAATAAAAAACTAAAAAAAGAAATTACATACTTTAAAGTATACTAGAATATGCGGCTATAGATGTAGATTATAGTCCAGAGGTTATTTCAAATGATCATGAGAATGTCATAGATGTTAGTTTCTCAGATGAACCAAATCAAGTGAATGACCAGAGTACGCCAAAGGAAAAGATTGAACTCTTTAAAGAAATGTTTGCAGGAAGAAAAGATGTTTATGCAAAAAGATGGAGTAGTAAAAAAGGCAATTCAGGATACTCGCCTGTCTGTTTCCTAATCAAGATACAATGCCAAAGGGAGGTTTTGGAAACCTAATAGCATTACCACTTCAAAAAGAGACCAGAAAACATGGTAATAGTGAATTTGTTGATGAGAATTTTCAGTCATACGATGACCAATGGGCGTATTTAAACAATATTAGGAAAATGAATGAAGAAGAAGTAGGAAAAGGCATATTAAATTTATGCAATGGTAACGAATATGGTGACCTGAAAAAAGAAGAACTAGAAGAGAAACCATGGTTAAGAAATAAGAAAAGTAAATATGAACTATCCCAAAAAGATTTCCCAATGGAAGGCGGGATAGTATTAGCAAATATGATTTAAAACCAAGGGGACGGCAGACTGCGGAATACTAGAAGTGTTTAAGTCACTTATATGCTTAAGGGCCAATACTTTTTTGTGAAGATAATCAGGAAGAATAGCTGCCCCCAACCTTATTCCTGGCATAAAGGTTTTTGAGAAGCTA
>NZ_WBZC01000002.1 GCF_009017275.1 Alkaliphilus pronyensis | reverse complement strand
CTTTAAGCAAAGAAAAGGCAAAAAAAACTCGTTCTGATTCTATTATGCTGTTTAGTATGGATTCATCCGGAGAGAACCCTACTTTATTATTTGTATCACAGCTGTTCTCCTTTGCTAATCAGTATCAACTTGATTATTCTATTTAGATTTTATAATGAATTCTTAAAAAAATCTAAAAGGAATATATATAATATGGTAGCAATTATATTAGGGGGGAGAGAGGTAATTGAGCAGCATTATTAGAACAGCCTTAATTGGTTTGCTGGTGGGTATTATTGGTACAGGGCTAGGAGGGTCTATCGCCTTTTTGTTAAAGAGGCCTTCTAAAAGATTACTGAGTAGCATTATTGGTTTATCAAGCGGATTGATGATAGCTATTGTAACATTTGAGTTAGTTCCCGAGGCTTTTATGCTGGGTGGAATGCTTCAAGCATTGCTGGGGTTGGGTATCGGTGCTTTTGGTGCTGCACTATTAGATAGCTTTCTTTCAAGGCTCCGTTATATTCAAGCCCATGGTGGGCAAGGATATATAAAGACAGGTATTCTGTTGGGAGTAGGAATAGCCCTTCATAATTTCCCAGAAGGGTTAGCAATAGGCTCAGGCTTTGTTGCACAAGAGGGCTTAGGAATAGGTTTAGCTATAGTAATTGCACTTCATAACATACCTGAAGGACTGGCTATGGTAACTCCAATGAGGGCGGGGGGCTATTCCTCCTTTAAATGCCTCTTGATTACATTAATAGCTGGAGCACCAATGGGAGCTGGAGCTTTATTTGGTGCCTTCATTGGGGAACATGCCTATCGGCTGATTGGTTCATGCTTAGCCTTTGCCGGAGGAACTATGCTATTCATAACCTTAGGAGAGCTAATACCAAAGGGGAAAGAGCTGGATAATAGTAAAATATCAACTTTTTTTGCTATCATTGGCTTTATATTTGGGATTTTAATAGCAAAAAGGTTTTAGATTACATTGTTTAATTGGTTGATTTTAGTATAAAATATAAATGTGATAAGCAGGCAATAAAATGAAAGCTGTAGGTGGACAACTATGTATCAAATAATATCATGGATAGTTAGATATGTATTTATTGCTTTAATATACTATTTTATATATAGTATTATAAAGCTTATATATCTTGATATACAAGCCATTAATAAGCAGGGAAAAAGAAACATAGACAACCCCTATTTAAAGCTTATAAATAGAAAAGACCGACTCGATTTTAATGTACACGAGTTTTATGATCTAGGGGAAGTTACTACTATAGGTAGAGGCAATAAAAGTGATATACAGTTGGCAGATAAATATATATCTACAAATCACGCAAAAATTACACTAGATGAAGGCTCATACTTTATTGAAGATGTTGGAAGTGTTAATGGGACATACTTAAATAATACACAAATTGAGGATGTTGTAGAATTAAAAGAGGGAGATAGAATTGGACTAGGGCAGGTTGAATTCATATTTGTTAAAGAGGTGGAATAGATGTCGACTATAGGTAAATATCTAATTAGAAGTCCAATCAACATCCTAGTAATACTCAATTTACTTTTCTTTACTGTTGCTCAATTATACCTTGGACTAGATGACTATAGAGTTATAGCTTCTGGTGGGGTATTAACAGCTATAATGGTTATTTGCTACCTTATAATAGTAAAGCTAAACATGGGGGATCAATACATATATTTAATAATATCAATTCTTACTAGCATTGGTATAGTAATGTTGTATCGGTTAGTTCCCCAGTTGGGCTTTCAACAGGTAATATGGTTTACTATAGGAACTGTACTTTTCTTTTTATCCTATATAGTATTCTCTTGGATAAAAAAGTGGGAAAGCTATGTTTTTTTATATTTAGCTGTTGGTATTCTACTGTTTATAGTTACCTTTTTATTCGGATCAACAATAAAAGGGGCCAATAATTGGATTAAAATAGGAGACTTCACATTTCAGCCTGCAGAGGGAATAAAGCTATTATATGTTTTTTTTATTGCCAGCTATTTTAAATATCCAGAAAAGCTTAAGAATGTATATGTTTTTTTAGGCCTTGTTTATTTGCATATATTATTTCTAGTACTACAGCGGGATTTGGGTATGGCTATGCTTTTTTATGGTGTTTTTATCAGCATTTTTTATATATATCACACAAGCAGAAGACTACTTTTTTATAATATTGGAGCCTCGATGCTTATTGGTATACTCAGTTATTTTACCATGACCCATATAAGAGTTCGTTTTGAGGCGTGGTTAAATCCATGGGCAGACATAGCAGGAAGAGGGTATCAAATTACACAATCATTATTCGCAATAGCATCAGGTGGCTTTTTTGGTACAGGTATAGGATTAGGAAGTCCTGATTATATACCAGAGGTACACACTGATTTTATTTTTTCAGCCATATGTGAAGAGATGGGTATATTTGGTGGAATAGCAGTGATACTACTATATTTTATTTTGGTATATAGGGGCTTTAAAATTACACTAATGATTAAAGATACCTTTTACAGAATTGTCGCCCTAAGTATAACCTTGATATATAGTTATCAAACATTTATTATAATTGGAGGAGTCATTAAGCTAATACCTTTAACTGGTATCACCCTTCCTTTTATTAGCTATGGAGGTAGCTCTATTGTGTCGGCCTTTATTGCATTTGGGATTTTACAGGCCTTATCAAAAAAATCTCTTACAGGAGAGGAAGTTGTAGAAATTGAGTAGCCACAGAAAAACAATTCATTTAATTATATTTACCTGTATGCTGTTTCTCAGCTTAATCGTTTATCTCACATATTTTCAAGCTTTTAGGGCACAAACCATAGTAAATAATACCTATAATAAAAGGCTATGGCAACGGGAAGAGCAAACCTTACGTGGAAACATTTATGATAGAAATGGAGTGGTTTTAGCGGAATCAGTAATTGAAAATGATGTAATTTATCGAAAATACCCCCAGAACCGATTGTATAGCCACATTGTAGGCTATAGCCATAGACAATATGGAAGATCTGGAATTGAGGCCCAATACAATAATGATTTATTAGGCTATAATTCAGAGGGTGTAATTGACAAAATAAGAGATACAATAACTGGAGATAGGCACAAAGGAAATCATATTTATTTGACACTTAACCATAGCCTACAGCAAAAAGCAGAAGAGCTGCTTAGATGGAAGGTTGGCTCCATTGTTGCATTAGAGCCATCAACAGGCGAGGTTTTAGCATTAGTAAGCAAACCAGATTTTAATCCCAATAATTTAGTTGAGGAATGGACAGGTCTTGTGGATGATCCACTTAGCCCTTTACTAAATAGAGGAACATCTGGCTTGTATCCCCCAGGCTCTACATATAAAGTAATAATAACCACTGCAGTGTTGGAGGATGGAAATATTGATACAAATTATGTTTGCGAGGGCAGTATTAATATAGATGGCTATAACCTAACGGATTTAGGTGGAAGGGGCCATGGACCACTTGAATTATGGGGTTCACTTATGGTATCCTGCAACACTAATTATGCTAGAATGGCTGTAGAGCTTGGAGATGATAGGATAAGAGGAATATCCAAAAGATTTAAGCTGGAAGAAGACATTAATTCAGACTTTAACATACAAAAAAGCAGATTTCCCTATACTAAGGAAATGACAAAGACAGAACTGGCAGCCGTTGCTATTGGACAAGGGCGACTATTGGTAACACCAATTCATATGGCATTGGTTGCCTCAACCATAGCTAATGATGGATATATGCCATCTCCTAGAATCATTAAGGAAATAACGACTTCAGAGGGTAGAATTATAAAAGAAATTTCAACTAATCAAGAATCTATCATATCAGAGGAGGATGCCAATACAGTTAAGCTGATGATGAAGGCTGTTGTTGAGGATGGAACAGGGAAAAATGCAGAAATTGCTGGAATAAGTGTTGCCGGTAAAACTGGTACTGCTGAAAACCCTCAGGGTAAAAACCATGCATGGTTCATTGCCTTTGCACCTGTAGAAGAGCCTAAGATAGCAATTGCTGTTTTACTTGAAAATGAAGGAGTAACAGGTGGTGCCGTAGCTGCACCAATTGCACGAGACATGATTATAGAAGCATTAAAAAGGGGTGTATTAGATTGATGGAAACGATAATTATAGAAATAGACATTAATAATATAGATGAAGGTAAAATCCAACGCTGTGGAAGAATATTGAACCAGGGGGGAACAGTTGCGTTTCCAACAGAAACCGTATATGGCTTAGGTGCAAATGCCCTTAATGAAGAAGCCGTTAAAAAGATTTATTATGCAAAGGGGAGACCATCCGATAACCCTCTAATAATTCATATCTCAAATTTACAGGATGTTAAGCCACTTGTTAAGGATATATCCAATACAGCAATAATGGCTATGGAAAGCTTTTGGCCTGGTCCCTTAACCTTAGTGTTTAATAAAAGCAATCTAGTACCAGACATTGTAACTGGAGGCTTAGATACAGTAGCAATAAGATACCCAAGTCATCCCATAGCTAAAATGATTATAGACAAAGCAAAGGTACCAGTAGCTGCACCAAGTGCTAATCTTTCAGGAAAACCAAGCCCCACAAAGGGGAGCCACGTAATAAATGATCTAATGGGAAGAGTAGATGCTATAGTAGTGGCAGGAGATTGTAATGTAGGGCTTGAATCAACTGTACTTGATTTGACAGTAGAAGTACCTACTATTTTAAGACCAGGTGGGGTTACAAAGGAAATGCTTGAAAAGGTATTTGGTAAAATAGATGCCGATATTTCTATAATTCACCCTGAAAACAATAGAGCTCCAAAATCTCCTGGTATGAAGTATACACATTATGCTCCTAAGGCAGATATAATAATTTATAAAGGAGCAGAGCAGAAGGTTATTAGTGAAATTAATAGGAGGGCAAATGAACTAGCGGCAGAAGGGAAGACCGTTGGAATTATATGCACCAATGAAACTGAAGTTTATTATAATACAGGAATAATAAAATCAGTGGGCAGTAAAAAAAATATGAGGATAATTGCTTCACAGCTTTTTTCAGTGTTAAGGGATTTTGATGAAACCAATGCCCATATCATATTGGCAGAGGCTATCGAAGAAATAGAACTTGGACAAGCTATAATGAACAGATTAGCAAAGGCTGCGGCATATAGAATCGAAGATTTAGGGAGATGAGGCAAGTGAAAAAAATACTTTTTGTTTGTACAGGAAATACATGTAGAAGCAGTATGGCAGAGGCATTATTTAAAGAAATACTGAAAAAAGAGAATAGAACTGATATTGAAGTAATGTCAGCTGGAACAGGTGCCATTGATGGAGACAAAGCGTCATTTCAAGCAAGAGAAACAATGAAGGAGCTGGGGATTAATATAGAAGACCATAAATCAAAATATCTGTCTAAAAAAATGATAGATGAAGCAGATCTAGTATTAACTATGACATCTAATCACAAGGCTAAGGTTTTAAGCATATCCCCTAAAGCCGAAGGTAAAGTATTTACATTAAAGGAATACGCCTACACAGGTGAAAGTATTGAGGCTCTTTTAGATGAAATGGATGAGATATATAAGAGTATAAATGAAAAAAAGAAAATATTTATAAATGATAATATAAAAAAGCTAAATGAATTAAAAAACAAAAGGGAAGATCTTTTAAAGGAATTGCATAGGATTGATGACGATGTGAACCAATTAGAGGAAGAATTTAGAGACACAATCGAGAAACTAGAAGAAAGAATAATACAGTTAAAAGCAAGAATACCTGATCTGGAAATAGCTGATCCATTTGGTCAGCCAATAGATGAATATAGAAAAAGTGCTCATGAAATAAAGGAAAGCCTAGAAAAAATCATACAAAAAATAAAAAAATAAGAAATTAATTGCAGGATAAACTTCAATCAAGTAGAATAATACATAGGTTTGAGATTTTTTGAAGGGAGATGTTTAGGTGAAGATTGCAATCGGTAGTGATCATGGCGGATATGAGCTAAAGAAAATAATAAAAAAACATCTTCAGGGGAAAGCCATAAAGCTGAAGGATTTTGGAACTAATACTACAGATTCCTGTGACTATCCTGATTTTGCACTTGCAGTTGCAGAGGCAGTAGCTAATGGTGACTATGATAGAGGTGTATTGATATGTGGAACAGGCATAGGAATTTCTATTGCTGCAAATAAGGTGCCAGGAATTAGATGTGCACTGGTCAGTGATTGTTTTAGTGCGAAGGCCACACGTCAGCATAACGATACAAATGTTTTAGCCCTTGGGGGTAGAGTTTTAGGGCAAGGCTTAGCATTAGAAATCCTAGATACTTGGCTAAGCACAGAATTTGAAGGTGGACGACACAGCAGAAGAGTAGATTTAATTAGTCAAATAGAAAAGAAATACTGTAAAGGCAATGAGTAATGAGTAGTTAATAATAAGTAATTAGTAATGAGCAATTAATAATGAGTAATTAATGAAGAAATTTGCTAAAGCAAAATTCAACAACAACTCAACACTCAACATTACCTTCTGTAAGGTTTTGGTTCTTTTAATTAAATACTGAGGAGGAGTTTATATGGGTAAATTAATAGTTATTGATCATCCTTTAATTCAACATAAGTTAACCTTGATAAGAGATAAAAATACAGGGTCAAAGGATTTTAGAGAAATTGTTAAGGAAATGTCTATGCTTATAGGATATGAAATTACAAGAGATCTTCCGTTGCAGGAGGTAGAGGTAGAAACACCACTATGTGTAACTAAATCAAAATCTCTATCTGGTAAAAAGCTGGGTATAATACCCATATTAAGGGCAGGGCTTGGCATGGTTGATGGAGTTCTACAGCTGATACCTGCAGCAAAGGTAGGTCATGTAGGTCTATACAGAGATCCTGTAACACTTGAGCCTGTTGAGTATTATTGTAAACTCCCCACAGATGTAGAAGAGAGAGACTTGATTGTACTAGACCCTATGCTAGCAACCGGTGGCTCGGCAATGGCGGCAATAAAGTTTCTAAAGGATAAAGGTGCATCAAACATTAAACTTGCATGTATAATTGCATCTCCAGAGGGAATTAAAGTAGTGCAGGATCACCATGAAGATGTGGATATTTATGTAGCATCGGTTGATGAAAAACTGGACGAGAATGCCTACATTGTACCTGGCTTAGGTGATGCTGGAGACAGGTTGTTTGGAACCAAGTAAATAAGGTATATTTAGGAATATTAAGTTTTAATTACAATACCAATATTTTCAGTAAAATGTGATACAATATTGAAGTAGGAAAATATTGAAGGGGTTACCCCTATGCCCGATTGGGAGGAGATTATATGCGTCCTTCGTGGGACGAATACTTTATGGAAATGGCAGAAGTAGTAAAAAGCAGGTCTACCTGTGTTAGAAGGCAGGTGGGGGCTGTTATTGTAAAGAATAAACGTGTATTGGCCAGTGGATACAACGGGGCTCCAAGTGGTCTTAAGCATTGTAGTGAAGTTGGATGCTTAAGGGACAAGCTTAATATTCCCTCGGGGGAAAGACACGAGCTATGTAGAGGTATTCATGCAGAGCAGAATACTATTATACAAGCAGCCTATTACGGAGTAGAAATAAAAGGCAGTACATTATATGTAACATTGCAACCATGTATATTATGTACAAAAATTCTAATTAATGCTGGAATTGAGAGGGTTGTGTTGAAGGGAAAATACCCCGACCAATTCTCTGAGGCAATGCTGTTGGAAGCAGGAATTCAAATGGAAAAAATCGATTAATTAGGGATTTTGAAACATTGAAAGTTAAAAAATAATAGTGTAACATTATGCTTAGGTGATTTCTACACAAAGGAGTGGAACAATGGTAAACTTATTCATGGCTTTTTTCTTTGCCCTAATGATTTCATATATATTAACTCCATATGCTAAAAAGCTTGCCTATAAAATTGGTGCAGTAGATGTTCCAAAGGACAACAGAAGGGTACATACCCACCCTATTCCAAGAATGGGTGGCTTAGCAATATTTTTAGCCTTTGCTATAACAGCATTAATAACTGTGCCAATAGATAAAAGCTTTAAAGGAATACTTATTGGAGCAACAATGATTACTGCTATAGGAATTATTGACGATGTAAAGCAAATTTCTGCAAAATACAAGTTAATTGTTCAGTTATTGGCAGCAGCTGTAGTTATGTATTGTGGCATTAAAATTGAATACATTCATGTACCTATATTGGGTGAATGGCTCCAATTCGGTAAATATAGCTATATAGTTACAATTATCTGGATTATAGGTATTACAAATGCAGTAAATCTTATTGATGGTTTAGATGGATTAGCTGCTGGAGTATCAATTATAGCAGCTGTTACACTGGGGTATATTGCATTTACCCACGGACGGCAAGAAGTAGCTATACTTTTATTTATCCTTGCAGGTGGGTCTGCTGGATTCCTACCCTATAATTTTAATCCAGCAAAAATATTTATGGGGGATACTGGAGCCTTACTAATCGGCTTTTTACTGGCAACTATATCAATTGAAGGGGTAATAAAAAGTGCAACCACCATTGCTGTTGCAATTCCAGTTTTAGCCCTAGGAGTGCCAGTGTTTGATACTGCCTTTGCAATAGTTAGAAGACTGATTAATAAAAGACCTATAATGGAGGCCGATAAGGGTCATCTTCATCATAGGCTTATAGAATATGGTTTGAGTCAAAAGCAAACTGTTTTAGTGCTGTACTTTATTAGCATGGTGCTGGGGGGCAGTGCTGTATTTATATCAGATACCAGCAGCAATACTGCCTATCTCGTTATAGTATCCATTGGTTTAATAGTGCTGTTGGGTGCATTAAGAGTTGGATTGATGGAAAAAAGCAGCAGAAAGGCCAACGGGTAACACAAACACAGGGGGACGGTTCTCCTGTGTTATCTTTTTTTAATATCGATATTTAGTTACTAACTTATTATCTTAACGATTTCTCTTCTCAGATTGTTTATACAACTCCTTAGTATGTTTCACCTACTTAACTACATTTTTACTCATCTACATCTTTCTTATAGGAATATCTCCATTCATCAATTTACGTTCTGCTACAGTAAGTTCTATATTAGCTTTATCAACATACACTTCTCCCATTTTCATACCTAATTTAGTTATTATGTTTCTAAATATTTTCATGGGCCCACACAGTATATATTAGCATTTCATACTAGTGGTTATTTTTTGAACCTCTATGGTTGACCCAAAGACTTAAAATAATGTTAATAATATTAGAATTACTCAGAGAAAAATGCTAACATACAAACAAATTTGAGATTTAAAACAAGTAATATTGAGAGTTAAAACAAGTAATATTGGGATTATAATCACAATGCTGGCTTTTTTGAATATAATCTATTGGGTAAACTAATAGGTTTGTCTTGATATTAGGGATATTTAAACTAAATCCATTTAGGAGTGGTATCATGAAGAAAGCTTGCTTAGAGAAAAAGAAACAATTGATCAAAAAATCTAATGAGGATAGAGAATACAAGCAGCTACTGCATTCTCTTATTAAAGAAAAAAGCCTGAAATTGAATGATACAAGCTTAGAGGCATTTGCTCATAGTAAAGGTGACTTTTTTACAGAAATATTGAAAATGGATATAAGTGAAGAGATAAAGGTATACTTTATTATGTCTCCTAGGGGTACTCACTCATTCGCTAGTGAAGTGACTACCTTAAAGGATAAGGTATTTGTGAAGGGCTTTAAAATGGTGAGTAATGAAATGACATTGGACTATGAATTTGAATTTGATAGTGCTGAATATGACGAAATAATATCAGACTTGAACAAAAAACAAGAATATATTAGTGAAGAGGAGCAAGAGGAGAAAAATATTGAAGCAACAGGCCTTTTACCTTGTATTTACGGCAACTGGTGTGGACCTATGTGTAGCGGCCCTGATGCTCCTATTAGTGCAGTAGACAGATGCTGTATGCACCATGACCAATGCTATGGAGAGCAGGGTTATTTCAACTGTGACTGCGATAGGGAAATTATAATATGCTTACTACCTTATTATTATATGGGGAGTGAATGGGCCATTTTAATTACTGAGTATTTCCTTCTGCAATACAACATTAATTGTAGCTAGAAGAAGCATTGTTTCTATTCCTTTTAGTACAGAATACCCCCTGGTATAGAAATTAGGGGGTATTAAATATCCCTATAGAAGTGATTCCAGCCTATATCCCCAGATAATATAAATAGGTGGAAAAAACAAAATAGTCATTGCTAAATTTCCATAGAAGGCAAGCTTACCTATTCTTTTTATAGTCTGGGAGGAGACACTTTTTACGAGTCCAATACAGCCAATGATAGTCCCCAGGAAACAGCTAATATACATAATGAGCCACTCTGATCCGAATAGACGTATATTTAATGGATTAAATAGCTGTACAAAAGCAATTATTAGTAATATAAAAGAAATAATTCTAAGAGTACTAAACAAACAAAAGCTCCTTTTTTCCACATAAACCCTCCTTGTAGATATTTGTTGGTTTGATGCCTTTATTATATCATGGGGGCTTTTTTATGTAAAAAAACTAGTAATTTAAAGGCTTATAATAGGCTTATATCAGTAAATTATGCCACTATTCTATGATGAAAAAAGATAGGTCTTCCTTTTATCTTTACGTTATACATTCGATGGTATTTGACGAACTCAATACACTAGTGATGAGAGAGGAACTCATTTTGTTGTTTCGTTTTCAATTATTTCTTTGTTTAAATAGTTATATACCTGAGAAATTATGACGATAGATGCAGATGAAAATGAGAATATATTTAAAAATTGACTTATTTTATGATATTTATAAATAGAAAACACACCAAACAAGAATCCTATAGAAAGTAAAACTATATAAATAACTTTCTTAGCTTTATTTTCTTTAATTCTACTATTTTTTAATACTATACATACAACAAATAGTACATAGTACAATGTTACATAGGTATGATTATAAGTAATAACAGGTAAGTCATGCATTTGGAAAAAATCATAGTATATATAATAAGTTCTAATGTTAATATAAGATATTACTATAAACATTAAAATATTTATACATATTAAACAATATTTAATTATAGTCTTTTTACCCTCTATTTTCATTATCTCTCACCAACTAATTCTTATTTTTTTTAAACACGAGGGGACGGTTCTTGTGTGTCACCTACACATTACCATACTTTACCATATATTATACTATAACTTAGAAAAAATACAAGTCTACTTCTGGCTGAGAATTTAAGGTTAGTAACGCCGCTGAGATAAAACTATCAAAAAATTATTGGTATCAGTTGCCTAGTAAAGCCGCAAATTTTAGTAAACACAACGGATTTAGATGGATTAAAAGCAATTTTTTTGAGATGCCTAGTTAGTGACTTTAGCTTATGAATCTGATATGATACTTGTGTATAGAATTTTCAATAAATAACATAATCTAACTAACCAAGCATAGGCTGTATACTGGCAGCTTCTTTAGGCGTGTAAACTAATCCACAAAGCCAAGTACATATTATAATAAAATAATCTAGAAAGGATAGTGTATAGTGAGGGACTAAGTGGTTTCATTATACAGGTGTGATTCCAATGCCAAGAAAAGCCAGAGAAAAAAGTAGTACGGGAATATATCATGTAATGCTTAGAGGAATAAATGGTCAAACCATTTTTACAGATAATGAAGATTTTCAATTATTCATTAACACCATTAGAGAGTTTAAAGATGTTAGCAAATATGAGCTATATGCCTATTGCCTTATGACTAATCATATCCATTTGCTAATAAAAGAAGGCATAGAGGATTTATCGATTGCCTTCAGGAGAATAGGTGCTAAATATGTTTACTGGTATAATTTAAAACACAAAAGAATAGGACATTTGTTTCAAGATAGATACAAAAGTGAAGTGGTGGAAAACGACAAATACCTACTAACAGTACTTAGATACATACACCAAAACCCAGTCAAAGCTGGAATTGCTAAAAGTGTAGCTGAGTATCGTTGGAGTAGCTATGCAGAGTTTAATGGAGATAAGGATTTATGTGATACTAAGTTTCCATTAAGCTTGTTTTCAGACGATAGGAAAAAGGCATTAGAGCTATTTAAAAACTTCAACTTAGAGATAAATAAGGACAAATGCCTTGACTATGAAGAAATATTAAGGATAGATGACAAAACTGCAGCCAATATAATTAAAGATGTTGCAGGAGTAAAAAATCCAACACAGATTCAGGATATTGAGAAGGATAAAAGAGATAATATAATTAAGGATTTAAAAGAAAAAGGCTTATCCATAAGGCAAATTGAAAGACTAACAGGTATAAGCTTTGGTATAATAAGGAGAATATAGGACACAGAAGAACCGTCCCCCTGTGCTAGGAGAAAGGAGTAGATTATGAAAAGGTTAAAGGTATTAACTGTTTTTGGAACACGTCCAGAGGCAATAAAAATGGCACCACTGGTAAATAGATTAGAGCAACATAATAATATTGAATCGATTGTATGTGTCACTGCCCAGCATAGAGAAATGCTAGATATGGTACTTGATCTTTTTAATATTGCTCCCGATTATGACTTAAACATAATGAAGCATGGTCAAAGCATATCGGATATAACGGTGGCAGTATTAAAGGGGCTTGAGGAGATATTATTAAAGGAGCAGCCACATATAGTACTGGTACATGGTGATACAACTACCACATTTGTAGCTTCACTGGCAGCCTTTTATCAAAAAATAAAGGTAGGTCACGTAGAAGCAGGGCTTAGAAGCGGAAATATCTATTCTCCATACCCAGAAGAAATGAATAGAAAACTAACATCTAGTCTAGCTAATATTCATTTTGCACCTACAAAAGAAAACTATAGCAATTTACTAAAAGAGGGTGTTGATGGTAAAAATATATGTATTACTGGAAACACAGTTATAGATGCTCTTCTGCAGGTGGTAAAGGATAACTATGTCTTCCACAATAAAATGCTAAATGATATTAATTATGAAGATAAAAAGGTTATTGTAATGACCTGCCACAGAAGAGAAAACTGGGGAGAGCCTATGGTGAATATATTTAAGGCGGTAGCTGAGGTTGTCGAAAATAACAGAGATGTTGAGGTGATATTCCCAGTACATTTAAACCCTCATATTAGGAAGCTAGCACAGGAAATACTTGGAGATAGCTGTAGAATACACTTAATTGAGCCTATGGAATATGAAGAATTTGCTAACCTTTTAAATAAAGCATATTTAATCTTAACTGACTCGGGGGGAATACAAGAAGAGGCTCCATCGTTAGGTAAGCCAATATTAGTGCTACGAACTGAAACAGAAAGACCAGAAGCGGTTAAAGCAGGAACCTTAAAGGTTATTGGGGTAAGTAAAAAGCAAATTGTTGAAGAGGTAGAAAACCTTTTAACAGATGAAATTATTTATAGACAGATGGCAACTGCATCAAATCCTTATGGAGATGGAAAGGCAAGTGACAGAATTATTCAAGAATTACTGAATAGAATAAGTACATAATGACTATGCATTTAGTATAAATGAAATTAAGTAAAATGATTAAGTCAAATACAGTTAAACATTTAACAAAATAAAACTTTTATTCATAACTTCTTTATTTTTATTAGTAAAAAAAAAAGGAAAACAGTTGTTAATGTCGAAATATACTCAGTGGTCTTTCTAGACGTATAAAACAGTTTGCTAAAAAATGTATAAATATTTATATGAATTAAAATTTATAAAACCTGCAATATATGATAAAATATTATCAAACTTAAACAGGATTTCTTTTGTTAATTAATTATAAAGGATTATAAATGAGAAAAGGAGAATACTTTTTAGTAAGGAGAAGGGTATGGCAAAAAAAAGAGGTCATATACTTGAGAATCTTAGCCTAGTAAGCTATTTAGGAGTGTCTATGATTGTACCAATTATTGGAGGAGTATATCTTGGAAGATGGATTGACAGTTTGCTTAATTCTCAGCCAATATTTTTATTTGCATTTATAATAATGGGAGTAATTGTGGCCTTTACAAATCTTTTTAAAATTGCAACAAAAGATATTGATAAAAAGAAAAGGAAGTGACGCAGTGGATTCTGTGAACCAAACACAGTTGAAAATGCTAAAAAATGCATTGCTGCTTAATGGGTTATTCTGTATAATTGCACTAGTTTTTTTAGAAAACCCTATTACATTTGTGGTTGGTGTAATATTTGGTACGACATTTTCACTATTAAATTTTAGATTATTATACTTAACATTAAATAAGGCTGTACATATGCCTCCACCAAAGGCACAAGCCTACGCCACATCTAGATACTTATTACGCTATACAATTACTGGAATTGTTATATTTATTTCTTTAAAGGCTGATTATATTAACATTTTAGGAACAATTGCTGGCTTAGTTTCATTAAAGTTGGTAATCCTAAAATCAGAGCTCTTCAATAGCAAAGAATATTTTAAAAACATTTTTAAGAGAAAGGAGGAGAGGTAATGGAAGGGTTTGGTCCCAGAATCGCATTTGAATTACCTATATTTGGCGGAATACCCATTAGTGATACTGTTGTTAATACCTGGATTATTATGGCTATCCTGATAGCTTTTGCAGTTTTAGCTTCTAAAAAGCTAGAAAAAATTCCTAAAGGCTTTCAAAATGTTACAGAGGCTATTGTAGAATCATTAAACAGCTTAACAGTTCAAACAATGGGAGAAGACAAGCTTTTTTTCGCTCCTTATATGGGAACACTTTTTTTATTTCTTTTACTGGCAAACCTTTGGGGATTACTTGGCCTGAGGCAACCGACAGCAGATATTAATACAACATTTGGATTAGCCATTATGACATTTATAGCAATTCACTTCTTTGGTGCAAAATCAAAAGGAATTGGAGGATACCTTAAGGGTTTCTTTGAACCTCTACCTTTTTTATTCCCGTTAAACGTAATGGGTGAACTATCAACACCAATATCATTAGCCTTCCGTTTGTTTGGAAACATGGTAGGAGGCTTTATCATTATTGGGTTACTCTATGGTGGTCTTACTAGTTTAAGTAATATGATTGGATTAAGCTTTTTCCCAATATTCCAAGCTGGAGTACCAATAATTTTTCACCTGTATTTTGATTTGTTTTCAGGCGTTTTACAATCGTTTATTTTTGTAATGCTTTCGATGGTTTTCATATCGATGCAAATGGATTAAATATTTTTATCACCTAAGGGGGTGAGAGCTTGGAAAACACAAACTTTATTATGCGGTTTTTAGAATGGCTAATGTCATTTGATAGAAAGGCAATAATTTTAGCAGCATCTGCCATAGGAGCAGGATTGGCCATGATAGCAGGTATAGGTCCTGGAGTAGGGCAAGGATATGCAGCTGGAAAAGGTGCAGAGGCTGTTAGCTATAATCCCAAAAGTGGTAGGCAGGCTACTACTGTTATGCTGCTAGGTGCAGCTGTAGCAGAAACCTCTGGGATATTATCTTTAGTTATCTCATTGATTTTGCTGTATGCAAATCCATTAGTTAATGTTACAGGAGCAGCTATTGTTGTTGCTGCCTCAGCTATAGGTGCAGGTCTATCAATGATTGCTGGTATTGGCCCTGGCATTGGTCAAGGATACGCTGCAGGTAAAGGGACTGAAATGGTTGGTAAAAGACCAAGACTACAGTCATCTATAATTAGAACTATGTTTTTAGGGCAGGCTGTTGCCCAAACAACTGGGATTTATGCAATGATTATTGCATTGGTACTTATGTTTGCAAATCCATTAATAGGTTTACTTTAAAATTAATAAATATAAAAATTACAAGAATATTAAAGGAGGAAATAATATTATGGAACCAATTACAGGTAGAGCATTAATATTAGCAGCTTCAGCTATAGGAGCAGGTTTAGCTATGATAGCAGGTATAGGCCCTGGAATAGGACAGGGATATGCTGCAGGTAAAGGTGCTGAAGGTGTAGGTAGACAACCAGAGGCACAGGGTGATATTGTTAGAACAATGCTTTTAGGTGCTGCTGTTGCAGAGACAACTGGTATTTATGGGTTGATAGTTGCGCTAATCCTGCTATTTGCCAATCCACTAGTTAATCTATTATAGACAGTCGGGGGAATAATAATTTGCCCCATACTATAGAAAGGAGGCAAAGGGATGTTAGGATTAGTGGAATTTGGTTGGACCTTTGTATTTCAAATTGTTAACTTTCTGATTCTTTACTTTGTTTTAAAGAAGTATTTATTTAAACCAATAACTGGCTATATGAGTAATAGAACAGAAAAAATTGAAAATGCCTTTAAGGATGCAGAGAATAAAACCAAAGAAGCCAATGAATTATATGAAGAATACAAGTTAAAGCTTGAAAACATAAAGGAAGAAAGAAACAATATTATTAAAGAAGCAACAAGAAGAGCGGAAGAGCGAAGTGACGAGATTATCAAGGTTGCTGAAGAGGATGCAAAAAAGCTAGTAGAAAGAGCTACTCAAGACATTGAAAGAGAGAAGCAAAAAGCTGTTAATGAGTTAAAAGACCAATTGTCATCTCTTGCTATAATTACTGCATCTAAGGTTATTGAAAAGGAAATAGATCAACAGACTCACCAGCAACTGATTCAGAAATTTATTGATGAGGTAGGGGAAGTAACATGGCAGAACTAGTAGCAAAGCGGTATGCTTATGCTTTATTTGAAGTTGGTATTGAGGATAATAAAATACAAGCCCTCAAGGAAGAGCTTCAATATGTGGATGCCTGCATAAAAGAATACAGTCAGTTAGCAGATTTATTGAGTTCTCCGCTGATTCAACAAGAGGATAAAAAAGATATTTTAGCCCAGTGCTTTAAAGACAAAGTAAGCAAGGAAATATTAAACTTTCTATATGTATTGGTTGATAAGAGAAGGCAAAGCTTTATTAACCAAATTACAGAAGAGTTTGTACAACTGGCAGATGAATCTAAAAACATGGTGTCGGCTACTGCCATTACAGCTGCACCAATGCTGGAGGATGATATATTTAAGCTTCAAGTTAAGCTATCTAAGTCTTCTGGAAAGAATGTACATTTGATTAATGAAATAGATACTGAAGTTTTAGGCGGTATCCTCATAAAAATGGGAGATAAAGTCATTGATGGAACAATAAAAAACAGATTGGGGCAAATGAAAGAACAATTGTCGCAAATTATAGTATAGGATAGGGGTGATATCACGTGAATCTTAGACCTGAAGAGATCAGCTCCATAATAAAGGAGCAGATAAAAAGATATGAAAGTAAACTAGAAGTTAAAGACGTAGGAACTGTTATTCAGGTTGGTGATGGTATTGCAAGGGTCCATGGGTTAGAAAAGTGTATGGCCGGCGAACTACTGGAATTCACTGGTGGTGTATATGGCATGGCACTAAACCTTGAAGAAGATAACGTTGGATGCGTTCTTCTAGGCTCTGATGATAAAATTAAGGAAGGGGATACAGTAAAACGTACCCAAAGAATAGTTGAGGTTCCTGTAGGTGATGCATTATTAGGTAGAGTTGTTAATGCTCTAGGTCAAGCGATAGATGGAAAGGGACCAATCAACACAGATAAGTATCGACCTGTTGAGAGAGTAGCACCTGGAATTATAAAAAGAAAATCAGTACATGAGCCATTACAAACTGGTATAAAGTCAATAGATTCAATGATTCCAATAGGTAGAGGTCAGCGTGAGCTTATAATAGGTGACCGTCAAACAGGTAAAACCGCAATAGCTATTGATACCATTATTAATCAAAAGAATACAGATGTTATTTGTATTTATGTTGCTATAGGACAGAAAAAATCAACAGTTGCTCAAATTCAAGATGTATTAGTCAAGCATGGTGCTATGGACTATACTATTATAGTTTCAGCTACTGCAAGTGAGTTGGCACCATTACAATATTTAGCACCATACTCAGGCTGTGCAATGGGTGAAGAATTTATGGATTCTGGAAAGCATGTTTTAATTATTTATGATGATTTATCTAAGCATGCTGTTGCCTATAGAGCAATGTCATTATTATTAAGAAGACCACCAGGACGTGAAGCATATCCAGGAGATGTTTTCTATCTACATAGTAGATTGTTGGAGAGGGCTGCAAAGCTTAATGAAGAAAATGGTGGCGGATCATTAACTGCATTACCAATGATTGAAACACAGGCAGGAGATGTTTCTGCATATATACCCACAAACGTAATCTCTATTACAGATGGACAAATCTTCTTAGAATCTGAGCTATTCTATTCTGGTATTCGACCAGCTGTAAATCCTGGTATATCTGTATCAAGGGTTGGTGGTAGTGCACAAATTAAAGCTATGAAAAAGGTAGCTGGAAAGCTAAGGCTAGAGCTAGCACAGTATAGAGAGCTTGCTGCCTTTGCACAATTTGGATCAGACCTAGATAAAGAAACTCAAGAGCGATTAGCCCAAGGTGAAAGGATTATTGAGATTCTTAAGCAACCTCAATATCAGCCTGTTTCTGTAGAAAACCAAGTAATGATAATATACGCAGTAACAAATAAATATTTAACAGATATAGAATTAGATAAAATTAGAAGCTTCGAGAGTGAGTTTTTAACCTATATGAAGGATCATCATCCAGAGGTTGGAGCCTTCATTAAAGAGCAAGGACTATTAGATGAAAAAATGGAGAATACGCTTAAGGCTGCAATTGAAGAGTTTAAAAAGCAATTTAAGCAGAATCTTGAATAAACGGTTAATACCATTTAACCGGGAGGTGAGATATTGGCTGGACTAGGAATGAGGGACATTAAAAGACGTATCAAGAGTGTAAACAGTACAAAGCAAATTACCAAGGCTATGGAACTGGTCTCCTCAGCTAAGTTGAGAAAGGCTAAGGAACATCTTGAAAAGACAAGACCTTATTTCAATATGATAGGTGAAACAATTAATGAAATAGTTGCTTCTACAAAAGGTGTAAAGCACAATTATATAACACCAAGAGCAGTAGAAAAAACAGGGTACATTATCATAACTGCTGACCGTGGACTATGTGGAGGATATAACTCTAATGTAATTAAAACCGCTATAAGTCATTTGGAGGACAAGGAAAGAGCTTCCATTATTGCAGTAGGGCAAAGAGGTAGAGATTACTTCAAGAAAAGAAGCTTTGACCTAGATGGTGAGTTTTTAAGCCCATCGGAAAATCCAACCTATAGCTATGCCCATAATATTGGTGAGCTTAGCAGAGAGCTTTATAAGCAGGAATTAGTGGATGAAGTATATATTATATATACAGAGTTTATTTCAACAATTAGCTATAAGCCGAGAGTGGTAAAATTATTGCCCCTAGAGGTAAATGAAGAAGCCGCTGTTAAAGAAAGAGAGGAACGGATGACCTATGAGCCTTCACCAGAGGCAGTGTTAGATTATCTTATTCCCAAGTACATTGATAGTATGATCTACGGAGCAATTGTTGAATCGGCTGCAAGCGAGCAAGGAGCTAGAAGAGTTGCTATGGAAAGCGCAACCGATAATGCAGAAGAAATGATAGATAGTTTAAAGCTACAATACAATAGAGCAAGGCAAGCTTCCATCACACAGGAAATTGCAGAAATAGTTGGTGGAGCTGAAGCGCTTAAATAAAGTAATAAGTAATATGTAATAAGTAATAAGGAAAAATAGAGAAATACACTAAAAAGTCCTTTTACATATAACATATACCATACAACCTATTACTTTGAAATTATTTCGTTAGGAGGTTAGGTAATGGCTGAAGCAAGGGTCGGCAAAGTGGGCCAGATTATTGGTCCTGTTGTAGATATAAAATATAATAGTGAAGAATTACCAGCACTGTTAAATGCCATCAAGATAAAAGCAGAAGACCACACTGTTACAGTTGAAGTGGCACAGCATACAGGAGACGATACAGTTAGATGTGTTGCCATGAGCTCCACCGATGGATTAATCAGGGGCATGGATGCAATTGATACAGGTGGACCTATTACAATACCAGTAGGCAGACCTACACTTGGTAGGATATTTAACGTACTAGGTGAAGTGGTGGATGAAAAGGAGCCAGTTGTTTCGGAATTCTCATCCCCTATACATCGACAGCCACCAAGCTTCGAAGAACAGGAGACAGCAACAGAAATCTTCGAAACAGGTATTAAGGTAGTTGACTTAATTGCACCCTACTCAAAGGGTGGTAAGATTGGATTATTCGGTGGTGCAGGTGTTGGTAAAACAGTTCTTATAATGGAGCTAATTAATAATATAGCAAAGGAGCATGGTGGGTTATCTGTATTTGCTGGAGTTGGTGAACGTACCAGAGAAGGAAATGACCTTTATCATGAAATGATTGACTCTGGAGTTATAGATAAAACAACTTTAGTATACGGGCAAATGAATGAACCACCAGGTGCAAGAATGCGTGTAGGGTTAGCAGGCCTTACCATGGCTGAATATTTTAGAGACCAAGAAGGACAAGATGTACTTCTATTTATTGATAATATATTTAGATTTACTCAAGCAGGTAGTGAGGTTTCGGCACTACTGGGACGTATGCCTAGTGCAGTAGGATATCAGCCTACCCTAGCAACAGAGATGGGAGTTTTACAGGAGAGAATTACATCAACTAAAAAGGGATCTATAACATCTGTTCAAGCTGTTTATGTTCCAGCAGATGATTTAACAGACCCAGCTCCTGCTACCACCTTTGCCCACTTAGATGCTACAACAGTTCTATCACGTCAAATTTCAGAATTAGGTATTTATCCAGCGGTAGATCCATTGGACTCAACCTCAAGAATACTAGACCCAGCAGTTGTTGGTGAAGAGCATTATAGCGTGGCTAGGGGAGTACAGGAGGTATTACAAAGATATAAAGAGCTTCAAGATATAATTGCCATATTAGGTATGGATGAGTTATCAGATGAGGACAAACTTATTGTATCAAGAGCAAGAAAAATTCAGCGTTTCTTATCTCAACCATTCCATGTTGCAGAGCAGTTCACTGGTATGGCTGGAAAGTATGTTCCATTGAAGGAAACAATTAGAGGCTTTAAAGAGATATTAGAGGGTAAGCATGATGATTTACCTGAATCAGCCTTTTTATTCGTAGGTTCCATAGAAGAAGCTGTAGAAAAAGCCAAAGGGAAGTAGGTGATGAGATGTCTTCAAAGTTTCATCTCCAAGTAATAGCCCCAGATAAAATTCTTTTAGATGAAGAAATAGACAAGGTTATTATAAGAACAACTACTGGAGATATTGCTATACTTCAGGATCATATTCCAATGGTTTCTCCCCTAAGCATAGGGAAAATGACTATTATAAATGATGGCAATAAAAGAGAAGCTGCATTTGCATCTGGCTTTATTCATATTGACCTCAATAAGACAGTAATTATGACAGATGCAGCAGAATGGCCTGAAGAAATTGATTTAGAGAGGGCAAAAAAAGCAAAGGAAAGAGCAGAGGATAGGTTGAAGAATGAGTATGAAAATATTGACTTAGTCAGGGCTGAAATTGCTTTGAGCAAGGCACTAAACAGAATTAATATTGTACAAAAATAAAGTAAAACTAAAGAGCCGATTTTCGGCTCTTTTAACTTCTAATATGAAATAATATCAAGCTCCTCATCAGGCTGAGATGCTTCTATACTTATGGAAAGTCTAACAGGTAAAGCAATAATCACTTGATAGGACTCGCTAATCCATCCCATATCAGTGTGAATTGAAAGAGGGACAATTTCCTCAGGTAGCCGATGTAGCATAACTGCACCATCTTTTAGCTCTAGGGTTCCCTCATATACCTTACCTTCAAACTCAAAGGGAAAAACGATATATTCTGATTCAGGAGAATTAGTTAGTGGAAAACGATGAATAACTTCACCATCTAAATTAACAGCAATAATTTTATCTTCTATAGCTTCAGTAAAAAGAAGAGGGATAGTAAACATTGAAACTATACCAATTATAATAATTGACACAATTAAAATCTTATCAGCAGTTGTCATTAGTTTCATTATTATTCCTCCATTAATAAGAACTATTATTCTCTAGTACATATTATAAAGGATTTATGTAAAGTTGACAAATCAAATACATGTTTTTACTTTATAATTATATTAAAGTTGATAACAAAGTATTTATTAGGGCATTATAAAGAAAACTTAGTTTAGATGTAGTTTTTATTCCATCTGAACTCTAGTTCGGATAACTTTCTAGCTTTGCGGCACTTATCTCCCGCTTAAAAAGCGAAAGTGTTAGTAACGCCGCTGATATAAATATTAGATTGATACATGTCGAGGTGATGATAAATGTCAGAAAAGGATGAGCTTAGAAAAACTGTTGAAATTGCACTAAATGGTACACCCCAAATAAAGAGGGAAGAAAAAGTCAAGTGGCTAGGTGAGTTTCGCGAACGTGTAATCATGGGACTTACTGTTGAAGATGCCAAGCTGTTAGAGGGACTACTTTCCACAGAACAAGCCTTAGAAGATCCATGTGCTGAAATGCTTATTGTTAATAACAAGGTACCAATGGAGATAATGGGCAAGTATATGCAGCTGGCTAAAAGGAAAAATAAAGAGTATAAAACAGTAAACACAGATTCAGCTAAAGCTATGGGCATAGTTGTTGCCAGTCGGAGCCCTGTAAACAGAAAAAATGTTCAGCAAGCAATAGTAAAGCTGCCTGAGAAGTTTAGAAACTTAAAGTATAAAGGTCTATGCGAAGATTGCTTTAAGGAAATAGAAAGTATAAGCAAAAAATATGCTAAAAGCTTTAAAAAAATAAGTATTGTTGATAAGTTATTAGGTATAAAATGTAGTGCTTGCCATACAGAAAAAGATGATGGTCCGTTAATGTAGGGACTGAAAATTTATTTAATTTTTTAATGTATGTATAACTAAAAAATCTCATGTCAATAATCAAAATAGAAAGAGAAGAGAGCTAGTTTTAACTAAGATGTTTTTTGTCCCCCTTTAACATCAGGTATATTCTTTAGTTCTCTTCTCTTTTACTATTTAATGGTTAGGAGGCATTTTTATGAGGAAACTAATATTGGCACTAATATTACTAATTTCACTTTTTTTTATTTATGCTCCAGCTGCTTCTATTTTTCAAGAAGAATACAGCAATAATTCAGATGACAGCTTGTTAATAGAGGCATTTAAAGTAAGTAAAGCACAATTAGTAGAAGTAAACAGCAATAATACTTTACATTTATCTGATGAATTTTTTACATTAGCTGAAATGAACCATGTACTAGCTTCAATACTTAAAGCCTTAAAAATAGAGGGCCAACAGCATATTATTGACAACCAAGGGTATTATGAACCACTTGATTATGAAACACTTCAAAAATATGATGATAATACCATAATTGTTAGAGTAAACTCAGAAATTGGTTACAACCAAATTACGGCAACAGCTATTGATGACATAGGCAAAGCTACTACAATTATACTATATAGCGTTGATACCAGCAGTATAAAAGAATCGTATATTATTATTGACATAGTTCACAATAAAGGATATAAAGATATAGTGGAAACTAATAATATATCAAATGAAGTATTAAGTAAATATGGAGACGATATTGAAAATACAATGTCCATAGTGGGTTGCTACTTAGGAAAAAAATTCTTTGAAAACTCCAGCGTAATTCTTGACGACATAGGAAGCTTTCTTAATGCTAAAAAAATAGAAAATGTTTCTGATATTTCATATAATAGTACCACCCTATATAGTCCTATGCTTACTAAGGCTATATCATATCAAAATAAAAAAGTAAATCTGCAGTTAGCAACAAGATATAATGAATACGAAGATAAAACCTATTTATGGATTGCAACACCTTTAATAGTTAGCACTTATTAACGGATAATACATTTTGATAACGCAGATTTCAAACAGCAAAAGGAGAGGAACAAGACTTGGGTAAAATAATAGTAAAAAAAAGCAAACCATTGGAGGGAACTGTAAGGGTTAGTGGGGCAAAAAATTCAGTTTTACCAATTTTAGCTGCCAGCCTATTATCAACTGACAAATGTATATTAGAGGACGTGCCAGCTTTAAATGATGTTGACGTAATATGCGAAGTACTATCCTGCTTAGGCGCTGATATTAAAAGGATAGAAAGGGATAAAATACAAGTTAACTCATCAGCAATTGATAATTATGAAGCACCTTATGAGTTAGTAAGAAAGATGAGAGCTTCATTCTTGGTAATGGGACCACTTTTAGCTAGAATGGGAAAGGCAAGAATATCTATGCCTGGTGGCTGTGCAATAGGTACTAGACCAATAGATCTGCACTTAAAGGGTTTTAAAGCATTAGGAGCTGAGATAACCTTGGGGTGTGGATTTGTAGAAGCAAAAGCAGACAAACTAAGGGGTAGAAAAATATATTTAGATTTTCCTAGTGTTGGAGCTACAGAAAATATTATGATGGCAGCAGCACTTGCTGAAGGACAAACTATAATTGAAAATGCAGCTGAAGAGCCAGAAATTACCGACTTAGCCAATTTTATTAATAAAATGGGTGGACAAGTGATGGGTGCTGGTACAGACACTATAAAAATCAGTGGAGTAAAGCAATTAGGGGGTGCTACCCATACAGTAATACCAGATAGGATTGAAGCAGGAACTTATATGGTGGCTGCTGCAATTACTGGAGGAAATGTCTTGATTGATAATGTTGTTACAGACCACCTAAAGCCTACAATAGCTAAGCTAAAGGAATGTAATGTGGATGTAATTGAGGAGGGTAATGGAGTTAGAGTTATTGCTAAAAACAGACCTAAGGCTATTGACATTAAAACACTTCCATATCCTGGATTCCCTACAGATATGCAGGCTCAATTCATGGCTTTATTATGTGTTGCTGAAGGAACTGGAGTTGTAATTGAGACTGTCTTTGAGAATCGTTTTATGCATGTAAGTGAATTAGAAAGAATGGGTGCTAGAATAAAGATAGAAGGCAGAAGTGCAGTGGTAGAGGGAAAAAAGCATTTGCTGGGTGCACCAGTTAAAGCAACGGACCTGAGGGCAGGTGCAGCATTAATACTAGCTGGATTAGTGGCAGAGGGGGTTACTGAAATTAGCAATACTGAACATATAGATAGAGGCTATGTAAATATCGAAGAAAAGTTAAAATCATTAGGAGCCAGCATTTATAGAATAGATGGTGAACAGTAATAATTTATTCATTTTCTCTTTTGTTCTAAACCACCTTCATTAATCATATACCTTATTATAATTTTTGAATAAGGAGTTTTGACTAATGAAGGGTATTTTTTTTGGTATTATAACATTAATTATTTCTACACTAGTTATACCAATATTAATAATTACTAGCTGTGATATTAACATTCCAATTATAAGTAAATCCAATAAAGAGGCTGAAACTGTTGAATCCGACTTAACTATAAAAGTATATAATCATATAGAAAAAAGAAACATGGAGCTTCAGCTTGAAGATTATATTTTAAATGTAATAGCAGCTGAGATGCCTGCTTCATTTGAACTAGAGGCACTAAAGGCGCAAGCTGTTGCTGCAAGAACATATGCTATTTGGAAAATACAAATTTTTAAAAGTAATGGAAATACACAGCATCCCAGTGCTCCACTTTGTACTAATCATGCCCATTGTCAGGAGTGGCTCTCAACAGATCAGCTTAGAGAAAGACATGGAAGGCTATGGATGTATAAGTATTGGTCAAAATTAGAAGAAGCAGTAGAATCTACAAAGGGAGTAATAATAACCTATGATATGCAGCCAATTGAACCCTTATATCATTCAACAAGTGGAGGTAGAACAGAAAACTCAGAGGATGTGTTTTTAAGAGCTGTACCTTACTTGAGAAGTGTATCCAGTCCATATGAAGAAAGGTCACCAGTACTTGTTGACAAAAAAGTAGTACCAGTTAATGATTTTGTTAATCAATTGAAGGTATATAGGAAAAGCATTAAACTGACAGCAAAAAATATAGAGGGACAAATAGCTATACATGATAGATCAAGTGGTGGAAGCATAAAAAGAATGACAATTGGTAATGAAGAGTTTACAGGTAGAGAAATAAGAGAATTATTTAAGTTAAAATCAGCTGATTTCACTATAAAAGCAAGCGGAGATAATATAGAGTTTACAACAAGAGGCTATGGCCACGGGGTAGGAATGAGTCAATGGGGTGCAAATGGTATGGCAGAAAAGGGAGAATCCTACCAAGATATTCTTCAGCATTACTATCAAGGAACCCAATTAAGTAAAATCAAAAGCTATCATTAAAATTAAGAGTTAAGAGTTAAGACTTAAGAATTAAGAGTTAAGAGTTAAGAGTTAAGAGTTAAGAGTTAAGAATTAAGAGTTAAGAGTTAAGAATTAAGAGTTAAGACTTAATAATTAAGAGTTAAAAGTGAAAAGATAATACAAAATTGAAAGTGGAAAATTGAAAATGGATAATTAAAAACACAAAAAAAGAAATGTTGAATGTTAAATGTTGAATGTTGAATCAAAAAGATTAAAGCCTTAAAACATAAAAGACAGACATAAAACATTGTAGTTATAAAAATTAATAGCAATAATACTGGCTGACATAACAAACCCCATAAGTATTAAATAATTGATTTCTCAATACTAAACATTTATTGTGTATGTTTGTATGAATGTGGAGAAACTGGAGATACTATCAAATGGAGGTGGGTTAAATGTCAGATAAAAACCACAATAACGATAATAAAAAACCAAAAAGATCCTTATACAATATTCTAGACAAAGAAGGCTTTTACATTATTCTATTTTTATGTGTTTGCATTGTTGCAGTAACAGGAATTTGGGTTTCAAATCAAGACCCAGATTATATGTTGACTGAGGAGCCTCCTAGATTAGAAGAGGACCCAGACATTACTTTAGTTGATGAAGGTGAATCTGCTATAGAGGAATCAAGTGAAGACACTATGGATTTAAATCCAGAGGAGAATACTGAAGAAGAAGGTCAACAGACAGCCTCTGCTGATGGTATCCAAAGCTCCCCTGCAACACAAGCGGAACTAGAGGAAAATCAACAGGAAAATGTTGATAATGACGGATTTGAAGAAGTAATGGCTGTTTCAAGTGAATTAAGGAATAATATGCTCATGCCTGTTATTGGTAGAAGGGGTTTACCTTTTGCAAGTGATAAACTAGTATTTCATCAGACCCTAGAACAATGGAGTACACATAAAGGATTAGATATTCACGCAGAAGAAGGAGCGCCTGTAAGAGCAGTACTAGATGGAGAGGTTCTTGAGATATTAAATGATACTATCATGGGAATTACTATAACCCTCCAGCATGATGGAGAGCTATTAACTAAGTATAGCAATCTATCTACAGATGCATTGGTAGAGGTAGGAGAAATTGTAGAAAAAGGACAAATCATTAGTGGTGTTGGTAAAACAGCATCAACAAAAACTATTGAAGGACCATTATTACACTTTCAGGTAATAGATAATGGAGTTAATGTTGATCCAGAAATATATCTGCCCAAGTCAGGAAATTAATATACATAATATATAAGGTAAGCCCTAAGTGTTAATTAACTTAGGGCATAGTTATATTATAAATAATATTTTAATATGTTTTTTCTAGTGACAATACCTATAAGCCTATTATTCTTTAAAACAGGAATTGTTTTTATCCCCTTATTCACTATAATATCGATAAGCTCTTCTATAGTAGCATCTTCATCTACACTAACCACCTCTGTAGTCATAATCTGGCTAATTTTTAGGGATTTAAGCTCATTAATGCTATCCTTTAAAATTCTCCTATTAATAGGTATATTAGCTTCACTGTAGGCATAGAAGGAGGATGGATTTAATTTTTTATCAACATATAATAAATCAGTCTCTGTAACTATTCCAATGAAACAGTTATCCCTATCTAATACAGGTAAACAATTTATATTACTATTAATCAATAGCTCTACTGCCTTATAGACACTACAATCACCATTAATAGATTTTACCTCTTTAACCATAATGTCCCTTGCTTTCAAATTCATAGCGATTCCCCTTTACATTAAAAATTGATTTATAAATATTATAACATACACAATACTAAATACTAATTATATACATTATGTTATTACCTAGAAAATTAAGATAAATAAAGAATTTATTCTAAATTCAATCTCCTCTTCATATTATAGACTAAGACACTATGATAGAGGGGGGTTACTATATTGAAGGACTACATAGAGAAGCGAGTCATGGAAATAGCAAACTATATTTTAAAGGAAGGAGCAACCGTAAGACAAACTGCTCGTATATTTGGAGTAAGTAAAAGTACAGTACATAAAGATGTTACAGAAAGACTTCCAAAGATAAACCCTCTAGTGGCAAATCAAGTTAAAACTATACTTGATGTGAATAAAGCCGAAAGACATATAAGAGGTGGAAGAGCAACAAAAATGAAGTATAAGACAATGGGGACATAATTCGATTGCTAAAAATTATAACCATAAATAACCCCTCATAAAAGACTTTCCATTAGCAGGAGAGTCTTTTTACTATTATATAGAAGGGCTCAATGTAAACATCTTATGAGATTTATATGTAAATTGCTGAAAAAAAAAGATAAAAAATGAAAAAATAAAAGGAATTTTAATGAACGTATAGAAAGTATATGGTGATGCTTAAAAGCTGTTTTATATTTGAACCTTTTATGTTATATATAAATTTAAACTAACGAAAGTTGGAAGAGGGGGAATAAAATGTTTGGCTTTGGAACTGATATTGGAATTGACTTGGGAACCGCCAGCGTGCTAGTTTTTGCAAAGGGAAAAGGTATTGTTTTACAGGAGCCCTCTGTAGTTGCAATTGATAAGAATACTAACAATATTTTAGCAGTTGGACAAGAGGCTAGAAGGATGCTTGGAAGAACGCCAGGAAACATAGTTGCTATTCGTCCATTAAAGGATGGAGTTATTTCTGATTATGAAATGACTGAAAAAATGTTAAAATATTTTATTCAAAAAACAACAGGAAGAAGATTCCTATTTAAGCCTAAAATAATTGTATGTGTACCAAGTGGCGTTACGGAGGTAGAAAAGAGGGCTGTAATTGATGCTACAAATGAAGCAGGTGCAAGAATGACTTATTTAATTGAAGAGCCAATAGCAGCAGCCATAGGTGCTGGCTTAGATATATCTAAGCCAAATGGGCATATGGTGGTGGATATAGGTGGAGGAACTTCAGATATTGCAGTAATATCCTTAGGCGGAATCGTTGTTAGCACCTCAATTAAAGTAGCTGGAGATAAGTTTGATGAGTCTATAATAAGGTATATGAGGAAAAAGCATAATATAATGATCGGTGAAAGAACTGCTGAAGAAATGAAGATTAATATAGGGACAGCCTCCTTTAGAGAAAAGGAAGTATTTATGGATGTTAGAGGAAGAAATCTAGTATCGGGATTACCTGTGAATATAAAAATATCCAGTAGTGAAATGACGGAGGCTTTAGATGAAACTGTTACTTCAATTGCTGATGCTGTCCATAGTGTATTAGAACGTACACCTCCAGAATTAGCATCCGACATATCAAACCAAGGAATTGTAATGACTGGAGGAGGGGCCTTATTATGGGGCTTAGATAAATTAATTGAGAAGCGTACAGGAATCAATGTATTCATAGCAGAGGATGCTATTTCTTGTGTAGCTAAGGGTACTGGTAAAGCCTTAGACTCTATACATATTTTAGAGCAGAACAATCAATACTCTAAACCAAGATATAGGTAAAAGCTCTTTGCTAACCTATAACCAATTAATTCGTATCAGTGGTGTTACTAATATTCCCTTTCCTTAAGCCAGAGATAAGTACCGTCAAGCTACAAATAAGTACAGCTAGAGCTTAGGTGGAGTTAAAACTCAATCTGAGCTAAGTTTTCTTTATATGACTACCTATATAATATAATAAAAGGACTTAAGTAAAATAAACTAAATGCCGATAAAATATAAGTGTAGGAATTATTTCTATAAATAATAATTATGAGGTGGTTTAATGCTCAGAGGTTTATATACTGCTGTTTCTGCAATGCAAACTACAGAAAAGAAGATGGATGTAACGGCAAACAATATGGCTAATGTTAATACTACTTCCTATAAGAAGGATGTAGTTATTACCGAATCATTCCCTGATGTTCTTCTTCAAAAAATAAATGGGAAAATATCACCAGAACACTTTACTAATAAGCCTATGGTTATAGAGCAGCAGGGGGATGGATACCAGTTAAAAACTGAAAGTGGTTATTTCACAGTAAAAACAGAATTAGGAAATAGTTATAACAGTGAAATTAGATTAGCCGTTGATAAAAGCGGATATTTAAGGACCTTCAGCTTAGACCCGAATGGAAATATTGATACATCAAATGGGAATTTGGTACTAAATTCAGCTGGACAACAAATCTTCGTGGGGGAAGACCCCTTCCAGATAACAGAAAACGGACAAGTAGTTGTAAACGGACAATCTGTAGGAAGCATAATAAACAGAGGCTATAATAACACTATAGGCACTATTAACGGAGGCCTAAGACTAAACCATATAGAAGTTAATTTTAGTCAAGGAACCCTGCAAGAAACAGGTAACAACTTGGATATAGCCCTTAAGGGGACAGGCTTTTTTAAGGTTTTTACTCCTGATGGAGAAATGTTTACAAGAAGTGGTAGCTTTACTCTTAATGATAATGGAGAAATAATTACCCCAGAAGGATATTTTCTAGCTGGTCAATGGGGTTCTATACTTGCTGATGGGCAAGACTTTCAGTTAACTGAAAAAGGTGAAATTATAGTAAATAATGAAGTTGTTGACCAAATAGAAATAATAGATATTGAAAACACCAAAAGCCTAAGAAAGCATGGCTTAGGATTTTATTATCCAGAAGAAGGTACTGAAATAGAAGAAAGAGAGTTTACTGGTGAAGTACTACAGGGCTTTTTAGAAGCCTCCAACATAGATCCAATTAGAGAAATGATTGAAATGATAAATACTTACAGAGCATATGAATCTAATCAAAAGGTTATTAGTTCATATGATGAAATACTAAAAAAGGCAACTAATGAAATAGGTCGTATTGGCTAGAAATTCATTAATAAAGGAGGATTATAATAATGAGAGCTTTATGGACAGCTGCATCTGGAATGAAGGCACAGCAATTGAATATTGATACCATTTCAAATAACCTAGCAAATGTTAATACTACCTCTTATAAAAAACAAAGGGTTGAGTTCAAAGATTTACTATATGTTACACTTAAGAACAGCAATTTGAATGAAGGAAAAGGCAGTCCTGTAAATCTACAGATAGGTCATGGAGTAAAAACCTCTGCCACCACGAGATCATTTATGACTGGAAGCCTTGAGCGAACTGAAAATGCAGCTGACTTAGCTATTGACGGTGAAGGATTTTTTGCTATAGAAGGACCTAACGGAGAAGCATTTTATACAAGAGACGGTAATTTCAAGTTTAGCGTTTTAGATGATGAAATGAAATTAGTTACGGCAGACGGCTACACTGTTCTTTCTGAGTTCGATGATGAAATTATATTTGAAGAAGGAATGCAAAACATTAACATTTCTGAAAATGGATTAATTACAGCAGAAGATCAAGAGGGTGAAATACAAGAAATAGCAACTATTAAGCTGGTTAAATTCATTAATCCCGAAGGACTAGAAGCTGTTGGTAGGAATTTATATAAAATGACTACAGCTTCTGGAGAAGAATTGCCAATGGAGGAAGAAGGAAGAACAAGTAACATACTTCAAGGGTATTTAGAAACCTCCAACGTTGAAATTGTGGATGAAATGGTTCGTATGATTACAGCCCAAAGAGCATATGAGATAAGCTCAAAAGCAATTCAGTCAAGTGATGAAATGCTAGGAATAGCCAATAATCTTAAAAGATAAATAGATAAAAATAAAAAGCTTTCCTTATTGCTAGAAAGGAATGATTAGCATGAAAATTGATGGTACAAATGTCATTGATAATGCTCAAAAGCTTCCTGATAAGACACCTAAAGACCCTAAGGAGCTTATGGAGGTATGTAAGCAGTTTGAATCAATTTTTATAAATATGATGCTGAAGCAAATGAGAAGCTCTGTTGCAAGCGGTGGATTAATTGAGAAAAGCCACTCTCGTGAGATATATGAATCAATGTATGATGAGGCCTTATCACAGGAAATTGCAAATGGAAAGGGAATTGGTTTAGCTAAGAATTTATATAAGCAACTAACAGCATATCAAAAAGGAGTATATAAAGACCAGGATTAAAAGCTGGTCTTTTTTTAGCTATAAAATCAGATATTGTGGGTACTTAAATGGATAGATGTCTATTGAATATATAAGAGGTATAGGATAAAATAATAGTAATGATTTACCAGAAAATAGGCATTATATAATTATCAATTAAAAATGAAGGGAGCTAACTAAATGGAATTGAATAATATAGAAATACAAAAGATTATTCCTCATAGATATCCTTTTCTGTTGGTGGATAGGATTGTAGAAATGGAAGCAGGAAAGAGGGCTATTGGGTTGAAAAATGTAACAATAAATGAACCGTTTTTTCAAGGTCACTTTCCAGACAATCCTATTATGCCAGGAGTTTTAATGGTAGAAGCCCTTGCCCAGGTGGCGGCGATAACCTGTATGAATTTAAAAGAAAACCATGGAAAATTGGGGGTATTTACTGGTATTGACAACTGTAAGTTCAGAAGACAAGTTGTACCTGGAGATACATTAAGGCTAGAAATAGAAATGAAAGCATTAAGAAGAAGCATAGGAAAGGCTGAGGGTAAGGTATATGTAGATGATCAACTGGCCTGTAGTGCTAGTTTAACCTTTGCATTAATAGATAGAGAATAGTGTAAGGAAGTGTTATTATGGATTTTAGTAAAGAGACGAAGGCCTTTTTTTTAGATGGAGGCAATGAAGGATGTCTCTTAATACATGGATTCACAGGGTCTGCTGCCCATATGCGTCCATTAGGTAATTATTTACATGAGAATGGATATACTGTTAATGGTATTCTTTTAAAGGGACATGGGACAACAGTTGAAGATATGGAAAAATGCAGCTATAGGGAATGGGTTGAGTCAGCATTTAATGGCTACAATAAGCTTAAACAGAGGTGTGACAAAATTTACGTAATGGGCTTATCTATGGGAGGTATACTGTCCCTTTATCTTGCAGAAAAACTGCCAGTAGAAAAGGTAGTATCTATTTCAGCCCCTATTATATTGAAGGATCCTTTGGCAAAATGGACTCCAATATTAAAGCATATTAAAAAATATAATAAATGGTCAGTAGATAAAATAAAAAATAAAGAAAAAAATAATCCAGCTATTGGATATAGTATAATTCCTATAAAGTCAGTACCAGAGCTACTAAAGCTAATAAAGATAACAAAAAACAGGCTAGTTGATATTACTTGCCCTTTATTGGTAGTACAGCCAATGCTAGATAAGCATGTAAAACCTGTAAGTGCAGATATAATATTTAACAAAACCTCATCTACCTACAAGGAAAAGCTATGGCTACAGAATTCACCACATGCTTGTACATTAGGACCTGAAAAAGAGCTACTTCATAGAAGGATACTACAATTCATAAAGAAACCTTAGTTCAGCTGGAGTTTATACTCCACTGAACAGAAGCTTTGCTTACTTTCTAGCTTGGCATCACTTATCTCCCCTTAAAAAGCGTGAGTGTTAGTAACGACGCTGAGATAAGATAATAGATTCATAGCTGAAATTAAGCATTAAATCCTTATGCTTCTTAGGTTATAATAATAAACATTCAAATGAGGAGAAGGCTATCATGGCTAGAGCTGGAAAAGTAGCAAAATCTACAATAATAATCATGGTGTTTACTCTTATCAGTAAATTTTTAGGATTTTTTCGAGATATTCAAATTGCCTCAAAGTTTGGTGCAGGAGAGATAGCTGATACATTTTTAATTGTGTTTAAAGCCAGCTCAATTGCTATAGTAATTATAAATAGTGTAATCCACACTACTCTTTTACCTGTATTAACAGAAGTATCATCTAAAAAAGGAAAAGCGAAGGAGATAAGCTTTGTTAATGATTTCTTAAATGGGGCTTTGATAATAACCTCTTTAGTTGCAATACTTGGATGGATATTTTCACCTCTAATAATAAAGGTATTAGCACCTGCCTTTGAGGGTGAACAATATAGACTAGCAATAGAGCTCAATAGAATAGGATTTCCAATGATTATATCTGTTGCTGCTACATCTGTCATAACGATTTTTCTTCAAAAAAACAATCAATTCACAGTACCAGCAGCTACAGGTTTACCCCTTAATCTAACATATATTGTTTTTTTGGTTTTTTTATCCCACAGATTCGGAATAAGGGGATTAATGTATACTGTTGTAATTGCCCATGTAGCACAGTTAGTTTTTCAATTACCTAAAGCATACGAAATGGGGTATCGCTATAGATTTAGTATACCTAGTAATAATCCTTACCTTAAGAAAACCCTGTTGTTATCGGCACCAATAATTTTAGGTGCTGCTGTACAGCAAATAAATACTATTATTGATAGAAACCTGGCCTCTAGGCTTGAGGTGGGAAGCATCTCAGCTTTATCCTATGCCTTTAGACTAGAAGAGTTCATAGTGGGAGTTTTCATTGTAGCAGTTTCCACTGTCTTTTTCCCTATGCTTACAGGTGAATATGAGAAGGAAGACTATGGAGAAATGAAAAATATAATGGGGTATGGTATTAACTTTGCTTTAATGATAACTGTTCCAGCAACAATAGGTTTAATGCTACTGTCATTTCCAATAGTCAAATTGCTATTTCAAAGAAATGCCTTTGACCATCAGGCCACTATTATGACCTCTAATGCACTGATTTTCTACTCCATTGGTTTGCCAGGAATAGGAGCAAGAGATATGCTATTAAAGATGTTTTACTCCTTAAAGGATACAAAGACGCCAATGCTTAATGGAATAATTGCAGTTATAATTAATATAACACTTAGCCTACTATTAATAGGTCAAATGCAGTACAAAGGACTTGCACTAGCAACAGCAATATCTGCACTAATATCAGCCTTACTTCTTACCATAAGTCTTAAGAAAAAAATGGGTACAATAGGTGGAAGAAATATATTTTCAAGCCTTATTAAGATAACTGTTGCTTCATTCCTAATGGGGCTTATAGTGTATCTACTAAAACCAATAATTATAGGTGATTTAATAGGAACTCCCATGATGAATATATTAAGATTAGGCTTAATTATTTTAATAGGTATAGTATCATATTTTTCACTTTGCTACATATTAAAGGTAAGAGAATTAAAGTTTCTTTTAGATATATTTAAGGGTAGAGTTAAAAGGATATTATATTAACAATTACATGCTACTAATAATCAATTACTTGTTTTTAAGGTATTAAGGTTTTTGCTTTCGTCTTTTCATTCAACATTCAACATTTAACATTCAACATTGCTTTTATATTTAATTTTAATTTTGGTTTTTCCATTACTCATTACTCATTACTAATTGATTTTTTCTTGTTTTCAATTTTACTTATTACTTATTACATGTTACATATTATATATTACTTATTACATATTAAACCTAGGGGGTATTCACTATGAACATAACAACTATAAAAAACTATGAGCTATGGCTAACGGATGCTTATTTTGATGAAGATACCCGTAAAGAACTAAAGGACTTGCAGGGAAATGAAAAGGAAATAGAGGATCGCTTTTACAAAGACCTAGAATTTGGCACAGGGGGAATTAGAGGAATTGTTGGGGCTGGAACAAATAGAATGAATAAATACACTGTAGGTAAAGCTACTCAAGGTCTAGCAAATTATATACATAAATATGGAGAAGAGGCTAAGGAAAGAGGAGTAGTAATAGCCTATGATTGTCGCCATATGTCGCGGGAGTTTTGTCAAGAAGCTGCTTTAGTATTGGCAGCAAATAATATAAGAGCCTATATTTTTGATGATCTTAGGTCTACTCCAGAGCTTTCATTTGCTGTTAGAAAGCTAAATACAATAGCAGGAATAGTAATTACCGCCAGCCATAATCCTGCTGAGTATAATGGCTATAAGGTTTATTGGGAGGATGGAGCCCAAATCACGTCAGAGCATGCATTAGGAATAATAGAAGAAATCAAAAAAATATATGATATTAAGGATATTTATAGATTAAATAAAGATATTGCTATCTCAGAGGGATTACTAATAATTATTGGCAAAGAGGTGGATGATGAATTTATAGATGCAGTTAAGAAGCAATCGTTAAGACCAGAGGTTGCTAAAAAAATAGGTGATACCTTCAAAATTGTATATACCCCTTTGCACGGAACAGGCAGTAAGCCCGTAAAGAGAGTACTTAAAGAAATGGGCTTTACTAATGTTATAGCTGTAGCAGAACAAGACAAGCCTGATCCTAACTTTTCAACAGTAAAATACCCTAATCCAGAGGAGAGGGAATCTTTTACACATGCCATCAATATCGCTAAAAAAGAGTCAGCCCAGTTGATTATAGGAACTGACCCAGATTGTGACAGAGTAGGTGCAGTTGTAAAGAACAACAGTGGAGAATTTGTTGTATTAACAGGAAATCAAACCGGTGCTTTGTTGGTGGAGTACATATTAGAAGCATTAAAGGAGAAGGGCAAAATACCCAATAATGGAACAATAATAAAAACAATAGTTACCAGTGAAATGGGGGCCAAAATAGCAAATGAGTATGGAGTAAAGGTATTTAATACCCTAACAGGATTTAAATATATAGGAGAAAAAATTAAGCAATTCGAAGAGTCAAACCAATATGAGTACATTTTGGGCTATGAAGAAAGCTATGGCTATTTAATTGGGAAACATGCTAGAGATAAGGATGCAGTGGTGAGTTCAATGATTATATGTGAAATGGCAGCTTACTATCATAGTAAAGGCATGACATTGTATGAAGCATTACAATTGCTTTACAAAAAGTATGGTTATTATAGAGAAGATTTAAAATCCATTACCTTAGAAGGTAAAGAAGGAATAGAAAAAATACAAAATATTTTACAAGCCCTTAGAAATGAAGGGGTAGAGTATTTAGGTAGCTATAGGGTGGTGGCAACAGAAGATTATTTACTACAAAGAAGACTTAATAACAAAAACAAAACAGAGGAGGTATTAAACCTACCAAAGTCTAATGTAATAAAGCTTATACTTGAAAATGGAAATTGGGTAGCCTTAAGACCATCAGGTACTGAACCAAAGCTAAAAATATATGTAGGTGTAGAAGCTAACAATATTAAAGAAGCTGATAAGCTCCTTAAGGATTTAATGAATGAAATGGAGTTTAAGGTAAATACTTAAAGTATAATAAGAAGGGAAGGGATACAATGAAAAAATTAATAGTTATTTTATTAGTTATAGCTGTAGCTGTGGCCATGATAGCCTGTAGTCAGCCAGAAGAAGAAGTACCAGATGATAATAATGGAAATGGAAATGAGACTGTAGACCCAGATCCACAAGTAGAAACGACTGAAGTTACTCTATATTTTATGAATAAAGAGTATGTAATGACAGGCAATGAAGAATTAGAAAAGACAGTAAAAATTGAAAGAGAAGTTAATGTTGAGGATAAGCCAGTAGAAGAGGTTATTATGGAAGAGTTAAAAAAGCCAGATGATGAAGAATTATATTCAGCTTTAGAAGATATAGAAGTAATAAGTGTTGAAATCGATGAAAGCATAGCATATGTCAATATGTCAGGTGAAAAATTATTTGGTGGAACCTTAGAGGAGTCATCAATACTAACACAAGTTGTTATGACCCTCACAGAGCTGGATGAAGTTGACTCGGTTCAGTTTTTAGTAGATGGAAGCAAACGAGAAACCTTAATGGGACACTACTCAATAGAAGAGCCTATAACAAGAGAAGATATTAGCAATTAAAAAAGAAAGAAAGTAAAGATAAAAAGGTAGATTTACTACTTTTTTATCTTTTTTTAGTACTTTTTACCTGTTTACATAATTTAGTAACCATGAGATAATTTTCTCAATAGTCGAAATATACAATAATATAACATATTAAATAGAGAACGGGGGAAATATGGCAAAAAACACAATTAATATTACATATTTTTCACTTATATTAAAAGTATATTACAATACAGATATTTTAAATTAATTGTGATAAACTTGATTTAGATATTGGAAATATTTGTGGTGGTGATAATATGAAAATAGTTTTTATTATATTTTTAGCTACTTTATATTTTATACTAGATCGTAGTACCCAGGATGAAAAAGAGAAAGATCCTCAATTTTGATATAAATAATATTTCCCCCTCCTCCTTCTGTAGGCCCTAATAAATATAGGGTCTATAGTTTTTTTCTGCCATTAATACTTAAAGGTTAAATCTGTAGATTGAAACCATTGATAAAATTTGTTATGATTAAAAAAAATTTGCATATCCTGTAATGGGAGGGGTCGCATGGGAATACTTACAGTTTTTAATGAAATAAGTGTTTTATTTCTTTTAATACTATCTGGTTATATAGCACGGAAAATGAATTTATTAAATAATGAAATAAATAAAGGTATAAGCATATTAATTCTACAATTTACTTTACCTGCCCTCATAATTAAATCTATGCAGTTTTCCTTTTCTAAAGAATTAATGATGGGTAGCATTAACATGATAATAATATCAGCTATTGTTCATGGTTTAGCAATAGCAGTAGCCTTTTTGACTCCAAGGCTTTTGAAGGTAGAAGGAGAACGAAAAAAAATATTTCAATTTGTGCTTGTTTTTTCAAATGTTGGCTATATGGGCTACCCCGTGTTACAGGTGATATATGGAGAACTTGGTGTTTTCTATGGTGCGTTGTTTAATATCCCTTTTAATTTCCTTTTATGGACTCTAGGAGTATTTATAATGACCCATGGTAAGGATGGCAATGTATCAAGCTTAAGTTTTAAGAAGCTTATTTTAAATCCTGGTATATTATCGGTATTTATTGGCTTCTCTTTGTTTCTATTATCTATTAAGCTACCCTATGGACTATATAAAACCCTTGATTTATTAGGTAATACAACAACACCCTTATCTATGCTGGTGATTGGTTCAATGCTTGCAGAAATAACCTTTAAAGAGATATTTATAGAAGAAAAGCTTCTGCGTATTTCAATAGTAAGACTAGTAATTATACCCTTTATAACATTTGCACTATTAAAAGCCTTTGGTGTTAGTGGATTGATGCTAGGTATTCCAGTTGTAATTTCAGGAATGCCAGCAGCTGCAAACACAGCAGTTTTTGCAACAATGTATGACGTTGATCCACACCTAGCCTCAAAGGCAGTATTTAACACAACAATACTTTCTATGATATCCATACCACTTTTAACCCTATTGCTATAGCAAAAGTATAAATGGCAATAAAGAAAAGGCAGTATTTTCGCTCTGCCTTTTATATTGCTTACTGTAGGCTTTTTCTAAACTCAAGCCATTTTTTTGCTAATTTCAACTCTATCCACTCTTTTAAGCTGTTCTTTTTCTATTTTTTTAAGTCGATAGAATTTTACTATTAGATCGTCTATTCGGTAGTTTAGTTCTAATATCTGATCTAAATCAACATCAGTTTCTAAGTATATACGAAGTTTGCTTTTGAGGGTTTCAATTTCTTCCTTTAATTTCAGTATATCGCTAATAAATAACACCCCCATACTTTTTAGTGTCCTACTATTTAAAGAATAATTGGTAAGAAGATGAATATTAAATTGTTTAGTATTAAAAAAAGGACACCTCTTGATTTTAACTATTAAGAAACTTGTCTTTTTATGTAATATAATTATACCATAGATTTGCTGTAACAAACACTTAAAATAGTAAAATCTACATAAACTATTGTTAATATATCTTTAATAATTTTTACTCAAAGATGACAGTTTCATATTAGTAAAAAAAATGTTGACACATATAAAACTCAATGATATTATTAACTAGTAATTAAGTTAATAAAAATCTTGATGCCTTATCAAGAGCGGTGGAGGGATAGGCCCGATGATACCCGGCAACCATATTATGTATGGTGCTAATTCCTACAGAATCCCGATTCTGACAGATGAGGTAAGCATATGTTGACATATGCCTCTTCTTGCGGGAAGAGGCTTTTTTATATACAGAGAATAAATAAATCATCAAAGCAAAGAATAAATAAGGAGGTTGAAAAATGTCTAAAAGATTATTTACGTCAGAATCAGTAACAGAGGGACATCCAGATAAAATCTGTGACCAAATATCAGATGCTGTATTAGATGCAATATTTGAAAAGGATCCAAAGGCTAGAGTTGCTTGTGAAACAAGTGTTACTACAGGCTTGGTTTTAGTTGCTGGAGAAATTACTACTGAGTGTTACGTTGACATTCCAAAGGTGGTTAGAAAAACAATTGAAGAAATTGGCTATACAAGAGCTAAATACGGATTTGATTGTGATACCTGTGCAGTCTTAACAGCAATAGACGAGCAATCACCTGATATTGCTATGGGGGTTGATGAAGCACTTGAAAGTAGAAGAGGCGAAGTGGCAGATGAGTTAGAATCTATTGGTGCAGGAGATCAAGGAATTATGTTTGGATTTGCTTGTAATGAAACTCCTGAATTGATGCCCCTGCCAATCTCATTAGCCCATAAACTGGCTAAGAGATTATCAGATGTTAGAAAAAATGGTACACTTCCATACTTAAGACCAGATGGTAAAACACAGGTGACTGTTGAATATGATGGGGACAAGCCAGTTAGAATTGATACCATTGTTATTTCAACTCAACATGGCCCAGAAGTTGAGAGGGAAGCTATCGAAAAAGATATAATTCAGCATGTTGTTAATAAAATAGTACCAAACAACCTACTTGATAACAATACAAAATACTATATAAATCCAACTGGCCGTTTTGTAATTGGTGGACCACAGGGAGATGCAGGGCTTACAGGCAGAAAAATAATTGTTGATACATACGGAGGATACGCTCGTCACGGTGGTGGAGCATTCTCAGGAAAAGACCCAACAAAAGTTGATAGATCAGCTGCATATGCTGCTAGATATGTAGCCAAAAACCTTGTTGCAGCAGGTCTTGCTGAAAAGTGCGAAATAGAGCTGGCATATGCTATAGGTGTAGCACAGCCTGTTTCCATACTTGTTGAAACTTTTGGAACTGCAAAGGTTAAAGAAGAGCTTATTGAAGAGCTAGTTAAAAAGCACTTTGACTTAAGACCAGCAGCTATTATAAGAGATCTTGACCTTAGAAGACCTATATACAGACAAATAGCAGCCTATGGACATTTTGGAAGAACAGATGTAGACCTTCCATGGGAAAAAACCGATAAGGCAGAGATTTTAAGAAAAGAAGCAGGGTTGGAATAAGGAATAAAACACTAATGAAAAGTTAAAAGTTAAAAGTGAAAAGTGAAAAGTGAAAAGTGAAGAGTGAAGAGTGAAAAATGAAAAATGAAAAACAAGAAGACATAATTGAAAATTGAAAGTGGAAAACAAGAAGACAAACTAAAGGTTAAAAGTTGGAAAGTTGGAAAGTTGGAAAGACAAGAACAAAGGCAATGTTGAATGTTGAATGAAAAGACGAAAACAAAAACCTTAATATCTTAAAAACATAATTGAAAGTTAACAGGCAGCATGTAAGGGGCAAGCTTAATATAAGCTATGCCCCTTAACTAATTACTCATTACGTTTCCATTGCTTTTCAGCTTTTCCATTACTCATTGCTCATTACTAATTACTCATTGCTTTTAAAATTACTCATTGCTTTAAAATACTAATTATATCTAGTTTATGCTATAATTAAACCTATGAAATACAGGTAGGGGGGGAATGGGTTGACAGAATTGAAGGGGAAACTTGCTGAAATTGTATATTGTAACGAGGCGAATGGCTACACCGTAGCCTTTTTATCCTGCCAAGAGGAGGATGTAACAATAGTAGGTATTCTGCCAACCGTCAAGGAGGGAGAAGAGGTTCATGTAAAGGGGAAGTGGACTGTCCACTCTTCCTATGGAAGACAGTTTGAAGTAAAGGAATACCAATCTATACAACCTACCACTATTGAAGGTATTATTAGCTATTTATCCTCTGGAATTGTAAAGGGTATTGGAGAAAAAATGGCTAAGAGAATTGTAGAGAAGTTTGGTGAAAGCACCCTTGAAATAATGCAACAATCACCCCAAAGATTAAAGGAAGTATCTGGAATAGGTAAAGCTAAAGCAGAGACAATTGCCAATGCTTTTTTGGAGCAAAGAGAATTAAAAGAGGTAGTCTTTTTATTGTCCAAATATGGTGTTACTCCAGTGTACGCTGTTAAAATATATAAGAAATATGGAGAAATGTCTCTGACATTAATTCAAGAGAATCCATATAGACTTGCAGATGATATTAAAGGGATTGGCTTTAAAATGGCCGACCAAATTGCAAAGGCAATGGGAATACCACCCCATTCAATGTATCGAATCAAGGCGGCAATTAAATATATTTTAAATAAATATAATGGAGAGGGACATACTTATACACCATTTAAGCTACTAATTGATGGGGTAAAGGATTTAATAAATGTCAGTAGTGAAGAAGCTAACGATGCAATTTCAAATTTAGCTTTAGACCAAAAAATTCATTTAGAGAGATTAAACAATGACGAGATTATAGTGTATTCTATGCCCTACTATTATGCAGAAACTAATACCTGTAAACGTTTAATTGAGCTTTCACAGGTTGACTATAAGGACAAAAATACCAATATAGAGGAGCTTTTGAACTCCATAACAAATGATGACTTTGTGCTAGCTAAAAACCAAAAAGAAGCTATTGTTCAGGCTGTTGAAAATGGAATAATGGTAATAACAGGGGGGCCTGGTACAGGTAAAACAACAACCATCAATACTCTAATAAAGGTATTTGAAAGACTTGACAAAAAGATTATGCTGGCAGCACCTACAGGAAGGGCATCAAAGAGGATGAGCGAAGCCACAGGCCGTGAAGCTAAAACTATTCATAGGCTATTGGAAATGGGTTTTTCAGATGAATCTGACGAAATGACATTTTTAAAAAATGAAGACCAACCATTAGATGCTGATGTTATAATCATTGATGAAGCATCAATGGTGGATATCTTACTAATGAATAACCTACTAAAGGCAATTGTGTTAGGGACTAGACTTTTTTTGGTGGGGGATGTAGATCAGCTTCCTTCTGTGGGGGCTGGAAATGTACTTAAGGATATAATAGATAGTAACATTGTGAAGGTAGTAAGACTTAATGAAATTTTTCGACAAGCCCAAGAGAGCATGATTATTGTAAATGCACATAAAATAAATGGTGGAGCCTTACCATTATTAAACGAGAAGGATAAGGATTTTTATTTTATCACTAAAAACAAAAAAATAGATACAGTTGATACCCTCATAGCTCTTGTTAAAGAAAGACTTCCTAAGCATTATAAATTAGACAGTTTAAAGGATATACAAGTTCTTACACCAATGAAAAAGGGTGAGACTGGAACATTGAATCTAAATAAAAGATTACAGGACTCACTGAATCCTCCAGGTAAGTACAAGGCAGAAAAGGAATATAGAGATAAAATCCTCCGTGTAGGAGATAAGGTAATGCAGATAAGGAATAACTATACTCTTAAGTGGACAAATATATCTACAGACTCCCAAGAGGAAAAGGGAGAAGGGGTATTTAATGGAGATATAGGCTATGTTCACTCAATTGATTTAGAAGACCAAGAATTAACTGTAATATTTGATGAGCATCGCCTTGTTGTATATGATTTTTCCCAGCTGGATGAGCTAGAGCTTGCATATTGTGTAACAGTACATAAAAGTCAAGGAAGTGAGTTCTCTGTGGTGGTTATGCCTATCACGTGGGGTCCCCCCATGCTGTTAACTAGAAACCTACTATATACAGCTATCACTAGAGCTAAAAAGCTGGTGGTGCTGGTAGGAGTTGAAAAATATTTACATGAAATGGTTAGGAATAACAGAATTGTTGAACGTTATTCAGGCTTATCCTTTAGACTTAAGAAAATTTTTGACATAAGTAGATTGTAGTTGCTTCATTCAACTAATACCATGCCTAAGTTTAATAACACCTTGATTATAATCAATAATGTCAATTAAGTACTAACGTACTATATTTTTATAAAAAAAAAGGAAAATTAAAAAAATTGTAGAACTTAATAAAAAAAGGGAAAATATTGAAAAGGTATAAATATGGATAATGAAATAAATTACAAGAAAAGTTCAATTTATGGTGAGTATATAAAACCCTATTTAGATGCCTTTTGGCAGTTGATATACCCAGAAGGAACTGGCTGTATTATATGTAAAGGGTCTATTGAAACCAATAATTATAGTATTTGTAACGCCTGCTTTAATAGAATTGTGTTTTATACACCAACGTCATGGATGCAAATAACTACATCAAAACCATTTACTACCAGAGTTTTTTCAGTTATAAAATACAGTAACAGCTCAAAGCAAATAATATATCGCTTTAAGTACAATCACGAAACCTTTATTGCTAAAATAATGGCTAATATGATGATAGATTATATAAGCAAATTGGATATTACTTTTAATGCTTTAGTGGCAGTACCATTACACCATACAAGGCAAAAAATAAGGGGCTTTAATCAAGCGGATTTACTATCAAAGTATATTAGTAAAGGTTATAATATACCCAATATTGAAAAAAGCCTTATTAGAGTAAAAAACACAAAGGTAATGCACCATCTTTCAAGAGAAGAAAGACGTACAAATATAGCAGCAGCATTCCAAGTAATTAATTCTAATGAAATAGCAAACAAAGATGTACTCTTAATAGATGATATAGTAACAACTGGTGCCACGATTGAAGCCTGCTGCAGGGCCCTAATAAATGCAGGGGCTAAATCTGTTACGGCATTAACCTTCGCAAGAAGAACTAAGGAGGTGTAAAATGTATGGATTTAAGAAATTGTTCGAAATGCGGAAGAGTATTTTCCTATAAGGGTGTTGCTGTATGCTCTAGGTGCTTTAATGATGATGAAAGCGACTTCAGTAAAGTAAAGGAATATTTATATGATAATCCAGGTGCTTCTGTGAAGGAGGTATCTGATGAAACAGGAGTTACAGAAAAGCAAATTTTACGATACTTAAGAGAAAACAGAATTGAAATACGTGAAGAAAGCAACTTTTTCCTTGACTGTGAAAGATGTGGAAAGCCTATAAAATCAGGAAGATTCTGTGATGGCTGCACTATGCAGCTTCAAAAAGAGCTACAGACAGCTATGAGGCCAAGAAGTGTATCAAAAAAAGCAGATGAAGATAATAGTAAAATTAGAATGCATATAGCAGAACTAAGAAAAAATAAGAAATAATATTAAGGAAAACCTCAACTATGCCGATAATTAAGTTAGTAAATAAATCGTTAAAGTTGAGGTGTTTTTATGAAAATTTTTAGTAATCCTAATATCTCCAAGGTGATGAAAATATATGAGAAATCAAAGAAGCATACATCTGAAGGTGTTAAAGAAACAGACTATAGCAAGGATAAATTAGAACTATCTAATAATGCAAAGGAATTACAAATTGCACTAAAGGCGTATAAAAACCTACCAGAGATAAGGGAAGAAAAGGTAAAGGAAATTAAAGATAGAATCCAGCAGGGAAGCTATAATGTAGCAGGCAAAGAAATAGCAGAAAAGATTCTTCAAGGAGTTCAAATTGATAAGAAAATATAGGCGTGTGAGATAGGTCGGGTGATAAAATGAAAAAATCAATTGATCAGTTAATAGAATCACTAATACATGAAAAAAACATGTATGATGAAATTTTAAGACTGGAAAAGGAAAAATTTCAAGTGATTCGAAACGGTAATATGCAGCTATTAGAAAAAATGACACAAAAAGAACAACAGTATCTTATGAAAATGGGAACCTTTGAAAAAATAAGAAGATCGGTGCTTGTAAATGTAGCAGATGAGTTAGAGGTAGATGAAATAAGTAGCATATCAGAGTTCCTATTGTATATCGAAGATGATACTGTTGTTGAAGAAATAGACAAATTACGTGATGAGCTACTTAAGGTTATAGCTGAAATTAAAGAGGTTAATCAATTAAATGAGAAGCTTATGAAGCAACATCTTGAATATATTCAATTTAATTTAGAAGTGCTTACAGGTAATATACAAGAAGGGAATAGCTACGGAGGAAAAGCATCGGAAAAAGGAAAGCAAAAAATTAACTTATTCGATGCACGTATATAGAAGAGGGGGACAATTATGCGATCTACTTTTTTAGGGTTTAATGCAGCCCGTTCAGGTTTATTTGCGGCTCAAAGGGCTTTAGATATAACAGGTCATAATATATCCAATGTTAACACTCCTGGTTACACAAGACAAAGATTAAATCAAGTACAAAGCGATGCCATGAGGCTTTTTGGTGGACAAGGAACCCTAGGAACCGGTGTTGATACAGTATCTATAACTCAATTTAGAAATGAATTTTTAGATTTCAAATATAGAAGTGAAGTTAATACTGAGGGCTATTGGGAGGCAAAGCGGGATGGACTAAGGTTTATCGAAGCTATTTTTAATGAGCCATCAGATACTGGAATAAGCACAGTAATAGATGAACTCTTCGAATCCTTCCAAGAGCTAAGTAAAAATCCAGAAAATCTAACCACACGAGCCCTTGTAAGACAAAGAGGCGTAGCCTTTGCAAATTCAGCAAACCATATGTACAGCCAATTAGAAAAAATGGCAGTTGACCTAAACTTCGATATAAAGACAACGGTTGACTCTATAAATGGTTATGCAGAGCAGATTGCAAAGCTAAATGAGCAAATTTTTAGATATGAAAATGATGGAAGCAACGCCAATGATCTTAGAGATCAAAGGAATTTATTATTAGACGAACTATCAAAGCTGGTAAATGTTGAAGTTTTAGAGGTACATAACCACAATGATGATGTTATAAAGGGTCAAGAAGGCTCTAAAATAGGCAAGAAAATGGTTATACAAATTAATGGACAGCCCTTAGTTTCCCATAATAGGTTTACCAAGCTTAATGCAGATGATGAAAAGGCAAGCTCCTTTGACAGTACCCTTTTCATGAAGGAAATTAAGTGGGAAGGTGGAGACAAGCTAGATATACGCGGGTTAAATGGTGAACTTAAGGCACTCCTGGATTTAAGAGATGGCAACACAGGAAGCAGTAAAGGAATACCATACTATATTAATGAGCTTAATAGATTTGTTAAAACATTTGCAGATGAAATTAATAAAATCCATACTTCAGCCTTTGGTCTTAACGGTAGCGATGGAGTAGCATTTTTTACAGCAGGTGGAGTTGATACACCTCCACTAACTCCTCCATTAACTGATGCCAACCTAGACCCAACTGACGGTAGCTACATTCCAGAGCTAGGTGGAATAAATGCTAAAAACATAAAGATTTCATTAGATATAGACAATGATTTAAACACAATAGCAGCATCAAATACTGTAGATCTTTTACCTGGAGATGGCTCTCAGGCACTGGCAATTAATGCCTTAAGGCATAAGGCCTCCATGTTCCAAGAAGGTAAACCAGAGGATTTCATAAAATCCTTAATTTCAAACCTAGGGGTAGATACACAAGAGGCCATAAGAATGGCAGCCAACCAAACCTTTTTGACAGAGCAGATAAATAACCAAAGACAATCCATCTCAGGAGTATCAATCGACGAAGAAATGACACATATGGTTAAATTTCAGCACGCCTACAACGCCTCGGCTAGAATGATAACAACAATGGATGAAATGCTGGATGTGATTATAAATAGAGTTGGGCTAGTGGGTAGATAAATTTATGCTTAGCATAAATTTATCTAGTGAAAAATGAAAAGTGAAAAATGAAAAATGGGTGAACCACAATGAGCAAAAATATTATCAGTGATAAGTCATTTGAGTTTTCAATAAAAATAGTAAAGCTATGTAAAAGATTATACAAAGACAAAGAATATGTATTATCACATCAGTTATTAAAGTCAGGAACGAGTATCGGTGCTAATATTGAAGAGGCACAATATGCTCAGAGTAAAAAAGATTTTATTTCTAAGCTTGTGATTTTATCTACATTTTTATAATGGTTTAAGATTTTAACTTTTAACTTTTCATTTTTAACTTTTCACTAAAAAAGGAGGGAACCGACCTTGCGAATCACCAACGGTATGATGATAACAAACTTAATGCAAAACTTAAATAGAAACATGCTAAGACTTGATAAAACACAGTTGCAGGCTGCAACAGGAAAGAGGGTTCATTTACCATCCGATGATCCTGTTGCAATTTCCAGAAGCTTAAAAATAAGGGCAGACATTAGTGAGCTAAATCAATATTCCAAAAATGTTAATGATGCTGTATCCTTTTTAGAAACCACAGAGCTTGCCGTTAAGAATGTTGGAGATGCATTGCAAAGATTAAGGGAACTAACTGTACAGGCTTCCAACGGTGTTTTATCAGAGGATGATACACGTAAAATAAAAGGGGAAGTAGAAGAAATTAAGGCTCAAATCATTAGTTTAGGAAATACTACATATTCAGGAAAGTATATTTTCTCAGGTAAAAAAACTGATGAGCCACTATTTGAGTTTAATAATGATCCTTTAGTAGATGAGTATGAGTACAATGTTGATTTAGCTGAAAGAAAGGATCCAGCAACGGTTGACGATAAAATGCAGTTTGAGGTAGGAGTAAATGAAACAATAGAAATTAACACCCTTGGACTAGAAGTGTTTGATATAATAGCTCCCGATGCTGCTGGTGATAGAGAAGTCACTGATGGAACTGAACCTGGAATTATAACAATGATTAATCAAGTTATTGATAACTTAGAAAATGGTGATGAAGCAGGGTTAACTGCTGACATTGAAGAAATCGATAAATATTTAAATGTTAATTTAACCGCCAGATCAGAAATAGGTGGAAAGGTTAATAGGATGGAGCTTGTTCAGAATAGAATTGCAGACGATAAAGTAAACTTTACAAGACTACAGTCACAGTTAGAAGATGCAGATATGGCAGAGGTATATATGAATCTTATGAATGAAGAAAATGTCTATAGATCTTCTTTATCAATTGGAGCAAGAATTATACAGCCTACTTTAATAGATTTTCTTAGATAAATTTTAAAATGTTGAATGTTAAATGTTGAATGTTGAATGTTGAATTAAGGTAGCTAGTTAATTTCCCATGAAAATACTGATTGTAAAGATTGGAATTATATGTAAAATTACTAGCTAAGTGAGTGACACAACAGACGAGCTGTTGGTCATCTATTTATTTTCACTTTTCACTTTTAATTTATATTTTCCTAGAGGTGATTCTATTGAAAATACAAATTCAGACCCAAAGCGCCTTAATTGGAATAAACAGTACTAACGGTCAGCTATCCATAAAGCAAAACAATAGGCCAATGCAGCTAAGAGCAACACAAGGAAAGCTATATTTAAAATCAGAAGCTCCAGTACTATTAATAGACCAGCGTCGATGTTTTTCAGAGGCTGGTCTTAAAAGCACTATGGAGCTTTCCCATAAATACTCACAGAAGGGTAAAATGGCTGCCCTAGAGGCTGTTGCTAAAATTGCCAGTGAAGGTAAGGAATTAGCTGATATTCACAAAGGAGATGCCTTGTCAAGGCAGGCAAAAAGAAGAGCAATGCCAAAAGAAAGACAAATTGTTTTTGATATGATACCCAAAAGCAGACCAGAAATAAAGGTTATTAGAGGTGAAGTTACGGGTATGTATGAAAAGGGAGAAATAGATGTACAGATGAATGATTACAAACCCCAAATAAACTACCAAAGAGGCAAGCTTGATATTTACCTAAAGCAAAAGCCTAGCATACAAATTGAATATGTTGGTAACAATTTAGATGTATATGAGTAATAGATAATGAGAAATGTTATTATTCTTTATTATATATTACATATTACTTATCATTTATTAATTACTCCTTATTACTTATTACTTATTCCATATTACTTTTAAAAGAAAGGGTGTTTTCCACATGATACTTAATACAAGACATTTTGGCGAAATAGAAATAAAAGAAAATGAAATTATTAATTTTGTAGACGGTATTCCAGGCTTTGAAGGGATAGAAAAATACATTATAATTAACAATCCAGATAAGGAAGTACCCTTCAATTGGCTACAGGCTGTTGATGAACCATCCTTGGCCTTTGTCGTAATAAATCCTTTTATATTTAAGCAGGACTATGATTTTCAAATACCAAAAAACACTATTGAAAAATTAGAAATAAAATCCCACCAAGATGTATTAGTACAATCTATAGTTGTTGTTCCTGAAGACATTAATAAAATGACAGCCAACTTAAAGGCCCCAATCATAATAAATGTTAGAAACAAAAAAGCAAAGCAAATTCTACTTGACGATGAAAAATATCAAATAAAGCACTATGTACTTGATGAAATAAAGAAAACAGGATAGGAGGGGCGATAATATGTTGGTTTTAACAAGAAAGGTAGACGAAAGCATTATACTGGGTAAAAATATTGAAGTTAAAGTACTAGGCATAGATGAAGGGAAAATAAAAATTGGCATATCTGCCCCAAAGGATGTTGAGATTTATAGAAAAGAAATATATTTAGAGATTCAAGAGGAAAACAAAGAGGCAAGCACCCATAAGCAAAATATTGATCAGCTTAAGGATTTGTTTAAAAAATAATTGAACAAGAATAATGTTGAATGTTGAATGTTGAATTGATGTAGAAATTTGTCTATGCAAATTTCAGTATTAAGTGTCAATTGTCTTCTACACCTATTACATATTCCTTATTACGTATTACCTTTAAAAACATAATTTAATTAAAAAATTATGTTTTTAACTATAAAGTTTTCAATCAGTCTTCCGATATATACTACATAAGCTAAAAAACATCTTTTTTCTACAACGCCGGCAAGTAGGTAAAGGGATGTGGCTTAAAATAATTATTTTAAGCCCAGACAAGGATGTCAGGGTAAATAAAAATTCAAGGAGGAATTACTAATGAGAATTAATAACAACTTAATGGCACTTAACACCCACAGACAATTAGGAGTAAACAATCTTAATGGATCAAAGAATATGGAGAAGTTATCTTCAGGATTTAGAATCAACCGTGCTGCTGATGACGCTGCTGGTCTTTCAATCTCTGAAAAGATGAGAGGACAAATTAGAGGTTTAAATCAAGCTTCTAGAAATGCTCAAGATGGTATCTCTTTAATTCAAACTACTGAAGGTGCAATGGACGAAGTAAGTAACATGCTTATAAGATTAAAAGAACTTGCAATTCAAAAAGCAAATGGAACATACAATGCAGATGATACAGCAAACATTGACCTTGAAATGGACGCATTAATTGCTGAGATGTCAAACATCGAAACAAATACTAAGTTTAACGGTGAGACAGTTTTAGATGGTACTACAACCTTTGACATTATTATTTCTGACTCAGACAGTATATCTTTAACAATCACAGCTGGAGATATCAGTACAGCTTCTGGTTTAGCTAACACATCAACTACAGGTGCAATTGAAGCTGCTATCAACGATATTAACTCAGAAAGAGCGACTCTAGGTGCATTACAAAACAGATTAGAAAGTACTGTAAGAAACCTTAACTCAACTTCTGAGAACCTTCAGGCTGCTGAATCTCGTATAAGAGACGTAGACATGGCTAAGGAAATGATGGAGTTCACTAAGAACAACATCCTTCAACAAGCTGCTACAGCTATGTTAGCACAAGCAAATCAAGCTCCACAGGGAGTACTTCAATTATTAAGATAGTAAATATTAAAAAAGAACTAGTGTAAGTCTAGTTCTTTTTTTTTGCAATATTTTCCCTAGATGTATAAAAAAAGCTTAAAATTCATACTTAATAAAAAGCAGTTTTTTGTCGATAAATATATAAGAATGTTGTAATAAATAGAAGATATCTTCTTATTGCAAGGAGGCAAACAATGCAACTTAGTATTGTAATGATGGTAAAAAATGAGTCAAAATATTTAGACCAATGCTTAAAAAGTCTTAACTCAATTAGAAGCCAGATAGAAGCAGAGCTAATAGTTTTAGATACTGGCTCTACAGATAACACGGTAAATATAGCTAAAAAATATACTAAAAAAGTGTTTTTAAAAGAATGGAATGGTAATTTTTCAGATATGAGGAATACCTCAATTAGCTATGCTAAGGGCCAGTGGGTATTCATATTGGACGGTGACGAGGTAGTCGACAACCCCACTGATTTAATAGATTTCTTTAAAACCAATAGCTATTCCAAATACAACACAGCCACTGTAAGAATTGAAAACATATATGCAGGTAAGATAAGTAGCATTATGGCTCAATGTAGATTGTTTAAGCGAGATAGCGATTTTAAGTATAATGGTGCTATACATGAACAACCAAGTGCAAAAAAACCTCTTAAAAACTTAAACACAAATATAATACATTACGGTTACGACATGACGGATATTCAGTTGAAGGAGCGTAAATATAAGAGAAATACGGAAATTCTGTTTAAAGAGCTTAAAAATAATCCCGACAACTATTATTATTGGTTTCAGCTGGGACAGTCCTATTGTGCCTACGACGAATATCAAAAGGGATTAGATGCCATCTTGACTGCCATAGATGTAATGAAAAAAGCAAAGATTGAAAAGAGCAAAATGATGTTCATTTTCATATACCATATGAAAATTTATTTTTTCATGGAAAGGTATGATGATGTAATAGCAATTGCTAATGAAGCTTTAAGCATATCTAAGGAATATTTAGATGTTTATTATTATATGGGTAAAGCTCAGCAGCTTCAACATAAGTATCAAGACGCAGTAAAGTCCTTTGACAGGTATCTTGATATGGTTTTTTGCTACCATAAGTTTAAAGGATACCATGACATAACTACTGAAACAGCTTCAGTTAATTCCTATGAAAATATATATGCTAATATGTGCTTATTACATAACAAGCTTTCTAACTATAAAAGAACAATTGAATATGGATGTAAGCTAAAGCAAAAGGAAGTATTGACTGGGGCATTAAAAGCCATAGTAGAAGCCTTTGTAAAGGAGAAGGAGCTTAAGGAGCTAAAAAGCTTTTATGATAAAAAAATATCTGGAGATATTGAGCTTCTAAATATATTCGGAGCTTCTTTAGAAAAAGTAAAAATTTACTTAGATGAAGCCAATAAACAAAGACTGGTGAGGGAGTATTCAACAGGTGAAGATAATTATTCCCTCTTGAACAAAATTAGATTAGAGAATTATAAAGAAAGTGTTACCATTGACGATAGATATGTAGCTTTAGTTAACAATTTAGACCTTAATGAATTAGCAGATGAATATGCTGATATTATATATTTTTTAATAAAGAGAGACTACTCAATAGTTGAATTGTTGTCTGAAACCAATACTAAAAAAGTGGAGGGCTACTTTAATTATTTATTAAAGCAATATAAAAAAGATTTTATTAAATTGGCTATAGAGCTAACAAGTCAGCTAACACCTTCTGAAATGAAGCTATGTGAGTTAAGGGTATATAAACCACTGGCTAAGGTTTTAGCCCTATCAGATAATTTAGATCTTCAACAGCTTAAGGAGATTATACAGTTATATAGTGAAATGAGCTTCAAATACATTAGTAATACTATAAACAGTCAGGTAATTGAAAATGAAATGATTTACGATGTGCAGGATAACGAAACAGCCTTTATTATATTGATTTATCATGCAAATAAACATAAAAGTACTAATAAACTTAAATATGTAAAGTACCTTAGAAGAGCTTTAAAAACTATGCCCAACATGGGGCCAATAATAGAATTTTTGCTAAAGGAAATAGAGGAAGAAAAAACAAACCCCTACAATCAACTAAAGAAGGAAGCCGAAGGGGTAAAAGAAAGAATAAAGCTATTGTTGGAGGAGGGTAATATTGAGGCTGCCTACCATGTAATAGGTGAGTACGAAAAAATAGTAAATAATGATGCCGATATATTTTCCTTTAAGATTATTATGGATTTAATGAGTAACAACCTGGAAGCTGCCCAACAGCACCTAAATATGGGGCTTTCACTTGATGAAAACAACTGTGATCTATTATACAATGGCGGCTACATTATGGCCTTATCAAAAAACTACGAAAAGGCAGTTGAATACTATTCAAGAGCATTAACCTTAACGGATGATGAGGAACTAAAAAAAGAAATAGAGCTAGCTATTCAAGATATAAAAAGCATCAGCTCAAGTAACTCCATAGTTAAAGAAAGTCCTCCCTCAGTGGAACTTAACATAAATAATCAGCATGAAGAGCAAAGCCTTTTACTAAAAAATAGTATTAAAAGCCTTAATGATGAAAATGAAGATATACATATGAAAAAACCTGCCGTCAGTATATTAACCTGGGCATATAACTCAGAAAAGTATATAGTCCAGTGTGCAGAAAGTGTATTAAATCAAAGCTTTAGTGACTTTGAATGGATAGTATTAGACAATGGTAGTACAGATGGTACAAGTGAGATGTTAGCTAAGTACCAAAAAAAAGATAAAAGAGTTAAGGTATTTAGAAATGAGTTAAATTGTTTTATTCATAAAAAACAGAATAATCCTGATTATACTAAGTATATCGATAGCTTAGAATCGGAGTATGTGTGTCATTTAGATAGTGATGATTATTTACACAAAGATTTTTTGAGGGAGCTATATTTCTCTGCAACTAAGAAAAACGCAGATATAGCAGTAGGTGGCACAGAAATGTTTAGTGAAGAAAGTGGACAAACTCTAGGATTGAGATGTCCTCCAAGTCTGTATGTAAGTCCCATTCAGAAGCTTGGAGAACGGCTTCCCGACTTTTATGGATCTTTTAGGCCTCTGTGGGGAAAATTGGTTAGAACAACCATCCATCTTAAGGCTCGAGACCATGTTAATCAGAGAAAAATTAAGCTATTAAATGGTGGAGATACTATGATTAGTTTAGTACACCTAAAGTATGCCTCATCATTAATATCTATACACAAGGCACTTCACTATTACAGGATTAGGAGCGGATCCCACTACAACTCACAAATAGACACAAAACGGTATCAGGATTATTTATTAATATATGAAGAAAGCAAAAACCTTTTAACAAGCTGGAATCAGTATAGTAATAGTAATCAAAGCTTTATTTTGAGTGTGTTATTTTACTCCATCAAGGATTTAATCGATTTAACGGTTAATTCAACTAACGTTACTTTAGAATCTAAAATACCAGTAGTTACAAATATATTAGCCGACAAAAGGCTAAGGGAAGTATTTAATAATAAAGGAGCTCTTATTAAGTTACTTGATTACTCAATTAATAGTATAAATCATATGGTGAATAGTAATCACTAACCATATTATCTGCTTTAAGACTAGGCAGATATATTACTCTAAGGAGGTCACATTATGAAGGTAGTAATTTTAGCAGGTGGGTTTGGGACAAGGATTAGTGAAGAAAGTCATCTAAAACCTAAACCAATGATTGAGATTGGTGAACGGCCTATTTTATGGCATATAATGAAGAGCTATAGCTATTATGGCTATAATGACTTTATTATTTGTTTGGGCTATAAGGGGTACGTTATAAAGGAATTCTTTGCAGATTATTACTTGCATACATCTGATGTAACCTTTGATTTCTGTAAAGAGAATAAAATGACCATACATAATAATGCTTCTGAGCCTTGGAGAGTTACCTTAGTCGATACAGGTTTACATACCATGACTGGTGGCAGGATAAAACGAGTTAAAAAATATATTGGCAATGAAAGGTTTATGCTAACCTATGGTGATGGAGTCAGCGATGTAAATATAAAAGAGCTGGAAAAATATCATGTAAAATCTGGTAAGTACATTACAATGACAGCGATTCAGCCTGGAGGCAGATTTGGAGTACTGGATATTAACGACGAATCTCTTCAAATTAATCAGTTTGTTGAGAAATCTAAAGAAGATGGCGGTTGGATAAATGGAGGATTTATGGTAGTTGAACCAGAGGTTTTTGATTATATAACCGATGATTCTACCATATTTGAACGAGAACCCTTAGAAAACTTAGCTAAGGAGGGTAATTTAGTAGCCTACAAGCATTATGGCTTTTGGCATTGCATGGATACCCAAAGAGACAAACTGCTATTAGAAAGATTGTGGAGGGATAATCCTGCTTGGAAGATATGGTGATACAGTAATTGAAATGGGGTGTAAAAATGTCATTAATTCCAGAAGTATCAAAAAAGGATATGGAGTTTATATATAATGGTTTATCATGTTCTGATAAAGAAAAATTTAAAGATAGTATTATCTTAGTAACAGGCTTTGCTGGCTCACTAGGGTACACCTTACTTCACTTTTTTCATCTATACGGGGATAAACTTGGAATAAAAAAAGTATATGGTATAGATAATTATAAGTTTGGAAAGCCAAAGTGGATAGAAAGGATTAAAAACAATCCAGTTTTTGACTTGAAAGAGCTGGATATTGTAAATTGTGATTTACATTTTGCCAAAGATTCAAATATTATATTTCATATGGCCTCCCTTGCATCACCTGTATTTTATAGACTACATCCAATTGAAACGATGGATGCTGATGTAATAGGCCTTAGAAGGCTTTTGGATTTATATAAGAACAAAGGGCTTAAAGGGTTTTTGTTTTATTCAAGTAGTGAGATATATGGTGACCCTGATCCTAAAGAAATACCCACTAATGAGAATTATTGGGGTAATGTTAATACTTGCGGTCCAAGAGCTTGCTATGATGAGTCTAAAAGGTTTGGTGAAACCCTTTGCTATAACTTTGCAAAGCAATATCATATGCCTATAACAATAGTTAGGCCCTTTAATAATTATGGACCAGGTATGAGGATTAACGATCAGAGGGTAGTTGCTGATTTTGCAAAGGCCATAATTAATAATGAAGATATTGTTATATACTCAGATGGAAGACCAACACGTACCTTTGATTATATACCAGATGCAACAATCGGTTATTTGAAATGTGCAACTTATGGAGGCTACGATGTTTTTAATATCGGTTCAGATCGTGATGAAATCTCGATATTACAATTGGCTGAACTATATAAAACCATAGGAAAGGAAATCTTTGATTATTCAGGTAGTATTATATTTAAAACCCATTGGGACAATCACTATTTAACCGATAATCCAAAGAGAAGGTGCCCGGATATTACAAAGGCTAGAAGTTTATTGAAATACAATCCTCAAATTCATATAGCTGATGGCATTGAACGATATTTATTATATTTAAAAGAATGTAATCGAGATGAGTTCGATTGGTAACAACGTATCCTAAGAAGGAGGTAAACTTATGAAATATACTGTTACAGTTTTTGGATTAGGCTTTGTTGGACTAACTACAGCACTAGCCTTTGCAGAAATGGGAAATAAGGTCTATGGTATTGATATTAATATAGAAAAAACTAATACAATTAAATCAGGAAAGCTTCCCTTTGTTGAACCAGGCTTAGATACTGCTTTACAAAAACATATAAATCAGAATTTTTTTGTGTCCGACTCTGTTGAAGAGTGTGTGACAGATAGTGACTTTATCTTTCTATGTGTGGGTACGCCCTGTGGTAAAGATGGTGAGGCGGATCTAACCTATATTAATAATGCAATTGACGCTTTTGCAGGGGTGTTAAATGATGGGAAGTATCGTGTTGTTGTTGTAAAATCAACAGTTCCTCCTTCCACAACAGCAGAGAGAATAATTCCATATTTATCAAACAAGGGATTAGAGGTTGGTAGTAATTTTAGTATTGCCAATAACCCTGAATTTTTGCGTGAAGGATATTGCTGGGAGGATATGATGAATGCAGATAGAATAGTCTGCGGTGTTTCAGATGAAAAGGCTAAAGATATGCTATATTCCCTTTATAAGGATTGTAATATTCCAATATTTGCTGTTAATCTAAATACAGGTGAGTTTATAAAATATCTATCCAATACTCTTTTGGCAACTCTAATCAGCTATTCTAATGAAATGTCAAGAATAGCGGATGTAATTGGTGATGTTCAAATTGCAGATGCTTTTAATATACTACATTTAGATAAGAGATGGGGAAATTGTAATATGACCTCCTATGTATATCCAGGCTGTGGCTACGGGGGGTATTGTTTACCGAAGGATACTGTGGCTATGGTTGCTAAATCCTTAGCAAAGGGATATGAGCCCAAAATTTTAAAGAATGTGATTGAAATAAATAATGATATGCCCAGCTTTATGGCAAATAAAATAACCAGTATTACCAGTAAAAATCAAACAATAGGAATACTTGGATTGGCTTTTAAGCCAGGTTCTGATGATGTAAGGGATAGTTCCTCTGCTAAAATTATTAAGATATTATTAGAAGAGGGCTATACCAATATTATTGCCTATGATCCTATAGCTAATCACCCCTTTGATAAAGAATATAAGCTACAAGAAGTAAAATACTTTCAGGATTTAGATAGTTTATGTAAGGAATCAGATGTACTAGCATTGATTACTGCTTGGGACGAGTTTAAAGATATCAATATACGATATGCTAATAAGCCTATAGTTGATTGTAGATATTTCTTAAGGAGCGGAGAAGAATGCCACTTTTAAGTATAATTATTCCGGTTTACAATGTTGAGAGGTACTTAGCTGATTGTCTTGATAGTATTCTAAATCAGAATTTTACGGATTTTGAGGTTATTTTAGTGAATGATGCATCTAGCGATAATAGTGGTGAAATTTGTGATGAATATGTATCAAGGCATAATAATTTTAAGGTAATACATCTCCCCAAAAACATGTTACCAGCTGGTGCAAGAAATGTTGGTTTAGAACATTCATCAGGGGATTACGTACATTTTTGTGATAGTGACGATTATTATATAAAGAATAGCTTTTTAAACATTGTAGATGCACTTCAGGCTCATAAGCCAGATGTTTTAATTGGTCAATTCATTTGCAAGCCTGAAAAAGGTGCCTTTTATTGCTCTGATGTATCCTTTGATCCAGCAGTATTCCAACATGATAAACCTGAGATAGTTATTAATTACCTTAATAAACTTCCAAAGCTTACCTGCACAACTTGGAGATTTATACTTAAAAGAGAATTTTTATTAAAAAATCAAATATATTTTTTAGAAGGTTTCCATGTTGAAGATGAAGAATGGTTTCCCAAAATTATATGTAGTGCAGAGAAGATAGCCTTGTTATCATCGCCCTTCTATTGCTATAGACCTAGAGCTACAGGATCAATAACCTCATCAAAGACCTATTTACATACAAAAGCCCATTTTGTCATTGCTTTACAACTGTTATCCTTTTTGTTTGAAAAAGGATTTAGTGGTGCCAGAAAGGACTTTATTATGTCGAGGGTTAAATTTTTAATTGGTTTGTTTTCAACAAGATGTGATACCTTAGAAGATAGTGAAATTCATGAACTGTCAAGAATTTATGAGGACTATAGAGGAATTACCCTAAGAAGAAATCTTGATATAGGCTTGTTCCAGCTTCTAGATAAATATGGTGGGAAAGAAGGTCTTACCAATTATAGAACCAGTGTCATCGAAGAGACTTTAAAATGTGTAGAGGGTAACAATGATAAGGATATATATATCTTTCCAACAGGTTATAATGGTGAGGCTTCTGCTCGTATATTGAAGAGTGCTGGATTTAAAGTAGTTAATTTCTTAGATAACAGTGAAAATAAACGAAATTGCATTATTGAGGGAATACCTGTTAATTCTCCAGACATACTCAAAAACTTCACTACGAGCCAGTTTAATCAAGCTTTTATTGTTGTATCAATTCAACAAAAACAAATAGCTAGAATTATACAAGACCAATTAAGGGGTTATGGATTAAAAGATCATCAATTTACTGAAAGATTCTATTAATAAGTAAATTTTGCAGGTAAGGAGTAGCATATTATGACGTATATAAAACCTATTATTAGTGTTGTATTAGTTACCTACAATCGGGTTAATTATCTTGAAAGAGCATTAAATAGCATTCTATCACAAACCTTTACAGACTTTGAATTGATATTAGTAAATAATGGTTCTACTGATGGGACTGATTTACTGTGTCAAAGCTATGTGGCTAAGGATGATAGAATTAAGTATATTACAATACCAGTAAATAACGGTGCTTCAATAGGAAGGAATGTAGGTATTGAAGCAGCATCCTCAAAATATTTGACAATAGTTGACGATGATGATTATTGCCATGAGGAAATGCTAGAGTTTTTAATTAATTTGGCTAACACCCATAATGCTGATATTGCTATGTGTGGCAGCTATAACGATTTTGGCCATCGACTAGAGCCCTATTTTGTATTTGAGGAAATGTTGATTTTAGATAGGCTTATGGGGTTGGAGGAGCTATTAAAACGAGAAAAATATAACGTTGCGCCTCCTACTAAGCTTTTCAAAAGAGATTTGCTTAATCAAATTAAATTTCCAGAGGGGGTACTGGTCGATGATATTCATGTAATCTACAAAGTATTCGCTAGAGCTAGAAAAGTTGTTGTTAAAGGTAAACCACTGTATTTTTTCAGGAAGCACAGTAACAACATGACAAGCTTTATTCAATCAAATCAAATAACACCAGATCTCCTTAATGAATACCTAACCATGTACAAGCAAAGAACCCTTTATTTAACCGAAAGAGTTCCTGGAATCAAACATAGAGCTAAGTATTCTGAGTGGTCCTATATGTTATCTATGTGTAACAAAATTAATCAGTATCATTGTAAGGGCTGTGGAGATATATATAAGGATATGCTTAAGCAATTGAGTGACCACTATGAAGAAATAATTCATTCACCCTTTACAACTTTAAAAGAAAAGGAATCTCTAAACGATTTATTACAGAAGGAAAAATTGATTTAATAAAGTGAGGAGGCTTAATTAATGGATATATGCTTTTATGGTCATGCTGGAAGTGATAATCACGGTTGTGAGGCTATAGTAAGAAGCACCTATGATGTTCTAAATGAAGAGTATAGATTAACATTATTTACAATCAATAAAGCTGCAGATAACAAGTACCAAATAGATTTGTTGGCAAAGGATATAGTACAATATCATCGGTACTTTAAAAAGAATGCACCAAGCTACTTACTAAATAGGTTTCTAAAAAATGTTTTTAATTATGATAATTTTTATTATCACTATGCCAACCATAATTTATTAAATAATATAAAAAGGGATTCTATATATTTCTCCATTGGAGGCGATAATTACTGTTATGGTAACTATCATAAAAACTTAGCCTATATAAATAAAAAGCTCTCAAAAGTAACCAAAACAGTGCTTTGGGGTGCATCTATTGAGGAATCAATTATTAACAAACCGCATGTAATAGAAGACTTAAAAAGATATTCACTTATTACAGCAAGAGAGACCTTGACCTATGAAGCTTTATTAAGGGCAGGGATTAACAAAAACACTCATTTAATACCAGATACTGCATTTATGTTACCAAAGGTTTCATTAGATTTACCAGAGGGTTTCATCGAAGGGAAAACAATAGGAATCAATGTAAGCCCTCTTGTGCAAAAACTAGAAAAAGACAATAATATGACCTATCTTAATTATAAAGAATTGGTAAAATTTATTCTTAAAAAAACTGATTACCATATAGCCTTTATACCTCATGTTGTTATTGAAGGGAATAATGATTTAACACCACTAACGGAGTTGTATAACGAGTTCAAATCATCCAACAGGGTTGTGCTATTAGGTGATTATAATTGCTTAGAGCTTAAAGGCTTTATTGCTAGATGTAGATTATTTGTGGGAGCCAGAACACATGCTACAATTGCAGCCTATTCCTCATGTGTGCCAACATTAGTACTTGGTTATTCAGTCAAATCTAAAGGAATAGCAAAGGATTTATTTGGTAGTTATGATCAATATGTTATCCCAGTACAGGAACTACAAAACCAACATCAACTTACAGAAGCCTTTGAATGGTTATTGGATAATGAGGAAAAAGTAAGAGAATATTTGCAAATAAAAATTCCAGAATACACTTTACCTATTACAAAGGCAAAGAACCTTATAGATTCACTTGTAAGCCATAAATAATTAATGAAAAGCTGGTGTTTATATGATTAATTGTATAGAAAAAGAATTATGTACAGGATGCAAAAGCTGTTTTAACATATGTCCCTATCAAGCAATTACAATGCCAACAGATTTAGAGGGATTTTGGTACCCCTTTGTAAATGAAAAGTGTAAAAAATGTGGATTATGCCTTAAAATATGTCCTTCCCTTAATAGAAGGTCATATAACCATCATTTTAACACACCTCTTGTTTATGCTGCATGGAGCCGTAATGAAGAAGTTAGGTGTTTTAGTACATCTGGTGGCATATTTTCAGAGTTAGCTCATCAAGTACTTAATGATGGTGGATGGGTTGTTGGAGCTCAATATACATGTGATTTTTTAGTAGAACATAGCATGGCTAGAAATTCAACAGGTATATCCAGACTAAGGCAATCTAAATATTTGCAAAGTGATACCAATACAATTTATCAACAGACATTGGAGGCCCTTGAATTAGGAAAAAAGATACTCTTTTGTGGAACCCCTTGCCAAAATGCTGCATTAGACACCTTTCTAAGAAGGGACTATCAAAATCTAGTAAAATGTGACTTTATTTGTCGAGGCGTAATATCACCAATGGTGTATACTAAATATTTAGAGATGCTTGAGGAAAGGTATGGACAGCCTATTATAAGTGTTACCTTTAAAAATAAATCTAGAGGTTGGAATGGGTTTTGTACTAAAATCCAGTTTACAGATGGACAAGAGTATATAGAAGACCGTAACCATGATTTATATATGATAGGTTATTTAAAATATAATTTATATTTAAGAACTTCATGTCATCATTGTTTATACAAGCAATTGCCGAGAGTATCAGATATAACATTAGGGGATTTTTGGGGAATTGGTAGAACAAGACCTCATTTAGATGAAGACAAAGGAACCTCTGTAGTATTGTTGAATTCCAATAGGGGACAACAGCTTTTTGAAAAAATATCAAAAAGAGTGGAATTTGAAGAATGTACCTTAGACGAAGCTATAAAAGGGAATGTATGCATATTAGAAAGCACTCCCAAGGGGCCATGCAGAAATGTGTTCTTTCAGGAGATTCTTGCTAATCCATTTGATGTAGCTTTTAATAAGGTAGTTAGTCTAAAATAAAGAGGGTGATCAGGTGGAGAAGTTTACATTAAACAATGGTATAGACAAGCCAGTAATAGGACTGGGCACTTATCCAATGAAGGGCAATATATTAATAGAAACAATGGAAAAAGCTATAGAACTAGGCTATAGTAGCTTTGATACAGCAACTGCATACAAAAATCATGAAGAAATTGGCGAAGTAATAAATAATAGTATTGTGGCTAGGGAAGAAGTATTTATTACAACTAAGCTTAGTAATATCCATCAGAAGCATGAAAATATCGAAGAAGTATTGAAAAGGAGCCTAAGTATCTTGGGCTTAAAATATGTAGATATGTATTTAATTCATTGGCCAGTACCAGATTACTTTTTAAAATCTTGGGTTGAGTTGGAGCAGCTATATAAAAAAGGTCTTGTACGTTCAATAGGTGTATGTAATTTTCATGAGCATCATCTAAGGGATTTAATAGAGATTGCTAATATATTACCTGCCATTAATCAAATAGAATTACATCCTCTATTAACTCAAAAACCCTTAATTAAATTTTGTTCCAAATATGGAATTAAAATTGAGGCTTATTCACCATTAGCTAGAATGCACAATTACATACAAAATAGTGACATACTAAAAGAATTAGCTGACAGATATCAAAAGTCCATTCCGCAAATCATATTACGCTGGAATTACCAAAATGGTGTAATTTCTATACCTAAAACTCAAAGCCATCATAGATTAAGTGAAAACATAAGCATTTATGATTTTCATTTATCAAATGAAGAAATGATATCAATTGATGATATAAATATGAATTTTAGAGTAAGACACGACCCTGATAATTGTGATTTTGACAAGCTTTGATATTGAATGCTTCTAAAAAGTGGGGTGAATTGTATTGAAAACTAAATCAAATATCATACAAAAGTTAAAGTTTTATAGCTCATTAAACCTGTGGGATTACTTTAAAGGAAATAATCTAGCTAGAAATATGATAATAAATGGTGGTAAAATAATACCCTATAGAAATACAATACTTGATCTTGACCCAAGTGCTAAAATTACCTTAAATGGAAAACTAACACTTAATTCCAACAAACTGAAAAAATCTAAGGCTGAAATGAGATTAAGGTTGGGAAAGGACTCGTCTCTTAATGTAAATGCTAATTTCTCCTTTTTTTATCAGTGTGATATCAGTGTTTTTGATGGAGGCACCTTGAGCTTAGGTTCAGGTTATGCCAACTATGGCACCCAAATAAGGTGTGCAAAGAGCATTACTATTGGTAATAAAGTAGCAATAGCAAATAATGTTGTCATAATGGATAGTGACTTTCATAGCATAGTTTATTCTGATGGTTCCCACAGTATCAAAGAGGCACCAGTTTTTATTGGCGATAAGGTATGGATAGGAAGAGAGGCTATTATTCTTAAAGGGGTTACGATTGGAGAAGGGGCAATTATTGCAGCCCATTCTGTTGTGACAAAAGATGTACCACCCCATTGTGTAGTGGCTGGAAATCCAGCAAGGATTGTAAAGGAAGGTGTAAGGTGGATACCATAATTAACACAAGACACAGGGGGACGGAGGTGTTGTGTCCTTTTGTTTTGAAGGCAGGAGAAGTTTTTACTGAAGAAAATGTAAGGTCTATTAGACCAGGAATTGGTTTAGCTCCTAAATATATTAAAAATGTATTGGGGAGAGCTGTTAAACAAGAATTAAGTAAAGGTACACCTGTTATTTGGGAGCATATAGACTAGAAGTAACTATAAAAACTAGATAGTAAAGCTTTTTAATTACATACAAAAAAATATTTAGGAGTTGATCATTATGGAAAAATACTACGAAGTTATAAGAAGAATAATAGAGTTAATAGATACCTTGGAGGAAGGAATAATTCACTTAGAAAAACAACTAACAGAGCATCGTTATGAAGAATCTGTTGTTATGCTACAGGATTTGTTAGAAGCAATATCAAGCATAGCAAACGCCATAGAACCTATGGATGGGGAGCTACCAGAAAACAATATTAGCAGCCTATCACAGAATCTAATAAAAGGCATACAAAAAACAGTTGATAGCTATAGCGAAGATAAAGAAGTTAATTTAAGTGTTGAAGCACAGGAATACATCATTCCAAATTACATAAGCTGGAGGGATGAAATCGCTAAAACACTAAAACCTTACATTCAATCATAAGTAAGTAGTATCACCATGGATAACCCCTGAAAAACTAGGTTTATAGGATTAAATTAATGTTAAATATATTTTGACATAATAATTTAGATATATAATACAGTGTTTTTATTACAAACGAATATGAGGGGGAAAAACCCAATGAAGCTAGTGAATTGCACAGTATGTGGAGAACTCTTTAGAAGCAGGGATGGTGAAATATGCGATATATGCACTGCGGCAAAAGATGATAACCCATTAAAAAAGGTTAGAGACTTTATAACCTCTTCGAATCGTAAAGTAAGCTTAGTGGATGTATCTCAAGCAACAGGAGTAGATAAAAAACTAATATTAAAATACATAAGGGATAATAGAGTAACAATAGTTAAGGAGAGCTGGACTGATTCACTAGATAATAAATAATTAAAAATGCTTAGGATGCTTAATATCCTAAGCTTTGTTATGTGTGCTCAGCATGAATAAACACAAGTAAACACAAGGGGACGGAGGTGTTGTGTTCTTAATATACTACCTACTCATCTGGAAGAACCTCTACTAAGGATATCAAACCCTTTATTATTTCATCAGGAAGCCTTTCAGCCTTGCTTGTTAATTTTTTTATTAATTTATTTTTACAATAATTATATTCAGTATCAAAATCCTTTACTACCTTTTTTAGATTAGAGGAGGAATAATCTCTACCTAAAAGATAGTCTGTAGAAACCTCAAAAAAATCAGCAATTGAAACAAGTAGCTGCTCATCCTTAGGAAATCTTGTTCCTTGTTCATAATTACTAATTGCTTGTCTACTTATATTAAGAATAATTGCTAAATCCTCTTGACGTAAACCCTTTCTTTCACGTAAGCCTTTTAACCTTGTAGAAAAGTTCATAATAAGTACCTTCACTTCCTATATAAGTATTTGCATTAATGTTAGCATAAAAAATTTAATCAAAAAATATTTTACACAAAAAGTGTCAAAAATGTTGATTAGACACGATAGGTAGCGTATAATGGTAATATATAGTAAATAAGGGTGGGAGTAAAATATGATAACTTATGACAGCTTTAAACGTGTGGTGCTGGAGGATATAAAAAAAACATATCAAGCAAATTTTCAACTTAGTCATCGAGAATGGATAGATGCAGTTGAGCAGGTTCAAAGAGATTTATTATACAACAGATTATATTTTCAAAAAGAAGTAACCTACAGTGAGTTTGTTGATCTTCTTTATATATTTTTATCAATGAAATCTAGAAATTAAGCTAATATGTAACAAATGTTTAAACACCAAAAAATGTTAAAAGAGGACAAGCGCCCTCCTTTGATAAATATACAAGATATCCTCTTAGTTTAACATAAATTATGTAGACACTATTTAGTGAATTGGAGTTATATAATTATTAACATAATCCTTAATTAGTTCATCATAAGCATTCATAAGCTTTACTATTATTGAATTTTCTGCCGATCTAAAGCTCCTGTTTTCTACTGCTGAAATAGGTAATATTTTGGGGGATGTACCAGTCAAAAATAGTCCATCAGCTTCTTCTAAAAAGGATACATTAATTGTTTTCTCAGTAACAGCAATACCATGCTTAGTACATAGCTCAATAACACGATTTCGTGTAATTCCTACCAGTACATCACTAGATGGAGCTGTAACTATTGTATTATCCTTAACAAAGAATACATTAGACCTGCTACCCTCAGTAATAGAATTAGTAGCATCTACTAATAGAGCTTCATAGGCATTGTGCTGAGTAATTACTTCATTGAGTAATTGCCTTTGCTGTTGCATTACTACCTTTGCATTGGGATTAGATCGTTGTGTACTATATAATATCGTTTTGACACCTGTTTTATATAGCTCATGCTTGGGATAGCTGCTCTTTATAAAGAACAAAAAAATATTAGGCTCTTCTTTATCAAAATTATTTATTACAATTTTAATATTATGATTTTCCACCTTATTGAGATGTATAAGCCTATGTATATTCCTCTGTAGCTCTTCTACATTAGGACTATAAGAAAAGCCCAGTAATGAAATTGACGTTTCTAGTCGATTCAAATGCTCTTTCTCAAACAAGGGTACTCTTGAAAAAACACGTATTACCTCGTATACTGAGGTTGATACGGATAAATCATAATCCTTTAGATTAGCTGTAGCATAAACATTATCATTTAGTATGTAGTATTGTAGCTCTATATCTTGCTTATTATTAACCATATTAGTCACTCTCCCCATATATATTTATATTGTATCATTATTTTTTATAAAGTATAATAAAAACTCTATAGCAAACTCCAAAATAAAAAGAAATGCTTAATTTATGTTAAAAAGTTAAACATTTCTTTTTGTTATACCGATATATTAAGTATAAAAAATATGTACAGGAGGGAGCCATCCATGAAGATTGATGGAGTACAAGGTGGAGTAAGCTATCCACACAATCAAGGGGTAAGGCAAGGAAGCCAAGAAATTAAAAAGACAATAGAAATTAAGGGTATAGGTGAGGAAGGAATCAAAAGAGAAGGGCGATACAATGAAGAACAGCTTAACAAGGCTATAGATAAGGCAAATAAAAGCTTTCAGCCCTTTGATCGAAAATTTGAAAGATCTATCCATGAAAAAACTGGCACACTTATGGTAAAGGTGATAGATAGCTCGACAGAGCAGGTAATAAGAGAAATACCTCCAGAAAAAATACTGGATATGGTGGCCCATATGTTGGAGGTAGCAGGAATAATAATTGATAAAAAGGGTTAAGTGAAATTATTAAGAGAGGTGATATGAATGAGAATTGGTGGTATTGCATCAGGCATGGATACTGAACACATTGTAAAGCAGCTTATGGATGCAGAGCGTATGAGGGTTAATAGATTTATTCGTCAAGAGCAAACCTTAAAATGGAGAATGGAAGAATATAATAACCTTAATAAAAGCATGGCTAATTTCATTCTGAATACAAGAAATGAGTTTGGACTAAATGAATTTTCTACCAATGGAACAATTAGAAGTAGCTCTACCAATAGCTTCACCTGGGCAAAAGAAGCTACATCAGCTAACGAGTCAATAGTAACTGCATCTGCTAGAAGCAATGCAATGAATGGAAGCTATACAGTTGAGGTAACTAGTACTGCCAGTGTTGCAAAAACAACCAGTAAAGTGTTAAAGGGTAATGTTGATCCTTTAGATGATGTTTTAGATGTAGATAATAATTTTATTGCTGATGGAAGCTTTACTATAACAACAGATGTTGGTTCAAGTGAAATAACTGTAACAGCTGGAGATAGTATAGGTTCTTTAATTTCGAAGTTAAATAATGCAGTGGCTGTTGGAGGCCCAAATGATGGACAAAGCTTAGGTATTAGGGCTTCTTACGACTCGGATTTAGGGCAATTTATGATGAGCACTAGGGAAACTGGTGAACATAAAAGCATACAGATTACAGATGATCCAGTTGGATTAGCCGCAGCAATGTTCTCAGGTGATATAATGGGTCCAGGAGAAAATGGAACAGATGCTGTTATTAATTTTAATAGTTCAGAGATAAGAAAATCAACAAATAGCTTTTCAGTGTTTGGGATTGACCTACAACTAAAAAATGCTGCTGTGGGTGAAGTGGTTACAATAAATGTAAGCACAAATACAGATGGAATATACGATAAGATTAAATCCTTTGTAGATGAATATAATGGACTATTAGATGAGATAAATGGTAAAATAGGAGAGAAGGAGTATAGAGACTTTTATCCACTTATACAAGAAGAAAAGGATGCTATGACAGAAAAGGAAATTGAGCTATGGGAAGAAAAGGCTAAAAGTGGGTTATTAAAAAATAATGAAGTCCTTCAAAGAACCCTTTCTGGTATAAGAGGAGCCCTTTACGAAAAGGTAGAGGGAGTTACAGGAAGCTTTGAATACATCTATGATATTGGAATAACAACAGGGTATTATAAAGATGGTGGAAAACTGGTAATTGATGAAGATAAACTTAAGGATGCAATAAATAGTGACCCAGATGGAGTCTTAGATTTGTTCTTTAAGGCGCCTGAAGTCTCAGCTACGGGTGAAGACAGAATGAAGGAGTCAGGATTAATTCAAAGAACCTATGATGGATTAGTAGCTGGCATGAAGGAAGTAATTAGACACTCGGGTCCTGGTGATGATTCTAGCCTGTACCGTAGTGTTCAATCAAATATGCTGGTAGATTTTGTTACAAAGCAAAGTAATATTAGTGATATTGGTAGGAGCATAAGTCAATTAAATAGTAGGATAGCAAGAGAGGAAGTTCTATTAGCTTCAAAGGAAGACCGCTATTGGAATCAGTTTACAGCTATGGAAAAGGCAATGGCTGAAATGCAACAACAAAGCAACTGGTTAATGTCCCAAATGGGTTTAGGAGCATAGTATCATAATGAGGAGGAAGTATCGTGGCATTAAACAATCCATATAATCAATATAAAGAAAATAGTATAAAAACTGCAAGTCCTCAAGAGCTTACACTTATGTTATATAATGGTGCTATCAAATTTATAAATCAGGGAAAAATATTTATAGAAGCTAAAAATATCTCGGCAGCCAATGAAGCATTAAAGAGGGCCCAAGATATTATAGATGAGTTAAATAATACACTTGATATGAAGTATGATGTTTCTAATGGACTTAGGGCTATCTATACATATATAAAGCAAAGGCTAGTTGATGCCAATATTCGAAAGGATATAGCACCATTAAATGAGGCTGCAGAGATGGTTGTAGAATTACGTGATACATGGAAAGAAGCTATGAAGCTGGCAAAGATAGGGAATAGGTGATTATATGAGGCCTGAAAAAATTGTGATAGAGCTCCAAAATATATGTAATCATAAGCTTAATATAATGAAGCAAATTTTGTCTTTAACAATAGCTCAAAAAGAAGCATTAACGAACAAAGAAGATCAGGGGATTAATCTACTTAATCAAATAATTGAAGAAAAGCAAAGCTTAATTGATATTGTTAATCAGCTTGATCATGATTTTATAACCAATTATGAGGCTATAAAAAAACTACTAAAAATAGATTCTTTTGAAGAATGTACAGAAGAACCTGTTAAAGGCTTTAAGCAATTAAAGGATACTGTTAATGAAATAGTTAATGTAACTAAAGATATTAGCCAATTGGACAAGGAAAACATGGAAATGGCTAATAGCAATATGAATGAGTTAAAAGCACAGCTAAAAAATATAAAAACGGGAAAAAAGGTAATAAATTCCTATAACAGAAAATATGTGGAAACACCCTCTATCCTTATTGATAAGAAGAGGTAAATAAGATATAATACAAAGGTACTATTGAAGGTCTGTGGTTGAAAGTCCATGCCAGTCGCAGGCAAAAGGACCCACGTAAGATAGTTAAAATAACTATTGATCATGGTGCGGCTTAGAAGTAAGACCTGCCGGTAAAGCCGAGAGGGGTAGTAGTGAAAGTAATCCTTAGCGAACCCTCCAGCAGGCGAGTGTGGGGTAAAAAACCAGGTCAGCTTCAAGTACATTTAATAAAAGCTTTTGACTTTGTCAAGGGCTTTTTTTAATTAACTAAATTAATGATAATTTACGCTTATTCAACTAATAATGTTTATCATTTTCAATATAAGGGTAAATATATTTATTAGTAAGTTTGTCCATTTTTATACACATAATATACACACCCCTTGTCCATGTAAAATAAGTTATCAACAGGCTTATTAACATTATCCACAGACGTGACTACTAACATATTCACAGCCAACAAAGTTATCCACAAGTTCCCAAATGAAAACTAATAACTATAATAAAGTATGAGTCTAATCATTTTATCCTATAGTTAACTAAGCAAAGATGGAGTAAAAACTCCTTTTGAACTAAGTAATGTTTATCATGGTAGTTACAAAGAATGAATATACTAATTAAAGAAAACTTAGTTCAGATGGATTTAAACTCCACCTGAACTCTAGTTCCGCTTACTTTCTAGCTTGGCGGCGCCTATCTCCCCCTTAAGAAGCGAGAGTGTTAGTAACGCCTCTGAGAGAAAAGCATATAGTCAAAAAAAATAGTGTACTTGCTGTTTTATATTTTTAAATTAGGGTAATTATAAAGATAACATATTTACAATTATATATTTAGCTAATTTAAGCCACAGCTTTTAAGCCAATTAATTGGCTTAAATTATATAGAAGTGAAAGGAGCTGGGACTATGAAAGTCATAGTAAGTGGAAGAAATGTAGAAGTTACAGATGCTCTAAGAAATTCAGTTGAAGCTAAAATCTCTAAGCTCGAAAAGTATTTTAATAAGGATGCTGAGGCACAAGCAACCTTATCTGTTGAAAAACAGAGACAAATATTAGAGGTGACTATACCAATTAATGGGTCGTTATTACGGGCAGAAGAAGCTACAGAAGATATGTATACATCTATAGATAGGGTTGTAGATAAGCTTTCCAGACAGCTAAGGAAACATAAAACAAAGCTTGAAAATCGAAACATAAAATACGAGACTATAAGATTTGAAAATATTCCTGCCTTAAAGGAAGAGGATAGTCCATTTGAGGCTAAAATTGTTAAAACAAAGCGCTTTGCCATTAAGCCAATGAGCTCAGAAGAAGCTGTGCTACAAATGGAATTGATTGGACATAACTTTTTCGTTTATGCCAACTCTGAAACTGATGAGGTAAATGTAGTATATAAAAGGAAGGATGGTAACTACGGTTTAATAGAACCAGAGTTTGAATAGATATATTATAATCTACAATCTAAATACTTAATTTACAATAATAGACGGCAGAAATGCCGTCTTAAGCTTTGTATTTTACTAATCATTATTTTATTTACTGGTTAAAGTATATCATTAACTAATAATTAATAAAAAATAAGAAGGAAAATCCATAATAAAATAGAAATACTAAAATTATTAGAACTTCCAACTGAGGGGTAGTGATATTATATGATTCTTGAAGGTTTAATTCTAGGATTAATAGTAGGTAAGCTTAGAGGTGGACAATTTAAAAGGATAGGCTACTTAACTCTTAGGTTTCCATTTATACTACTAACATCATTTTTACTATTATTAATAACATCTATTATGATATCTATTGGAAACCCTCTATTTATTGCCCACAGAATGAAGCTTTATATATTTGCCTATTGTCTTTTATTTGTTGTATTATTCTTTAACCTACATAATAAAGGAATTTGGTTAATATTGTTAGGGGCAATTGCTAATTTTGCTGCAGTTGTATTAAATCAAGGTAGTATGCCAATTAGTATTGAAGCATTAGAGCAATTAAATTTTGAAAACATGTTAACATCAATTAATTCAGGATTATTACCAAACTATATTCCATTAAAGGATGCCTATCCTTTAACGGATTATCTAGGGAAGAGATTAGTTATACCTTTTGCCTATCCCATTAAACAGATTTTTAGTGCAGGCGATGCTTTTATATCCCTAGGGCTTTTTCTTTATATACAGGGCATGATGAACTCAAGGGTATATCGTAAAGCCTCAAGTGTAATTAAGTTTGACCATTACGGGAAAGTAAAGGGAAGATAAAGAAATACATGGAATAGGGAATAAGGAATAGGGAATAAGGAATAGGTAATAAGTAATAAGTAATAGGGAAAATTAAAAATTAATAGTTAAAAGTTAAGAGTTAAAAGTTAAGAGTTAAGAGTTAAGAGTTAAGAGTTAAAAACATAAAACCATAAAAACAAAAATGGAAAATTGAAAACAATTATAAAGGCAATGTTGAATGTTGAACCATAAAAGCAAGTAATAAGTAATATGGAATAAGTAATAAGTTTAAACAAAAGACCAAAATAAAAGAAGATAAAAGATAAATACCTAGTCCTTATAACATTAAATAAAAATTCAAATGGAAAATTATATAGTTGAGATTAAACTTCTCAACTTTTTTTGCGTATATATGTTATGGGCATGTCAATTGTGTTAGACTAAGAATGATGATAAAATGATAAAATAAGTTTATACTATACTGGATAGAGGTGATTTCATTGAAAAACTTGTTTGAGAAGTTATTCGGAACCCATAGTGAGAGGGAATTAAAAAAACATAAAAAGACTGTAGAGCATATTGAGTCATTAGCATCTGAGTTTGAGAAGTTGACCGATGGTGAGCTTAAGGATAAAACAAGACAATTTAAAGAGAGATTAAAAAACAATGAAACATTAGATGATATATTACCAGAGGCATTTGCAACTGTTAGGGAAGCAGCATGGCGTGTACTTGGACTTAAGCATTATCCTGTGCAAATTTATGGAGGTATCATTTTACATCAAGGTCGAATTGCAGAGATGAAAACAGGAGAAGGTAAAACCCTAGTGGCAACTTTACCTGTATACCTAAATGCACTAGAAGGAAAAGGGGTACATGTTGTAACAGTAAATGACTATTTAGCTAGTCGTGACCAAGAGTGGATGGGTAAAATCTATAATTTTCTTGGTCTATCAGTAGGAGTTATAGTACACGGTTTAACACCCAAGCAAAGGCATGAAGCCTATAGGGCAGATATTACCTATGGTACAAACAATGAGTTCGGGTTTGATTACTTAAGGGATAATATGGTTATATATAAAAAAGATATGGTGCAAAGAGAGCTTAACTATGCCATTGTGGATGAGGTGGATAGCATTTTAGTTGACGAAGCTAGAACCCCCCTTATTATCTCAGGGCAAGGTGAAAAATCTACAAAAATGTACTTTGTTGTAGACCAATTTGTAAGAACTCTAAAGAAGGAAGAGGATTTTACTATTGACGAAAAAGCAAATACTGTTGCCTTAACAGAAGTAGGTGTTGAAAAGGCTGAAGGCTTTTTTGGAATAGAAAACCTTTCGGATATTGGAAACATGGAAACCTCTCATCATATTAATCAAGCCCTAAAGGCACAAAACCTTATGAAACTTGATAGAGATTACGTTATTAAAGATGGAGAGGTTGTTATTGTAGATGAGTTTACTGGAAGATTAATGTTTGGTAGAAGATATAGTAATGGACTTCATCAAGCTATAGAGGCTAAAGAAAAGCTAGATATACAAAGAGAATCAAAAACCTTAGCAACAATAACATTCCAAAACTACTTTAGAATGTATAAAAAGCTTGCTGGTATGACGGGTACTGCCAAAACAGAAGAAGAAGAATTTATATCCATTTATGGAATGGATGTCATTGAAATACCAACAAATAAGCCAGTTGTAAGGGGCGATTTCGCCGACAGCATATATAAAACAGAAAAAGGCAAGTTTTTAGCCCTAGCAAATGAAATAGGGGAAAAATATAAAACTAAACAGCCAGTACTTGTAGGAACAATTTCTATAGAAAAATCAGAGGAAATTGCACAGCTATTAAAGAAAAAGGGAATACCCCATGAGGTATTAAATGCAAAGCAGCATGAAAGGGAAGCAGAAATAGTCGCCCAGGCAGGTCGTAAGGGTGCAATAACCATTGCAACAAACATGGCAGGCCGTGGAACCGATATAATTCTTGGAGGTAACCCTGAGTTTTTGGCTAAACAGGAAATGAAAAAGAGAGGATATAGTGATTACATACTTTCAATGGTTACTAGCCATGAAGAAGCAATGGATGAAGAATTAGTAGAAGCAAAAAACCTTTACCAAAATCTTTATAATTCCTTTAAGGTTGAAACCGATAAGGAAAATAAAGAGGTTATTGCATTGGGTGGTCTTCATATTATTGGTACAGAGCGACATGAATCCCGTAGAATAGATAATCAGCTGAGGGGACGTTCTGGTAGACAAGGAGACCCAGGCTCTAGTCGCTTCTATATTTCTCTTGAAGATGATTTGATGCGCTTGTTTGGTGGAGACAAAATGCAAGGCTTAGTAGATAAGCTTGGCTTAGGGGAAGACGAAGCCATAGAGCATGGTATGCTAAGTAAATCCATAGAAAATGCACAGAAGAAGGTTGAGGGTAGAAACTTTGGAATTCGTAAACATGTGTTGCAATATGATGATGTTATGAATAAGCAAAGAGAAGTTATTTATGGAGAAAGAAGAAAAGCCCTACAGGGAGAAGATATGTACCAGCATATTATTAACATGGTTGAATCCATAATTGACGATGCTATTGCAATATATACAGCAGATGCCCAATACCCAGAGGAATGGGATTTAGATGGACTAACAGAATATCTAAGCACTATCTTTTTACCAAAGAATTCTCTACATATTGAGAATATAGAAGATCTAACAATTGACATATTGAAGGAAAAGCTGTTTGATATAGGAAAATTAACCTATGACAAGAAGGAAAAAGAAATAACCCCAGATAGAATGAGGGAAATAGAAAGAATTATTTTACTTCAAATAATAGATACAAAATGGATGGACCATATAGATGCTATGGATCAGCTTAAACAAGGGATTGGGCTAAGGGCTATAGGACAAGAAAACCCAGTTCGAGCATACCAAGTTGAGGGCTATGATATGTTCCAGCAGATGATAAAAAGTATACAAGAGGATACTGTAAGGTATTTATTTAGTATTGAAAAGGATAATAATGCCCAAAGAAAACAAGTTGCTACACCTATAGAGGCCACACATGGTGACAGAAATAAGCCTGTAACTGTAAAAAAAGGTAATGAGGTAGGCAGAAACGAACCCTGTCCCTGTGGAAGTGGTAAAAAATATAAAAAATGCTGTGGAGCTTAAAACGAGGTGAGTAAATGTTAAACTTAGATAATTATAAGCAACAATTATTAAGCATAAATGAAGTAATTAAAGAATTGAGGGCTTCTCTTTGACATAGAAGAAACTAAAAGATTAATTAAGGATTATGAAGCTAAAATGACTGAGGAGGATTTTTGGAATCAGCCTCATGCTGCCCAAGATACTCTCAAAAAGGTTAAAGTGTATAAGGATAAGGTGGAAACCTATGAGAATTTAGTTTTTAAATATGAAGAGATTGAGACAATGATATACTTTATAGAAGAAGGAGAAGATTCCTTTGAAACTGAGTTAGTCCAGTGTATTAACCAGCTGGAAAAAGATATTGAAAAAGTACGCTTATCTACCCTATTAAAGGGTGAGTATGATATGAATAATGCTATTATATCTATCCACGCCGGCACTGGTGGACTAGATGCTCAAGACTGGGCTAAAATGCTTATGAGAATGTATACCCGCTGGGGAGAGCATAAAGGCTATAGAGTAAAAATATTAGATTTATTACAGGATCCAGAAGCTGGTATAAAGAGTGTTTCTCTTTTGATTGAAGGTGAAAATGCCTATGGATTTCTGAAATCCGAAAAGGGTGTACATCGACTTGTACGTATATCGCCCTTCGATTCTTCTGGTAAAAGACATACTTCCTTTGCCTCTGTGGATATTATGCCAGAGCTAGATGAGTCGGTTGAAGTAGACATAAAACAAAGCGATTTAAAGATTGATACCTATAGAGCAAGCGGTGCAGGTGGTCAACATGTAAATAAGACTGATTCAGCAGTTCGAATTACCCATTTGCCAACGGGAATTGTAGTTCAGTGTCAAAATGAGAGATCCCAGCATACAAATCGAGATGTTGCCATGACAATGCTAAAGGCTAAGCTTTTTGAGCTTAAGGAACAGGAGCAAAAAGAAAAAATTGAGGATTTACAGGGAGAATATAGTCAAATAGCGTGGGGAAACCAAATAAGATCCTATGTATTCAATCCATATAATTTAGTAAAGGATCATAGAACTAACGTGGAAGCTGGTAATATACAAGCAGTTATGGATGGAGATATTGATGGCTTTATAAATGCATATCTAAGAAATATAGGTAAAAAGTCTTGATTATAAGTAAACATTAGTGAACAACACACAAATCTAGGATAAAATCTCCTAGATTTTTTGTTATTTTGATATGAGTGTAAAGGTTTTCATGCTTTTATGTCGAATAATAATAAATGCAGGAAAATTATTCAAGGAGGCTTATATATGGAGTATAACAAGAAAAAAGATAACGAAGGTTATTCACAGCAAAAAGGAAAATATAAGTCAATTAAGAGAAAGCTAGTTATGGTAACACTGATTATGGTCCTTATTCCCATTCTTACTATTACTGCCTTAAATTATTATATAGATTCATCTAATATAGTAGAAAACGCTGAAGTTAATAATAATCTTATAGCAGAGTCCATAGCGCAACAGCTGGAGATTTATATGAACTCATTGTTTGAAATGATTGAAATGGTGGCTGGTGCCCACGACTTTACTGAAATGAGTAATCATGAGATTAACCTGTTATTTAATAGCTATTCATTTAAGTATAAAGATTTTAAAGCCTTTCAGTATATTGATACTAAGGGTAATGTAGTGGTATCTAATGGGAAAAATAGAACCGCAAATGTTTCTGACCAACAGTGGTTTAAGACTGCTTTAGGTGGAGAACTATATGTAACTCCTTCTATAGGTGATAAACAAGCCTCAGATGTAGGGCTTATAATTGCTGTTCCTTTGAGAAAAGGTGATGGCAACAGAGGTGGCGTTATGACAGTACTGTTGGGTTTTGACCAAGTAATTAATTTAGTTAAGGATGTAAGTATAGGTGAAACAGGCTATGCATATGTTGTAGATAATGAAGGCTATATAATTGGGCATCGTGTCGCCTCAGAGTATGTATATGGTAGATTTAACGTATATGAAGAAGGCACAGAGGATATTAAGAGGATTGCTGCTGGAGAGTTAGATCTTACCCAGGGCATAAATAGTGAAGGGAAGGATATTCTAATTGCCTCCTCTAGTGTTGGGGATTTAAACTGGAGGGTAATAGTTGAACAAGATAAAGATGAAATACTTGAAGTAACTCAGGATACCTTTATAAGAAACATACTTATAGCACTTGTGTTTATTATAATTACCTCAATAATGATCTACACCTTTGCTAACTACTTTATAAAGCCAATTAGAAATTTAGTTGTTAGTGCTAATAAGATTAAAGACGGGGATTTACGTGAACGTATAAATGTTGACTCTGATAATGAGATTGGGCAGCTTCAAATGGCCTTTAACGAAATGTCAACATCTATATCCCATATTATTAAGCAAATTATTGGTACAACCAACGAAGTTAGTGGGTCAATAGATGATTTAATGAATAATGCAAATATGACATCAAGAGCTGCATCAGAAATATCAAAAACTATAGAGCATGTTGCATTAGGAACTTCAGAGCAGATGGCAAGTGTTGATAAGTCCACAGGAGCAGTAGAAAAAATGGTGGATGGAGTTAAGAAGGTTAATGAAAATGCAGCCACTGTAGTTACATCAGCAGAGAAGGCCTCTCTTATGGCATACAATGGGGTAGAAAGTATAGATGAAATAAAGAATACTATGGCTCAAATAACTGCTGTAGCCCAAAATACATTTAACCTAGTATCTGAGTTAGATAAGCATATTAAAGAAATAGATAGAGCAGGCCAATTAATTACCCAAATATCTGATCAAACAAACCTGTTGGCATTAAATGCCGCAATAGAAGCTGCAAGGGCTGGGGAACATGGAAAAGGATTCACTGTAGTTGCAGAAGAGGTTAGAAAATTGGCAGAGCAATCAAGAAATGCGTCAAAAGAGATAATAAATCTAATTGGTAAGATACAGAATGAAACAGGTATGGCAGTTGATGCAATGGAAAAGGGAATAGAAAGTGTAGAGGTAGGAAATAAAGTTATAAATAAAACAACTTCTTCATTCAATAATATATTAGAGGAGACAAAAAGTGTCACAGCCTTAATGAAGGGATTATCCTCAGTTATCCAGCAGGTTTCTCAAGAGGTTAGTGAGGTTGAAGGAGCAATTGCTGATGTGGCAGGAGTATCACAATCTACTGCTGCAGGGGCTGAAGAGGTTTTAGCAAGTGTCCAAGAACAGGATGCCTCAATACAACATATGACAAATTCAACTATAGCACTAGGAGAAATGATAAAGAACCTTGAAAAGCTAACAACAAAGTTTCTAATTGATAATTGTAATGGCTTTGATGAAGGGTCACAGAAATATGAAACAGATAATAGTCTATTATCAGAGGAAGAAGTAATTGATGAAGCTCCTATTGATAAAGCTTCTATTGATGAAGCTCCTTTAAATGAAGCAGTAGATGTTCCTGAAGAAGCAGTTGAAGATACTGCTATGGAGGAGGATATTGAAAAAAATAAAGAGGAAACAGAAGGGCTTCAAGCTGATAATGGGTTGGTTAGTGAAGAAATAGAAAATGACGAAGAAAGCAACCAAGATAATGAAAAGCAAAGTAGTTAAATAAAAGATAGCCCCTTTAGGGGGCTATTTTAATTACATTAAAACATCCAAAAGCATACCTCTAATATCGTCTAATCTTTTTAATACTGTTATACGATCTACCTCTTGGCTTAAAAATTCTTTAGTTAGTTCATTTAATTCACGATCAACATTTTTTACAATGCTATAGACCCTATGGCGTCCACGGCGGTCTAAAAAGTTTTGTTTTGAAAACTGATGGGAATGCTTAACAGCAACATCCAGAAAATCACGCACCAATTTTTTATACTTTACTACTTCACTAAGGTGCATCTTATCTGCTATTCTTTCTAATTGCTTATTTATTTTATTATACAGGTCTTCAAGGTGACCTTTAACATTATCAGATTTTATATCCTGAAGCTTCTCCATAAATTGCTGACGGTTTATTTCAGTTTTTTTTATGTCTGCTTTATTAATATCCCTTATTTCTATACTATGATTAATTCCATCAATTTTTCTCATGGGGCACCTCCATATACCGATGTATCTATTATATATTATCGGACAAAACATAGGAAGACATTAGGCAACAATTAAAGAAATCAGTTTAAAATGTCGATATATCCTTAGAAGAGGTGATATGAAAATGAACAATGGAATTAGTAGTCAATTTTTTCAACGTATAAATCAAGCCTATGGAAATACAGGATTTACCCTTAAAATAAGAGGAACCATTGTATCTAATAATGGAACTAATATGAAAATAGATATAGGTAATCAACGTATATTAGATATGAAGCTTAAGAAAGAAATCCAGGGAAAAACAGGAGATGTAGTCACAATTGATAAAAAGAACATATTATCCTCTAAGCTCACCCAGGAAAGTCTACCAACTATACAACAAGAGGAAGGGGATAAATATACCAAAATATTGAAGTCCTTTAACTTTCCATCTAAATCCCAGTATCTTCAGGTTTTACATTCATTAGAAAATCACGGCTTAGACCTAAGCAAAGAAAACATGCTAGCCTTTATGAATGCAAAAAACCAATTAAGTAGTATTATAGAAGGATTAGATTATAATTCTGCAATTCAGCTTATAGAAAAAGATATAGATATAGGAAATGAACCATTATCTAAAGTATCTGAAGCAATAGATGAAACAAAAGAAAGTGAGGGCTTTACCCTAGCTAAAATCATAAAAGGCCTTACTAAAATGACTACAGAAGAGGCTGAAAAGATAGCAGAAAAGATATATGGTAGCAAAATGGGAAAGGATATAACAGATGTAATAAAAGCCCTTAAACAGGCAGGATTAGAGCTAACTAAAGGCAATATTGAAAAGGTAAACAATGTTTTTAATAAGCTCCATTCAATAAAAGAGATTGAGGATGAAGGTTTAATTAATGCTGTAAAGAATAAAATTGAAACCACAATAGATAATTTATATAAATTAAAGAAATCCATCACTAAAGGCAGTATAAGTTCTGATGATAAAGGCAGTAGCCAAGCAGTAAAGGTCTATGAGGGGTTTCAATCACATAAGACTCTAAGGGAAAAAGATTTAAGATTAATGGAGGATGAAATTAGGAGTATTCTAAAAGAAGCTGGCATAGAAGCCACCGATAAAAATGTAAGTTTATCAAAACTACTATTAAAAAATGACTTACCAATAAACAGAGAGCTAATTGAAAGGATAGTATCAATAAAAGAAGTAATAGGACAATTATCAAATGATATGAATAAGGACACTATAGCCCTACTAATGGAGCAAGGTATTAATGTTGATAAGGAAAATATAAACCAATTATTAAAATATATAAATCAATTAAACATAAGTGAAATCAATCAGTCTCAGACTAATATAAATCAGGCTCAGTTAGACAAAGTACTTAGCAAGCTAACTAAGCTAGCTAATATAAGTGATGAAGAGTTACTCCTTCTTATAAAGGAAAACAGTGAAGTTAAGTTAAGCCAAATTAATATACCTAGAGGCTTACATATTACAGATTTAATAGAAAAACAAGATGTCACCATTAAGAATATTTTTCAATCTGCTACAGTGATATCAAGTGTTTTTTCAGAAATGAAAGCCATTGACTATAACACCATAGCATTTCATTTAAATAAAGGAATTCCCCTTACACTAGAAAGCCTTTATAACAAGGAAGGAATACAATTTAAAAACACCTTAGCAGGAAATGAGGTTAATAAATTAGATGCAAGAATACTTAACGTCGGTTTAAATCCATCCCACGAAAAAGATATGCAGTTGGTAAAGGCATTAATGAATAATGGTTTAAGCATAAGTAAGCAAAATGTTGAGCACTTAAGTAAAGGTGAGCATCAGTATAATCAGCTACGTAATTCATTGACTATATCAATGGTTAAAGATTCAATTATTGATGGAGCGAAGCTGGAAAAAATGCCTTTGAATGAGGTCAGCTCCTATACACAGGGCAAACAATTGATTAATTCCTATTCCTTTTTATCCAACATATCCAGTATAAAGGATAGTATAATCTCGTTACTTATGAAGAATAATACTCCTCAAAACTTATCATCAGTACAGAATATATCTATGCTACTATATAACAGGCAGCAGCTGGCACATAATATAGAAGATTTATTGATGAAGTCTAAGGAGTGGGAGCTTAGCTCATTAAAGGAAGCCAATGAACTACAGCAATCCTTAAAGGATTTAACTAATCAGATTAAATCTGGAAAAGTAGACACTGACAAGCTCTATGATAAGCTATTAAATAATGCTAAAAACCTATCTGAAAAAATTGTTGAAATTAACCCAGAATTAAGAAAAGATGTAGAAAAGCAACTAGAAAAAATTATAAGTAATCTTCAGCAGCAAGGAGAGCTAAGTAAAAACGACACTATGCTACAGCTTCCAGTTATGATGAATGACAAGCTTAGCAATCTTCAGATTTATGTAATGAATAAGAAAAAAAACAGTAAAAAAATTGATCCTAATAATATGTCAATATTGCTAAACATAGATACCAGCACTATGGATGATATAAATGTTTATGTTGGAGTTACAGGAAAAATGGTGGATATTAAGATTGGAGTTAAAGAAGTTCAGTATAAAAAAGCAATAGAGAGGGAGCTTAAAAATCTCGAAGGCCTTATGGATAAAGCAGGCTATCAAATAAAGGATGTATCCTTTAAGGTAGATGAAGATCAAAATCTAATGGGTATGGTTAATGAAATAGAGATACAACAAGCTACAAAGCATTCAATAGATATAGTCATTTAGAGGTGGGAAAATGAAATCAAAAAAGCTAAAGCAAGCAGTAGCACTTAAGTTTAATCCTGAAAAAGACAATGCTCCAAGGGTCACCGCTGCAGGTAAGGGTGTAGTTGCAGAGAACATCTTAGATAAAGCCATAGAGAGCTCTGTACCTATTCATGAGGATCAAAAGCTGGTGAAGGAACTAATTCAGTTCAAGGTGGGCACAGAAATTCCACCAGAGCTTTATGAAATTGTTGCACAGGTTTTAATTTTTATAGAGGATATTGATGGAAGAAGGGAATAAAGATTAAAATTAAAAATTAAAAGTGAAAAATTAAAAGTGAAAAATGAAAAATGAAAATGGAAAACAAGAAGACATAATGAAAAATGAAAAGTTAAAAGTGAAAAATGAAAAATTAAAAATTGAAAACAAAAAGACATAATGAAAGATTAAAAATTAGAAGTCAAAAATGAAAAAAGAAAAAAGAAAAAAGAAA
>NZ_WBZC01000019.1 GCF_009017275.1 Alkaliphilus pronyensis | reverse complement strand
TCCTGTGTAGGGGTTGTAGTATCTTGCTCTTAGGTAGCAGAGTCCTGTTTCTTGGTCATAGAATTCTCCTGCATAGCGGATTGGGTTTTGGTGTTGTTCTATTTGGAGGGTTGGGTTTCCGAATATGTCGTAGTCATATTGGTTTTGTATTTCCCCTGCCTCGGTTATGGTTTGTACTACGTCTCCATGTCCGTTATATAGGTAATATACTAATTGGTTGTTGCTGTCATATCTACTGATATAGTTATTTCCTCTGATGTATCTTCCGCTGACTGCTCCTCTTTCATTGGTCTCTAGGATGACATGCTGCCTGTCGTAATGGTAGTTGGTGTAGACTGGGTTGTAGTTATCCTTTGAGCTCTTACTAATCTTTTGGGTTCTTAGTCCGTCTCCGTTGTAGGTAAAGCTGACTACTACTCTTTCTCCATCTTTGATTTTTTCTATTTCTTTTGGTCTGTTAAAGCCGTCATATTGGCTGTTGACCTTTTCTACTAGGATATTGATTTCTTCTGTTTGTTGATCTCCATGGATATCCCCGGTGGTGCTTTGTCTCATTTGTCTATTGTGGGGTAGTATATAGTTTACTGCTTGTCTTACTTCGTTTCCATTGGCATCGTATTGGTAGTTGGTTGTTTTTTGGAGTACTTCTTCTCCTTCTTCGTCTTGTAGCTTTTCTACTAGTTTTATGAGCTTGTTGGCGTTGGTATAGACATAGTGACTTTTCTTTATTTTATATTGTATCGCTTCTTTTGTATTTTGGTCAATATATCCACTTGGTTGGGGTGAGGTGTATATCTCATCCATTGTTAGTCGGTTTCCTGACTTATCGTAGCTGTAGTGGGTGGTTTTTCCTGGTGCCTCTACTTTTGTGACTCTACCCACGGTGTCATAGGTATAGTTTGTGGTTCCATAGCTATCGGTTTTGCTGGTTTCTTTACCGGTTAAGTCATAGGTGTATTGGTAGCTTGATAATATGCTTCCTTTGTTGCTCTTGTTGGTTAGTTCTATTAATCGATTGTTTTTGTTCAGGATGTATTCTTCTCTTATTCCTCCTGGATATTGGATTGATTTTCGGTTTCCGTTTTCATCGTACTCATAGGTGACTGTCTTATTATTAAAGGTAACGGTTTTCATCCTATTGGACTCATCGTAGGTATAGCCTGTTGTAAAGCCTTTGTTATCTGTTACTGTGATTAGGTTTCCTACGCTGTTATATTCATAGGCTATTTCTAGTTCTCCATTTTTTCTTTTTTCTATTAATTGATGTTTTTCATCGTAGTAATAGGTGGTTTCTCCACTTTCGTCCTCCATGGTCTGTCGGTTTCCTGCTTCATCGTAGCTGTAGGTAATTTGATCTCCTGTCTCTAATACTTGCTTTTTTGTCAGTAGGTTTCGGCTGTCATAGGTGTATTGTATGTGATTTCGGCTTTTGTCTATTTCTAGGGCTAGATTTCCTGTTAAGTCATATTGATAGTTAATGGACTGATTTTCACTATTGATAACCTCTATTAGGAAGCCAAGGGCTCCATAGTGATATTTGGTTACCTTGCCTCGTCCATCCTGCATAAATAGCTTGTTGCCTATTAAATCGTAGCCGTATCGGGTAGTAACTCCTAGTTGATCGGTAACTGCCTGTAATCTTCCTCCATTGTCATACTGGTAGGTCATGCTATGGCCGTAGGCGTCTGTTTCTTTAATCAATTCTCCTGTTGGTAGATACTGATATATTGCTGTATGTTTATTGTCTTCATTAGCTTCTGGATCAATTTTTTTTATTACTCGATTTGCTAAATCAAAGAATTGTAGTGTCTCATAGCCTTTGCCATCAATGTACTTTACTAAGTTCCCATTTTCGTCATACTCATTTTGTCTGATTATTTTATTAAGTGGGTCCTTTATTATTTGTAGTCGATTCAATTGATCATATTCATAGGTCATTTTATACCCTAGACTATTGGTTTCGGTAATTTTGTTTCCTGCTAAATCATACTCAAAGGTAAAGGGCTGATTCATTGGGTCTATAATAGTCAATAGTCGATTCATGGTATCATAATGGTATTTGGTTTCGTTTCCTTTTTCATCTGTAGATTTGATACGATTCCCATTGGCATCATAATCAAAATGCTGACTAACTTCTTGTCCGTCTAAATCTCTGGTAATTTCTATAACCTGCCCCAATAGGTCATAGCGATATTTTATTTGGTCACCCTTGGGATTAGTCTCTGTTATTTTATTTCCCATAGGATCATACTGATATTGAGTGATAAGCTGAAGCTTTCCTGTAGTTTCCTCTATAAGGTGACTGTATTTATCGCCTTCATAGATATCTTCTGCATTAACCAATTGTATTTTTGTAATTTGTCTATTAAGGGAGTCGTATTGATAGCGTTCTATCTCAAACTCTTTATCATTTTTAGCCTTCTTAAGCTCCACAAGGTTACCGTTTAAGTCATAGGTACTTTTACTGTAAGCTCCATTATTGTCTGACACTGTCTCTACCTTGTTATTATCATAATAGGTGTAGCTTGTTTCTCTAATGAAGGTGGCATCCTTACTGCTAGTGATTTTTTTTCTTATTAGATTGCCAACAGAATCATACTGATAGTCTTCTATAAGATAGTCTGTATTTCCTGCTGCATCTAATTGAAGGGGAAGTCTTTTTTGAGTTAGTCTATTAGTTTTATCGTAGCTAAAATAGCTTATGCTTCCTCTTTTGTCCTTTTCACTAATTAGGTTTCCGCTTAAATCATATTTTAGCTCCCTTGTATTTTGGTAAGGGTCCTCCACCTTCAATAGCTTTCCTAAGCTACTATAGCGATAGGTGGTAACATAGCCTCTTTCATCTGTCTCGCTGATTTTTCTTCCCTTTCTATCATAGGTATACCATTTACTGCTGCCATCGGGATGTTTTTCAGCATCCATGGTACTAGCACTGGAATAAACCCATGTGGTTATATGTCCTTTGGGGTTTGTTCTTTTAACCAGATTACCAAGAACATCATACTGAAAGCTGGTTACAGCCCCTAGTGGATCGGTCATTGTGGTAGTTTTACCCAATCCGTCATAGGTATAGGTAGTGCCTAATGAGTTAGCTAATTCTCCGGTGTAACCCAAGCCATTGATTACCTTCTGGGGCATACCTAGCTCATTATATAGGATATACTCCAGTAAAACACCTTCTGGTGAATAAGTGGTCACCTTACGATTCATACTGTCATAGGTATAGGTAGTACCCTTCAACTCTTGTACTAATTCAGGGGTGTCTTTATCCTGTTGATATTCATTGGGATTGATTACCTTAATCACATTTCCCATGACATCGTAGATATAGGCAGTGACAGCTATACCACTTTGGGCTGGTTCAATTTTTCTGATTAGCTGGTTAAAGGCATCATATTGATATTGGGTAACAGCACTATTTCCATTGCATTCTTCTATTAGATTACCATTTCTGTCATAGAAATATTGGTGTATATCCCCTTCTGCACTCACCCTCTTTACTGGTCTTCCATCTAAATCAAAGCTCACTTGGGTTTGATTACCGTTAGCATCCCTTTTAAGGATTGGTTGCCCATCTTTGTTATATTGATAGGTAGTGGTAGCCATAATTCGATCAAAATAGAAGTCATCGAAGGTAGCACCAGCTAAAAACCTTGAGTCTATTTCTGAGGTTTTTACCAAAATTGATTCTGATGTCACCCTTGAATGATGATCATATTTTATTCTTTTTATCTCTGCCTCAGTTGCTGAAACAGCCTCTGTAATTGTGATGACATTCCCCTGGGCATCGTATTCTTGAAGTACTTCCTGGTCCAATGGTCCACTGGTCTTAATTAATCTTCCAGCATTATCATAGGTGAAGTGTACTAGATCATTTGCTGAAACAACCGATTCCAGCTCTCCATTAACCTCTTGTAAGAATGTTTCCTTTGAAAGTTTAAGACCCCTTTCATCGTAGGTGCTTTGGGTTAATTTATAAAATTCGGTGTTCCCTTCCCTACGGATATACTCCCTAATTGCTGTTTGATTTCCCTGTTGATCATATTCATAGTAGGTCCAGTTTCCAGCCTGGTCCCTTTGGGCAATTAACTCACCCTTAGGGGAATACTGGTGTATTTGGGTGGTTCCATCGGCAAATTGAACCTTGAAGGGGGTTTGGAATATTGTATTCCACTGCTCAGTTTTATTTCCCCCACGATTGATTTTTATTTGATAAAGTAATCCAGTCAAATCATAATCATAAAGCTCCCTTGATTCATCTGGGTATGTTTTTTCCTTTAATAAACCATTTAAATAATAGGTGCTGTAGGTTGTATTGCCATAGGAATCTGTTTCAGACAATACATTACCTCTAAAATCGTACTGATAGCCGGTAGTGTAGAAGGTTGTTCCCCTTTGAAGGTTCTCAGCGGCTGTCTGGGCTGAAGTTTTTTCTATTACCCTATTTAGAGCATCATACTTCATTAATGTTCCAAAGGAATCCTCTGGTGCATCATTGTTGTAGCCTTCCCCTGATACTTCCTTGACAATATTACCCCTTCCGTCATATTCACGATAGGTCACTACCTGTGAGTTTGTCCCATCGAAATCAATGTCCTTAATCCCTTGGTTCATTTGATCATATTCATAGACCATACCTGGGGCATCTTCTAAATCCATATTTATATATCTAGGGTCTACCTCCTTAATTTTGTTTCCATTAGCATCGTAGGCATAACGATGAACCTGACCAAGGGGGTTAGTCTTTGTCAGCACTTGATTCTGACCATTGTATATATAGGCTGTGGTTAAAGCTTTACCCTGGTTCTTAATGGTTTCAGCTGTCAGATTACCCTTTTGATCATATTGATATTGCGTTACTTTATACTGCTGTCCACTAAAGGGCTCTTTTATTTCTGTCACTAAATTACGGTAATTATATGCGTAGTGGGTGGTCTCGAACCCATCCCCTGTGAAAACAAGCTCTTTAGTTATATTTCCTTCCATGTCCCTTTCCAAGTGTTTTTCACTATAGCCATACTGGGCAGCCTCGGCTGCATTGTTGACATCATGGTAAGCTATAATTTCTTTTACCTGACGCCCAGCAAAATCGTAAGCATATTCTGTAGCAATATATTTTGTTTTTTCAGCATCGCTAAAGTCTAGCACTTGCAGCAGATTGCCTGCTAAATCATATTTAAACTCTTTGTGGCTTTTCCTTGCTTCATCTATTTTTTCATATTGATCTGTCCTTTGATTCATGGAATCATAACTAAACTCTAGGACATATTGGGGTGTCTTTCCTGCTCCATCTCCCATACCTTCTATTTGGCTAATAATGTTGCCATTAAGGTCATAGTTTACACTGGAATAGCAGTATTCCTCTGAGCCCTCAAGATAGATTTTTGTCTCTGATAGCCTACCTATTTCATCATAAATGTTCTCTACAATTCTTCCATCAGGCTGATGAATTTTCAACTCTTGGTTCAGACCATTGTACTCATAATGGGTTTTGTAGCCTAATGGGTCTGTGTAGACTACCTTTCTTCCCAAATCATCATATTCAGTATAGCTGGTAGCACCTCCACCATCAGTAAACTCTATTAAATTACCTTCATAGTCATAGGTATAGTTTAAGGAGTAATAGTTGATTTTATCTGCTGAATATTCCTTCTTAATCAACTGATTTAATACATCATAATAGTACCTTTCTTTATAGCCCTCTTCATCGGTAATGACCAGTCTTAGAGGTGTATTTTCATCATAACCAACTTCATATTTAAGGGATAGTTCTCCTTTTTGTACCTGATCCTTTTCATAATAGCCTTTGGATATCAGCCTACTGGCACTATCATAGGTGTACCTTATGCTATGGCCATTGGCATCTATTTGCTTTAATAGGTTACCCTTTGAATCATATTCATTTGTCTCTAACCGTTGCCATTGGTTTTCTTTCCAAAGACTGTATCTCACTAAGTATCCCAAGATATCATACTCGTATAGGAATCGGTTACCAAGGGCATCAGTTTCTTCAATGGCAAAATCCTGGTATGGTTGATCCCTGTAGGAAACCGGTAGCTGTCCTCCATTTGGTTTAGTTGTATTGATTAATCGGCTTAGGGAGTCATATTCAAAGGTCGTAACATTCCCTAGAGGGTCTATTTCCTCCAATAAATTGCCTGTGTTAAAATCGTAGCTGTATTTTCTCTCTATTCTCTCCCCATCAAATATTTGATAGGTCTTTGTCATATAAGCACCCTTGTGGTCCTGCCCCTTTGCATCTACTCCATATTCATAATAGCTGCTATAGGTCTCTCCCTTAGATTGGTTCTCTCTTTTAATCATGTTTCCATATTCATCATACTCATAGTAGATAATTACCCATTGATTCTCATCTTGAGTATTGATTTTTGTTTCTTGAATAATATCTCCTGAGTTGTTTAAGGTATATAAAACTTGACTCAGGGTTTCTGGATTCCTCTTCCATGTTTTGGAGGTTGGCATATGGTAACGATCATAGTCATAGGAATATACCACTGTATGTTCATTATTTAGAGGAATACCATTTTCATCCCGTTTGGCTTCCTTACCAGTGTAATTGGTTAAATTGCCATATTCATCATATTTATAGTTAGTTATCTCTGTAGTAGGGGTACTGCTTGGTTGACCATTCACTATAGGATAAATTAACCTTTTACTCAGCTTAACCAATTTCATTTCATCATGCTCAGTATAGGTAACTTCCTTATGGTGCTCTCCAACGTCTTGTATTTCGATTAGCTGATGTATACCGTCATAGGAATAATGTTGCGTTCCCCCAAGCAAGTCAGTAATTTTTGTCTCGTAGCGGTAGGTGTTCTCTAAATAATCATAGTCATTTTCTTTATAGCCTGCATGTCCAAAGCCATCGGGCTCATTCACATAGGTGTAGGTTACCCGATCTTTGGTTTCTGTGATAAATTTATCTATAAATTGCTTATGGCTATTATCAAAATCTTTTTTGACAAGCTCCTGTACCTCAACAATTTTCCGATATTGCATGCTTCCTTCACTTAAGCCCTGGGTAAAGGAGTCGTAGCTATATCGCTTTATCCGATTATTTTTTAAGTAGTCTATTTGCACAAGATTTTCATATCGGTTATATACTGAATAGGTTTTGCCATTGGTGTAGGTAAAGCCTAGCTCAGGCTGTTCATACCAGTAATGATATTTAGGCTGACCGTCAACATCATATACCCTCTGAAGTCTGGTTCTAATTACTTGTTTTTGTGGATTGACTAGTACCGCTGATTTATCATAGACTATTTTCTTCCCCCCTGGGAAGGTGATCTCAACTTGAAATTTCTCCTCTAAGTCACCGGAATCCACAGTGTTGGGATTTTGTGAGGCCTTATAGCTGTCTTCCTTTGAATAGGGTACCTCTTTAATTTTACCTACTCTAAAGCTATGGTCTTCTTTATATTCTAAGGTAACAACTCTACCTACTGAATCGATAATTTTACCGATCAAACGCTTTTCTATTTTAGTGCTGCCAATTTCATAGCTAAGGGTAGTATACTCAAATTTTATTGTATTGCCGTAGCGATCGACGATTCCTAGAATTCTTCCGTCCTCAGAAAAGTAGGTTTTCTTTCCATCCTTTCCTGACATGACATATTTCGATTCTCCGTCCCCTTGTCCATTATTGAAATCATTGGATTCTCTAATGATTACATCTCGAACTGTTTGTCCCTCTGGCATATAGGTAACTATATCATCCATCAATACAGCCCGCAGACGATAAACATCTCCCCCCTCGGTGTGAAGGAACTTATGACTGCTTTTGTCCTGGTTTTCTCTGATTTCCATGGAGGGAAAGGAAAAACGCATCCCTACACCAATGTTATATCTATCCTCATAAAAGGAGGAGGTTTTAGCATCAGAATGGACATAGTCTACCCAAGCACCATTCACATACTTAACCTTCATTTCCTGCACATTTGATACTCCGCTTTTATAGATACGTTTAATCTCTAGATCAAGACCATTAGTACCTGGTAGCAGATAATCTGTTTGCATTAACTTGATTTCACCACTTTGGGCACTGATGGATTCTTCTAGGGTATTATTTCTAATAAAAACTGGAGAAAGCTTTGTATTATACTGTTTTGCTGGTCCTACTAAATTATTTAACCGCTCTTCAAGGGTCTCTGCATGGGCCTGAAGGGGTAGTAGAAGAAATAGCAGGCTTAGGATTAATAAGATTCTATTTATACGTTTCACTTATTTGATGCCCCCTTTGTATTACTAATGTTTTTTACTGATATTTTTCCTGATATCCTCTGGCTAATATTTCTTCTTCTGTTTGTCCCCTTTGGACTAATTCTAAAACTGCTTCCTCAGAAAAGCCTAGTTTATTTGCTAATACCAGCCCTTCAACTATCTTCTCTTCTGACAGCCCCAGTGAAGTGTAGCTTGTTAGCTTTTCCTGAGTTACTTGAACCCTTGGGAGGGAATCTGAACCATTAAGTATATTTAATTCTTCAGTAATCTGACGCCAGCTTTCTCCCTCCTGCAGTCTATGGATTAGGGAGGTAAAGTCTTCCCCTGATTTATGTGAAATTATATCGGCAATCATAATGTCATCAGAGGTTATTCCTAGGGTTTGGGTCAGTTTTTCCAGATATTCCATATCAAAATCCCTGGGTACAAAGGTATTTGCTTGATTATAGTCTTTAAACAAAATTACCCAGCCTTCCCCCATTTGATGGGCTATCAAAAGCTCCCTTAGCTCTTCAACGGTCCCATAGCCATGATATAGAAAATCGTAGGCACTCATTACATCCCCTAAAAGATATCCCTCTATTAACAAGCTTTCGATTTGTGTCTGCAGGGCTGGCGAAACCATGAATGTAGAAAGGATGCTTCGATATAAATCAAGGTAATGATCATATCTCTCGGGATATTGATCCTTGATGATCTCTTGAATTTCTACACTTATTTCTACTTCTGTAGTTGGTACTTCATCAATATTTTCATCTGTTAGCAGGGCTACCTGTTCACTTTCAAATGTTTTCCCGTCGCTAATCATTGAATATACACTAAGTCCGGTATGTAAAACCAAACCTGTAATTAGAATTAACATAGTGGTTCTAGCTATCAACTTCTTAATCATGGTTAACGCTCCTTTGTAGTATAGTTAGGATTTAGTTTATTAATCTCATCCATAATCTGTTGTGCTGGATTATGAGGCTTTACTACCTGATTTGATGAAATAGGAGATTCTTTTGAATGATTGAAAACGGGTATTTCAACTTCCTTAGGACTAAATGACTCAAGGGAAATGTCATGGTTATTACCTTCTTGAATAGTCTTCAAGGTTACCTCCTCTAAATCATGAAGGGTAATTGGATCAATTCCTACCCCTTTTTCTCCTTTCAGGTCTAAATAGTCCTCCCATAGTTCTACATAATCCTTCAGATAAATATCTAACTGGAGGGAGATAAGGTATTCCTCCAGTGCAGCCTCTTTACTACCTAATCTTTTATCCAGCCTTAGGACAAGGGTGATGGCATCTTCCAGTTTAAACCCTTCGTAAAGCTGTCGAAGCCTTTTGTTCTCCTCTTGATTTTCATTATTACTCTCTATTTCTGCCATCACGTCAGTTTCTATGGTTCTTTTAATTTCATACAGCTGAAACTGAACTCGTTCTGCTAATATTTTGGCTTCTAATACCTCTTCTTCTCTAAAGCCTTCAGCGAAAAGAGCTGTTAAAAATTCATTTGTTAGTCCAGAATTAAGAAGCTGTGTGTCTCTATTGACTGGTTCCTCTACCAAATCTGCTTCACCTAAATAGCTTAAAATCTTATTCCAGCTGTTGCCTTCTTTTCTAAGGTCATGTATGATTGAGGTTTTTACCCCTGTTAAATTAGAGATTTCTGCGGCAATTCTGTTCTCTTCTTCCTGATTGACTGCTTTAACAGTCTCCCCTTGAAGGGGCAACGTATCTTTAATATTTGGCATATCCACAGCATAGATAAATAGTGGTGCAATCAACGCCATCCCTAACAATAATGCAATGAATCTTGTATGATTACCTTTTTCCTTAAGCATCTACATTCCTCATTTCTAATCATTATTCTAAAATAAAATCTATGTTTATCTCGCCATCAATTTTTGATTTAAATATAATTCCCGATATTTCACCTGTCCAAGAGGTTCCTGGAAGAACAGATTGTTGAACCCTGTACTCGATTCTACCTTCGGTGTGATTGACCTCAATATTGGTTCCAGGAATGACTCCTGTAATCAAACTTTCTTCTTCTATTGTAAATCCATATAAATCCACAACCTCTACTTCGTCAGGATCATAGGTTACCACGAAGGTCATTTGGCTGAAATCCTGTACATGATATGCTAACAATGACATCTCAAAGTTTTCCTCCAGCTTTCCATCAACAACATAGGTGGGACTAGTGGTGCTCTTTGATAGAAGAGGACTCCAGGCGGTCACCCCAGTCATATTTTTTGCCCTGATCCGATAGTAATAGGTAGTGGCTGGTGTAAGCTGATCATGTATATAGCTTTCTAATGTTCCATTATCCAAAACTGTTCCATTCACTTCAATATCATAACCTGTAGCCCCTTCCACCCTATCCCATCGAAGCTCTATCGATGTGTCTGTGGCAAAGGCCTCTATTTCCCCTGGTGCATCGGGGGGATTTGGTAATGTAGCTAGGGAAAGAACAACATACCATTGGGGATCTCCCGTTTGATCCTTTACACGAATTTTATAGGTATGGTATTCCTCTGCTTGAAGTCCTGTATGATTATAAGTTGTATTTTGATCGTTATCCATTAAGACTCCATCTACCTCTATTTCAAACCTATTATCATAGGCCACAGCATCCCAAGAAAGCATGATTGAATGATTGGTCACCACAGCAACAAGGTTTGTTAATGCCACTGCTTCATCACCCATGGTGGACATTGTTACTGGTTTACTCCATGGGCTGACACCACTTATATTTCTCGCCCTAACTCGATAGCTGTGCTGGTCATTGGTGTTTAATCCACTATGGGTAAAAATTGTATCCTCCACATTAACAACTGTTACTCCATCTATTTCTATTTCATAGCTTTCAGCATAGGCAACCTGATACCAGGTAAGATTGATACTACTGCTATCTGAAGTAGTCATAATGTTAGTAGGTACCACAGGGGCTTCTGGATGTGTTGTTACATTGATTGCCACACTCCATGGACTTTTCCCTCCACTATTTTTAGCCCTTACTCTGTAGGTGTGACCGGATAAAGGTAATAGGCTTTCATGGAGATAAAATGTGTTATCTTCATTTTCTAAAATTAAACCATCCACCTCAATTTCATAGGCTGTAGCCCCCTCAACACTGGGCCATTGTACCCTTACTGAATCTTTAGTAATATTTGTGGTGATATTAACCGGTTCTGTAGGTGGATCTGGAAGTGTATCTATTGAATACTCTTGGCTCCACTCACCTGCCCCTCCACGATTGACTCCCCTTATTCTAAAGCTGTAGCTGGTTTTGGGGGTTAACTGCTGATATAGGTAGGAGGTTTGGTCACCGGAATAAATGATGCTACCGTTGGCCTCTACTTCATAGCTGTCTGCATTTGGTACGGAATCCCATTCCAACTGAATACTTCTTTGACTTGGTATCAAGTTTAAATTTTCTGGACTAGCTGGAGGATAGGGTAGGGTAGTAATTGAATAAAGTGAGCTCCAATTTCCTGTTCCTCCACCATTTTTTAACCTAACCCTATATTGATGTTGTGTGTTAGGGATTAGGTTTTGATGAATATAGGTAGTAAGATTACCGTTATCCACGATAATTCCATCGGCTTCTACATCGTAGCCTGTTGCCCCTACCACTGGCGACCAGCTTATGGTGACTGATGTTTGTGAAGAATCTAATGTAATGTTCTTAGGTGGATCTCCTATGGTGATACCAGTCACCCTTGGTGAATAGTTAGTTTCTATACCTGCATGGTTTCGTGCCTTTCCTTCAATTAAGTAGCTTGTATTGGCAGAAAGACCCTTTATGGTAACCCTGCGTTCTGTTGCTGTAATCCACGTAGGGGTCGTTGTCAGGGTACCAGTACTACTTACATATTTGCTACCTACCTTAACCTGATATTGAGTTGTTCCAGGATTGTTATCATTAAAAAGCAGCTCCAAGCTATCGGTTTGTTGGTTTTGAATTGTAAATGAAGGAATTTGGGCTAAGGTATAAACAGTCTGACTTTTTACTGACGTTAACTCCACCTTATCCCTTGCCTCAAATTTGGTTGTATAGGCAGTATTGGGGCTTAATGATCCTCTTGTGTATGAGGTTAATGAAGTCCAGTTGCTTGAAGTAGTACCTACTGTATATCGATAGGGAAGATGATTCATCCCTGCCCTTGCATCTGTAGCACTTCCTGTCATAGTTATACTATTGGCTGTTGCAGTTACATTCGTCACTCCTAATTGTGGTGGTGTTTTATCAATTTGGAAGTTGACTATCTCCTGAACAGTTGCTGTTCCATCATTAACTTCAAAACGAAGGCTATGATTTCCCTCAACTAAACCGCCCATGTTCATGGCATCGAAGCTAACCATTTGGGAGTTAGTGCTATTGGTAACAGTTTTCGTCTGTCTAGGGCTCGTCTCACTGTCTACATATAATGAGAAGGTCAGTCTATCACTGTCGGGGTCAGCCACATTTACAACAGGGATAAAGGCTGTGTTTAACCCACTAATCACTTGATTTGGTGTTGGCGATACAATATCAAGGGTTGGGATAGTCTGAATTTGGTCAAAAATAGAGGTTAAGCTATCTTTAAAATCACTGTCCAGATCTAAGTACAATCCTCCAGTTGCATCACTAATGCTTTTTAATTGTGATTTGGCTGGATCTGAACTTGAATTTGGGCCAATACTAGTTAATATAATGTTGTTATTTTTCAATAGGTTCTTGATTGAATTTTCCGTCCGCCCATAATCACTATATATTCTTTCATCACCTATAAGCACAAAGTACTTAGCTGCACTAATATCGAATATGTAGCTATTTACCGCATCATAAATAGCATCTAAACCATTTTCTGTACCCCCGGAAACATCAATCCTACCTAAGTCTCTTTTAAATCTATTGACATTACTAGTAAGGGGATATACAGTAACATCGTCTTCATAGGTGACCAGTCCAAGTCGATAGGAAATCCCCTGACCCTCTAATAAATCTGTAAAGTCACTGATTTGGTTTTTGACATTGTTAATGCTGGAACCCATACTTCCTGAACGATCTATTATAAAAACTATATCTAGCTTATTGGCAGCTGATACTGGCAGTGGTCGAATCAGGAGGGTAAGAATTAGAAAAATACTAAACAAAATTCTATAACGTTTCATAGAAAAGTCTCCTTTTAGATTGTAATAAATTACTTTTAATTAACTCTGATTTTACTCAATCCTATAGGTAATTTTTGAATCTTCATTTGATAGGGACAAGAATTGTATACTATTAACAGTTGTTTTATCAGCACCATCAACTTGGTAAACTATCTTTCCTGTTGAAAACTCAGTGACAGTAATATTGGTGCCAGGTATATTGCCAGTTTCAAGAATAACTTCAGGCGTGTTTGCAGATAAATCCAGTACCTGAACAGCTTCCGAATCGTAGGTGACTGTAATAGTCAATGGGCTTTCATCGGCCTTTGGCGGAGCTACCACCACAAAATGGAATAAATTATCCTTTGCTACCTGAATTGTTAGCTCTGGTAGGGTGTTTTTTTCAAGTACTTCACTCCATTCACTCAATGTATCACCATCATGTACCCTTACTTTAAAGCTGTGATAGGTGTTTGGTTTTAATCCGTCAACAGTATAGCTAGCAGTAGTTATTCCCTCCTCAACAATCCCATCCACTTCAACATCGTAGCTGCTGGCTCCTTCCATATGATCCCATGTAAGTGTGATAGAATGGGTATTTGCTTCAGCTTTTAAATTAGTTGGAGGACCTGGTAGCGTTGCAATTTCTAGTGATCTACTCCATCTACTAATATTACTCCATTCTGGTCTTTCATCTTCTACAATTGCTCTGATTCTATAGGTATAAAGCTTATTTACTTCTAACCCTTCATGGGTAAAGGAACTGGATGAGGTAGATTTAATTATTTTGCCATCCACTTCGATCTCATAATAGGAAGCATGGGCAACTGAGTCCCAGTCAAGGCTAATTTGATTACTTTCGGCCTTCCCTTTGAGATTTTGTGGAGTACCAATTAAGGTTGGAATAGTAATTGGAGGGCTCCATTCACCTATAATTCCATCGCCCTTGGCTCTTACTCTATATACATGCCAGGAATAGGGCTCTAATCCACTATGGTGATAGGAGGTATCTCCTTTATTATCAAATACCTCTCCATCAGCAAATACATCATAGCCTGTTGCACCATCTACCCCTTGCCATGTTAATACAATTGAGCTTCTATCTGCTATAGCCTGTAAATTTTGTGGTGTGCCAAATATGGTTTTAGCAGTTACAGCTTCGCTCCATTGGCCAAATCCACCTTCACTTCTAACTCTAACTCGGTAGGTATGGGTTGTATTTGGAAGAAGATCTTTGTGTGTATAGGCTGTATTAAGACCATTATCTATAATGACGCCATCTACCTCAACGTCGTAGGACAAAGCTCCAGCTACCATGTTCCAGGTAAGTTCTATTTGTGAACTAGATGGATTGGCATATACTATAATTTCTCCATCTAATAGGGTAGTTAAGGTTACAAGCTCACTCCATTGCCCTACTATTGAATTATTCTTTGCCCTTACTCGATAGGCATGTTTAGAATCTGGCGCAAGGTCTACATGGGTATATTCAGGTAATGTGATATCTTCTATTGTCACTCCATCCGCTTGTATATCGTAGGCTGTTGCACCTTCAACACAATCCCATGAAAGGGAAATTTGATTCTGTGTTGCTATTCCTGTTAGATTTTTAGGTGTTTCTGGTAAAGTCTGAACTATAATCAAATCAGACCATTGACTTGTTCCTAATGCATTACTTGCTCTTACTCGATACTGATGAACTTCATTTTGATTTAAATTTGCATGTTGGAAGCTTGGTTGAGTTAATCCCTCAAGAATTGAACCATCAACTTCCAGATCATATGTAGAAGTTCCTGGAGTTGAGTTCCAAGTAACCGTTACGCTATTAGAACTGGCATTTCCCTTCAAGCCTGATGGAACTGCTGGCAAGGTTGAATGGGCTATAATTGAACTCCATTGCCCTATACCACTTTCATTTTTAGCCCTAACCCGATAGGTAGTTTGGGTATTGGGGTTTAAGTCTGTATGGTTATAGCTGAGGGAAGAACCAACATCAATAGGCTCTCCATAGATTTCTACCTCATAGCCTAATGCTCCAGGGACTGGGTCCCAGCTGAGATTCACCGATTCACTGGTGCTGTGGGCCTGTAATCCTTGGGGTACACCAGGTATGGTAAACACTTCTAATGACTCTGACCATCCACCTGTAACAGTGGAGGTTTTTGCACGGACTCTATAGGTATGCATTGTTCCAGGTAAAAGCCCTTCATGTAGATAACTACCTTCACTGTCAACAGATATTATTTCTCCATCTACCTCCACATCATATAGTGCTGCCGTTTCAACGGGCTCCCACTCTAAGTTGACAGTTGTTTCAGTTGCTACTGCTGTTAGTCCCTCTGGTATATCAAAGAAATCTGCTTCCCCCCATACAAAGAAGCCTTCATAGTAACCATTTACCTTTGTCCAATCTTCATATCTATTGGAATCGGGGTTAAAGGAAAAATCATTTGACTGATCAAAGTTACTCCAGTCATTTTTGGCAAGCCTAGTATGTATCTCTACATACTCACCTGAAGCTAATGATCCAGCACTGGATTCAAAACCAATTTCAAAATAGTGATCTCCATTGGTACGAGGTTTAGCTAATTCACTGAATTTACCCTTAATATTTGATGCACCAACATTTGACCAGTCAACATAATAGTTAAGTTGTTCTTCCCCATCTGTTGTGAAAAAATAACGAACAATTGTGTCCTCTAGTTCAATTGGTGATGAAGTTGTATTATAGATTCTAAACCATGGGAATATTGTGTTGGTGGTCATATTTCGCTGCGCATTATACATCTGTATTTTAATAGGCTGCTGTGGCTCTTCTGGCTCCTGTGGTGGAGGTAATACCTCTGATTCTTCACCGGAAATGATTTCGTTATTTAGCAATAATATTACCTTTTCCCATTGTTGGTACTTGTTTGCTTCAGAATTAAAGGAATAGTCATTATATTGATTGAAATTACTCCAATCTGATTTTGCAACTCTAGAATGAATCTCAATTTTTTCTTCAGGCTCTAATACACCTGCATCCTCTTGAAAGCCGATTTGATAAAGATGATCTGCTCCATCTAAAGGTTCCTCTAGCTCTATTAGTTCCCCCAGTACATTAGAGGCACCAATAGTTGACCAGTCTACAAAATAGTTTTGGGGTTTATTGCCATCCACAGTATAAAAATACTGTATTTTAATATCATTAAAATCAACTGGCAGCTGACCTGTGTTCTCCAACTCATAGCGAATAAAAAGAGTGTTGCTTATTTCGTTCCTATTACTGTTAAACATCCTCAATGTGAGCTCTGGCTCAGTTGGAATTGGCTCAGGTTCATTTTCAGTGCCTTTTTCTCCCCAAATTAAATCTTCTTTATAATGAAGGGTTACCTTATCCCATTCCTCATAGGTGGTGTCGTTTTGATTAAAGGAATAATCATCAGTCTGAGTATAATTGCTCCAATCTAACTTGGCTATTCTTCCATGTATCTCAACAGTTTCCTCCTGTAAAAGGGAGCCAGCACTCTCCTCAAAGCTGATTTCTAAGTAGTAGTTTGCCCCTTCCCAAGGCTGTTCCATTTTTACAAAATCCCCTGATATCTTTCCACTTCCAATATTTGACCAGTCACAAAAAAACTGCTGGTCCCTTTCTCCGTCAATTGTGTAATAGTACCTAATTTTCACATCCTTTAACAGAATAACCTCTTCTCCACTGTTTACTACTTGGAACCAAGGATAAATAGTATTATTTTCAGAAGCACGATTTGCATTGTACATCTTCACTAATACATCTAACTGCTTATCTATTTCCTTTGGATCTTCATCAGGCTGAGAATCCTCTTCTATTTCTATATCCAACGCTTCAACTGGCTCCTCTTCTTCAGGCTCAGTCTCCTCTATGTCTTCTTCCTGTTCCTCTTCTGTTTCTATATCCGGCTCTTCAACTGGTTCCTCTTCTTCAGGCTCAGTTTCCTCTATGTCTTCTTCCTCCTGTTCCTCTTCTGTTTCTATATCCGGCTCTTCAACAGGCTCCTCTTCTTCAGGCTCAGTTTCCTCTATGTCTTCTTCCTGTTCCTCTTCTGTTTCTACATCTGGCTCTTCAACTGGTTCCTCTTCTTCAGGCTCAGTTTCCTCTATAACTTCTTCCTCCTGTTCCTCTTCTGTTTCTATATCTGGCTCTTCAATCGGCTCCTCTTCTTCAATTATCACGCTACTGGGAACAACACTTATATAACTAATTAGCGTATCATCTGTTTCTGCATATAAGGTTAGCTTGCCATCTGTCACCTCAATTGAACAAGTCTTTTCTAGTAGTTCATTAGCCTCTATTTGGCGTTGATCCCAATAGGATTTATCCTCAACCGATAGGGCTATGTTTTTTTCTTCCTCTGAGTAAACTCCTAGGGTTACCTCATAGATTCCATTATTGAGCTTAAGCTCCCAAACACTGTTTTGATTCAAAAACAGCCCTGTTGCTAAAGCTTCGTCAGCCTGTTCAGGCCAGACCACTCCATTATTACTGTGATCTTGGTTCCAACCATAGGTATACTCCCCTCGATTCCCATAAGCTTCTCCAATGTCAGGAAGATAATCCCCAGGGGTTGTTGACTCTGAGTCTTGAAAATTAATATGTATGTCATTAATTTCCATGGAGTATACATATACATTGTCCAAACCTACAGCAGAGACCGTCTGCATTAGCAGCACAATTATCAAGACAGTTGCAATTCTTTTCATCCTTCCACCCTCTCTAATGTTTATTTTTTCATAAGAACAAAAGCAACAAAAAACTCCATGCCGTATAGGCATGAAGCTTCTATTTTACTGCAACCCGGCGATCATGGCTATTGCTTTAGACCCGTGGCTTTGCGTCCTTTGCTTTCACAAAGTTTGCCTTTGTCAAAAAATGTAGTTTATTTAATTATAGCTAAAAATGTCATTCTTAGTTGTCGAAATTTGTAACTTCTTACTATTTTTTTTTGAGACTACAGCACTATATCTTTGTAGTAATAAAAAAACTGGAGTACCCATCTACAAGTACCAACCATCCCTGCATTTCTACCTTTATATTATTTACTGTTTTTGGCAGGAAAAGGACTATAATCTGTAGAAGTACTGCAATGTAAAAAGTTAATATTTATCTCAGCGGCGTTACTAACACTCCCACTTCTAAGCGGGAGATAAGTGCCGCCAAGCTTCGAAATAAGGGCAACTAGAGTTCAGGTGGAGTTAAAACTCCATCTGGGCTAAGTTTTCTTTAAGAATAAGAGGGGACATTTCCCTCGTGTTCCCATTAAAAAATAACATGTATATGAATTAATTTAATACGAGGAGTGTAATTAATTTTGAGAATAAACTGGAAAATTATTATTATAATTATAGCAGTGTTAATCTTGTTTTTTATGTTCTTATTTATAAAATATGAAGATGAATTAACTTTTATTAGATGTTTACCAGTAACTATGCAAAAGAATATCAGTTACACAATTGATGATTATAAGATAGCTGTGCCTCTACATAATTTTGCTTTTATAAAAAACATTGATGTGTCTCTTAAGCCGTCGGTCAGCTACTTTACTATTTTGAGCTTTGAAGAAATCAATAAATTCTATGATGAAGCAAAACGAAACGCTGAAGAAAACTTTAAAGAATATAGTTCCTATGGAAAGTCATTATATTATAATGAAGCAAATGATATATATGTACAAATACCTGAATATTATTATATTGAAGGTGAGAAGGATATTATAAAAAAGATCAAATTTAGTTTAATAGATAATGATACTATAAAGAAAATTATTGAAAATGAGAATAAAAAATAGATGCAACATTATTTAGGAATTTTAACTTAGATTTGTATACACAATTATTGGAAGATTGACTCTTATTTAATGCTGAGTGCAAGGATTTAAGAACGCGAGGGGACTGTCCCCTCGTGTTCTCATAGAAGGAGAGAGGCACTTGAAAAAATACTTTAATTACATATTAGTTTTTATAATTATTATTTTGATAAGCAATATATACTTTAATAATGCTTATAAAAGCTTCAGTAAAAACTATGCTAGTGAAATGTACAATCATATGATGTATTCTATAATAAGAAATAAAAGTATACTAGATGAAATCTCTTCTTCTGAAACTGTTAAAATAGAGACTATTGTAGAATTACATAAGAATTATGGTACTATGTATTCTAAATTAGCAGATATGGAAAGATTTAGGTTCCATAATAATTATAAAATCAGAAATAAACGTCCTATAATTCAAATTGTAAGTGATTTCTATAGATTTACAGGTGGTTTAGTTCAAAATGATGTATCCTTTGATATTTTTCATATACAATTACAAGATAACATATATACTCTTACTAGCGAAGATGTTAAAACATTTATAATGATGAAAGAAGTTACTAATAAGCTTGTTGATACAATAAAATCAAATATGCCTAAGAAGTACCAACAAAGTTCTACTAATCATACTGTTAGAAGCTTAGATTTCAAAGATTGGCTACAATGCTACAATAATTCCAATAAGCAAATAGAAGAATTCATCATAGATAAATATAACTTGTACACTTCTTCTATGGGAACTATAGGATACGATTTGATTAATAAAACAAAAAACAAGTTCTAATGTTTTTAGATCATATCAACATATAAATATAATCTAGAAACATGAAAAAAATTTAAGTGGCCGATTAAATTTATGAGGTGATTTCATATAAAAATTAAAAAAGTATACTCACTAATATTAGTATTTATAACTATAATGCATTTAGTTGCTTGTTGGAGCCAATCGGATTTTCCTAAACCCTTAATTAAAGAAGGAGTTCAACCATATAATCTAACCAAAAGCGAAAAATATTTATTACAGTCATTTGGCATGGAAGGAAATTCACAAATTATTTCCTTTAATGCACCTTATGAATCTATAACATTGAATGTTAATGTTTACAGACTTGAAGTTGACAATACTTGGCATAGTATAAGTGGAGCATCTATTTCAATAGGAACAGAGAGGGAACCGATTGATGTATTAACGGGTACTTTTACGATGCAATTGAAGGAGAATTATGTTATTGACTTTAATGTGAATTCTGGTGGCATATTCTCCTTTAATACAGATGAGATTATACTTGATGCAGAAACAATGGTATCCACAATCGGTTTTTTACAAGAATTCCAAAAAATAGAGATGTATAAGGAAATCCCAGTTGCTCTTATGGTTTATGATAGTGGTACAAGTATGAGAAGCTATTCGATTCAAGATTATTTTGAACCGTCTAAATTTGAAGGAATGGATTTAGTGCAGGTAGTCACACTAACCTTTACTGATGAGGAACTATGAAGAAGAACACAAGGGGACTGTCCCCCCGTGTTCTGTCCCCCCGTATTCATAGTGCTTTTATATGACTTTTATGGATCAAATAAAAAAGATTATAAAACAGATTTCTATACTTGAGAAAAAAAGCAGTATCAAGTAAACCTGTTAACTGATAAGATAACATTAGTGAACACTTGGTTAGAAGCTAAATCTGAAACCTACACTAGAGATGCTAGAACTACAGACGATTGGGAACACGAAAATACTAAGTATAATAGTATGTTAATGAAGTAATAAGTGCTTAAAGAGAATGGGTGGATTATATGTTTAAATATTACATTATATTAATACTACAAGTTGTATCTTTTGCACTAACAAATATTTCTATAGGCGTTAGTGCGGTATTTATCCTGTTGACTATGTTGATTTTGTCGCTGATTAATCAACATAAGAAAAACAAAATAGGAAGAGTGTACAAAAAAGAATCTATTGAATTAAATATAAGTAAAAACAAGGTTTTAAGATTTTTAAAGCTTATTAATACAATATTAATGATTTCCGTTCTAGTATTTTTTGTAGCAAATGTTTATGCTAATAATAAATATCAAGTTAATACTTTGCATACTTTGCAGATTCTACTGTTTTATTCGGTAACGTGTTCAGTTTCAAGTGTTTACAATATATATTTAACCAATAAATTTATTGAGCTGAATAAGCACACTATCAATTAAAATTATATGTAGCTCTAAAATGTTTATATTGTTCTTGATAGAAAAACCATGCATTTGGAACAAGAAAAAAGGGCTAGGGTTTTCACATTTTCTTACAAGAGGCAGTGAAACCCATAACAAAAAATCTTGTCCCTATACGCCCAGATATAAGTTTTCCCCGTAAGAACACAAGGGGACTGTCCCCCCCCCGTGTTCTTATGCTTGATGATTATTCGTATTTTTTAAGAAACAAAAAAACGTAGAGGAGGTATAAGATATAATTGAAAACTCTACTTAATTCAGTAAATATGAAGTATTTATCTATAACAACCGGCATTATGTTTTTAGTAGTATTATTTATAGTAATAATCTATAGCCAAAACCATTATGATTTTCCTTTGTCAAAAACCAATATTGAAAATGCACTAGAGGAAGTTGATTTAGATTGGCATATAATAGATGAGTACACAATTAATGAAGGTAACAGTGTATTTAGGTTATCTAGTTCTGAACTTGTTCAGACATTAACTATTAGTAGTATGAAAAAGGATGAAATGTTTAGTTTTTCTATTATACCTAATATTCCCATGTCATATGAATCAATAATTCTTGATGAAGGAACGAGGAAACAACTTCTACAACTTACATGTGAGTTAACAGGGATTGATTACTCTAATTCCATTTATAGAAACTTTTATAAATATCTAGCAAGTAGGGATAGTTTAAAATATGGCGATACTAATTGGTATTACAGCTCTGAGGATAAAATCTTGATGATAAGCCTGAAGGCCTCTTCTGTCTACATAGGTAAGTATCAAATAAGTTCCATACAAGTAATGAATTCAGCTTTTTTTAAAGAAATTAAAAATATTTTTGCAACCCACACTACAGAAAAGTTTCAATCCGAGGGTGATCAGGTATATAAAGGTGTCTCACTCAAAGATCTAAAAGAAGATTTTTCAGAAGGGAATCAATCTATCACAAGAATAGTTACTATAGGTAGATTAACAAATACCCAAAAAATAAAAGATAAAGAATTAGAAGGTTTAATCCTTGAGGATTCTGACTATTCTCTCTATGCTAAGGATTACCTTTTCGCTTACATTAGTGATAGAACTGATACCATCAAGGTCCTGTTACCAAGGTATATAGAAGACTTATCTCTCCTCAATAATAAAGATAAGGAGTGGCATATCACCTACCATCATTCCAGTGGTATATATGTTGTAGATTATGGGTTAGATATTCATTAAGGGGTAAACCAATAAACCAAGGAGACGGTTCTTTAAGGGTTCAATCGGAAGTTTTGCCCTTTAAAAAGATACAGAACACAAGGGGACTGTCCCCCCGTGTTCACAAGAGGTCTGTCCCCTCGTGTTCCAATTTCTTTGAGAGGATGAGTAAATGTGAAAAAATTAATTTCGTTAGTATTAGTATTATGTATGTTTTTTTCAATAACAACATTGAACTACGCAAATATAAATTTTTCAAATTATGCTAAGGGCTTTAACGAGTCAACACCAGAGCAGTTAGAGAAGTTTGTTATATTAGATGAAAATGGCACACTAATTCTTGATAAAATAGAAGCAGAGGAAAATGGACACGAAAAAGCTGATGTATTGTATATGGAGAATATAGTTAAATACATCAACAAGAAAATTGAGAATGATGAGTTAATTGTTGGTAGAAAAAGTGAAGTTTACAATAAAGAAAGTCAACCACAAGAAAATCAGCCTGAAAGTTGGTCACCTACACCTATTGTAGAATCCTCGGAAATGGAATTTTGCTTATCAAAAAGTAGAGCATATGCTTTAAGGAATGATTTGCAAGATAGAGGTCTATCGTATTTCGAGTTATTTTTAGCATCTTATGGAGAATCTGGCGTTGAACTAACCGCTTTTGGGGGTAAACTTGCCTTTACTATAGGGGTATTGTTGGGATATGTTACCATGTATGGAACAACCGATGATTTAGAAGATGCACTTAATGATGCAGCGTGGGAAATGAATAATGATGATTATGTTATAGTAACTGCAAATGTAGAGCATGTTTGGAACAAATTGAGTGATTGGTATAATGAAGAAGCCCCAGATGAGGTGAACTATAATGATTTTATTAGATATGAGATAACCGACCAAAATGTTAGTGGAGAAGATTTAGAGGATTATTTATAAAGAACACAAGGGGACCAACTATGAAAAAAAGATTAATTGTTTGCACAATTATATACTTCATAATTCTATTTATACTAATATATAGTTCTACCAGTATAATAAATCAAGAGTTAAAAGGGGTTCTGTTTAATGAAAAAGGTGAGATTATAAAAAAAGTAGATGTATTAATAAAAGGAGAAAAGATATCTTACCTATATGGAGGATTTCATTTTGTAGGAGAAATCTTATTTGATGATTATAAAATAAAATTTGTTAAAAGTGAAAAAAGGTTTAAAAAAACAGACCTTTCTTTATTGCTTAATGGGTATGAAAATCCATCTGAAAGAATAACTGTACCTATTAGTGAATCATTAAGGATAAGTAGATTGTTTGTTACAGAAAATTTTGATGAAATTTGTGTTTTGGAACTTGATATAGAAGCTTATGAACACTATAAAAGAATCATATTGTATGCAACCGATGAAAAGTGTAACTTAGAAAACAAGATTTCTGAATTATTAAAGCTTTATTAAGCTATCATTGTGTTACTCAAAATATAAAAAAACTATAATTAATTCTAAGTGTATTAGAGCTCATTAAAGTATTTTATTAGTTTCAAAGAATTTGATACATAGTCGAAGAATTTCCAAATACTTACTCATTGAAATAAATACCTAATAGTGTCAACAACTGCCGCCTCCTACACACACCTTGATGGACCATACAAAGTGTTTAAAATATTATTTTAGTATATCTAGCCTCTCTCCCATTTCGTTACATTTCACTCCCATTTCGTTACATATATGTTTAATTATCGTATTTTTATGCTATAGATGAGTTAGCTTTAAACACAATACAATTTGCTAATCTAAAAAGCAAAAAAAATATTGAAAAAGGGGTGGAGTGGCATGAAAAGGAGTTTTATATATGAAAAAATAATTAGTTTGCTTAATGGGGCTCTCACTGGAAGTAATAACGATATTACAGTTAGTTGGAAAATATGATGAGCAGTATTTCAACGATAATTTTATCAATAGTAATTGTAATAAGTGTTGGCATTGTTATTGCTGTTATATACTTTATTTCCCCCAAAGGCAAACGCAAATAAATATCAGAAAACAACCTGTATCGTTAGCAGGTTGCTTTCTGCTGTTTTAAAAAGTAAATTTGAAGGACTTGAGTATCTAAAAGTGTCAACAACCCCATCCCCTCGACATGTTATAGGGTGGGTAGATGATTCCCTTTTCTGTTACTATAGCTGTAATAAGCTGATGGGGAGTTACATCAAATGCTGGATTAAAAACCTTTATGCCTTCAGGGGCAGTGGCTTTTCCAAACCAATTTGTTACTTCATGGCTTCCTCTTTCTTCTATAGGAATTTCTTTACCTGTTGGAGTTGATAAATCTATAGTAGGAGTTGGTACAGCAACATAAAAGGGTACTCCGTAATGCTTAGCCATTACTGCAAGCTGTAGTGTTCCAATTTTATTGGCTGTATCTCCATTGGCTGCTACCCTATCGGCACCAGTTATAATTGCATCAATTTTTCCTTCAGCCATTAAGGAGCCAGCCATATTGTCACAAATTAGAGTGACATCAACACCACTATGGTGTAGCTCATAGGCTGTTAGTCTAGCACCCTGTAAATAAGGTCTTGTTTCGTTTGCGAAAACTTTAAAACTCCAACCCTTCTCCTTAGCTAGGTACATAGGTGATGTGGCAGTCCCATATTTTGATGTAGCCAGGCTACCTGCATTACAATGGGTCATTATAGTCATTCCATCCTTTAACAGTTTAAGAAAATTTTCACCAATGCTGCGGTTTATTGCTTCATCCTCCTTATGAATGCTTATTGCCTCTTCAAGAAGTGATTTCTTTTTATCGTCTAATGAAAGATTTTCTAAAGTCTTAGCCTTTTCCTTCATTCTATCTAAGGCCCAAAAAAGGTTTACTGCGGTTGGTCTTGATTGTGCTAAATATTCTGTTTTCTCCTCTATGTGCTTCATAAACTCTTGATGATTATTAAAATCTATCTCCTTAGCTGCAAGATATACCCCATAGGCAGCTGCAATGCCTATAAGTGGTGCACCTCTAAGCTCCATATCCTTTATAGCGTAAAACACATCTTCAACTGTTGATTTTACATTGTATTCTTTTTCTACAGGAAGCTTCAATTGATTTAATATGTAAAGCTTACCATCTCTCCATTCTATTGGGCTAATCATTTTATAATACTCCTTTATTCAATATTTTCTTTAATTAAATTTGTAACCTCTTCTAAATTATTGAAGCTATGTCGATTCATTATAAGCTTTTCTCCCAACTCTAAAAGCTTAACCTGTACATCCCTACGTTTTTGAAGGTCCTCAATACCAGTTACATCTAAGTTTTGGGCTAGTCCATGGGTTCTACGTATCATTACAGCTCCACAAAAGCCTATTGTATCAGTAAAAAGGTTATTCATAAAGTCATCCCTATAGCCTTCAGCTCTAGCTGATATATTGAGGGCATCCTTTTTCCAGTTTTCTATAAATTTTCTTTCAAAAAATCTATGTAATCTTATTACCGTTTCTAGTAAGTAGCTTCTATAGTCTTTTATCCTTTCTGGATCTTCATCCTTTCCACTCCATGAAATATAATTTATAAAAATATTACCTATTATTTTACCAACATCAAAGGCCGCAGGCCCCATAAAAGCAAATTCTGCGTCAAATATCTTTGTTTCATTTTCACCTGCAAAGATTGAGCCTGTATGTAAATCTCCATGTATTAGTGATTGGGCCTCTGTCATAAATTTGTATTTTAATTTAGAAACCTCACGCCATAAGTCGGTTTTTTTCCAGAACACCTCTTCTAAATAGGGTCTAAGTCTTGGGTTGATATTATTTGTGTCGGCATCGTGGTATGGATCTGTAAATATAAGATCCTCTGTTATTTTACATAGCTCTATATTAATAAATTTTGCTACTAGTTTTTTCTTTTCCTCTGAGCTTAAATACATGTCTGAGGTGTAAAACAGGGTATCTGCTAGAAAGGTTGAAGCATGCTCTGGGAAACTAGGATATTTTTGCATTTTTATCATCCCATATCTCATTAACTCCAAGTGGGATAGATCCTCCATAACTATCAATGACAGTTGGTCATTTCTATGTATGAGCTTTGGTACATAATTCGGGGTTAAATTATTATAAATTTCGAGGGCATTAGCTTCTACAATTGTCCGTTCAATGCTTAAAGGCCAGCTTTCCCCTACAACCCTAACATAAGGAAGTGCCTGTTTTAATACTACTGAATTTTCCGTTGCTTCATCCTTTACAATAAAAACCAAGTTTAAATTACCATCCCCTACTTCTTTAGCTGTAAGTCCAGTGGCGGAATCAAATACTCCATGCTCCACTAAATATTCTATTGCAAGTTTTTCATTCATTTGATAGTAGCCCATTATGAAATCCTCCTAGTCTTTAATTGATTTACTATAGCTATCTATATACATTTTCCTCATAATATCTATTTCCTTTTGAGGTAATGGTTTGGCTTCCTTATCCATTCCTCTAACAACTGCTGCTAGCTCAGCAGATTTTTCTGCTATTTCAGCTACTGTGATAGCTTCCTTAAGGGATCTGCCCACAGCAATTAATCCATGTCTTTCTAATAATGCAGCATATACATCCTTTTTTAAAGCATCTACTGCCTCTAAAGCCAATTCTGTTGTTCCAGGCAATGCATACTTCGCTAAAGGAATGCTTCCACCTATTATTTGAGCTTGATCCTCAGTATAGCAAGGGACCTCCTCCCCTATAGCCGCAAAGGCAGTGGCATATACGCTGTGGGTATGTACAATGGCTTTAACATGTGGCAGGGATTTATAAATAATTATGTGAAGTGGCATTTCACTTGAAGGCTTTAGCCTTCCACCTATTTGTATCCCTGTATCTAGCTGGATAACTGCTATATCTCCTTCTTTTAAATCTTTATAGGATATGGCAGATGGTGTAATCCACATTGTTGTTCCATCACATATACTGATATTTCCCCATGTACCTCTAACCAAGCCTCCGTTAATTATACTTAATCCTACATTAATGATTTCTTTTTCTATTCCCATTTAATCACCTTCAATTCTTATATTCAGTATTTTATTACCCTTTAAATCTAAACTTCTCTATCTTTATATGTACCATTTTTTTACTTACTTACACAATTTCTACCCTTTTTCTTTGCCCTATAAAGTGCTTTATCCGCCATCTTTAATACCTCTTGTGGGGTTCTTAGCTCCTTTGTCTTTTCTGCTCCACCAATACTTATAGTAACATGTAGCTTTTTTGTAGTAATTTTATTCTTTACAATTTTTTCTGGTTTTTTTCTTGGTCTGTTTTTGCTTCTAACAATAAATCCTCTTTTAGCTACCCTTTCTCTAACTTCCTCAAGAAAAGGTATAGCTTCAGTTAAATCCTTATTTGGAAACAAAATAGTGAATTCTTCTCCACCATACCTATAGGCTTTACCCCTTCCATTGACCTCCTTAATGGTGGCAGCCACCATTTTTAACACTTCATCTCCTATATCATGTCCGTGCTTATCATTAAACTTTTTAAAAAAATCTATATCCAGCATTGCAATTACATAGTTGCCACTTAGCTTAAGCATATCTTCACGGAGGGCTCTTCTAGCAGGTAAGCCAGTTAACTCGTCAAGGTATGACATGTTGTAGGTTAACTTGATTATGGCAGTAATTAATATGATTCCTCCACAGCTAAAAAAAACTGACGATAGTAAGTTGTTATTGTAAAAGTTTAGTGATATGAAGGAGGATACCATAACCCCTACTAAAAAGGGCTCTAAAAACGACTTATATAAATAGCCTCTAAGTATCAAAATAGCTAATACAAATAAAAACAGTAGTATACCATAATCTGGAATAGGGCTTAGCATATTCCACGGGAATAAATCGGCATTTAGCTTAGTAACTGTTTCTGAATACCCTCTAAAATATAACCAAATTAAAAAGCTAGCCTGTATAAAAATAAAGAAGAATCTTATCAGACCCCAAACAGTTAAGTAGCCTCTTTCCTTAAGTATTGAAAAAACCAACACATTAATACTTGTAAAAAAACAGATATAGGTAAAAACACTATCATTTACCCATATAGGATTAATGGCAATTTTAGCTATAAATAGAGTTAGCAGAATAAAAAAAATACGACTTCTATTAAACTGTATAGCCATAATCATTCCAAATGAAAAAATAACATATGGAGCATACTGAGTAATGGTAATAATTGCTGAAGGCAGTGAATCTAAAAAGTTATAATATATAAAGGCAGCTATTAGAACTATTATTGAAGTAAGCATTTTTTTCATCCTTTCAACAAAACTACTAAATACCAACAGTTGTATTGTTTAATTATAGCAACCTTATCAATATGTTTCAATAAGTTTTAAGTTCTATATAATATGGGTAATTAACTGGGGGCGTTTCTAATGCTCCCAGTTCTTATGGTGTAAGCAAGTGCCATAAAGCTTCGAAATAAGTGCATAAAGTAAATATTTTTACTTGCATTTGCGTATCTATATAATTAAGGGCTGGCTTTACATTTCTACAGTTACCTTTACTTTTAAAAATATTTTTAACAGTACTTATTGACTTTGTTTGTTTAATGTGGCATTCTATTATTGCTTATTAAGTTTAGTATAACTCAACAAAAAGTTTACTATTGATACTTATTATTGTAAAATACTTAAAATAGCATTTAAAGGGGGATTAAAAATGTCACAGCCAATAATTAAGCTGACTAATGTATCGAAAAGCTACGATGACCATAATGTATTAAAAAATATTAATCTATATGTAAGAAGAAATGAATTTTTAACTCTTTTAGGTCCAAGTGGTTGTGGTAAAACCACTACTTTAAGAATTATTGGTGGCTTTGAAACCCCTTCCTCTGGCGAAGTATTATTTGAGGGTATGGATATAACAAGTATTCCCCCTTATCAAAGAAGAGTAAATACAGTGTTTCAAAAATATGCACTCTTCCCTCACTTAAACGTAGCAGATAATATAGCCTTTGGATTAAACATTAAAAAAATGGATAAAGGACTTATTAAAGAAAAGGTAAAGGATATATTGACCTTAGTTAATCTACCTGGTTTTCAAAAAAGATCAATACACTCCTTGAGTGGGGGGCAGCAGCAAAGGGTTGCAATCGCCAGAGCTTTGGTAAACGAACCAGAGGTATTATTACTAGATGAGCCTTTAGGAGCATTGGATTTAAAGCTAAGAAAGGATATGCAGCTTGAGCTTAAGAACATACAACAAAAACTAGGAATTACCTTTATATATGTTACCCACGATCAAGAGGAAGCCTTAACCATGTCGGATACAGTGGTTGTAATGAAGGATGGCACAATACAGCAAATTGGTAGCCCTGTAGACATTTATAACGAGCCTAAAAACTCCTTTGTTGCAGATTTTATAGGAGAAAGCAACATTATTACTGGCACCATGATTAAGGATTATTTAGTAGATTTTGCAGGCAGAAAATTTGACTGTGTAGATAAAGGCTTTGAAGCCAACGAAGAAGTAGATGTAATTATTAGACCTGAGGATATAAAGCTTGTAAAGGAAGCTGATGGTATGCTGTTGGGTCAGGTGGTATCAGTAATATTTAAGGGAGTTCACTATGAAATGATGGTTACTAGTAACGGTATAAGCTGGATGATTCACAGCACCTTGATGGTGCCAGTTGGCAGCAAAGTAGGTATATTAATTCAACCTAGTGATATCCATATTATGAAGAAGGTGAAGGCTATATGAAGGAAAACCGTGTTGTTGCACCCTATCTGATATGGATGACAATTTTTATTGTTTTACCCATTATATTGGTTATATTCTTTGGAGTTACTATTAGAACAGAGTCAGGACTTCAGCTTTCACTGGATAACTTCAAGCGATTTTTTGAACCTATATACCTAATGGTGCTTTGGCGCTCAATTCGTTTAGCATTAATAAGTACCGTAATCTGTTTAATCTTAGGGTATCCTATGGCAATGATACTTGCAAGCAATGGCTTAAAGATGAAAAACACTTTAGTTCTTCTGTTTATTATTCCAATGTGGATGAATTTTCTTTTAAGGACCTACGCATGGATGACATTGCTTGAAAGGGGAGGAATCATTAATACTATACTGAACTTTTTAAAGCTACCTAGCTTAAATATTTTATATACAGAACAGGCAGTTATTCTTGGTATGGTTTATAACTTCTTGCCCTTTATGGTATTACCTATATACTCTGTGTTAATAAAGATTGATAAAAGTCTACTGGAGGCTGCAGAAGATTTAGGTGCAGATTCTATTACTGTTTTTCGCAAGGTCACATTTCCCCTAAGCATATCGGGGGTTATATCTGGCATTACAATGGTTTTTATGCCTGCGGTTACCACCTTTGTTATTTCAAGGCTTTTAGGTGGCGGTCAGTTCACCTTAATAGGTAACTTAATAGAACAGCAGTTTTTATTTGTTGGTGACTGGAGCTTTGGGTCTGCCATCTCAATAGTGATGATGATTTTAATATTAGTTAGTATGGGCTTTATGTCTAAATATGAAAAAGAAAACGAGGGGGCTGGACTATGGTAATGAAACATATAAAAAAGCTCTATGCCTTTTTAATATTTTTCTTTCTATATGCCCCCATTATGGTTCTTATTATATTCTCCTTCAATGAATCTAAATCGAGGGGTAGTTGGGATGGACTTACATTAAAATGGTATATAGAATTGTTTAAGGATAGGCAAATTATGTCAGCAATGTACTATACTTTAAGTGTTGCAATTCTTTCTTCTTTAATTGCAACAGCAATAGGAACTGCAGCAGCTATTGGAATAGATAACATGAAAAGATTTAAAAAATCAATGATAATGAATTTAACCTATTTACCAGTATTGAATCCCGATATAGTGACTGGAATAGCTTTAATGCTGTTATTTATATTCATGAGGATAAGATTAGGCTTTTTAACCCTATTGTTGGCACATATAACCTTTAATATTCCCTATGTAATTATTTCGGTTTTACCTAAACTAAAACAGTTAAATAAGCATATTTATGAGGCTGCTTTAGATTTGGGTGCAAGCCCTAGCTATGCCCTTAGAAAGGTAATAATTCCTGAAATAATGCCAGGTATTATAACGGGTTTTCTTTTGGCCTTTACGTTGTCTCTGGATGACTTTGTAATAAGCTTCTTTACCACTGGCTCGGGTGTGTCAAATCTATCAATAACAATTTATTCAATGGCTAGGCGGGGAATTAACCCTAAAATTAATGCCCTCTCAACCATTATGTTTATTACTGTATTACTATTATTAATAATAATCAATAATAGAATGTCAAAAAACAATACCATAAAGGAGTGATTTAAAAATGACTAAAGTCTTTAAAACAACATTAGCATTATTACTTGTAGCCTCTATTATTCTTGCTATGACAGGATGTAGTGAGGGTAAGCCTACGTTAAAGGTATATAACTGGGGAGACTATATTGATGAATCTGTTTTAGTGGAGTTTGAAGAGGAGTATGGAATTAGAGTAATTTATGATACCTATGCAACCAACGAAGACATGTATATAAAAATAAAAGCTGGTGGCAGTGATTATGATGTTGCTTTTCCCTCTGACTATATGATTGAACGTATGATTAAAGAGGATTTGCTTCACGAAATAGACTTTAATAACATTCCTAACTTTAAATATATTAGTGAAGAGTTTAAAAATCTTGATTATGATTCTAGTAATAATTACTCTGTGCCATATATGTGGGGTACTGTAGGTATAATATACAACACTACTATGGTGGATGATACAGTTGATAGCTGGGATATTTTATGGAATGAAAAATACGCAAATCAGATATTAATGTTAGATAGTCAACGGGATTCTATTGGTATAACCTTAAAGAAGCTAGGATATTCTCTTAATACTAGAGATGTTAATGAGCTTGAGGCTGTTAAAGATGAGCTAATTAAACAAAAACCATTGGTTTTGGCTTATGTTGGAGATGATGTAAAGGATAAGATGATCTCTGAGGAGGCTGCAATGGCTGTTGTATGGTCAGGGGATGCTGTTTATATGAAATGGCAAAATCCTAACCTTGAATATGCTATACCAAAGGAGGGTAGTAACCTTTGGTTTGATGCTATGGTAATTCCTAAAACCAGTAAAAACAAAGAAAATGCAGAGCTTTTTATTAACTTCATGACTAGCACCGACATAGCCTTTAAGAATACAGACTATATTGGTTATTCTACTCCCCATGTGGAGGCTAGAAAGCTTTTAGATGATGAGCTGATTAATGATAAAACAGCATATCCCTCTTCAGAAGATTTAGCAAACTGTGAGGTTTTTAAGGACCTTTCCGACTTCTTAACAGAATATGATAGGGTTTGGACAGAGGTTAAGGCGAGATAGGGAGAAATAAAAATTAAAAGTTAAAAGTTAAAAGTGAAAAATTAAGAACATAAAACCGAATTAAAAATTAAAGGCAAAGATAAAAGAAATGTTGAATGTTGAATGAAAAGACGAAATCAAAAACCTTAAAAAACTAAACACAAGGGTCAGTAGGCTTTTTTACTGATTCTTGTGTTTTCCCTTTTTACTAAATGACTTTTATTAGGCTGTATGTTCCAATATATATTTGTGTTATTATTAAATAGTGTAAAAGGGGTAAAATAACATATAGGTTAAATATTTTATTAAAACTTGAAAGGCAGGTAGAAAATGAAAAAACTAAATGGTTGGGTATTTGCAATAATAATACTGGGAGGAATTTTTTATTTATCCTCTATTCCTGGTTTAAGGGTACTACCTATATTAAAGCAGCTAAATACTATTCTCTTAAGATTTGATGTGTATTTTATACGTATTGCTGAATTAATAGCTGAGCATTTACCTGTTAACATGAATGAATTGAATCCTATACGAACAGTTAGTTATGATTTTTATGCCTATGCTAGAGCAAATCCCGTAATACTTGAATTCCTATTAAGAAAAATAGCCCATGTTTTTGTTTTTTTCTCCTTGACAATAGCCTTATTTTTTCTAATAAATCAATACACAAAAAAGAATTATACAGCCCTTTTATTATCTTTTGTTTCTGCCACTGCTATGGCTGCTTTAGATGAGTTTAGACAATCCTTTACAGATGGTAGAGTAAGCAGCTTAATTGATGTTGGGATAGATTTTATTGGTATATCCTTGGCTACATTATTAATTATCTTTTCAATATTAATTACAAAGAAAACAGAAAAGCAAAAACCTCCTGCTTAGGAGGTATTTTTATTAGGCTGGCGGCATGAAAGCTTTTTAAAATCCTCCATTTAGTCTGCCTCCTCTAACATTGACAGGGTATTTTTGACTTGAATAGCTACTCCTATAGGGAGACAATCTTCATCTACATCAAATAGAGTACTATGGGCTTCATGTACTATTCCCTTTTCTTCATTTCTACAGCCTAGTCTATAAAAGGCACCTGGGGCCTTCTGAAGAAAATATGCAAAGTCCTCTACTCCTAAACTAGGAGTTTTAATTATTTCTACATTTCTCAAACCTAATATTTCCCCTGCATTTTTCTTTACTACTTCCACCATAGCATCATCATTAATTAATGCTACATACCCCTCTTCTCTGTTAAGCTCTGCTGAACCCCCCATTGACTTAGCTATATTTTCTATGGTTAGCTTGATTCTATCCAAAACAATATCTCTAGTATTAGGGTTTAAGGTCCGTACTGTACCCCTCATAGTTACTTTATTTGCAATAATATTCCCCTGTGTTCCACCAGATATTTCACCCAGTGAAATAACGGCAGAATCTCTTGGGTCTACATTTCTACTTACTATTGTCTGTAGCCCTGTTATAATATGACCAGCTATAACGATTGCATCTATTCCTCCATGGGGATATGCTCCGTGGGTGCTTTCCCCCCTAACAGTTATTATTATTGTATCGGATGAGGCATTCATTTGGCTGTATTTTACTCCAATTTTCCCCACTGGTGTTTCTGGAGTTACATGGAGTCCAAAAACTGCATCTACAGTTGGATTCTCCATCACTCCTGCTTCTATCATGGGCTTAGCTCCACCTAAAGTTTCTTCGGCAGGTTGAAAAAACAGTTTTATGGTTCCTTTTAGCTTTGCTTCTCTTTCCTTCAACAGTTTAGCAGCCCCCAAGAGAATAGTCATATGGGCATCGTGTCCACAGCCATGGATTTTTCCCTTTATGGTAGATTTATAATGCACTGTCTTTTCATCCTCTAGGGGTAAGGCATCCATGTCTGCCCTTAGGGCTACCACCTTACCCTTTTCACTACCCTTTATAATTCCCACAACAGCAGTATTGGCCACATCTGTCTTGTAGGGTATTCCCATTTCCTTTAAGTGTTCAACTATTTTTTTTTGAGTTTTAAACTCCTCCATACCTAGTTCGGGTTCTTTGTGGAAATCTCTTCTCACTTTACTTAGCCAATTTTTTATTGCTTGAGCCTCCATCAATAGTGGATGTGTTGATTTTGCCATTAAATTGTTGCCGCCTCCTCTAAGAATAAAGTACCTTCCTCTGCATTTAGTGTTGCTTTAACCCCGAAGGGAATAGTTAATTTTGGAGTGCAATGGCCTGCCTTTAAATCAAATATTGTTGGCTTATTGTAGGGAACTATTATCTCCTGAAATACCTCCATTAGACTTAAGCTTTCTTTAGCCTTAGATGGCTCACAGTCCTTCCAGTCGCCTAAAATTATACCCTCTGCATCATTAAGCTTTCCAGCAAGTGCTAACTGGGTCAACATTCTATCTACACTGTAGGGTTCTTCTCCTATTTCTTCTAGGAAGAGGAGTTTACCCTTGGTGTTAATCTCATAGGGAGTTCCCATTGTTGAACTGACTAAGGCGAGGTTTCCACCTACTATTTCTCCTGTTGCTTTACCAGCCACAAGGCATTGGGTTTTAACTTCTATTGGATTCTTAAGTACCCCCATAGGTTGTGGCTCCATTATAGCCTTTATAAAATACTCTTTACTATAATCATCAAGTCCGCCTGCAATATCTGACGCAGCCATTGGTCCGTGGAAGGTTACAAGGCTACATATTTGATTAATTGCTAGGTGTAGTGCAGTAATATCACTATAGCCCATAAAAATTTTTGGATTTGCCTTTATAATATTAAAATCTATTTTATTTAAGGTTTTAGCTGCACCATAACCTCCCCTTAAGCAAATAATACCATTAATTTTCTTATCATTAAACATAATATTTATATCATTTGCTCTAAGTTCATCTTCACCGGCTAAGTACCCGTGGACCTGGTGACAGCTTTTACCCATAATTACATTAAAGCCTAACGCCTCCAGCTGAAGCTTTGCATTCTTTACCTTTTCTGGGTCTGCAGGGCTTGAGGGTGCCACTACTGCAATTGTGTCACCAGCCTTTAAAGCTTTGGGTTTTATCATGTTTTCTCCTCCTATAACTTTATTATGTAAAAATTAAAGGGCTAAAAATAGCCCTTATTAATTTTTATTTATTTGCTTTTTTCTATCCAAACATTAGATTAGCAACTAAAACTGCTGTTACAAGGCCAACTGCATCTGCAATAAGTCCTGCTGGAAGTGCATGTCTTGTCTTTTTAATTGCAACGGAACCAAAGTATACTGCCAACACATAGAAGGTAGTTTCTGTAGATCCATTCATAATTGATGCCATTCTACCTATTAGTGAATCTGCTCCATGTGTAGTTATTAATTCACTCATTATACCTGATGCACCACCACCGGATAGGGGTCTCATAATAGCCATTGGTAGCACCTCACCTGGCATTCCAATAAGTCCAGTTATTGGGCTTACTGCCTTAACTAAAATATCCATAGCCCCTGATGCTCTAAATATCCCTATTGACACCAGCATAGCAACTAGGAATGGTATAATTCTAACAGCTGTAGTAAATCCTTCCTTGGCTCCATCTGTAAAGGCTTCATACACCTTAACCTTTTTAAAGAAACCATAGGCTGGTATTGCTAACAAAATGAACGGTATTGCATATTTAGAAATTGCATTCATAATTTCAACAAACATATTTTCCCCTCCTTTTATTGGCCTTTTACTTCTTCAAGGTCCTGTGGTTTAATTTGAAAAGCTGGTAGCTTCTGTAGCAGCTTAACTGCTATAATTGCTGCAGTTGTAGATGCTACTGTTGCCACTATAACAGGTCCAATAATTTCTGTTGGATTAGCTGAACCAGCAGAAGCTCTTATGGCAATAATACTTGCTGGTATTAACGTAACAGAAGAAGTATTAATAGCTAAGAAGGTACACATTGCATTTGTTGCTGTATCCTTATTAGGATTTAATTCCTGTAGCTCTTGCATTGCCTTTAACCCCAGTGGTGTTGCAGCATTTCCAAGACCTAGAACGTTTGCAGCCATGTTCATGATAATTGCTCCCATAGCTGGATGATCAGCTGGTACATCTGGGAATAAAGGTACCATTACAAATCTCAAAGCCTTTGATATTGCTTTAATTAATCCAGAAACCTCTGCTATTTTCATAATTCCAAGCCATAAAGCCATAACTCCAATTAGTCCCAAAGATAAATCAACAGCTAGTCTCGCACTTGATATGGCTGAGTCTGTAACTGCTTCAATATTACCAGTAAAAGCTGCTACTATAATACCAACTGCAATAAATAAAAACCATACAACATTAATCATACACAATTCCCCCTTCTAATGATATTGGTAAAACAACTAAAAACTACTACATTCACCCCCCCCATAAGAATTTAATAATAAGTTTTTTATAGGAGATGCTTTGGAATAATATCTCTCCTAATAAGATCTTCAAGACTTTCTCTTTTTACAATTAAATTGGCCTCTCCCCTATTAACTAAAACAACAGCAGGTCTTAAAAGCTTATTATAGTTACTTGCCATTGAATAGTTATAGGCTCCTGTGCTTAGCACTGCTAAAATATCCCCTGGCTCTACCTGGGGAGCTTGTAAGTCCCAAATCAAAATATCACCTGATTCACAGCATTTTCCTGCGATAGTAACTACTTTGTCCTTCGGATGATTAATTTTATTGGCCACCACCGCTTGATATTTAGCCTTATATAAAGCTGGTCTAGGGTTATCTGGTAAACCACCATCTACACTTACATAGGTTCTTACCTGGGGAATTTCCTTTACTGCCCCCACTGTGTATAGGGTTATACCTGAACCTCCAATAATCCATCTGCCTGGTTCAATTACTATAGATGGTACTTCTATATTTAGACTACTACACTGATCTTGTAGCTCCTTCATTATGGCATCTGTATAATAATTTATAGGTTTTGGCTTATCACCGTTAGTATAGAAAATACCAAAGCCTCCACCTGTATTAATTTCTTTAGTTACAAAGGAAATTTGCTCCTTAAGCTGCTTTATGAGGTTCATAATAATTCTTAGTGCAATTACATATATGTCCCTATCAAAAAGCTGAGAGCCTAAATGAAAGTGAAATCCCATTAGCTTTATATGCTTTGATAGTACCACCCTTTTTACACATTGCAGAATATTATCCCCCTCTAAGGGAATTCCAAATTTTGAGTCCTTTTGACCGGTTATTATATATTCATGTGTTTCTCCCTTTACCCCAGGAGAAACCCTAAATAAAACCTCAATATCTCTTTTTAGAATATTTGTAATATCCTCCAGCATGTGTAGCTCAAAGGAATTATCAATAACTATTCTACCTACTCCATGGGATACCGCCATATACAGCTCTTCGTAGGATTTATTATTGCCATGAAACACAATTTTTTCCATTGGAAAATTAGCTTTAATTGCTGTATAAAGCTCTCCTCCCGAAACCACATCTAATCCTAAGCCTTCTTCTTCTATTATTTTACACATCGCCAGTGTTAAAAATGCCTTACTAGCATAGGTTGCTTTAGTATTTTTATATTTCATAAGAAATGTTTCTTTAATTTCCTTACAGCCTTCTCTTATTTTCTCCTCCGAAACAACATATAGTGGTGTTCCGTATTGCTTGGCTAGTTCAACAGTGTCACATCCAGCAAATTCATAGTTAGTCTTCATCTGTTCTGCATTTCTCATGGTTATGTCCCCTTCTATTTTCATAATTTTCTAATATATATAGCTCCTTTAATCAAAAAGCAATAACTGTGCCAATTGCTAGAATAGTGAATGTTTCAAGTCTTCTACAACTGTATTGTATTATAGGGTATATTTTGTGTTCGTTTTTCCGAACTCCTAAAGTAAATAAAGTAATACCATCAAATCTAAAACCTTAGATAATCTTGTATTATCCTAGTATATCATGAGTTCGCTTTTTAGGACAACCAGTTCGTTTTTTCGAACTAACCAATATTTATATCAGTTTTTTCATTGTATACCTCTTCGCCTTAAAAAATTGTGCCTATGCCGGTTATCTCTTTTGCTAAGTCCTCTCTATAATCATAGTCCTTTGGATTTAAGCTGTTTATTGCTACACCATTGATGCTTGAACTTGAGTGCACATATTTATCATCGCCGATGTACATTGCAACATGACCTGGGAAAAACAAAAGGTCTGCAGGTTTAATTTCATCAAGGCTTATCTTCCTCATGTATTGACTCTTTAGCTCAGCATCCCTATAGATGATAATTCCATTTAATAAATATGATATTGAACAAAGTCCAGAGCAATCTATCCCAAAAGCACTCCTTCCTCCCCATCTGTACTGGGTTCCTATGTAAGATAAAGCAGTAGCTACTAAGCTTTTCCTTAGTTTTTCTTCATCTAATCTATTTGCTTCTGTCTTTAGGCTCTCTACAAAGGTACTGCGGACCCATCCTCTCTTTTTATCTATAAGCTCAATCTCAGACCAACCATCCTTTTCCTCTCCTGTTAATGCTACTACTCCACCTCGAGTCAAGACTTCTATTATATAGCTTTTATAAGTAGGTGCAGCCATAACATCCACAATTGAGTGAGTTATAACATTTGTAGCAGAGTTTTTCCAATCCAATGACCTTTTTTCATCCATAAACATATCAGATTGATGAGCGTATCCACTATAATCATAATGGGTTTCAATGTAATACCATCCATCCCCAGTATCTTCTATCACTTTAACAACCATACCATAGAGACCCTCATCAGCCATTTCACTTTCGAAGCTGGGATGTAGCTTTATAGGCACTACTGATTTGATAAAGACCCCTAATTGAAAAGCATTATTTCCCATTTAATTAGCCCCCTTTTCTGTTTAGTCCTATCTTCCTTTATGTAAAAAATGTTCATATACTAATTTAGATATACTCCCTATAATTCTCTTAGCCTCTAAATTATCCTGAGCATCTGTAACAAATACTCCTAGTATATAATGAATATCTTCTAGATAAAAAATTCCTATATCATGGTTAAGCCTATCAAGTTCACCAGTTTTATGTGCAATAGTTACTTCATCTGTAATATACCTTGATAGGCTATCCTTATGTTTCTGCCTTTTTAGGATATCTATCATTATCTCACACATTTCTTCATTGAGTATAGACTTGTTGTATATTTTTTGTAAAATTTTTGCCATATCAATGGCACTAGTTTCATTTTGCCTACCAGCTTTTGCTGCTTCAAAATCCATCATTTTTCTTTTTAAGACTGTACTGCTAAGTCCAAGGACCCCTGCCATTTTATTTATGCTTTCATAACCAACCATATCTATTAGCATATTAGTTGCAGTATTATCACTAATTATTATCATAAGAATTATTAAGTCCTTAAATGTATATTCACTTATATTTAGTTCACTAATGATGCTAAACTCTACCCTATCACTATCCTTCGCTGTTATCTTCTGTTCTAGTGTGAATTTACCTTCATTCACCTGCTTCAATGCTTCTACCATGATTAATATCTTAATTGTACTAGCAGAGGGAAATTTTTTATTTTCCTTGTATCTTAACACCCACTTATCTCTAGTTAAGTCATTTAGCACTATAGATACATTAGCTTCTACTCCCTGTAGTTTATTTAGCACTGTTTCTCTAAGCATTTAATCACCTCCAACCCCCAGTTATTTCTGAATAGTGTAAGACTCAGTTGAGGTTCGGATAAACCTCCCAGATGTATAGCTTAATATATTATTATCTTTACAGGATATTTCTCCATTAACAAGTACGTATTTAATCCCATTAGGTGGTAGAGCAGGCTCTTCAAAGGTTGAGTTATCCTTTATTTCATTGTAGTCAAATATAAGGATATCCCCATCACTGCCAATGCTTAAGGTACCCTTAGCTAGTCCATACTTTTTAGCAGGTAACCAAGTCATCTTACCTATAGCATCATATAATGAAATTAATTGTTTTTCCTTTACGTATTTTGAGATTACCCTAGGAAATGTTCCTGCTGCTCTTGGATGACCTTGATAATTATGCATAACTCCATCACTGGCAATAAATACATTAGGATGGGATATAGCTTTATCAACATCTTCTTCCCGCATAAAATGGCCTATGGTTAAGATTGCTGGATTAGTATCCCTTAATTCTTTAAAAATTTCTTCTGTACATCTTTGTCCTTTATATTTACCTTCTGCAATTTCGATAGCTTCATAATCAGCCCCATATCTCTCTAGAAATCCGCTATCATAGGTTGTTGCTCCTACACTTGTACTGAATGCATTATAAGGATAGCAGTCTGCAGATATATCAAGACCATTTAATTTATGATAATCAATTAATGATAGTAATTCTTCCATCTGTCCATAAGCTCCCATGCTTCCTAAATGGGAAATTTGAATAGGTAAATTATGATTTAGTCCTATTTCTATAAGCTCCTTAGCTGAAGCAATCACGTTTTTGGCGTCATCTCTGATATGTGCTACTATAATTTTTTTATCTTTTTTGCAGGCTGAAGATATTTCTTTTAATTCTTTTTCATCTAATCCAGGAACATATCTAATGCCAAAGGATATTCCTAAACATCCTAAATCTAAGTATTGTTGGGCTCTTATTTTCATATTACTTATTTCTACCGGTGATGCTTTTCCATATTTATCATTTATTCCTTCTAGAGCTCTTAATATATTGTGAGGGACTAGCATGCTAAAGTTTACAGGAAGTCCAGCTCTATCAATAGCATTTATGTATTTAGGTATGTCAACCGGCCCACTTCCACAGTTTCCACCTACAGCAGTAGTAACACCCATTCTTAGCATGCAATTAAAAATACTTATGTTGATTTTGTCTAATTCTGGGTCATAGGGATCTTCATGCATATGACAATCAATAAATCCTGGAGAAATAATTAAACCTTCTGCATCTATAAGCTCTTCTCCATGCAGGATATCATTGGATATCTCAACAATTTTTCCACCTTCTATGGCAATATTTAATAAAGATGATATTTTATTTGCAGGATCAATCACATATCCATTGTTGATAACAAGTCTTTTCAAAATTATCCCCCTTTAGGTTCTTAATGTATTCATTTAATTATCTAAAACATGGGCTGCTACTTCTTCGGTGTCAATATCACGACCATAATATTCTAATACCATGGATAATGAAGTAGGGCTATTGGTTATGCATTAACGTTATTCGATACTCTTCTATTTCCTTCTCATTTCCTAATACAAAGTGTTCCGGTTCAATTTCCACCCACTTTGGAGGGGCATTATCGTAATCGTGACAACTTGGATCATAAATCTTTAGTACCTTTTCCTTCTCCTTTCTAGGGTCTGGTATAGGAATAGCAGAAAGAAGGGAACGAGTATAGGGATGTAGAGGATTTCCATACAACCTTTCAGTTTCTGCTAACTCTACTATTTTGCCTTTGTGTATTACTGCAACTCTATCGGTTATAAAACGAACAACCGATAGATCATGGGCTATAAACAAATAAGTTAAATTTTTTCTTTTTTGAAGCTCTGATAACAGATTTAAAACCTGGGCACGGATGGAAACATCCAGTGCTGATATGGGCTCATCGGCTATTATTAGATCAGGCTCCATAACTAAGGCTCTTGCAATACCTATCCTTTGTCTTTGCCCCCCTGAGAACTCATGGGGGAAACGACTTAAGAACTCTGGAAGTAACCCAACATCTAAAAGGGCCTTTTCTACCTTTTCTTTTCTTTCTTCTTCGTTTTTATAGTTTTTAATGTTGTAAAGCCCTTCAGACACTATATAGTCTACCTTGGCCCTTTCATTTAATGAAGCCATTGGATCTTGAAAAATCATTTGTATTTTCTTAGTTATCTCTTTGTCTAGCTCTTTATCTATACTGCCATTAATCTTCTTTCCATTAAATACTATATCTCCACTGGCTGATTCATTTAACCGCATAATTGCTCTCCCTATAGTGGTCTTCCCAGAGCCTGATTCTCCCACTAATCCAAAGGTCTCGCCTTTGTATATATGAAAACTAACATCATTAACTGCAACAAATTTCTTTTTTCTTTTTCCAAACTCAACGCTAAGATTCTTAACTTCTAGTAAAATATCCTTCTTATTAGGCATTTTTCCTTCCCCCCCATTGATCTCTTAATATTTTAATAGATGCAGGCGGATCTACCTTTGGGGCCCTTGGGTCTAATATCCAAGTTTTCGCTTTATGGGTAGGGCTTACTTCAAAATATGGGGGCTTTTCAACAAAGTCTATTTTTAAAGCCTTGGGATTACGAGGTGCAAAGGCATCTCCCTTCACTTCATAAAATAGGTTAGGAGGTGTTCCCTTTATAGAGTGTAAAGGTTCTCCCTTAACTCCAAGCTGTGGTAGTGATGATAGTAATGCCCAGGTATAAGGATGCTGTGCATTATAAAATACTTCCTCACTATTTCCTATTTCCACAATATCCCCTGCATACATTACAGCGATTCTATCAGCCACATTAGCCACAACTCCTAAGTCGTGGGTAATATATATGGTAGTTAAACTATATTTCTCCTTAAGATTTTTTAAAAGATTAAGAATCTGGGCTTGTATTGTTACATCAAGGGCTGTTGTAGGTTCATCACATATGAGTAAATGGGGATTACATGCTATAGCTATTGCTATAACAACTCTTTGTCTCATACCCCCTGAAAACTCATGGGGAAATTGCTTATATCTACTTTCTGAGTCTGGTATACCTACATCATCTAAGATTTCAATGGTAAGCCTTTTAGCTTCTTCCTTTTTTAATCCTTGGTGAAGCTCCACCGCCTCTTGAACCTGTTTTCCTACAGTTTTCAGAGGATTTAAGGAAGTCATTGGATCTTGAAATACCATGGCAATCTTTTTGCCTCTTATTTTAAGCCATTCCTTTTCAGTTTTGAATCTTGCTATATCTTCTCCTTCATAGGTAATACTCCCTGAATCTATCCATCCATTACCATCTAGTAGACCCATAAAGCTCTTAGTAAATACAGATTTTCCCGATCCTGATTCTCCAACTATGGCTAGACTTTCTCCTTCATATATATCTAAAGAAGCTTCCCTTATAGCAGTTAAAACCTGACCTCTTAGCTTAAATTTTATTACTAAGTCCCTAATAGATAACTTAATCTTTGGGCTTGCCATAATGTCACCTCCTAAACATGGTTTCTTGGGTCTGCTGCATCAGAGAATACATTACCCATTACATAGAAAGATATTGTAATAATTGAAAGAACTAATGCTGGGAAAATCAACTGATAACGTAGAGATGGTGCCATCATTAAAAGTCTTCCTTCATTAATTAAGTTCCCAAGTGATGGTATACTAACTGGTAATCCAAGTCCTATATAGGTTAAGAACACTTCATATCCAATGGCTAAGGGTATAGCTAATGCCATTCTCAGCATAATAACAGAAACTAAGTATGGAAGTAAGTTCTTGGTTATAATCCTTCTAGTTGGAGTACCAAGACATTTTGATGCCAAGTTATATTCTCTATCCCTTATAATTATTATTAGATTTCGTACAAACCTTGCCATATTTATCCATCCTGTCATGCACATAGCAAAAATCATAGTACCTAAACCAGGACGCATAATATATGTTAGAAGAATTAATATAATAGTTTTTGGTACATTGTTTATAACATTATAAACCTCTGTAATCGGTCTATCTAGGGGTCTAATATATCCCCACATGGCTCCAACTGTAATTCCTACAAGGGCTTCAAAAAACCCTACTGCCAATCCTATTAATAGTGAAGTGCGGGTTCCGCTCCATATACGAGCCCAAATATCTTGACCTATTGAGTTTGTTCCAAACCAAAATTCAGAATCTGGCTTATGGTTTGAAAGCTGCATTCCTGTACTTTCATCAATATATATCTTTGTAGGTAATTTTTGATTTGGTAAATAGGGTTGTATTAGTGTAAATACTAAAACCGTAGTCATCAATATTAGCAAAACCAGTGCTACCCTATTTTTAATAAACACCTGCCAAGTAGAGCGCCAATAGGAGTAATTTGAATAACCAGCGCGTTTTGCCTCTTCTTCATCGTATCCTGCAAACTCGAATAGGTCTTGACTTATTCCGTCTGATAATTTACTAATCGCCTTACTACCCATTACCTAGCCCCCTCCTTTTTCTGTAGATTAATGCGTGGGTCAAATATAGCCATAAGTATATCTCCTAAAAATAATCCAAAAATACCAATTGAAGAAAATATAAGTACTAATGCCTGTACTAATGAATTGTCTTGCCTTTGAATAACATCTACCAATAAGCCTCCCATACCAGGGATTGAATATAGTGACTCAATATATATAGAACCTGCTATTGTAAAGAGTAATGATGTGGGCAGATATTGAGCCATAGGAACAAAAGCATTTCTAAAAACATGCTTTAACATAATGGTTTGATTCCTTAAACCCTTAGCCCTTGCTAATCTAACATAATCCTTATTAATTTCATCTACCATGTAACGTCTCATCCACATTGCATAATGGGCTGTGCTTCCTAAAGCCATTGATATTGCAGGTAGTATCCAGCTAACTGGTTTGTCAGGCCTAAAGAGTATTGGCAGCTTAAAAATATCTGTTACATATAATTGTAAAAATAGAAAGTATACCGCCGCCGGAACCGCGTTTATAAACACGATATACCCTGTACCCAATTTATCCCAGAGTTTGTTTTTACTTCTCGCCATAAGTGCTCCTAAAGGGATACCAGCCAACAAAGATATGCCCATGGCAACCAGTCCAAAATACAGTGAATAGGGTAGCTTATCTGCTATAATCTCTGTAATAGGCACTTTAGGTCTGTATATTATAGATGTTCCCAAATCACCAGAAAAAAGATCCTTGTAGAAGTTTCCTAACTGTATATGTATAGGATCTCTAAGACCCATACTTGCTAAGATAGCTTCTCTTTGTGCCACATCTAATTTATCAAATTCATCTCCAAAGTAACCCTCTTCTGGCATTAATCTCATAAGAAGGAATACTATTGTAATGATAATGAATAATGTAACCAATGATTGGAGTAATCTCTTTATAGAATATTTTAACATCCCTCTCCCCCTCTACTTGTATTTCAAGCCTGTAATAGAGTCATAAAGGATTAATAACGTATCTTTATAGGCTATTAATAAGCTATAAAGACTGTTATTAAACAGTCTTTATAGCTTATATTTATTTTAATTTTTACTTACTTTAAAGCCTTCTCACGTGCTTTTTCCCATGCTTCTCTTTCCTCATGATACTGTTCTGTATTCATTGGCTTTTCTAGAAGATGTTGCCCTTTAAATCTTTCAGCTGAAACTCCAAATGGTGAATATTGTGACTCAAATGGATTTAATCTTGAAGCAGAATACCCACCTCCACCAAGGGCATAAGGTATTACAAAGGCTTCTTCTATTAAGAAGGCTTCTGCGTCAGCAAATAACTCGTAACGTTTTGCGATGTCTAGAACTTCTGCCTTGGCAGTATCTACTAAGTTTGTATAGCTTTTCTCTCCATTAGCTTCGGTATATCCTTCTACAAACTCAGGGAAGTTATAAGTCCCACCTGGATAGAATGGACCTGTATATGTTTCAGGGTCGGCATAGTCTGGTCCCCAGTTAGCTTCTAGGAAGGCATAATTTCCATTACGTCTATTTTCTGACAAGAAGTTTGTAGGAGGTTTTGCTGCGATAACTATATCTATATAGTCTTTTCCTAATAAATTCTCCATTTGTTGTTCTATGACCTGAGCACGGTTAGCCCATTCAGTTGATCCTGAATTATATGGCATATATACTATAACGGGGAAATTAGCATTTCCTTGTAACTCTTCCATAGCTTTTTCTTTATACTCAACAGCTTTAGTTTTATTAAATGAATCTGTAGTTGTGAAATCATTCAACTTCCCAATTTGAGTGTAATCCGATCCACCTATACTAACAAAATTTCTAGGTGTTATTGTATTTGATAGTTTTTGTTCTGGATTATAAGGCTCTGCAGTTAGCATAGCTGCTTTTCTATCTAAAGCATGGAATAGGGATTTACGGAAGTTTTTATTATTAACTGCAATCTTCCAGTTGTCTGGCTCATATTGTTCATCAAACTTTGGGTCAAAGTTTAGTGCATAGAAATAAGTATAGAAAGATGTTCTATTAGGTCTTACCATTTCCTTCTTTTTAGAATCCTTCATCCACTCATCAATAATTGATGAGGGTATAGCTGCGTAATCTATTTCTCCACGAGCAAATAGCTCTGGGGCTAGAGTTGCAGACTCTTTATTGTATAGATAGTTTATTTTAGTAAGGAATATATTGTCCTTATCCCAATAGTTTTCATTCTTCACAAGAATTCTTCTAGTTTGTGGCTCAAATATTTCCATTATAAAAGCACCATTATATAGGAAATTCTTGTGATCAGTACCAAATCTATCTCCTACTTCTTCTAAAAACTGACCATTAACTGGGAAGAATGCTACGTAGTTAAGCATTGATAGGAAATATGGTGTTGGTTGCTTAAGGGTATACTCTAGAGTATGTTTATCTACTGCCTTTACTCCTACCTGTGAAAAATCAGTAATATCACCATTATAGTACTCTTCGGCATTTTTAATAACACTATAGAAAATATTAGCAGTTTTTGACTCATTTGTGCTGTCTAGAAGGTACTCAGCAGCATCAACGAAATCCTGTGCTGTAACCTCTGCATATTCTATACCTTCATGGGTCACCCATTTAACACCTTCACGGATTTTAAATGTCCAAACTAAACCATCGTCTGACGTAGTCCATTCTGTCGCTAAAGCAGGTTGTACAACCCCATATCTGTCATAATCAATTAGTGAATCTACTAAGTTAGCAGCAACCCCAAATTCATTTGTACTAGCTGTTACTAGGTAATTTAATGTAGTAATTTCTCCAGAATAGGTCCATGTAAACTCTTTTGGTACACTACTAGGCTCTTCAACTCCTGTTTCATCCCCATCTGTTGGTTGGTCCGTCCCCCCAGACCAACAACCCGTTAGTGCTAACATTAGTATTAACATTAAGACTAATAATTTTTTCATTTTAACCCTCCTCTTCCAATATTTTATTAAATCTCTCTTTACTGAAAAGGTCTTCATAGGTTAATCTTTATATAATAATTCTATTCTTCCTTTGTTAATAAAAGTACTGATGGTCTTGGTAATTTACTATAGTTATGAGACATTCCAGCATCTACACCCACATAGGTTACTAACACTCCCGCTTCTTAAGGGGGAGATGAGTGCCGCCAATTTGCATAATATTCTGACTTATTATAAAGCAAGTACCATGCCAATTTCTACTAATTTGTATATAGGCTAATTAGCACCTCTATTTTGCAGGTTATAAAGTTTACTCTTCCGAATTTTCGAACTGATTTTTTTATTATTTATTCAAATTACCAACAGCTACCTATTCAGAACACTTCTACACATCTATTTTATGCCAAAATGCTTTTAGAGTAGCTTTATTCCGAAATTACGGAGCGATTCCTGTAGTGCGAACTAGTCAATGTGATATTTTTTCATTTTTTCATAAAAGCTGGTTTTCCCTATCTTTAATAGCTTAATGGCAGATTTCTTATCTCCACCACTAAGTAGAAGGACCTCCCTAATAGCCTTTTCTTCAGCCTCACCGATAATATCCTTTAATGATTTTATTTCTTTAATCTTTCTCTCTTTAGTTATTGAAGGTTCTATTGATAAGTGGGTTGATAAAATAGTATTACCTTCGGCAAGATTTACTGCCCTCTCAAGTATGTTCTCAAGTTCTCTAATATTCCCAGGCCACTGATAGTTTGATAACATACTAAGGGCTTCCCCTGAAATTCGTTTTTCTTGGCAGCCAATTCTTCTACAAATGTTTGGTAGCATTGAATATACCAGTGAATGTATATCCTGCTTTCTATCCCTTAATGGAGGTATCCAAATTGGGAAAACATTAATTCTATAATATAAGTCCTCCCTAAAATTCCCCTTAACCATCTCTTCTTCTAGGTTTTTGTTTGTTGCCACAATTATTCTTAGGTCAACTGTTATTTTCTTGTTTCCACCAACCCTATAAAAGCTTTTATTCTGTAAAACCTGCAATAGTTTTATTTGTAATACTGGTGAAATTTCACCTATTTCATCTAAAAAAATAGTGCCTCCATCGGCTAACTCAAACATTCCAGCCTTCCCGCTGATTTTAGCCCCTGTGAAGGCTCCTCCTTCATAGCCAAACAACTCACTTTCTAGCAATGCCTCTGGTATTGAACCACAGTTTACATGAATAAAGGGATTATGACTATATTTACTTGCTTTGTGTATGGCCTTTGCAAACAAGCTTTTTCCTGTGCCACTTTCTCCTAAAATCAACACAGTGGAGTTTGATTTTGATGCTTTATATGCAAGGTTTTTAACATTTCTTATTTCTTTACTATCACCAATTACTTCTGGAAACACCTCTGATAGTGCTTCTTCTTCCTTAAGCTTTTTCTCAGCCTCCTCTAGATTCAGTAATGCTTCATCCCTTTCTCTAATTACCCTTTTAATCTCTGATATATCCTCCACCTTAAGGGCTGCACCTACCCTTTTATCACCACTGTTTACAACCTCTAAGGTGCATATAGTTGGTCTTCCATTTATTTCTGTGAATTTTTCCCTATAGCTAATGTCCTTACCCTTTGCTGCTTCATAAAATTCCTTAATGGTAGGACTATTATTATGAATCTCGAATATATCTCTACCTATAACATCTATTGTATCTACATCTCTCCCTTTTGCCCTATAGCTGTATCCCCTTAATAAATTATTTATTTCTTCTCCTCTGGTTGTATAGCCCTTAGCCTGATAGAATTTTACATTACCATAGTCTTTATCTAAAATAACCATATGACCAATGGCATTTACATAGGACATTTCAAAGGCTTGTTCATCCACTGTTATATTAATTACTCTATTGTTATAATCAATAACAACATTTATTGTTTTGTTAAGGATTTCATGTGATATTGATAATATTCCCTTTTTTTCATATGGTTTGTGATATTTATATTTTGCCTTCCCATTAAACTCTCCAAATACTCCAATACCAACGATAGAATCATTGTGTTTAATGCTTCTATCATCAATTCCCATCACCTTTAAGTCATTAGGGGTAAGTCCACCATCATCTTTACCTAGACAGTTATCTGCAACTATAACAATATCTCCTTTATTGATAACGCCAGCCTTATGTCCTATTCCTTGATTGTATATTATTCCAAATATCTCTTTGGCCTTATTGTTGTAAATTTGTATTTTCCCTAGGTTATCAATAAAAATAAAGCCTTCAGACATCATGTCGGTAAACTCTTTTACATAACTATCTTTAATAAACATATATACTCATCCTTTAATTTTTTTCCCTTGCGTTTTCTTTATTAAAAAAAGGCATCTGAAATATTTGTAAAGCCTAAGCCTTTTTCTTCTGGAATTGTAATTCTGTAATCGTCGAAAATTGCCCCTCCATTAATTGGGTCTTGGCTACATAATGAAGGTCCATCTAGGTCTATTTTAGTAATTATGCTTTTTGCACCTGCTAAATGGGCTGCTGCTGTAACACTTATTTTACTCTCTAGCATACAGCCAATCATACATTCTACATTATATACCTCTGCAACAGAGCATATTTTTAGGGCATTATATATTCCCCCAGTTTTCATTAGCTTAATATTGATTAAATCAGCAGCCCTCATTTCTAGTATTCTCAATGCATCTCTTGGTGAAAAGACACTTTCATCTGCTAAAACTGGTATGCCTACATTGTCTGTTACAAGCTTTAGCCCTTCAAAGTCATGGGCTAATACTGGTTGTTCAACTAGTTCAATCTCTAAACCCTTATCCTCCATCCTTCTTAAAATACTAATAGCTTCCTTTGGCCTCCAGCCTTGATTAGCATCTATCCTAAGCTTAATATCATAGCCTATTGCATTTCTAATTCCTTTAATTCTCTCAATATCCTTCTGTGGATCCTTTCCTACTTTTATTTTTAGGGTTTTATAGCCTCTTGCTACTGCTTCTATACTGTCCTTAGCCATTTCATCTGGGTCGTTTACACTAATTGTAATATCTGTTATTATTTCATTCCTATAGCCTCCAAGAAGCTTGTATAGGGGTGCATTATGTAGCTGTCCAAACAAGTCATAAAGGGCTATGTCAACTGCAGCCTTACCACTGGTGTTTTTTATTAGGGAGCTATGGAGCTTCAGCATTACCTCTTCAAAGTTTTCTATGTTTAAGCCTATTAGCTGGGGCTTTATGTATTCATTTATAGCACCAATAATTGCTCCAGTTGTATCACCTGTAATTACAGCAGTAGGAGCAGCCTCTCCATACCCAACGTGTCCAGTATCTGTAGTTATTTTAACTACAACGTCTTCAATGGATTTAACTGTTCTTAGGGCAGTTTTGAAGGGTTTTACTAAGGGAACAGAAATCTTTCCAACTTGAATATCTTTAATCTTCATATTGCTTCCTCCTATTGTATATTAGTTTTGGTGTTTTAGCACCCGTAATTAATAAACTAAACCCCTAGCAGATACTAATATCTCCTTTTCAACCATCCTATTTCTAACACCATATATCCTATCCACCATATTGGCCACTGTACATGCATGATTAGGTATTATCTCAATAATATCTCCTATCTGTAGCTGTATTTTGCTTGGATTATACTGTAGCCTTCCCAGTTCTTCTGACAAGCCCTTTACTACTATCTCCTCAAATCCCTTAACTCTACCATAGCCAACTATGCTAGTATTTCCATGGGCACCAGTATCGAGGCATAGAATTTTGCTTCCTGCATCTATTATTGCTCTTCCTTCTTCAGGTATGCTAATTACTGTTGCCCTAACAAATAGTGAGCAATCATCCTCCTTCGCTACCCCTAAAGCCATTTGTACAGCATCATTAAACACATAGTTCCCTGGTCTAATCTGCTTAATTGAACTATAATTATTTATTACCTTTACAGTTGGGCTAGAGCCTATAGCAACAACCTCACAGGCTACTCCTTCCTCTAGCAGTTGCTTTTCAGCGGCTTCTATAGCCATTATTTCTTGATTAGCTGCTTCTATTACTCCCTCTCTATCTACCGCACCATAAACATGGCCACCATGGGTTGCAACACCCACCACCTTAAGATTACTCAGCTCTTTTAAGCTCTTAACAAACCTAGCAGTTTCCTCTGGCTTAATTCCTAGTCTATTTAAGCCACTGTCTATAATAACAATACATTTAAACAGGGTTTGGGAGTCGATTCCTGCTTTATTTAATATCTCAGCAGATATTAATGAGTCGATACTACAATAGACTTCAGCCTTTTTTGATAGGGCAATGAGTCTTTTAAGCTTACCTTCTCCAATTATTGGGTATGCCAGCATTATCTTTTTTACATTTGCCTCCAGCATTTTTTCAGCCTCCGAAAGCTTTGCTGCTAATATACCCTCTGCTCCAGCTTTAATTTGCTTATCTACTATGTAATGACTTTTATGGGTTTTTATCATTGGCCATAGCTTTACACCATGGTGATTTGCAAGCTGTTGCATTTCAGCAATGTTTTTTTCCAGCTTATCTAAATCCACCACCAAGCATGGGGTTTCTAACTCTGTAATTTTCAGCTTAATCACTCCCTTTTCTTAATAATCTCAATACTTTTACCTTCTGTTAATCTGGCTTTATTCTACCCCTCTAAAATAGTGTCCCCTAGTAAAGCTAACTGGCAAATCCCTTGTGGTTCCCTCCATATTTAAGGGGATTTTTTTAATCTTCTCCGTATCTTCATCAGTAATGGATACTTGAAGCCTATGTGGATTAACCTTTTTTATTTCCTTTAGCTTATCCAGCATGAATAATGGTTGTGAGTTTAAAACTATTGTTCTACCTAAAAAGTCCTTGGCAATTGGAAAAATCATATTTTTATGATCCCTTAGGCCCCATCTATAGCTGTAGGGTATATGGCTACATTGGTTACAGCTGTTAATGCAATTAGCAACATCATTTAAGGGACAGTATTCAAGAGTCATTGCCATTAGCTTTCCGTAGACAATAACTTCAATTTCCATAGAGCTACAGCTAAGTAAATCTCCTATGGACTTTAAGTCTAACTCAGTTGAGATAACTACTCCAGTAACCCCTAAACCCAATAGGGTATCTAGGCTATAGCTATTAAAAGGATTTAGGGTGTAATCGGCGATAACAGGAATACTATATTGATCCATTGCATTTTTTACCATACCAATATCACCTGCGAGAATACCATCTATTTTTAGATGCTTTAGCTTCTCATTAATATAATTATAATCTTTGTCCTTCACTATATTGGGTGATCTAAAAAATATATTCCAGCCTTTACCTTTACAAAAATCTATTGCTAAATCTAGGGTGTTTAAATCTCCGTAATATACCCTATCTATAGTAGGTGCATTAATACTTTTTAACTGCTTAATTGTGTCTACCCTAAGGGAGGTTTTTATAGTTTTTATATCTTTTCCTTCTGCCAACTTATAAACCGGCATTCTAAAGGGCTTTCTTACTATTTCCTTTATCATTTTTCTAGGGTGATGCTTACTTTTAATATCCGATAGCTTTTCTATAGCCCCTCTCCTAAGTCCATTAATAGTTGCTATAGGTGCTGAAGCTCCTTTTTCTAAATTAATATTAATATACTCAAATACAAAGGGTGTACCACCCAGTTTGTTTAGATTATCCCTTATTCGCTCTTCTGTTAATGGAGCCTTTATTGCTTTTTCAACTATAAATTCTGACTCCTGATAAGCTCCATTACCTAGCTCATCCCATATATATAGTTTTATGGCTTTGTCTATCTCTATTGTAATTTCACCCTTAAGCTTAATTGTAATATCCTTATTTTCATAGGTTTCTTGAAGCTGCTTTGTTAGCACTGCATCATGGGTTTTGAATATTTTATCTCCTTTGTTTACATTGCCCTTTACCACTATTTCTACAGTTTCATTTTTATCTGCCTTGTGTACTTTTTTGTTATTGATAGTAATAGTGGTTATGGCTCCTCCTACATCTTTACCACTAGAGGTTAAAGCTTCTATTCCATCTCCTACGGCCAGTGGCTTCTCCAGCTTTAGCCTAATAGTGTTTCTTCCTTTATCTACCCATAATACTTCACCTAAGTAAACTCCTCTATTACTTGGTTTTTCTATATTTACAATTTCCTCTTTAGGGCTTTCTAATATAAAGCCTCTAGTAAACCTTCTATTGAAAACCTGTGCAATTTCATCCCTTACCTTCTCTTCATCCATCATTTGCTTTGATATTAAATACCTATCAATTGCTTGCCTATAGCTTCTTACTATTGCTGCTACATAGTGGGGCTTTTTCATTCTCCCTTCTATTTTAAAGGAAGCTACTCCACCTTCTATAAGTTTGTCTATATATTTTATTGTATTTAAGTCCCTCATACTAATATGATAGGCTTCCTTCTTTAATTTTTTATTATTTTGTCCCAATAGTTCATAGCTTCTTCGGCAGGGCTGGGCACATCTACCCCTATTACCGCTTCTTCCTCCTATATAGCTACTGATTAAGCACTGGCCTGAATAGGATACACAAAGAGCTCCGTGAATGAAAACCTCAAGCTCCATACCTGTATTATTATATATTTCTTGGATTTCTTTTATATTCAACTCCCTTGCTACAACAACTCTTTTAACACCAAAGCTTTTAATAGCCTCAATTCCAGGGGTATTGTGAAGGGTCATTTGTGTACTACAATGGAGCTCAAAGTCCGGAAACCCGTAGCTAATTAAAGACAGTACCCCTATGTCCTGTATTATTAGTGCATCTACATCATTTTCATATAAGAAAGCTACATAATCTAATAGCTTATTTATCTCCACATCCTTTAAAAGGGTATTAATGGTAACATATACCTTCATACCTCTTAAATGACTATATTTTACAGCCTCAGCAATTGTAGCTCTATCAAAGTTAGAAGCATATGCCCTAGCACTAAAGTCTTTTCCTCCTAAATATACTGCATCTGCTCCATTTACTAGGGCAGCCCTTAGCCCTTCAAAATCTCCTGCTGGAGCCAATAGCTCAACTTTTTTCATGGCAAACAACCTTCCTTATAATGGAATACAAAAGTATGTAATAATAAAAAGTAGTAATATTATTATATCACTACTTTTTCATCTAATGTAGTCAACCTACTATTTGTAGTGACCTTTATCAGATCCTTCTACATAAGCATCTAGCTGCTTTCTTGCCTCAACCAGCTTTAATTGATTCTCAAATAGCTTGTTTTGAAGGTCGTTAATAATTTCTTCAGCTTTTTGTAGGTCTTTTTCCTTTTCCTTAAGGGTATCCCTTAGTAGGGCTGTTTCTTTTTCCTTTTTCTCTTTATACTCCTTTAACACCAATAGCTGTTGCTGCTGCTGTTGATTATGATACTCTGTTTCCTTCAAACGCTTTTCGGCTGCTTCAAGCTCTGTCTTCATTTTCTCAAGCTTATTTAAGGGGACAGTATATTGCTGTTGCAGGTGTTCTAACTCATCTTTTTGCTTTAAATACTGGTCTGCAATATTTATAGATGTTAAAACCGCAATCATCGATGTACTTAGTCTCTTATTTGTCCCTGCTATTTCCTCCATTCTATCGTCAACAAAGCTACCTACCTTCAAAAGGTATTCCTTTGGCTCTGCTCCAACTATAGGATATTCTTGTCCATTTATTTTAATTAATACTTTGTTTTTTACTTCCATTAAATCCAGCCCCTTTAAATGAATATATCTATTCACTTAAATAATTTCTTTATAAAATTATAATATCCTGCAAAAAATATTAACTTCTTAAATTTTTACTGGCCATAGTAAAGCCCAGCACTTCAATTTATTATATTGATTACCGGGCTGGGCTTTGCCTAAAGGCTTACCTAATCTCTTAGGCTTCCTCCTAGTTCATCTTCAATTTTTTTGAGTATTCTATCCTGTACTTTATTTACATCCTCATCTGTTAGTGTCCTCTGACTATGTCTATAGGTTAAAGTATATGCCACGCTTTTATGATCTTCAGATATTTGGTTACCTCTATATATGTCGAATAATCTAAAGCTTTCTAAGATACTTCCTCCATTATCCCTTATTATTTTTTCAATGTCCTTTACATATATTTCTTCCTTCAGAACAACTGCAAAATCTCTAGTGATTGCAGGATATTTAGGTAATGGCTTATAGCTACGGTCTACCCTAGCTAGGGCCAGTAGGATACTGAAATCCAACTCAGCACAATAGCTTTTTTTATCTAAACTATAGTTATTCATTACCTCTGGGTGTATTTCCCCTAAAGTACCAGCAACATTTCCGCCTATAAATAGGTTAGCACACCTTCCAGGATGATATGTTGGATGATTTTTTTCCGCCTCAAATTCAAAGTCATCTATTCCACTACCCTTTAGTAAGCCCTCAACTGCTCCCTTAAGTGTAAAGAAATCTTCTGCTTCACCATAGACACCAATTGCCAGCTGAGGCAACTCAAATGGAAGCTGATTTTCACCCTTAGGAATGAATATTTTCCCCAGCTCAAAGCCTCTAAAATCATGGTTGTTACGGTTTTGATTTCTCGATATTATCTCTAATAAATTAGGTAGTAGGCCAGTTCTCATTACACTTGTTTCATCCCCCAGTGGGTTTAGTAGCTTGACAAAATTTCTTTTGATGCTGTTTGAGTCAACCTTAATTTTATCAACTGTCTTAGGACTAACGAAGGAATAGCTTAAAACTTCATTAAAGCCCATTGCATTTAATAGCTGTTTGGTTTTATCCTCAAAGGCTTCACCATTAGTTTTACCTCCAACAACTATATTGCCCCTAGCCATAGTAGCTGGTATAACATCAAAGCCATATATCCTACCAATTTCTTCTGCAAAGTCGGCCTCTAGCTGTAAATCATCTCTATAGGTAGGTACTGTAGCCTGTAGCTTGCCTTCTATTAAATTGGCTTCTATTTCTAAGGATTCTAATATTTTAATCATTTCCCCTACTTCAATATTAGTGCCAAGTAATTCATTTATTCTATTTGGTCTAATACATAATTGTCTATTTTCTTTCTTATTTGGGTATACATCAATAGCATCCCTTAACACTTCACCTATTTCCAGCATTTCTATCAATTGACACACTCTATTGGCTGCCGTAAGGGCTAAATTTGAATCTACTCCTTTGCTGAAACGGGTGGAGGCTTCTGTTCTTAATCCCAATAGCTTTGATGTATTCCTTGTATTATCATTATCAAAGGAGGCCGACTCTAATAGGATGTTTTTTGTTGCCTTTGTTACTTCTGATTCTTCTCCCCCCATTACCCCAGCAATGGCAAGGTTTTTATCTTTATCGGCTATCATTGTCATTGTGGCTTTAAGGGTTCTTTCAACACCATCTAAGGTTTTGAACTTCTCACCCTCCTTTGACTTTTTAATGATTATTGTATCACCACTTATTTTATCTAAATCGAAGGCATGTAAAGGTTGACCATATTCAAGCATTACGTAATTAGTGATATCAACTATATTGTTTATAGGTCTTACTCCTGCTTTAATTAATCTTTGCTGCATCCACTGGGGAGATTCCTTTATTTCAACGTTTTTTATAAGGCGGGCTACATAGCGTAAACAGCCTTCTGTATCCTCAATAATAACTTTAGCTTTATCCGATGCCTTTTCTTCTATTCCATTAACCCTTATGTGTGGATATTCTATTTTTTCCCCTAAGGTAGCTGCAGCTTCTCTAGCTATTCCAACCATGCTTAAGCAGTCGGGTCTATTGGAGGTAATCTCAAATTCTATAACTTCATCCTTAAAGTTTATCACCTCCATAAAATCTGCACCTAATGGGTATTCTTGCTCTAAAACCCATATTCCATCCTTATTCTCCTCTGATATAAGTCCTTTAGCAATTCCCATTTCATCCTGTGAGCAAAGCATACCTTCAGATACTTCACCCCTAAGCTTGCCCTTTTTTATTTTAAGATTACCTGCAAGCCTTGCACCATCTATTGCTACTGGAACATAATCACCTTCTTTAATATTAGATGCACCTGTTACTATTTGTAGCATTTCCTCTCCTATGTTCACCTTACAGATAACTAGTTTGTCTGCATTAGGATGTGGTAGAATCCCTTCGATTTTTCCTATCACTACTCCTTCAATTCCTTCACCGAAGGCCTCAATCGTTTCTACCTTAGAACCTGACATAGTCATTTTATCAGCAAGCTCTTTTGTAGGTAGCTGTATATTTACATATTCCTTTAGCCATTTCACTGGTACTAGCATTAAGCTTCCCTCCTATATTGTTTTCTTAAAACTGATTTAAAAACCTAATATCATTTTCAAACAATAGACGTATATCATCAATTTCATACTTATTCATTATTAATCTATCTATTCCCATTCCAAAGGCAAAGCCACTATAGACCTCTGGGTCTATACCGCAGTTTGATAGTACATTTGGATGAACCATCCCACAGCCCAGTAGCTCAATCCAGCCGCTGCCTTTACATACACTACAGCCTTCTCCTGAACACTTAAAGCAGCTGGCATCAACCTCTGCACTTGGTTCTGTAAAGGGGAAGTTATGGGGTCTGAACTTTATTTTTGTATGTCCTCCAAAGAAATGCTTTACAAAGACTTCAAGGGTTCCCTTTAAGTCCCCTAGGGTTATTCCTTTGTCCACCACAAGTCCTTCCAATTGATAGAACATGGGGGAATGTGTGGCATCTGGTGTATCATTTCTAAAGCATCTACCTGGAGATATAATTCTAATTGGTGGCTTCAGCTTTTCCATTGTTCTAATTTGAACAGTTGATGTATGACAACGAAGTAAAATGTCCTCGGTTATATAAAAGGTATCACTCATGTCTCTTGAGGGATGATTTTTAGGAGAATTTAAAGCATCAAAGTTATAATATACGGTATCCACCTCTGGTCCTTCAACAACTTTAAAACCCATTCCTATAAAAATATCTTTTAGTTCATCCATCCCCTGTGTTAAAGGGTGTTTTTTACCTATTTTGAATTGTTTGCCTGGCATTGTTACATCTATTGTTTCGGATTTTAGCTTTTGCTGAAGCTCTTTGCCCTTTATGTTTTCCTTTGCAGCCTGTAGTGAGGCCTCTATTGAAGCTCTAACTTCATTGGCAACTTTTCCAACAATAGGTCTCTCTTCTGGGGATAAGCTACCCATTCCCCTTAAGACCTCAGTTAGCTCTCCTTTTTTGCCCAAATACTTAACTCTAGCCTTTTCTAGCTCATCTGAGGTAATGGCCTTATCAATTTCAGATTTGGCACTTGCCTCAAGACTCTTTAATTTTGCTTCCATCATACTACTCCTCTCTTAATAAATTACTAAATTTTAAAAAAGAACATATAATAAACCTTCATCCCAAAAGGGACGAAGGTTTTTACTCCGCGGTACCACCCTAATAGTGTAATTCTTTTACACCACCTTGAGAACAGTAACGGCTTAAACCGGTAAGGTCTACTGCTATTTCAACCCTACAGCTCCAGAGTGAACTTCAGCTATTCTTATAATAAGGATACTCTCAGCCAATTGTATCCTCTCTCTTTTAAAATAGTTTATAGCCTACTTTTCTCCTTCAAAGCTTTTTTATCTATAGTTTTTAATATCATTATTAATTCATGAGTTTTTTATACATTATATAGGCTGTTACGGAACCAGTTAACACAAATAACCTCCAGAATACATCAGCGGTCTTCATAGACCACACCCCTTCCCTATAGCCATTATAGGTATATTATAGCATAGTATAATTCCTATAACAAGGAAGTGTGAATAATCACGGGATAATTTTTTGAAATTTCTAACTATTTTCCTGCCTTCGTCCTTCTATAGCCTTATATATTAGTAGTGCTGCTGCCACTGAAGCATTTAAGGATTCTATCTTTCCATAGATAGGTATTTTTACGGCTTCATCAGCCTCATTTAAAAGCTCTCTTCTTATTCCATTTCCTTCGTTGCCTATAATTATTGCTATTCTACCAGTATATTCAATATCATTGTAGCTTTTAGGTGCTTCAACGTCACTTGCTATTAGTCTAATCCTATTATCCTTTATGAATTGTAGCCACTCTTGATCTTCATTACAGATAATGATTGGTACATGAAAAAGTGCTCCCATTGTTCCTCTGATGGTTTTGGTATTATATGGGTCAACACTTCCCTTTGTTAGAATAACAGCCTTTGCTCCTGCCGCTTCAGCAGTTCTAATAATAGTCCCTAAATTACCTGGGTCTTGAATTCTATCTAATACTACCACAAGGTCTTTTGGGGATATTATAATATCAGCTAAGCTGTTATCTTTAATCTTAGCTAAAGCAATAATCCCCTGTGGATTTTCTGTATCGGAAAGCTTTTTCATTAGCTCTGGAGTTATTTCAATTGCCGAAAGCTTCTCTTCAACCTGCTTAAGTAGGCTTTTCCCCCCCTCAACACTGTAAAGGGTTTTAGAAAATATAACTTTTTCTAAAGCTACATTGTTTTTAATAGCCTCATTAATAGCTCTTACACCTTCTATAATATAATTTTTATGCTTTTGCCTATTTTTTTTTAGCCTTAAGCCCTTTATATGTTTAATAATAACATTTTGCTCACTGGTAATAATTTGATACTCCACTTTATTCACCTAACCTCTTTGAATTTTTAATAGATCATCATTATGTCCAATTACCACCAGTACATCTCCCTTATATATAATATCTGTAGCTGTTGGAGATACATTTATTTTATTATCATGCTTTATGGCCATTATATTAATTCCATAACGGGAACGAATATTTAAATCTAATAGACTTTTTTCTTCCCACTCTTCTAGTGCAGTTATTTCAATAATACTATACTCAGGTGATAATTCAATATAGTCAAGAAGATTGCTGGCAATTAAATTATGGGCTACCCTCATTCCCATATCACGCTCTGGGAAAACCACCCTATCTGCACCAATTTTGTATAAAACCTTAGCATGTAATTCATTTTGAGCCTTAGCTACAACATATTTAACTCCAAGCTCCTTAACAATAAGTGTTGTCATAATTGAAGATTGAATGTTAGAGCCAATGGTTATTACTGCTACATCAAAGTTTCTAATACCTAATGATCTAAGGGCATGCTCGTCTGTTGCATCGGTCTGTACTGCATGGGTAACCTCCTCAGAAATGTTTTGAATTATTTCTTCATCCCCATCAATTGCCAATACATCATTACCCATTTTATATAGGGTTTTAGCTACACTACTTCCAAATCTACCACAGCCTATAACTACATACTGCTTCATATGATTTCACCCCTTCTATCCCACCATAATTTTTTCTTCAGGATATCTAATGGTCCCTTTATACTTTCTGCTCTGTCTTGCAAGTGCAAAAGCAATGGTTAAAGGTCCTAATCTACCAATAAACATGGCAATTATAATTATTACTCTTCCTAATGGACTTAGCTCTGAAGTAATACCTAGACTTAAGCCAACTGTACCTAAGGCTGAAGTCGTTTCAAAGAGAATTTCCATAAACTCAAAGCCCTCTGTTATTGTTAAAAGCATTGCCATTACAACAATTAGCCCAATACCAATAACTCCAATTGTCAACGATCTATTTACTATGTTCCGTGATAATCTTCTACCAAATAGTTCAGTTTCTTCTCTACCTTTTATTACAGAAATAACTGTAAAAAGAATCACCCCTAAGGTAGCTGTTTTAATACCACCAGCAGTGGAGGCTGGTGAACCACCTATATACATAAATACTATTGTTAGCATTTTTGAAGCAGTAGTCAATTGACTGGTGTCAATGGTGTTAAAGCCTGCTGTCCTTGGGGTAATGCTTTGAAAGGCTGAGGCCATAAGCTTTCCACCAAAGCTTAGCTCACCAATAGTATTGGGATTATTAAATTCAAGTAATAGGTATGAGACAAAGCCCATGCCCAATAAAAGACAGGTGATAAATATAACTAATTTAGAATGAAGGCTTAACTGTTTAAAGTTCCTTAAGGTAAAAAATTCTGATATAACCGAAAAGCCTATACCTCCAAGAATAATTAACAGCCAAATAGTCACATTAATAATTGGATCAGTAACATAGGGCATTAAGCTCCTTCCCTGCCCTATAATATCAAACCCTGCATTACAAAAGGCTGAAATTGAGTGAAATATTGAGTAGGCAATACCCTTTGACCACCCTAGCTCTGGAATAAATCTAGTAGATAGTAGGACTGCCCCTATTCCCTCTATAACAAAGGTTCCAAGTAATATGTACTGTGTAAATCTAACCAGACCAGAAAGGTCATTTTGATTTAATGCCTGCTGAATAATCAAACGCTCCTTTAAGGAAATCTTTCTACCTAAAACAATAGCAAATAGTGTAGCCATAGTCATAAATCCAAGTCCGCCTACTTGAATTAATATGAGAATTACTGTTTTACCAAAAACTGTCCAGTAGGTTCCTGTGTCAACAACCACTAAGCCTGTTACACAAACTGCAGAGGTCGATGTAAATAGTGCATCTAAAAACCCAATGCTTCTTCCATTTACAGAGGCTATAGGCAAATTAAGTAGCATTGCACCTATTAAAACAACAGATGCAAATCCCAACACTAAGACTTGAGTAGGGTCTAGCTTTATGTTCTCTATGTTCTTCATACCCTTCTCCCTCACAATTTTCATTTTTCCTATTATAACATTAAAGTAAAAATATGTTAAGCTATTAAAGCCCTTATAATGAATTATTAACATATTTATAAATGATATAGCCTAATTTTTATTTCATTTGCAATTAACGCTATTAATATATGTAAAAAAAGTCCCTAATCAGTGGGACTCTTAATTCTAAGCATTTAATTTTTGCTTAACGGTTTCAACTAATTGAGCAAAGCCTTCTTTATCATTAACAGCCATATCAGCTAAAACTTTTCTATTCATTTGAATACCGCTGGTTTTTAAACCATTTATAAATCTGGAATAGGATAATCCATTTGCCCTTGCACCTGCATTTATTCTTGTTATCCATAGTTTTCTAAAATCACGCTTCTTTAGCTTTCTACCTACGTATGCATGACTTAAAGCCTTCATAACGAATTGATTAGCTGGTCTAAAAAGCTTACTTCTTGCTCCTCTAAAGCCCTTTGCAAGCTTTAATATTTTTTTATGTTTTTTACGTGCATTAATAGCACCTTTAACTCTTGCCATTTTAAAAACCTCCTTTTCATATTATTTATGGTAATAGTTGCTGAATTCTTTTTTGGTCTCCTTTTGTAACAATTGCTGCTTTACGAAGTTTTCTCTTTCTTTTGGCAGACTTCTTAGTTAGTATGTGACTGGTGTAGGCCTTAAATCTTTTAAGCTTACCTGATTTAGTCTTTTTTAATCTCTTTGCTGCACCTTTATGGGTTTTCATTTTATTTGCCATTAGTATTTCCTCCCTTCAGATTATGGGTTTTTCGGAGCTAATATCATTATCATTTGCTTTCCTTCTAATTTTGCTTCTTTTTCTACTGTACTTACTTCTGTGAGTAAGGATGCAAATTCCTTAATAACCTTTACACCAATACTGGTGTTACTTAGTTCTCTTCCACGAAACCTCAAGGTAACCTTAACCTTATCACCATTTTCAAGGAATTTTAAAGCTCTATTGGCTTTAACATTTAAATCATGGGATTCAATATTTGGACTAAGACGAACTTCTTTTACAGTTACTACTTTTTGCTTCTTCTTTGCTTCCTTTTCTTTTTTGGCAAGCTCGTATTTATACTTACCATAGTCCATTATTCTACATACAGGCGGTTTTGCCTGTGGAGCAATTTTGACTAAATCTAGGTTTTTACTTGCTGCTAGGCTTAAGGCCTCTTTGGCAGAAAGAATACCTAACTGCTCTCCTTCATTATCAATTACTCTAATCTCTTTGTCTCTAATCTCGTCATTAATTTGTAAATCATTCAAATCTCTAATAAGCTAGCACCTCCATATTTAACATATAATAATTAAATTTTTACTTTTTCAAGCCTTAAAGAAAACTAAGTATTTCCCCAATAAAAAAAGCGAATACTTTTTGTATCCACCTCATTTTAATAGAAATAAAATATAAATTAAAAATAATTTACAATATTCTTCTATTAACCCTGTTAACCTTTGCTACAGGGTGAGAAGTGGAAACTTCTACTTTGTTGTCTTAAATATAATATCAAATAGGACTTGCAGTTGTCAACTTCTTTTGTCATAAATTTAATATTTTTCATATATTTCCTGCCTATTATTATAAATCACATTTATTATTTCTATTCTTTTGGGCAAGATAATTTTATAGACTAGATAAGGTGGTGATGCAGTGAAAAAAAGAATTATCTTTATACTCTTATGTTTGTTTATTGCTTTATCTGTACTGTCTAGCTTTTCTGGATGGACTGAAAATATAGCAAATAGTAAAATAACATCTGCCGATCGTTTACTGATATTTGGTATTACTGTTTTTCTGTTTATTTATTATATCAAACTTGACAAATCTCCTCAATATGCCCACGCCACCATCAACAGTGAAAAAAAGGAAAAGGATCAAAATGGTAATGAGTTTTTTACAAAGCCTAAGGTGACCTTTGAGGATGTTGCAGGTTTAGATGAGGTTAAGGAAGAATTGATTGAAGTAATAGATTTTATAAAAAAGTCTGAGAAGTATAAAAAGATGGGGGCTAAAATACCTAAAGGAATACTATTTTATGGACCTCCTGGAACTGGTAAAACCCTTTTGGCTTCAGCTGTGGCAGGGGAAACCAAATCTGCATTTTTTTCTGCAAGTGGTTCTGAGTTTGTTGAAAAATACGTGGGTGTTGGAGCAAAAAGAATTAGAACCCTATTTGAAAAGGCAAAAAAAGAAGCACCAAGTGTAATCTTTATTGATGAAATTGATGCAATTGGAGCTAAAAGACACTTGGATAGTAATAATGAAAAGGATCAGACTTTAAATCAACTTTTAGTTGAGCTTGATGGCTTTAATACAGATCAGACAGTGGTTGTCGTTGGGGCAACCAACCGCCTAGATTTATTGGATGAGGCTTTATTAAGACCCGGACGCTTTGATAGACATATGTATATAGGCAACCCAAACATAAAAGCAAGGGAGGAAATCTTAAAGGTTCATACAAAGAACAAACCCTTAAGCCCCGATATAAGTATTGAGACCTTAGCTAAAAAGACCCATGGAATGAGTGGCGCTCATTTATCTAATATCGCCAATGAAGCCGCTATAATAGCTGTACGAGAAAACAATACTATAATTACCCATAGGCATTTTGATTTAGCCATAGAAAGAGTAATAGCAGGGCTACAGGTGAAAAACCCAAATGTTTTACTGAAGGAAAAGCAAATAGTTTCTTATCATGAGGCAGGTCATGCTTTGGTTGGTAAAGTACTTAATACCGACATGGTTCAAAAGGTGTCAATTATTCCAAGAGGACAAGCATTAGGTTACGTTTTACAAATGCCACAGGATGATCGATATATAATGACTAAAACAGAGCTTTGTCATAAAATAATGGTAATGCTAGGTGGGCGAGCTGCTGAAGAATTAATATTTAACCATTTATCAACAGGTGCAAAGGACGACCTAAAAAAAGTAACGGATGTTGCAATGCAAATGGTTTGTGAGTTCGGCATGAGTGATTTAGGCTATTTATGTCAAGAGCCCTCCATGATTAGAACCTTAAGTCATCAAATTACTAAAGAAATGAATAAAATAATTGATCAGTGCTATAAGGATACTTCTAAGCTGCTTACTAATAATAAAGTGTATCTTGAAAAAATAGCTACCTCACTAATGGAAAGGGAAACCTTAAACTACGATGAGCTAAATCAAATACTTGGTGATGATTTTACTGGTCAAATTAAATCTAGTCAGGAGCTAGAGGCGGTTTAACAGCTTAGAAAAATATAAGAAATGGGATCTTTAGATGATCCCATTTTTTTTGTTAGCTTCTTGTATTAATTTCCTTTAAAATATCTTCTATAAACTCATCTGTTTTTACTACCCCTACTTCTCCCTTGTCACGGGACCTAACTGCCACAGATTCTGCTTCAATTTCTTTATCTCCTAAAACCAACATATATGGAATCTTTTGAAGCTGTGCTTCTCTTATTTTGTAGCCTATTTTCTCGTTTCTTGAATCAAGCTCAACACGAATTCCCTTAGCCTTCATTTCCTTTTCAATTTCAACAGCATAACCCATGTGCTTATCAGTAATAGGTAATATTTTAACCTGTACTGGTGCAATCCATGTTGGGAATTTACCTGCATAGTGCTCTATCAAAATTCCTATAAATCTTTCTATGCTTCCATATAATACTCTATGGATCATGATTGGTCTATGTTTTTCACCGTCTGCTCCTATATAGTTTAAGTCAAACCTTTGTGGCATCTGAAAGTCTAGTTGTATTGTACCACACTGCCATGTCCTTCCTATACAGTCCTCTAAATGAAAATCTATTTTGGGTCCATAAAAGGCTCCATCACCTTCATTTATTTTATAGGGTAATTTTTTTGCTTCTAATGCCTCTTTTAAGGCATTTATTGCTAGGTTCCATTCTTCATCTGTACCCATTGAGTTTTCAGGTCTTGTCGATAGCTCTATATGATATTTAAAGCCAAACACTTTATAGACATAATCAACGAACTCAATAACTCCTATTATTTCATCCTTAATTTGCTCTGGTAGCATAAATAGGTGGGCATCATCTTGAGTAAAGCAACGGACCCTCATTAAACCATGTAATGCACCTGATAGTTCATGTCGATGTACCAAACCCAGCTCTGCCATTCTAACGGGCAAATCTCTGTAGCTGTGGATTTTTCGTTTAAAGGTTAGTATTGCCCCTGGACAATTCATTGGTTTAACCGCATAGTCCTGATTATCAATTTCTGTAAAATACATGTTATCTTGATAATGATCCCAGTGCCCCGATTGCTTCCATAGCTGTTGATTAAGAATTAGTGGTGTTTTAATTTCATCATAGCCCCACTTTACATGCTCCTTTCTCCAAAAATCCTCTAGTAGGTTTCTTATTACCATACCCTTTGGATGAAAGAATGGAAAGCCAGGCCCCTCCTCTTGAAGGCTAAAAAGATCTAGCTCTTTTCCAATTTTTCTATGATCCCTCTTCTTGGCTTCTTCCAATCTATTTAAGTATTCCTCCAGCTCCTTCTTCTTCTCAAAGGAAGTTCCATAGATTCTTTGAAGCATTTTATTTTTTTCATCCCCTCGCCAGTAGGCACCAGCCACACTTAACAGCTTAATAGCCTTAACCTTTCCTGTTGAAGGTAAATGTGGCCCTGCACATAGGTCTGTAAACTCACCCTGTTTATAAAATGATATAATTGAGCCCTCTGGAAGGTCCTTGATTAGTTCAGCTTTGTAGTCTTCTCCTTCTTTAATAACCATTTCTAGTGCTTCTTCTCTAGGAAGTTCAAATCTTTCAAGGGGTAAATCTTCCTTAACTATTTTCTTCATCTCTTCTTCGATTTTTTCTAAATCCTCTGGTGAAAACTTATAATCAGTATCGAAATCATAGTAAAAGCCATTTTCTATTGCTGGTCCTATTGCTAATTTAACATTAGGGTATAAACGTTTAACTGCGTGTGCAAGAATATGTGCACTTGTGTGTCTGAAAAACTCCTTACCTTCATCATCGTCAAACCTTAAAATATTCAAGCTGCAGTCTTGTGTTAGTCTATTAGTTAAGTCCATAAGCCTACCATCTACTTCTCCACCAACTGCTACTCTGGCTAACCCTTCGCTTATATCTTTAGCTACTTCATAAAGGGTACTACCTTTTTTAACCTCTCTAGTCGATCCATCCTTTAATGTTACTTTTAGCATTTCCATAATTACAACCTCCTTTTTAAGCTAACTATCGTGATTACTTCAAAAACATCAAAAAGTCCCTAATCCTATTTTGTAATAGGACGAGAGACATATTCCCGCGGTTCCACCTAAATTGATTAATCCACCTTGTATACTTTAACGGAGTTACCGGATTCCTTTTGCATATATGCTACTAAGAAACAGCTCAAAGGTAGTTTTCAATTATCCATATACAAAAGCACTTTCAGCCCACGATGCTTTCTCTCTAGGTACTGGGTTTAACCTACTCTTCCTTTTCATAGCCTTATAATATAATTTTTTATAATTATAATTATAAAAGTAATATTTGTCAAGTTGTTATATATATTCTTTACAGTAATAAAATAATTATACCTTGAAATAGACCTATTATAAATCCAACAACTCCACCTAATATTTCTATATGCTTTAATTCATTCTTTGCAATTTTTAAGACAACCTCTTCTAGCTTCTCCATAGGAAAATTATTAATCCTATCCTCAACCATAGAAGCTAAATCTATATTGGTGGCTGCCTTATGTATCATCCCCTCCATTGTTAGGGTAATTACCTGGGATGCCTCTTCTTCAATAACCGTACTAATATATCCATTTATCATACCTCTTAAAGAGGTTGGAACTATTACTGGTAACCTTTGATTTACTATACTAATAATTTTTTCTTTAATAAAGTCTACTAATTGATGTTTGTTTTGCTGTTGTAGAAAGCTATCCATAACCTCTTCTATTGAAACAAGCTCTTCTTCAATTGTTATTCCAATACTCTTGGCAATTTCCTTTTTTCTTTTGGGTATTAGTCCTTGAATGCTTATTCCTAGTATGGGTATTTTTATTGCCTCAAAGGGTTTAAACAATAGCTTTATGGCAAGGATATTTGTAACCCATCCAATTAAGGCTCCAACAAGGCCTAGCAACAAGATGATGCCTATCATACATATTTTCACCTCTTTTGTATTAAATGCAATTGCTATTATACCATATTGAGTATACTATTGCATATATTATTCCTTTAATTATAGATAGGCAAACCCCGTAGTTAGTACGGGGTTAGTTTTCATTGTTATTGACATTACTGTGTTTACACCAATCACAGCCATTGCATATACTTACCTTTGTAGTAAAAACTTTAACTATTGTTCTAATTAAATCTGACTGGCTAACACTATTGGCTTTATGGATAAATATTTTTTGTGGTGCCATTGTTATTAGTGTGCTTATTAGTAAATCTTCATAGCTAAGATACTGTTGATCTGTCATTTCTTTAGCTATTTCCTTTAAATAGTCATTATTGATGACTTTATTCTCCTCATCATACATCTTATAATCATGATGCTGATCTATTACTATATGAATAACATTTATTTTTGACTCCTGTACATCTACAAAATATTTTAATAGTTTGATAAACTCATTATACTCTCTATCCATTAAATAATCTTCTATTGCATCCTCTATAATTTCTTCAAGATTAATTAAATATTTCTTAAGACGGAAAGTAGTAAATCCATCTAGGTGTATTTCATTATAATCATTAAGATAAAATAGAATTTCATCCATTATCTGGTTTTTGTTTATTTTTTCTTTATTAATTATTAAAGAGGTTTTGTTTTCTTGACTTATTATATCTCGTGTCAATTTCTCAATTTCTTCCCTCTCACCTTCATCAAAATAATAGTACTCTTGATTTATTATCTTTTTAATTATTTGGGGCTCTTGATATTTTTGTATATGTTCTGAAATAGCATTGGATACGCAATATTTAAACATATTTATAAAATCATTAACTGGATAGCTTTTTATGCTATCTATTTTTACAGTATATGATAAATGCCATATACTATCATACTCTGTTAAAGTTTCTTTTAAAATAATACCTTCCTTTTTAAATGAATCAATCTCTTTAGAAAGTGCTTCCTGCAATTTTTCTATATTATTTTTTGCTTTAATCAGCAGTAAATTCAAGCACATCACTCCCTTCTGCTGTATTAGTAGTATATGTTTAAACTATGATGATATTCTCTATATGGTTTAACAGTAAATTGTAGTTATTCCAATTAATATAAAGATTTTTTCAAAAAGCCAGTAAAAACCTTAATTTATATTACGAAAAATTTTTCAGCACAAATTACCACTATAAGCTATGTAATTTATATACCCTTTTTGTTCTGATTTATCTTATAAGAGTTATAATAAGTTGCTTTTTATATCAGTATATGATTAATACTATTTATAGTGATGGAATAAGAAATGTTGAACCATAAAAGCAAGGAATATGGAATACGGAATAAGTAAAATTAAAAACAAGAAGACATGATTAAAAGTTAAAAATTAAAAGTGAAAAGTTAAAAATTAAAAGATAAAAGACAAGTACAAAATTGAAAATGGAAAACTACAATAGCAAGTAATAAGGAATAGGGAATAGGGAATAGGGAATAAGTAAGTAAAGAATCAAAACCATAAAACAAGATCAAAAATAAAAAATTAAAAGTTAAAAGATAAAAGACAAATACAAAATTGAAAATGTAAAATTGATAATGGAAAACTACAATAGCAAGTAATAAGGAATAGGGAATAAGGAATAAGTAAGTAAAGAATCAAAACCATAAAACAAGATCAAAATTAAAAAATTAAAAGTTAAAAGTTAAAAACAAAGGTAGAGGCAATGTTGATTAAAAAAAGACAAAAAATAAAACCTTTAATTTTAATTAAAATTAAAGGTTAAAGGATATATTTGGAGGCGACACCCAGATTTGAACTGGGGAATAAAGGTTTTGCAGACCTCTGCCTTACCACTTGGCTATGCCGCCTTATACTTGGTGCCCAGAGGCGGAATCGAACCACCGACACGGGGATTTTCAGTCCCCTGCTCTACCGACTGAGCTATCTGGGCACTATTAAATTTTTAAGCCGAATTTCATTATACATTAGTTTTTTAAAAAATTCAATAATGATTATAATAAATAGTTTACTTAAATTTTACATTTTCAATGACTCTAAAATTGCGTTTTAAAGATATTGAACTGCTATTCTTTAATGGTATTCAACAGCCCTCTTAAATGTTCCTCATTAAAGTAATATTTTTTATTGCAAAAGTGGCAGGTCATTTCTGCACCTTTATCCTCTTGGATGATCTCTTCTAGCTCCTTTACACCTAAGCTTATGAGGGCTTTTTCTAGTCTTTCTTCATTGCAGTCACAAACAAAATCCACCTCATACTCTTCTATAGTTCGTGGTTCTAGCCCTTCTAGTACATGATTACATATCTCAGCTTCATTCATGCCTTCCTTCATAAGATTTGTAATGGATTGTAATTGACCTAGTCTATCCTCCAGCTTGTTTAATACTTCATCACTTACTCCTGGTAGCACTTGAACTATAAAACCTCCAGATGCCTTTATGGTATAGTCTATATCTACTAAAACACCTAATGCCACTGCTGAAGGCTGTTGCTCTGAGTGCAGAAAGTATGCTGCAAAGTCCTCTCCAATTTCTCCTGAGGTAATGGGATAAGTACCAATATATGGCTCCTTTAAGCCTAGGTCTTTAATTACTGTAATTGTCCCTTTATCTCCTACTGCATTTGCAACATTAAGCTTACCAGGTTTTATATAGGTAGATTCAACCTGAGGATAATCTACATAACCCTTTACATTACCGTATGAATCTCCTACAGATAGTATAGTTCCTATAGGTCCTCCACCATTAATTTTAATAGTAATTCTATGCTGCTTTTCCTTCAACATCAGCCCCATAATTGATGTTGCTGTGAGGGTTCTTCCCAGTGCCGCTGAAGCTACTGGAGATGTTACATGGGTTTTACATGCTTTTGAAACCATTTCTGTTGTATCTGCAAAAAAGCCTCTAATCATATTATTTGATGCTGTTACCCTAACTATTCTACTCTTCATTTTTTCACCCCTGTAGTTATATATATGTAGTATACCTTATTCCTTAATTGTTCATTTAGGAAATATGTAGTTTTAATCAATAAATTCAGTAAAAAGCAAGCTGGTCTCCCAACTTGCTTTAATTATACTATATATGCTCCCCTAAGGGTTAACTACAAATCATAGCATAACAGATTAAAGTATAACACTTACGTTTGTAGCCTGAGGGCCTTTGTCACCGTCAACAATTTCAAAGCTAACTGCTTGCCCTTCTTGTAGAGTTTTAAATCCATCCATTACAATAGCTGAAAAATGAACAAATACATCTTCTCCATTTTCTCTTGAGATAAATCCATAACCCTTTTCACCATTAAACCATTTTACTGTACCTTTTTCCATAAAAATTTCCTCCTAAATAAATAATTCATGACGATACTACTTTTATATGTATCTCCATCAATACAATTTTATCATAGTAACTTTTAAAGTGTCAATATCAGTAGCATTACTGATTTTACTTCTTTTTAGCTGCAAAAAAAATTCTTTCAGTGTTATCCTTAGGTTTTTGCAATAAAAAATCACCAAATACCTTTATATCAGTATATCCAACAAGCTCTAATAAGTTTACTATTTCATCTGCCCTATGGGCTTTTTGCTTATGATATTCTTCAAACCTTCTATAAAGACCCTCTTTATCCTCTTGAAAGAAGGTTAGCTCCATTTCTAAAAGAGCTGCTTCATCATTATAAAAGTTTTGCCAAAGATATACTAAATCCCCCAAGCTTTCACCAAATGTGTTATTGGCAATAATGCTACTTAGCTTATAATAGCTACTTATATCAAATATAAAAACACCATTTTCATCTAAGGCTTTATAGGTATTTGCAAAAACACTTTTTAGTTGCTTATTATTAGTAACATAGTTAATGCCATCACATACACATATCACTGCTTCATAGCTATGCTGTGTGCAAAAATTAATCATATTTTGCTGTATAAAGGTAATATGTACATTGCTTTCTATAGCTTTTTCCTTTGCTACTGTTAGCATGTCTTGTGATATGTCAAGGGCTGTTATTCGGTATCCCCTTTCAGCCATTGGTATTGTTATATTACCAGTTCCACAGGCCAGTTCAAGAACTTCTTTAGGATTTATGTTGTATTCCTGAATAATACTTTGTATAAAGTCTACCCAATGTAAATAATCCACCTCAGCCATTAATCTATCATATAGATATGCAAATCTTCCATATTGTTCCTTCATCTATTTATTCATCTCCTTAAACCTATAGGATATTAACAAAAATGTATAGCTTTTAGACGAAGGAGACTTGGCTTAATTCGTTATTTAATCTGCCTTTCTTTCTTCTTTTTTACAGTCATTAGCCCACCAATACGACCGGTCTCTTTAGCCGTTAAGCCACCCCATCCTAAACGCTTTACCTTATCAATAAGACCAAGCTCTTCGGCAATTTCATATTTCATAAGCAGGTCTGGTGTAAAATCTTCATTAAATGTTTTTTTCTTCATCTGCATCCCTCCTAAGCTTATTATGTAAGGAATGCAGAAATATATTCTTTTGTAAAGGATTAACGAAATTCAATAACTTCTTTAAAAAAAAGTAATAATTAATTTTGGGGTTGATTTCCATGAAAAATAATGTTACATTAATGTTGGTTACGAACCTATCTTATTTCTCACTCCCCCGTGAAAATATAGATATCTTTTACTGAAGGACTGTCCCCACAGTCCTTTTTTCTTTTCCTAACTAGCCTAGGCTCATAATTTCGCCAAGTTGTACATATATTACAAAAATAATAATTGGTACCACTAGTAATAAAGGTAAATACTCATACTTTTTGGTCTTAGGCTGTAGCTGTAAAGCATCAATATTGTTTTCACCTTCATGAGTATTTATTTTACTTTTATTAAGCTTATCCATATCCTTTTTTATAATCTTAAGCAGCTTATATGCAATAAAGCCTGTGATAAGTGCTATAGCTCCAAATAACGCCATGCTTATTAAAAGTGCTACAGTAGTTGATACTTCAGGCACTTCTGCAGCCCCTCCATCCATACCTAACTCCTGTAAATCCTCCATCATTTTAGTTAAGTATTGAACAGCAAAGCCAAGCGTTACTGCAAAGCCGTTATTTGCAATATGTCCTAGAAATCCTGCATATAGTGAATCTGTTACAACTACCAAGTAACCAAATACTAACCCTAAAACTATTGGTCCAAATAGGTTGTATAGATTAAAATGAAATATTCCAAATAGTATAGCCGATAAAATAATTGCTTTTTTCTTTCCTAATGCCTCATAGCCCCGCATAATGAACCCTCTAAAAAACACTTCCTCGCATATACCAGGTGCCATTGATACAACAAACATTAAAAGTATGTACTCAGAAGAACTGTTGGCAACTGGCATTTCAGGTACATTTAGGTTTCCAAATAAGCTTAATAAAAACATTCCAAACGCATTTGTGAAAACAGCCACGGGATACATTAGCAATGTAATAGCAACTATAAGTAACCCATGTTTTATACTTAATCTATTTAATCTCATGGTTTTCTTAATATTTATCTTTGTAACTAAAAGATATATAAAGGGAGGCAGTAAAATTAAAACATATTCTGTTATTAAAATTCCAGTTATCAAATCTTTATTTTGTACATAGCCTCCGATTGTAGCAAACAAAAAAGCACCTATTACATACAGAATGTTTGAGTCTAGCACCCTTAAGCTTCTTTCTTCCTTCATCTATTCACCCCTCTATTCTAAGGCTCCTCTTTGCCTTAATATATTTATAAAGATTTGAAGCCCATTAAGTAATACAGCTTCATTAAAATTAAACCTACTGCTATGTAAAGGATAATAATACTCCTCACTTCTGCTACCAAGGAAGAAAAAAACCCCAGGTATTTCCTTTTGATAATATGAAAAATCCTCTGCCAGCATAATGGGATCTATTAAATGCACCTTTGCATCCTTAAGACATTTTAAAAGCTCATCTGTCAAGCCATTATCGTTTGTTACTGCTGGATACATATCTCTAAACTCTAAAATCACTTCACAGTTATGTATTACCTTTGTCCCTTTAACATAATCATTAATTCTTTGCTTTATTAAATCATAAACCTCCTGCTTAAAGCTTCTAATGGTACCCTCAAGCCTAGCCTCTGCTGCAATAATATTTCTCCTTTCACCAGCAGCTACCCTACCTATGGTTATTACGCAGGGTTCTATGGGATTAATGCTTCTACTTACTATTGATTGTAGGCCAGTTATAATTTCTGCTGCAATAACAACACTGTCAATGGTTTCATGGGGCATTGCTCCATGCCCACCTTTTCCTCTAATATGTATATCAAACTCACCAGTTTGTGACATCATTGGTCCTTTTCTAACACCAATTTCCCCCTCCATAATAGATGGAAATATATGTAGTCCAAATATTTCATCTATTGAATATTTTTTTATGTATCCCTGAGAAACAATTGGAAGTGCACCACCTGGTCCTTCTTCAGCAGGTTGAAAAATCAAAACTATATTATCCTTAATCTTTCCATTGTTTATGGTTAAGTACTTTGCTAGACCTAGTAGAATTGCTACATGTCCATCATGTCCACAGGCATGCATTTTACCACTATGAATCGACCTATATTCAACCTCTGCTTCTTCCTCTATAGTAAGTGCATCCATGTCTGCTCTAAAGGCAATTGTCCGTTTTCCCTCTGTACCCTTAAAATTTGCGATTATTCCTGTTCCTGCAACTTCACCTTCATAGTTTATATGTAGCCTTTTAAGATAGTCACTAATGTATTTTGATGTTTTGTATTCTTCAAAGGCTAGTTCTGGAATTTGATGAAGGTCTCGACGTATTTTTATTATTTCATCCTGTAGTTTGCATACCTCACTTGATAGATTCAATTGAATCATCCCTTCAGTACTATATATTTATTGATTGTTTTCTTAAAATGCACCCTTATATTTTACCATATATCTATAGTCTATGGATAAATAAAATTTGAATCCCTCTATTATGTTTATTAAATTGTGTATTTATAGGAAATTAAACACATATAATGTACAGAAAAAAAGCATTTTATCTTAAACAGGCTATGGCGAAATTAAAGCGTTAAAAGAATTTTAAGAGGGGAATGTTGTAATGGGTTATAAAGGTGATATAGGCATTAATAGCTTCGATTTATCTAGTCCAGACTCTATAGCAAAAGCCATAAAGAATACAAAAAAATCGACTCCCGTTAAGGTTTATCTTCAAGGGTATATTAATGCTACAGAAGAAAATGAGGCTGTTAAAATTTTCAACAGTGAAAGTCTCTGGATTTTGATAGGTGAATACCACTTAATTAAGAGAATATTGGAGGAAAACAAAGGTACTATTCTTCATTATCATATTGAACAGGATAGAAGAAACTCTGCCATTCCACTATTAAATCTACTAGAGCTTGAAGCTCGTGTAGAGCCTAGTGCCATTATTAGAGAGAATGTATTAATAAAGAAGAATGCTATAATAATGATGGGGGCAGTAATTAATATTGGTGCTGAAATAGGCGAAAACTCCATGATTGATATGAACTGTGTTATTGGTGCTAAGGCTATTATAGGCAATAATGTACATATAGGTGCAGGCACGGTAATTGCAGGGGTTCTTGAGCCTCCAAGTGTTAATCCAGTTATAATAAAGGATAATGTTTTTATAGGGGCAAATGCTGTAGTTTTGGAGGGGGTTTGCGTGGGGGAAGGAGCTGTTGTAGCTGCAGGCTCAATTATAACGCAGGATGTGCCAAGCAATTCAGTTGTAGCAGGTATGCCGGCAAGGGTAATAAAAATGAAAAACGAAAAAACATTAGAAAAAATTAAAATTTTAGATGACTTAAGGGGGTAGATAACTACCCCTACCTATTTGTTGGAGCTATTATTTTTTAACGATCCTTGTCTGTTACAACAAAAACATAGGGAACATTTCTATAATAATCGCCAAAGTTTAACCCATATCCAACAACAAATTTATCTGGTATTGTAAAGCCTAAATAGTCTGGTTCTATTTCAACCTTTCTTCTGTCAGGTTTATCCAATAAAACACAGCACTTTACGCTGGCAGGGTTTTTTTGCTTTAAATGCTCCATAACGAATTTCATAGTTAATCCTGAATCTGTAATATCATCCACTACTAAAACATCGTAGCCCGTTAGGTCTTTTTCTATATCAACAACTATGTTTACTGATCCGCTACTTTCTTCCCCGTGTCCATAGCTGGATGTTGTCATAAATTCAACTCTAACTGGTATAGTCATATGTCTAACTAAATCAGCTGTAAAAATAAAGCTTCCCTTAAGCAGTGAAACCACTACCAGCTTTTTACCTATGTATTCCTTTGATATTTGACCACCTAATTCTTTCACCCTTGTGCTAATTTCTTCTTCGGAAAGTAGAACTTCCCATACTTTTTTTTCTATATCCATAGGGCTCTCCCTCCATTTAATTGATTGTAAATATATTCAATGGCTATTTATTATTTTTATTCTAATTTAAATCTAAACCCTTGTCAAACCAAAGTTATATAGCTTCATTACTTTTCTATTTTTAAAAAACTTAGTTCCCCTTACTTTCTAGCTTGGCGGCACTTATCTGCCCCATAAGTAGTGGGAGTGTTAGTAGCTCCTCTAAAGATAAAGTAATTTTTTACAATTTCGTATTGATTAATAATTGTTATTGTCAACTTGCCTACACAATAGTAAAATTGTATGTATACATACAGGAGGTGGAGCAATGAAATCAGCAGAAGTATCAGAAGCCAAAGATCCCATAGCATCAAGTAAAACCAAAAGGGCTGTATCTAAAGAAACCTTTGTTTTTTTACTGGTTATAGGTGGAGCTTTTTTGTATTTAGGTAATACAATGGGTATTGGGATTATGTTTAATGTAATTATGAATACCGCCCACGATTTACTATTGAATACTGTTTTTTTTATATTATCTATTGCAGTATTGGCTGGAGCCCTTGCAGCTTTATTATCTGAATTTGGTGTTGTCGCTTTAATAAATATGATAATCTCACCTATTATGAAGCCCCTTTACGGTATGCCGGGTGCTGCCTCTATAGGTGCAATTACTACCTATTTATCTGATAATCCAGCAATTATATCTTTGGCTAAGGATCAAGGATTTAAAAAATACTTTCAAATATATCAAGTACCTGCATTATGTAATCTTGGTACTGCATTTGGAATGGGCTTAATTTTGACTACCTATATGATAAGCTTAGGAGAAGAGTTTATTGCCCCTGCATTAATTGGTAATGTTGGCGCCATCATAGGCAGTATAGTTAGTGTAAGACTAATGACTAGACAGACAAAGAAGTACTACGGGGTAGAGGATGAGAAGCCTCAAGTTAGTAGCAGCTTCCTTGAGGTTAGAGAAATTAGACAGGGAAACACCTTTGAAAGGGCACTGGATGCCATATTAGAGGGTGGAAAAAACGGTGTAGAAATGGGTTTAGCTATTATTCCTGGTGTATTATTTATTTGTACTATAGTTATGCTTTTAACCTTTGGCCCCAGTGGTATGGAAAATGGTGTTGCTGTGTATAAGGGTGAGGCTTATGAAGGGGTAGCCCTATTACCTAAGCTAGGCCAATACATTTTTCCTGTTTTACAGCCCCTCTTCGGATTTCAAAGTGTAGAAGCATTAGCCTTTCCTATAACTTCTTTAGGTGCAGTTGGTGCTGCTCTAGGAATAGTTAGAAGCTTTTTAGATAGTAATTTGATTGGGCCTGGTGATATAGCAGTATTTACTGCAATGGGTATGTGTTGGAGTGGCTATTTAAGCACTCATGTTGGTATGATGGATGCCCTTAATGTGCGACAGTTAGCCAATAAAGCTATTCTTAGCCATACAATTGGAGGAATTGCTGCAGGAATAGCAGCCAATTACTTGTTTAAGCTATATTCATTTATTTTAGGTTAAAATTAAACTAATAATAAAAAGGAGCTGATTCTATGGATAAAAAAACAAAGAGTATTTTATTTAAACAGCTTGAAGCTAAGGCTAAGGAGCTAATAGCTACTGAAAATGACATGGATAAGGTATATCAAGGAATAGTAGAAATGCTTGATAAAAGTATCCCCTACTATGATTGGACAGGGTTTTATATGATAAAGGGTGGGGAACTGGTATTAGGTCACTATGTAGGAAGCCCCACAGACCATGTTAAAATTCAAATTGGACAGGGAATCTGTGGACAGGCTGCTGAAAGAAAGGAAACCTTTGTGGTAGATGATGTAACAAAGGAATCTAATTATCTTGCATGTAGCTTTGAAACTGCATCTGAAATTGTTGTTCCCATCATAAAGGGAACTGAGGTTTTAGGTGAAATAGATATTGATAGCCATACACCTGCTGCCTTTGATGAATCAGATAAATCTTTATTGGAGGCTATCGCTGCAATGCTTGCTGAAAGGCTATAAAAAAAGTCCAGAAAGGGCTTTTTTTTAGGTATTTCTTTTATTCTTTTTGATAATTGCTTTTCAAAAGATTTTTAATTTCCTTTAACAAAACGATTATTTTATTTAAGGAATATTGTATTGATATTAATATAATTAAAACTATTGCTGCAGGAACTATATATATTTCCATAGTTAATCACACTCCTTTTCTTTTATTATAATATTAATTGAAAAATGAAACCATAGTTTTTCCATATTAAAAACACACTCCTTATACACAAGGTATTAAGAATGTGTTTTTTTAAGCAAAAAAATACTTATTCAGTTGCTTTTTCCTCTACCATCTCCATCTTTGAAATAGAAACCTCATATGCCACTTTGTTTATAACTGTTCCATCGGCAAATTTCTTTTGATAATTTCTGCTTTGTATTCTTCCCCAGCTTTTTATATGATCTCCTACACTTAGTTTAGACGAAAATCTAGCATTTCTTCCCCAGGCAATACATGGTATGTAATCTGACTTATTGTAGGCTCTATTTACAGCCAATAAAATATCTGTTATTTCTCTTCCAAAGGGTGTTTCTCTAAATATTGGTCTTTTACAAATAAACCCCTCTAAGTAAATTTGATTGGGATTCTTTATTTCCCCATCAGCCTCATAAACTGAAATATCTCGAACAAATACTGTTAGTACCAGCCTATTGGCCCCATCAATATATTTATTATATGATCTTAATTGACCCTCCACCTTAACTGTAGCATTTGGCTTTAGGCTTAAATCCACCAGCAATCTCTCAGAAACTGTTAATGGCAGATAGTCACTATTCTCACTTAATCTTGGAATTTCAATAGTATAGCTATAGAACCCCTCGCCATACATCTCATGACTATACTCCTTTTCTCCACTTATTTTTCCAATTAAAGTAACTGCATTGCTGTTAATTATATGGTTCATCATATAACCCAACGCTCCCTTCTACTCTTATGTGCTTTGATTATCTAATCTATAAACATATTTATTCAAGGGAGAACTAGATTATGTTTTTATATTAAAAAATACAAGGAAAAAGTTTTCCCTGTATTTCACCTTGCTTGTACTAATATTTATCTCAGCGGCGTTATTAACACTCCCGCTTCATAAGCGGAGATAAGTGCCGCCAAGCTTGGAAATAATGGAAACTTGAGCTCAGGTGGAGTTTAAAACTCAATCGGAACTAAGTTTTCTTTATAGTCATGGACTATATAGGGTACTGTAGTATAGTCATGTTTGTTTTTTTTTAATAGCCTTATGCAAATATCCTTACCCTTATCCATTCCCTGAGGACCTAACAGCAGTAATAAATCCCTATCCTTCATATTACTTAATGCTCTATCAATGGCCTCCTGTAGTTTTTCTTCATACCTGACTGGAATAGTGGTGTTAGAGAATACCTCTAAAAAGCCATCCCTTTCCTCAGAGGTGACTTCATCTAATGGTCCGCAGACATCTCTACTGGAGGTTATATATAGATTTTTTACATTAAGTATCTCCCCCCACTGTTTTAGCACTTCTGCGTTTTCTTTATTGATGTCTACTCCTCTATTACCCCTTATTGCATTAATTATATGAAGACTATTATATTCCATGGTTTGAATGGTTCCTAAAACTGCCTCATAGCTGGCAGGATTATGACAAAAGTCATCTATTATCTTGAACTCCTTGTCATATATTACCTCCATCCTTCGTGATATTGGTTTAAAGCCCTTAACCTGTTTTGCAATAGAGGCTATTGGCATATCCAATAGTAGTCCACAGGTAATGGCCGACAATGCATTATATATGTTATGCTTCCCTGCCAATGGCAGCTTTATTGGATACTCAAAGGGCTCTATTTCTACTCCAGAAATAGATGTGATTCCTCTCTGTAGGCAATAATTAAATGCAGTGGTTTCATCTGAGTCTATTGCAGAGGCCGTGATCGTAGCCTTTGTGTTTAAACCATAGGTAATAATGACTATATTATGATTACCCTCTAAAAGTCTTAATCCATGTTGGTTGTCTATATTAATGATGCCTATTTTACCATTCTCTAAGCCATCAAAAAGCTTTTTCTTGGATTGTAGGTAATCATCAAAGGTTTTGTGGAAATTAATATGATCTCGTTCGATATTGGTATGTATTGCAATATCAAACTCTATTCCATGTACTCGGTTGGTTTTTAAGCCGTGGGAGGATACCTCCATAACTAAAACCTTAACCTTTTCTTCTACCATTTTTGCTATATAGTGATATATTTCCTCTGCTAAAGGGGTAGTATAGTTGGATTCGTATAGTCTGTCATTAATTTTAATACATAGTGTTCCTATTAGTCCGACTGACATACCATAGTTCCTCAATATTTCATATATCATGTTTGTGGTTGTTGTTTTTCCATTTGTGCCAGTAACTCCAATTATTTTGAGCTTATCTGAAGGGTAATTGTAAAACCTATTACAAAGCTCAGCTAGAGTCTCTCTAGCATCTTTCACTTTGATTATTGGTACATCCTTATGGGTTATATTAGATTCTGTAAAGATGATAGCTGCACCATTACGTATGGCTTCATCAATATAAGCATTACCATCATGCTTTTCTCCCTTAAGAGCAACAAACCCATAGCCAGTCTTTACTTTTTTTGAGCTGCTAGTAATTCCCGTTACTTTTATGCCATGAATAATCATTTGTTCATCTCCTAGCATCTTTTAATTGATGAAGCTTAAGATAATTATAGTGTGGATTATGTAGATAAAATATATTCAACACAAAACACAAAATCTTCTTAAGGCGAGACACACTTGCAGCTAATGGCACGTTTTCTTCATGCATCTGGTATCTGTCTACCTGAAGGATCCATTCTATAGTTTTCTTTTATTATTAGCTGAGATATCGGTACAATTTTATAGCCCTGTTCTTGTAGTCTTTCTAAAATCATAGGTAAAAATTCTGCCACATGCTTTGCATTGTTATGAAATAAAACAATCGAGCCATCTTTAACATTTCTAGTTACCCTATCCACCACAGGCTGTACTCCCATTTCTTTCCAATCCAGAGAATCTACGTCCCATTGAATTGTATAGTAGCCCAGCTCTTCGGCTGTCTCTATTAACAAGTTATTGTAGTCTCCAAAGGGTGGTCTAAATACTGTTGGTTGTATTCCTGTTATGCTTTTTATTTTATCTCCAGTAGTTTGCAATTCCTTAATAATATTCTCCTTACTAAGCTTCGACATATGGGGATGAGTAGAGGAATGGTTACCTACTTCATGGCCCCTTTCATGGATTTCCTTTACCCAATCGGGATATTTATCTACCCAAAATCCAACTAGGAAAAATGTAGTTTTAACATTGTACTTATCTAATGTATCTAATATATCATCTGTAAAGTCATCCCCCCAAGCTGCATCAAAGCTAATGGCAACAACCTTTTCAGATGTTTCTACACTATAAATAGGTAGTTTCCTTTTGGGAGCAAATACCTCCACTACATCACTACCCAGATTAAGGAGGTAGATGATCCCCACCAATAAAACAACCAATAATAGTGCAGTGCCCACCACCGATCTTTTAGAAAACACCCATACCTTCATGTCTATTCCTCCTACAAAATTTGCTTTATACAAGTTTATTCGAGGAGCTTGCATTTATGAATGAATTTGAAGGTCCCTTACAAACTTACGACTCAGGGTCTTTTTCTTTTTTCTGTTTTCTTTGCTTTCCAAAACTATATCCATATCGTAATCCTCTGGGTAAAGCTCATCTCCTTCAATGTATAAGGATAATCTTTTGTGATTTATTTTAAGCTTTTTCTTCATCACCATTACACCTACTTCACCCTTATGATTAGCCTGTTCACATACAATTCCTGTTCTGTTTAGGCTACTAATAAAGACACAGTCACCCACCTTAAATTTACCAACTACTTTTTTCTTGGTTTCAAGTTTATCCTTTGCTTCATCATATGCTTTATCCTTTGCTTCATCATATGCTTTTTCCTTAACTGCATTTTCTGTTTTAGGCATTTGGACTTCATTTTCAATAGGGGCTGTAAATTTATAATCATTATAATCCTTTATTTCTTTATAGGTTATCTCATGTGCTCGTTTAATAAGCTCAGAGCTCATTCCTAATCGTAGAGCTATCAAGAACCCATTACTCTCACCAGCTCTACCAATTTTTAATTTGTAGGTTGGTTTTAGGCTGTTAATATCAAACTCCATACAACCATTTTCAAAGCCATGTGTTTTGTCAGCAAATTCTTTAATTTCGCTATAGTGGGTTGTTGCTAAGGTGGTTGCTCCATTACTACTTAGGGCTTCTAAAATTGATATAGCAAGGCCCATCCCTTCACCTGGGTCTGTGCCCGAACCTAATTCGTCAACTATTACTAATGTTTGTGGTGATACCTCTTGAAGAATATAAATAATGTTCTTTAAATGTGAAGAAAAAGTGCTCAATGACTGTTCAATGCTTTGTCCATCACCTATATCCACTAAAATGTTTTTAAATATAGAAAACTGACTACCCTCGGCCACAGGTACATGTAGTCCCGATTGAACCATCATACACATTAAGCCTACAGTTTTTAAAACAACTGTCTTTCCTCCAGTGTTTGGACCAGTAATAACAAGGCTATGGTAATCATCGCCAATGCTAAAGTTTAGTGGTACTGCTTCCTTACCTATTAGAGGATGCTTACCCTTTTTAATACAAATACATTTATTATTATTTAGAGTAACTGTATTTCCTTCCATATATCTACTGAGCTTACCCTTAGCAAAAATAAAGTCATAGTTAGCCATAATTTCAATATTTATAGAAATTTCCTTTGTATATCCTTCTGCTAGTGCTGTTAGCTGTGATAAGACTTTATATTCCTCTTGCTCCTCCTCAATTTTCATCTGATTCAGCTGATTTTGTAGCTTTTTTACCTCCTTAGGCTCAATGAAAACTGTAGAACCAGTGTTGGAACGATCTAGTACTTCTCCATTTATAGATTTTGAATGCTCTCTTTTAACAGGAATAACATATCTGCCATCCCTTACAGAAACCAAATTATCCTGTAAATATTCATTGTTTCCCATAGATTTGACTATACTATCCAGCTTAGTTTTCATTCTTTCTTCTAATATTGCAATTTTCTTTCTTATTTTAGCTAAAGAGGTGGTGGCTTTGTCAATAACTGAATTTCCTCTTATACATCTATTAATTTCTTCTACTAATTCTTCAATATCGTAAATTGAAAGACCATAACTTGTAACTAATGGAGCAGTGTCCATTGCATTTTTCATAAATTTTTTCATTTTACTACTGTTTTCTAAAAAATCACATAGGGCAGCTAGGTCTGTAGCTTGAAGAACCATGCCCTTACCAAACTTTTCTGTTAGCTTATCCATACCCTTAAGGCTATGGATAGGTACTGCAGATGTAATATTTAATATAGACTTTGCCTCTGTAGTTTCCTTAAGCCATGTTTCTATAATTCTTTTGTTGAATTGTGGCTGAAGTTTATCTACTAGTTCAGCCCCTAGCTCTGAAAGTGTATACTCCTTAAGTTTTCCCTTAATCCTTCCATATTCTAGTAGCTCAATTGCTGTTTTATTCATTCTAGCATCCTCCTTCATTTTTAACATATAAAAAGCCGTAAATGAACACACTCATCTACGGCTAAGCCTATTGTATATAATACAATAAAAAAATAATATAATTTTCATACAACAACCAAAAAAAGCCGTGTTTAAACACGGACAAGTTGTACTGAAAATATAAATTGAGCCTGTGTTCCTAACAATGATTGGTTAAGAAGAAGTACACAAAATTGACCTGATGCTATAGCAACAGATTTTTCCATCTTCCTTACCAATATTCAATTACTTGTTAAGAACAGTCACCAACATAAAACAAGCTCCTTTTGTTGTTTTTCACTGCTATTATATGTTATTTCCTGTATTGAGTCAACAAAAACTTTATTTGTATTTTGTTTCACACCATAAGAGGTAATTAAAAACAAATCTCTCCAATATATTTTATGAAGGAGGGATACCAGTTGAATAATATTATATATTTATGTATTACAGGTCTTTCATTGTTTTTGCTTGGTATGCGACTTCTTACCATTGGACTTAAACATTTAATTTCTAAACAATTGAAAGCTAGGCTAAAGGGCTTAAACATAAACCCATTTATAGGGCTATTAATTGGTATTATAACCACTATGTTTCTACAGTCAAGCAGTAGTGCAACCATAATTATGGTGGGGCTTGTAGAGGCAGGTGTTCTATCAATATATCAGGTAACACCAATGATTATGGGGGCAAATATTGGTACTACAATAACAGCCCAGCTAATAGCCTTTAGGATAGGTACCATAGCTCCAATACTACTGTTGAGTGGATTAATTTGTACAATAATTAAGACTAAAAACAAAAAACTGTTTTTGTTTGGTGAAACCATGATGGGCTTAGGATTATTGTTTATTGGTATTAATCTATTGGGTGAGGGTCTACAGCCTCTTCAGCATATCATACCCCTTCAAAGGATTATGATTGAGGTGGGGGACAGACCTTTTTTAGGAATACTAATGGGTTTTTCTACTGCTGCAATAATACAGAGTAGTAGTACAGGGGTTGCACTTTTACAGTCTATGACAGTTAGTAAAAGTATTACTGTTTCTGCCGCAATTCCTATTCTGTTAGGCTTAAATATTGGCACCTGTGTTACAACCTTAATTGCCAGCATTAATCTAAGTAGGGCTGGCAAAAAAGCTGCCATAATCCATTTAATATTTAATACTCTAGGGGCTGTTATAATATATCCATTTTTACAGCCCCTAAATAAAATAGCTATAATTATTGCCCCCTTCAATTTAGCTAGACAGCTGGCACATAGTCATACACTATTTAATGTAGCAACAACTATAGTTTTGCTACCTATTTTTCCATTAATAGTAAAGTGTGTGAACTTTATTATAAAGGATACTCCCTATTCTTTTAAAAAATAGAGTGGATAGCTGAAACTTACGCTGTACTCTCCTTCTTCTTTGGATTCTTAACAAGCATTATTAGTACAGCTGATATTATACAAAATACAGCCAAATAGTTAAACACAGCAGTATAATTATTATTTGTTACCGTAAGTATATATCCACTAACGGCAGGACCAATTATACTTGCAATAAATCCATAGGCAGTAAACACTAGGCCTAGTATTATTCCAAAATTCTTTAATCCAAAGCAATCGGATATCATTGGTGCAGAACAGGAAAATAAAGTCCCATAGCCAAATCCAATCATGGCTGCAAGTATTGATAAAACCCCTAAGCTATAGGCATAGGGAAGAATCATATAGGCTATTCCAGCAGCAACAAAGGTAATGGCCAAGGTTACTTTTCTACCTATTACATCTGAAATTGCTCCTGATACTAATCTACTAATACCATTGGTTAAATTATATGCAGTTAAGATAGTAGCAGCAGCAGCTAAATCGAAGCCTCGAGAAAGTCCTAGATTAACCGATAGGGTCACCATTGTAACACCAGCAGCCCCCATTAGAGCCCACACACTCCAAATCAACCAAAAGCTTTTGGTTTTAATTGCTTCCCTTGGTGTAAAATCACCCTCACTGACTTTATTTGATGCTTCAGCAGTTTTTCTTTGTTGTGTTTGACTACCCTTAACCTTTTCTGGTATTTCCGTATATTGAGAAGCTATTAAACCTACTATTAATGTTATTATTGCCAATGCTATACATAGTGTTTGATAGCCCACTGCCTCTATCATAATTCTAAAGATAGGCACCATAATTGCAGCAGATATACCAAAGGTTAAGTTTACAATACCCGACACAAGACCTCTTTTTTGCGGATGCCATCTTTGAACACTGTTTATACCTGGAGAGTAGATAAAGCATGAGGCTCCACCAACTAAAAATGCCCATAAGTAAATCATCCATATATTTGCAACAAAGGCAATCATAAGGGTTGCTAAGCTTGTTATGATTGTTCCTATCATCATAAGCTTTCTTACACCGATTGTTGTTGTCCATTTTCCTACAAAAAACATAAAAACACCTAAAGATGCTAGCATGAAAAACATTACATAGCCAAGGGCACCAGATTCAATTTGCAGCATTTCCTTCCATATAGAACCCATTAAACCTGGAAATCCGAACACTAATGAACCTGGAAGAAATATAGCAAAGGTACTACCAAGTACTGCTAAACACCCTCTAATATCCCCTTTTTTTCCCTTTGTGTTATCAATAATACTCTGCTCCATAGTCAACCCTCCTAAAATATATTTTGATAATTATTAAAAAGTAAAGCCCACAATGATAACAAAGTCATTATGGGCTCTTAGTCCCTAAAACACTTTAGGATTTTTTATATGCTATACCTTTATTGATAGCCAATAGGTTAGTATCTAATAATTCTGGTCTTCTCTTAGCAACTAATTCATCCATCGCCTTCTCAACCTTCGGTAAATCAATTAGTTTAAGGTGTGGAAGCAGTGCCCCTAAGCAAACCATATTTGCAATACTTGTGTTTCCTATTTCATTTGCCATATCTGTTGCTGGTATTTCAATTATTGTAATATCTTCTCTAGGATTTTCTAGCTGGGCTAAGGAGGAGTTAACTACTAATACTCCACCAGGCTTAACACGAGGTGCAAACTTCTCGTAGGCTGGTTTATTAAGAACAATAGCAGCATCAGCAAAGTCAATAACAGGTGAATATATTTCTTCATCAGAAAGAATTACTGAGCAGTTGGCAGTTCCACCACGCATTTCTGGTCCATAGGAGGGTATCCAGCAAAGCTCAAGATTAGAGCCCATTCCAGCATAGGTCATAACCTTTCCTAGGAACATAACCCCCTGTCCACCGAATCCAGCAATGATTACTTTATCCATCATAAGCTTTTTACCTCCTCTGTTACCTTTAGCTCGCCCATTTCATATATTGGCATCATATTTTCCCGTAACCATTTTAAGCTGTCTACAGGTGATATTCCCCAATTAGTTGGACAGGTTGATAAAACACTGACAAATGCAAAGCCAAGTCCTGCCAGCTGTACTTGAAAAGCCCTTTTTATTGCCTTTTTAGCTTGAGCAATATTCTTTGGTGAATCTACAGATACAGAGGCTACATAAACAGCACCCGGCAGATTAGCAATAACCTTAGGTAAATCAATAGGGAAACCAGTTGATTCAATGTCTCTACCATAGGGACTGGTTTTTGTTTTCATACCCTCAAGGGTTGTGGGGGCCATTTGTCCTCCGGTCATGCCAAATATTGCGTTATTTACCATAATAGAAGTTATCTTTTCTCCTCTAGCAGCGGAATGAATAGCATGCTGTGTTCCTATAGCAGCAATGTCACCATCACCTTGATATGTGAAAACTACCCTATCTGGAAGGGCTCTTTTAACACCTATTCCCACTGCTTGAGCTCTACCATGGGCTGCTCCCACAAAGTCACAGCTAAAGAAATCCTGACTAAAGCCTGCACACCCTACAGGAGAGATACCTATTGTATCTTCAATAATATTTAGTTCCTCCATAGTTTCTGCAATAAGTCTCATGATTATTCCATGTGTACATCCTGGGCAGAATGAAAAAGGAACATCTGTTAAGCCTTTAGTTTTAGTAAACACTTTTTTCATTCCTACACCTCCTCTGATCCAGATAAACTAAATTTATTTTCTACAAAATCTAATATTTCATTTTCTGTAGGTAGCATACCACCCTGTCTACGGTATAGGTAAACTGGCATTTTACATTCTACAGTAAGCTTAACATCTTCTATCATTTGACCTGTATTAAGCTCTACTGTAACTATGCCTTTAACCTTATCCATATGTGGAGCAAATGCCTTTACTGGAAATGGCCATAAGGTAATAGGTCTAATTAAACCAAGCTTTATTCCCTTAGCACGTGCATTCAAAACAGTACTCTTGCATATTCTACCTGTTGTACCATAGCTAACTAAAAGGTATTCTGCGTCCTCAGTATGGAATTCTTCCCAGTGCTGTTCCTTTTCTTGTATATCCTTATACTTAGCTTCCCACTTAAGATTATTTGCTTCACCTATTTCATTAGTCAAGGAATAGCTGGCTAAAACCCGCTTCTTTCTTCCTTTACATCCATCAACAATCCAATCTCTATCAACCACTGGTGCCTCAGGTCTTTCCTTTAATACAATTGGCTCCATAGTTTGTCCTAAAAATCCATCTGTTAATAGTAATACTGGGTTTCTATACTTATCAGCCAAATCAAATGCTAGCATTGTATAGTCGTAAAGCTCTTGAGCCTTTGAAGGTGCTAAAACGATAGTTCTATAATCTCCATGGCCTCCACCTCTTGTCGATTGAAAATAATCTGATTGAGCCGGACCAAGTCCACCTAATCCAGGACCACACCTGTTAACGTTTACAATAACCATAGGTAAACCAACTGCAGCACTATAAGAAATCCCCTCTTGCTTTAAGCTAACACCTGGGCTTGATGATGCAGTCATAACCCTTGAGCCTGTACAGGCTGCTCCATAGCACATGTTTATAGCTCCAATTTCATCTTCTGCTTGTAACACAGTTCCACCTTGCTTTGGTAAATGCTTTGACAAGTACTCTACCACCTCTGTTGATGGTGTGATAGGATAACCAAAAAACAATTTACATCCAGAACGAATGGCGGCTTCACCAATTATTTCATTACCCTTCAATAACACTTTTTCCATCTAAATTTCAGCTCCTTCCTACCATTATTTATAAACCTCTATTGCTACATCGGGACAGACTGTTGCACACAGGGCACATCCAATACATTTCTCTTGATCTTCACAAATAACTGTAAAGTATCCCTTTTTATTGGCTTTGTCTCCTATAGCAAGTATCTTTTTAGGGCAAATATCAATACAAAGACTACAACTTTTACAGTATTCCTTTAGTACCTCTACCTTAGCCATGCTAATACCTCCCTTTGCTTTGTATTTTGTAATTTTTACCAAATTCAAATATTATTTGAGTGTATAAAATTTATTCTTAGTTATAGAATACAGAATATTTCTTACATTGTGAAATACAATAATGCTATTATAGTAATAAGTAAAACTTATTTATATTGATTAAAACAGATATAAATGATATTATTTTTATATATTTTACTACTATTAGATTGGGGGTAGATTATGGATATTAGACAGCTCCGTTACTTTATTGCTGTTGCAGAGCATCTAAGCTTCACTGAAGCATCTAAGCAGCTATTTATAGCTCAATCGGCAGTAAGTCAACAAATTGCAGATTTAGAAAAAAAAATTGGCGTACAGCTCTTTACTCGAAATAAGCGATCGGTAAGACTAACTAATGCCGGTGAAGTGCTTCTTAAGGAGGCAATTGGTCTTGTAAATAAAAGTGAGGAGGCTATAGAAAAAACTCGTCAGGCTGATCTAGGAATTATTGGTAATTTAAAGGCAGGCTTTATAGGCTATACAGAAAAGGATTTTCTTCCCTATTTAATTAGAGAGTTTAGACGCAACTATCCAAAGGTTGAGCTTCAATTAAACCAATTAAACCATGGCTTATTAATAGAGGGCCTCAAAAACGGTGAATTAGATGTGGGCTTTACTCTATCCTTTGGGGTTGATAATATTGGTGGCTTAAAAAGCAAGCATATCTTTACAGAAACAATATCTGTTGTAATGCATTGTGATCACCCCCTTGCAGATAAAAAAAGCATCTCCCTTTCGGCTTTAGCAGATGAAAGCTTTATAGTCCTCAATAGACATGAGTCGCCTCAAGGCTTTAACAAAACTTTGCTTATGTGTACCAATAATGGCTTTAACCCAAACATAGTAAGTGAACCAAAGCTTATTCAAACTGTATTATTACTGGTTGATTCGGGAATGGGAATTGCTATACTTCCCAATAGCTTAAAGCTTCAGTCAAGCCCTAGTCTTCGTTTTATTGATATTGAAGGGGAACAGGCTGAGGATGAGCTAGTTATTGCATGGAAAAAATCAAATACTAACCCTTCTATTCCATTGTTCTTAAATCAGCTTGAAGCTTCAAAGATGTATTATAGACAGGAAATAAAAGAAGCTCCTATCAAATAGAAGCTTCTTATCTTTATGAAATTAAATGCTTCATAATCTCATTACTTCTTTTAATAAAGCTACTCATATCGTCGGGAGATAAAGTTCTGTGGCTAATCATCGCTAAATCATACACCTGTTGAGCTATCATATTAGCTTTATCTGACCCTTCCTCATTATTATTAATTAGGTAGCTTATAAGTGGGTGCTTTTTATTTAGTACTAGGGTTTCTTCACTAGGGATAGCCCCCATATCCATGCCATTCATGCTATACATCTTCATCATATCCTGCATTCTTCTGCTGTTTTCTGAAAGGATAATCATACCAGCAACATCATCAGACTTTAAGCTCTCAAGCTTCACCTTTAAATCCTCTCGGTTTAGTGCTTTTTTAAAAATGGATAATAGGCCTTCAGTTTGGTTTTTATCCTCTTCACCTTCTATTGCTTCTTTATCCTTTATAAGCTCTGCTATGTCGGAGTCAACTCTTTTAAAGCTTAAGTTATCTTTTTGAGCTTCTACATAGGATATAAAGGCTGAATCAATGTGGTGGTCTAGTATAACAGCATCTAAATTATTTTCCTTAATTAATTTAATATATTGGGATTGCTGTATTTTATCAGTTACGTAATATACTTGATTCTCCAGCTTTCCTTCTAAACCTGAGAGATATTCTTCCACTGTGGTATACTTGTTATTAATGGTTTTATATAGTATTATTGAATCCACCTTTTTATAAAATTTTTCATCCTTTAATGATCCAAATTTTACAAATGGGCTTATATCATCCCAAAACTTTTCGTATTGCTGCCGTTCTGATTTAAACAACTGATTCAGTTTGTCTGCAACCTTTTTAGTAATATAGTCAGATATTTTTCTTACTGACCCATCATTTTGAAGAAAGCTCCTAGATACATTTAATGGGAGGTCTGGACAGTCTATAACTCCCTTTAACAGCAGTAAAAACTCTGGAATTACTTCCTTTATATTATTTGCAATAAACACTTGGTTATTGTATAGCTTAATTTGTCCCTCCAATGTATCAAATCCCGTATTTAGTTTAGGAAAGTAAAGAATACCCTTTAAATTAAATGGATAATCCATATTCAGGTGAATCCAGAATAGTGGCTCCTTAAAATCTTTAAAGGTGCTTCTATAAAACTCCTTATAATCTTCATCTTTACAGCTGTTAGGCTGTTTTAAATACAGGGGCTCAATGTCATTTAAAGGCTTTGGCTCTTCAACAACTATATTACCTTCTTTATCTTTTTCTGGCTCCTTATCTGCTACATCAAAAAAGATTGGATATGGCATAAAAGAACAGTATTTCTCAATAGTTGATCTAACAGTATATTCATTTAAGAAGTCTTCACCTTCTTCTCCTAAATGAAGTGTTATCTCTGTTCCTCTATCTAGCTTGTCTCCCTTTTCCATTTCAAATTCTGTTCCACCATCACAGCTCCATTTAACAGCCTCAGCCTCTTTTTTAAAGGATAATGTATCAATATCCACCCTATCTGCCACCATAAAGGCTGAATAGAAGCCTAAGCCGAAATGCCCAATTATTTGATCCTTATCACCCTTATCCTTATAGGTGTTTAGAAAATCCTCTGCACCAGAAAATGCAATTTGATTTATATACTTTTTGACCTCGTCATCCGTCATGCCTATACCATTATCAATAAACTTTAGTGTTCTCGCTGTCTTATCTAAAACAACCTTAACGTAGAAGTTTGTCTCTCCACTCAAATCTGCCTCCCCAAAGGTATCTAACCTCTTAACCTTTGTAATAGCATCGCATCCATTGGATACTAACTCTCTAATAAAAATGTCTTGATCTGAGTACAACCATTTTTTAATTATAGGGAATATGTTTTCACTATGTATAGACAGGCTACCCTTTTGCTTACTCATAAAAACCACTCCTTCTCATTCTTGTTAATTAAAGCCGAATACATCATTTCTTTTCTATATTATTTTTATGCCATAGCCTTATACAAAACTATGATACAACTATAAGAAATTTATGTCAACAAAAAGTTAGCACTCTCTCCATTAAAGTGCTAACTTGTCATTTAAAAACTAATTTACATATGGGTATTTCTGTATATACTCTTCATACTTATTATAATCTATTATTTCAATTCTTCCATCTTCTAAATGAATTATAAATTGTAAAAAAACATCCAAGTCACCACCAATACCACCCCAAAGCACTGAATTATCTATTGAAAAATCATTAATATATATGTTCATTTTTTCATCTGAATCATCGTTTTTATAAAAATCTTCAATACTATACTCCTTTTGGATAGTTCCTTCAGTATCTACAAGCTTTAATCTGTCAATGCTTCTATCTTTATTATAAAAGGAAATTGCAATTAAATCCTCGTCATCTGTAACCTTAAATGTATACATGTTATTATCTTCATAAACTAATTCACTCTCACCTTTACCTACAACCTCTCTAAGTATAATGTAAGAATTATCATTTAGTCTCCAGGCTAATTTATATATGCTGCTGTCAGTGTGTTCAGTGTATTTAGAGGACTCAATATAGCTGACATAGTAATTAATCAGCTCATTATCGTTATCTATATAAAACTCTCTATCCTCCAGCAGTTTATTAATCTTTGTATTTCCTTATCCTTTTCTGCCATTTGTTCCTTCAAGCTACTTATTTCTTCATAATTGCTTTCATTATTAGAAATTGTGTTTTTTGAACATCCTACTAAAGTAAACATAATGAGCATTATCAATATTATTTTCCTCATGCTTGCCTCCATACTTTTTTAATAGGTTCTGATTAGTTGTTGTTTTTTACTATCTGAAACGGAATTTTTATACTCTTCTGGTACAGAGATATAATTGGGGTCACCGTCACTTATATAACGTAGTCGCTTTCCTTCATCAAATGCCTTTAACCAATCATATAAGCCCACTCCATCTACCTTTGTTTCACTACCCCTAACCCTACGGATTTTTAAGGGATTAAAATTATTGCTAAAAGGAGAGTGATATGGGTCCCATCCCACTTCTAAAATCGCTACATTCTCATAGTTCTCACCCTCATACTCACCCTCAGCTAGATACTTATGCCATTCTTTATTTGATGGCTTAGATCCAAAGGGCAATGCTAGAGTATTAACTTCGTAGTTTGGTAAATATTCTTTTATAAATTTGCTTAGTTTTCCTATTTCCTCTTGTATTATTTGTGGTGTTGTATTTGTAAAATTAACATGGGTAATGGTATGGTTACCAATATCCATTCCCTTGTCTACTATATAATTAAGCTTATATTCAACAAACTCCTTTTGTCCAAATGGAACTCCGCCATTAATATAAAAAGTTGCCTCTAAAGGAAAATCAGGATACCTTTCATTGAAAGCCACAAGTATGCCCACTGCACAATCTGGATCTATTATCCACTCTCCATTTTCATCTTCTATCATATTAAAATTATTCTGATTACCATCATCAAAGGTAATAACTAATGGTGTCATTCCAGCCTCTGTAGTAATATTTCCTGTTGCATAATCGTATAGACTAATAGGTCTAAAACCTCTATCATATAGCTCCTTTAAATCCCTTCTAAAATTATCTGGAGTCCTTGACCATTCTGCTTCTGGCTCTTTTATATGATGATACATTAAAACCATTACTTCTCCTGCTTCATTTGGTTTAACTACCTCTAAATCAATTTCTTTAACTGTATTTTCTTCTGTTTCTTCCTCTATTTCTTCCTGTGTTTCTTTCTCTATTTCTTCCTGTGTTTCTTCCTCTTGATTTTTCACTTCATCACCTTTCTGCTGGTTATCCTCTATAACAACAGGTTGGTCAGAATTGTTATCAACGTTACTTTGACATGCAGCTGTAAATAATATAACAGTAATTAAGGCTAAAGCTATAAAAGCTATTCTTTTCATGTCCATCCCCCTCAAATGTGTTTGAATATGACAAAAATTTTTGAATTTTTTTACATTATTAAACTATAATTAATTATTTAGTTTAAGAGCATAATATTATAAGAGGTGATTTCATGTCTATCAGAAAAAGTCAATGGACCAATATTAAAGGTGACCGTAGAGAAGAAAGTGCAAAAACCTTCAAGTTTGAAGAAAGACACTTTCATAGGGAAGCAAAGTCACAACAATCCCAATTAGAGAGTTCTCATCAGCATGGAAATAGAAAGAATGTAAAAAGACAATTTGAAGACAAATTGACTTAGGGTAGTTATTTCTACCCTATTTTCTTAATACACCATTTCCTCTTGGACATACCTTTAAGCATATACCACAGACTGCGCCTCTACCAATGTGTTGATACTTTTTATGCATATGTTTACTGCAAATAGCAGGGTCAAAAATATCTTCTCTAGACATACCAGCACTCCAAGTTGCTCCTGTTAATGCATTGGCAGGACATGCTTCAACACATATGTTGCAGCTAGAGCACTTTGAGGTATCAATTGGTTGGTTGTACTGAAGCTCCATATTTGTTAAAATTGTTCCTAATCTTATTCTGGGGCCATATTCTTCAGTTATTAAACAGCAGTTTTTTCCTATCCAACCAATGCCTGACTTGGTTGCAGCTGTCCTATGGGGAAATAAGCTATTATACCTCCAGCCATCCTTGTTAATAGATTGAGAGGCTGGAATTGCCATTGCTAAATAACCCCACTGCTGTAAAAGATTAGTGACTTTTAAAGCCACTTGGTCTATAAAGGTATTGACGGTTCTATAGTGATGAAAATAGGTGTGGGTTGGTCCATTTTCTGGATCTATATCGCTAATAATTTGGTCTGATAATCTAGCTACTATTGTAATTCCACTTTTTAAGTGTTTAAATTCATTAGGCAATTGATCTTCTAAAAAACTATAGCCTACCTTTACGATACCTTCATTATTTAAAAATTGTGTCAGCTTTTCCTGTTTATTCACGCTAATCAGCTCCTTCCATAATTATAACACAAAGATTTGCTGTAGCTTAACTATATATTTGCTTCCATTATTTTTTAGTAGCTCAATTTACTGTCAACATATTAATGCTTTTAATGGTTAAACTATAAGTACAACAGCACTAAGGCTGTTGTTAGATTAAGGGTAGAGGAGGAATAATTCATGGCACGTAACGGAAATAATCGTATCGTTGTACCAGAAGCTCGTCAAGCACTTAATCAAATGAAGCTGGAGATAGCAAATGAATTAGGCTTAACTGACTATGAAAGTATGGACAAAGGGGAATTAACCTCAAGACAAAATGGTTATGTTGGTGGATATATGACAAAGCGGTTAGTAGAATATGCTGAAAGAACAATGAGTAATAATAAATAAAGATGTTAAAAAAGGAGGCACTATATGATTTAGTGTCTTCTTTTTTACTTTTTTGTGGTTTTTAGTATATTATTATCTAACAGAAAGTCTTTTAATAAATGGGAAAATGAATTAAACTATTATAGAGATATACTTACTGAAGGAGGACTATAAAATGTTTGTAAATTCATCTCAACAATTGGCAGAAAAAAAGCTATTGCTATTATATATTTTTGATAAATTTGATATGCCTATAACCCATTCACAGACAACAGACTTTATACTAAAAAATGACCTAATGAATTATTTTATGCTTCAACAGTTTTTAGCTGAGTTAAAGGATGCCGAATTTATAACTGAAGAAGCTAAGGATAACCTACAGTATTTTAGTATAACTGAAAAGGGTAAAAACACCTTAAAATATTTTGCTGATAGAATACCCCAATCTAGCATTAACAGAATAAATGGGATTCTTGGTACAGCTAAGGAGGAATTAAAAAAAAGCTCTGAAATAAAGGCTGATTATATTAAAAAGAATGATACTGAATATTTAGTGACTTTAAAGGTTATAGAAAATCAGCAACAAATTTTCAGTATGGAGTTGAATGTATCAAGTAATAAACAGGCTAAGCTTATTTGTGATAATTGGAGAAAAAAAGCACAAAATACTTATGGAAAAATTATTAATCTTCTTATAAATTAAGTAAACAAACAAAGGTAATTATAATGGGGAAAATACTTATACCCTTTATAATTACCTTCATAATTAAGCTACAAAACTAAAATACTTGTTGGCTCTTTACCAACTGAAATGCTTTTAACTATTCTTTTGCTCACAGTGTCTATTACATGCAATAGGTTTTCATGAATACTGGTTACATAAACCTCATCTTTATCATAGTTGATTTCCACTCCATGGGGCATTTTACCAAGCTTAATTCGCCCTTCCTCTCTGTCCTTTTCAAGAGAGTATATGTGAAGAATATCCATATCTGAATCACTAATATATAAGGTTTGATTATTTTTATCTGCCACTACCTCTACTGGCATCTTTCCTATATTAATAGTTTTAATTAGCTTCATTTCGTCAACATCAAATATAAAAATCTTACCCTTTCTTTCATATAGGTGGCTATAATGTACTGCGTATAAATGTTTTCCGTTATAGCTTAATTTTAAATGCCAGGGGTTGCCATCTAATGAATGACATTTCTTCTTCTCATTGTTTTTTGTTGTTATTTCAGTTATAGTACCTGAGCCTTGATTTGCAACAAATATCCTTTCCTGATCTGTAGTCATAACCATACCATGGGGATGCTCTCCAGTTGGTATTTGTAGTGCTACTTTTAAAGTATCTAAATGGATAGCTGTTACACTGTTAGAATCGGAATTAGCAACATAAATATAGTTGTATTTTCTACAAAGTATTACCTGACTAGGGCAGCTACCTACATAAAGTATCTCTTTAGGAGCACCTGTAATTAAATCTATTATTTTCAAGCTATTATTGAAGTTATTTGGAACATATAAATACTTTAAGCATCTGTCAACTGCTATATGATGAGGACCTAGTCTCTCAAGTGGGTAAACTTTACCATACTGATTTAGAGATATTCTTCTTTGTTCCTTTCCTTTAATAGGGTCAACAATTGATATTGAGTCGTCAAAAAAGTTAGCCACTATTAAGTTGCCTAAAGATAAATCATTCATCCCATCACCTCATCATCAATCCATAAAACATCACCTATAACTCTAATCTATATACCTATCTTATGAGGAACATATAAATATGTGATAATAGTTTTATTGTTGATGTTAAGGGGATTTATGCTAGTACTTTTCTCTAATATTTCTTCTTGCTTCACCAATCATATATAATGAACCTGCAATAACTATTGCTTCATTAGGTTTTGCTATTTTAAAGGCCATTTCTATAGCCTCGGGTATTTCTACTTCAATATAATGGGTCTTGTTATACCTTAGAGTTTTTTCCGCCAGGTGTTGTGGCTCCATAGCACGGGGATTATCAGGCTTTGTCAGTACAACTCTGTCAATCAAAGGTATTATTTTTTCAAGAAAGCCTTCAACATCTTTATCCTTAAGCATTCCAATAACTAGAGTTATTGAATAGCCCTTCAGCTGATCTTTTATAGTCTTACTTAAAGCTTCAGCACCGTGAATGTTATGGGCTCCATCAATTATTGTTAAAGGCTTTTCCTTCATTAGCTCTAGTCTACCAGGCCATCTTGTATTTAAAAGTCCACTGTAGATGGAGGCATCATCTATTGCAATGTTATAGTAGGTCTTTAACACCTCAATAACTGTTAAGGCTAAAATACTATTATATATTTGATGTTTACCTATTAAGGCAATTCTCACGTTGCTATAGGTTTTATCCATAACAGTTATAGTAAACTCTTGCCCCTCTATTGATGATTTAGCTATTTGTAGGTGGTCAAAAGAAGCAACAATTAAATCACTTTTCCTCTCCTGACAGATGTTTTTTATAACCTTTGATGCTTCATCCTCTTGTGGATAGGCTACTACAATACCATTTTCCCTTATAATGCCTCCCTTTTCAAAGGCTATTTGATCTAAAGTATCCCCTAAATATTCCATGTGATCGTAACCTATAGGAGTAATAACTGAAACCAACGGCTTATCTATAGCATTTGTTGCATCTAGCCTACCACCAAGACCAACCTCTAAAACAAGATAGTCAACTTTTTCTTGGGCATAGTAATAAAGGGCTATAGCGGTTACAACCTCAAACTCTGTTGGATGGTTCTTACCCTCTTTAACCATTATTTCAATTTTATCCTTTACAATAGCCGTTACCCCAGCAAGCTTTTCTTCTGGTATGTTTGCCCCATTAATTCTTATTCTTTCAGTAAAGGCTTCAAGATAGGGAGAGGTATAAAGCCCTACTCTATATCCAGCCTCTACTAAAACCTGACTAATAAAGGATGCAGTTGATCCCTTTCCATTTGTACCGGCTAAATGTATTATTTTCAAATCCTTTTGTGGTTCACCTAACAGCTTCAATAGGTATTTAATGTTTTCTAAACCAAGCTTACTACCAAACTTATAGGTACCATGGATGTATTCAAGTGCTTCATTGTAGTTCATTATCTTTCCTCCGTTTACTGTATGATATAATTCTAAAATGAATATTACCATAATAGTTATAGATAGTCAAAAGAATATGTCGAGTGGACGGAGTTGTTGTCACTTTTTAACTGCGCTTTTCACTTTAACAGATGTAGCTTTGAGTCTAGGTTCTTATATAACTAAAGGTGCAGTAGCTTTTGCTAATATCCACAACTGTAATGCAACTATTGACAGTATTAAGGACATGTTATAAATTATAATTAGTTTATGAGCACATCACTAAGCGATGTGCTCATATTTATAATTAATTCTATGGAGTTGATTGTCTTGTTTGAAGTTTTGAGGGCAGTTATAGTGGTAGCAGTTTTATATATATTTTTTGCTAGAAGGAATAATGCAAAAAATGTTAGATTTGCAATGAATGCTTATCTAATATCTTTTGGATTGCTTCTTGCTTCGTTAATGTATCTTATAGCTAAGATGGTTTTTAGTCAATAGTTACATATTATGTTAAAACACAAAAAGGTAAAATATAGTGAGTTGCGAAACAAAAGAACCCTCCCTGCGTTTCTATTAAACACTATCCCCTTGTTTTGGCCCTTCGCCAATGAAAAAGTAGCACAAAAAAAGATAAAACCAATAGAACCTGGAATACCACAGGGGCTTTTTTTGCTCCTAGGATATGCCGCTAAAGTCTATTGTTTTTATCTTAGGAAACGGTTGTTAAGTAACTAATTTAGCTATATGTTAAATTAATATAGCGCTTTAGTTGTAACCAAAGGGCTATATTAGTAATTAAGTTTATTATTTAAGTTACAAATAATAATAAATAAATACATACAATAAAATACAGAAGAAACCATTATAAGTATTCCGCCGCCAGGTGTAGGCATTTCTTGCGGATTAACTATCGGGAAAAAAGCAAAAAATAAATTAAACATAATAAAAAAATAAGGAATCCATAGGAAAATATATATATAATTCAAACCCCTTAAATTTAAATGGAATTTAATAAGTAAAAATAATAAATATGGAATTAAAATAATAATAAATATATAAATAAATTTAAAAACTAAATCTAATATATTTACATCAATATTACTTAATCTATTAATCCGATATATATTCAAATTTAATACTGAAAATATAAAAAAGAATAATCCTAATATAAAACTTACACTATTTATTTTTAAAAATTTCTTAATAATATAGTCTCCTTAATTTGATTATATTATATATTATTAAATTTAATATAGCAAAGTAATATTTTAAGTTTTAAATATTACTTTGCTATATCTATGTATTAATAACTTTTATATTTTACCAGTTATCAACTGCATCATCATGACCAGCTTCAATTGCACTTCTATCATCCATACCTTCTGGAGTGAATAAATGTCCACCTGCAAATTCTCCTCCTGTGTATAAAATAGAAAGAGAAAAAATCATTTCTCCTGTAAAACCATAATTGTAATTACCAATATATTCTGATGTTACAACTTCTATTCCATTAAAGGTTTTAGCAGTAAACTTTTTATTATAAAAACACACAAAAACATATGATATGTATCATGTATTTTTTGTGTGTTGACGATCCTTATCTCCAAATTCCTTTATTAAATCAACATATAAACTTACCACAAAAACTCCTAACCATATTTTAAAATGATGTAAATATCCTTCGTTTAAAAAAAATGATTCATATATCTTATCAAAAAAATCTTCCATAGAAACATAAGATTGAAAAATATAAATAAAAAAGCTACTTAATATATAAACTAATATGTATACAGGAACAAGTATAAAAACCTCTTTAACAAAAATTTTTAAAAAAGATTTAAGCATTGGTTAATCACTCCTAGTATAATATAGTCGTAGTGGTAAACACAGTGACGGTTCAAAATGCTAAGTTGTTGCATATATATCTATTATATCAGTTTTATTTGTAATATTTTGTAATTCTATGTAGTTAATATAATTTTTCTAAGTGGCGTTACTAATATTATTGATTTTTAAGTGTTCTATAAGTGTTTCGATGCTTCAAATTAAGTGGAGCTAAAGTTGAGGTGTAATAAAAAACCCATGCGAAACAAAAGAACCGTCCCTGCGTTTCGCGTTTCAGAAGAGGCAATATGTCCCTTTATTTTTTTTGTTTTTTAAAAAAAAATAGTATATTTTACCGAATGTAAGGAATAATATTAAACATGTACATAATGCACACTATTGACATAATGTACATGTAAATGTATAATACAATTGAAAGGTTGAGAAAAATGAGTAAAACTAACTTTTTCCATGAGTTTAAAGGGGGATTTAAAATGACAGTTTGCTTAGAGAAGCAAGTTTTTGAGAAGGAGGTTTTAGGGCTAAGGGACTTAAGAAACAGCATAAGTGAAGTTTTTTCAAAAGCAATAAATGATTTTGAAGAAGTTATTACTGGTAATGCTAAAAAAGGAGGAGAGACTGTATCAATATTAGCTACCAGGGAGTTAGTACAAATTTTGAGTGCATATAGGTTCAATACTGAAATAAGTTTTGATGATGCAACCAATCAATACGAATTAAGTCTTAATGAAATAAAAATTTATGCAAGTGGAGAAACGAAAGAAGAAACTCTACAGATTTTTATGGATCTTCTAATGGACAATGTTATGGATTTTTTTGATAATTTAGAGCTATATATGAGAATACCTGAAATGAAGAAACTATATCCATATTATCTAAAAATAAAGCATTGTAACACATTTGAAGAGTTAGCTACAGTATTGAACTTAGATGAAATTTTCTAAGAAAGAGGGGCGAGTGTTATAGCTGTTTGCAGTTACAGGGATTTAGGAAAGGTTTGCAAAGCACTTGGTTTAAGGTGTGAGAGTAAGAAAAAAGGTGTAATGTGGAAAGGCACTATTAGTGGGGAATATGTAAGAATATCTATTCACATACATCAGCAGGGAAAAGATATACCAACAGGTTTATTTAGACAATATATTAGAGACTTAAAATTTGATAATAATGATGAATTTTTTAAATATCTTAAGGAAATATAAAGGATCTTTGTTAGTCCTTTATATTATTTTTAAGGGACAAGTTGTCCCTTAATCAATTCTAAATATTAAAATGAAGGATAGCAATTTATCTCAACTTCAAGCATTAATTGGAGAGCATCTTTAAAAAGATCCCTCAAGAAAGTATGTAGATCATTTGCTGTTTTAAGGCTCCTCTCCTTTATAACATAGAACTATACAATTCTAATTCTTTCCATAAAGAAACCAATTTTTTGTATTATGAACAGTTTTACTTACATTACCTAATATCATGGCGCTTATGCTTTTCATGTATTGGTTAGCAATGCTGCTGAACGCCAAATGTATTTAAATGATTAATCTAAGTTTTCGTTAAATCTTTTTTCTAACAACTGTCCTATTTGTGAACTAAATTGATACCTGCTTTGGTATTGTGGATTTGTTGTTAAATAATCATAATATATCTTTCCATCAATGCGAGGAAAAGGGGTGAATCTCGCAATAAAATCGTTAATCTTTGTAATAGGATGATTATTTTTAGAATCTCGTATATTTTCTAACTCAACTTCTAGTGCTTTATGGTATGCTCTTAATCTATTTGTTACCTCATCCCTAAACTCATAGTCGTTTACAATACGATTAATGTCATAGTAGCCCTGTAAAACGGTTCTATTAAAATCACCTTTTAGTGTCGTTGTATAACTCCAAGCATCAACATAACTAATACAAGCATTAGCCATGTCTAATGTTACTTCCTCTTGCTCCAAATATTTAATTGCCAAACCTAAATAATACTGCATAATTTCAAAATTATTAAAATAATTTGTGCCGATATGGCTTTTTAGAACTAGGTTTTGGGTATACACAGTAAGTACTAGAACTAATAAGATAACAATACATGCTACTACATACTTGAACTTATTTTTTTTATTTATCATAACTCCCTACTCCTACTGTAATCATATTATGTTTTAATTATATATAACACCTACTGACGTTACAATATGATTATAAATCCTATTTTCATCTATCATATCGTCAAGTGCTATCGGCATTAGATATAATTGATTTATATTTTTTCATTCTATATATATTCTTTTTAGTAACCCTTTTTTTCTTTAACTACATCATACAAACCTTGCAATTTAAACGTCTACATATGTTTTTATATGCTATTTTATAGTTTGATTTTACGCAGTCTGACAATTGCTGAGTTTCATGCACAGTACTACATGCAATGGTGGTTTTACTAGTGAAATAATAGCAATGTAAAGTTACCATCAAAACCCAACAACTCATTTGTACCTTTTCAAGAATGTTTTTTCATATACCCTTTTTTGATTTTATCAAAGTCATTACTGAAGAAAGTGCAAGATTTCACGCAGACTGTACAGCCATATTCGTTGGCAAATGGAACAGCACAGCGAGCAATGTCAATATGCTTTTTTCTTCCTAGCTCATCAGTTTCTGTTTCTTTATATATTGCACCTGATGGACAAGCTTTTACGCATTTGTTGCAACTATTGCAGAAGTTTCTAATCCAAGCATATTTGTTTTCGGTGTTATATCTAAGTTCCATGGAAGTAAACACACTTCCGATTCTTAGTGAACTACCTTCTATTTTGGTTATAAGCAGTCCATGCTTTCCCACTTCTCCTAAACCTGCATTTCTAGCTAATAAACCATAGTTAGTATCTCCCCCAAGTGCCGGACCTGGATGAACGCCATATCCATACTTCTGAAGAAATTGGGAAGCTTTATTTGCAAACCTGCATAGTTGATAGTATGTTCTAAAAACTTCTTTCATACTTTTTTTCGATGGGGCAGTTTTAATGATTTCTGGATTCATCTCCATTGTAAGGACAATTGCACTATCATATTGGACAAATTTATCTTTGAAGACAACTTCTGGTGTAACTTTTGTATATCCTATCTCTGACATGCCATTCTTCTTAGCAAAAACCTCTAGCTCTTTTATAATGTTCTCATTATATTCTGTTTTTACATTAGAAGGATTGTTGTTGATAATACGATAACTTTTTCTAATTTCATAAAGGCAGCCAAGCATATAGGGTAGAACAGGAATCTTTTTTAGTATAGGCACTTTATCACTGGAATACTTGGAAATCAAGCCAGGCACAGATAGCGTTGCCTTTGACATTTCATTTGGTAATATAGCATCTTCTAATGGTGTTACACAATCATTGATCTTTGGAATAATTTTTGACATATTCATCAAATCTTCCCTCCTTTAGCTTTAACACTTAATCAAATCATACAAACCAAGTAAGTTCCTTGTTAGATTTTCTTCTAGTTGACCTTCTCCTGTTGTTATCCATGCAAATAAGGTCCCTTTAACCTGAGTATTGATAATGCTTGCAAAGGAAGTTGGACACACTGAAGATTTAATTTCTTTATTTTTAATTCCTTCTTCTAAGATAGATAACAAGACACTTAATATCATTTTATTACTGTTTATATATTGCAACCTTAATCCCTCATCTTTTTTCAAAGCCGATAAAAAGAGGTTAAACATTTTTTTTTCTTGATCATCCACAATGCTTTCACCATCATATTCAGGCCTAGAGGCAATTGCATGTACAATAAATAATAATTTATCTTTTGTTGAACCTTTTCTTATTTTTATAGACCCAGTCATTTCTTTAATGTATTTAATAAAATAACTCTCAATAACCTCATTTAATAATTCTTCCTTACTCTTAAAATAATGATAAAAAGCACCCTTGGTTAAATCAGACTGTTTTACAATCTGATTCAATGAAATACTTTCAAAACCATTTTCAATAAACGCCTCAAATGCTATCCTTAAAATCTTATCTCTTGTATTCATGGCACTCCTCCATACAGACTGGTTGGTATGTTATAATTATATCTAACTTCTAACATGTTGTCAATCTTGTTTTTTTATGACCGTTCAACACTAATACAATCATTAATAACAATTACAAAAATACTATTAGTATATTGATATTTTGCGGATTTAGAATAAAAAAACCACCGACTATTCCAAGTTAGTATGTCGTGAATTTGATGAATGTAGTCTAAGCTTTTCAAACCCTTATCCTTTTAAAAACATATATTCAATTTATTCTTTGAAAATAATCAAATGTTTGATTCACAATTTCAAAGGGCCTCATCATCTCATGATCCTCATGCTCCAGTATATGACAATGCCATGGATACAAACCTACATATGGAGTAAATTTCATGATTATTCTAGTGATTTCACCGGGATTTGCTCTTACTGTATCCTTCCATCCCCTTTCATTTAGTTCTGGTAATACTGCTGTACCAGTAGTAAGTATCTTTTTTGTTTTTTTATAATGCTCCACATCAAAGGGCTGTCTATCTAGGATTTGAAAATTCACTAAATGAATGTGTATCGGATGGGTAGAGTTGGCAAGATTTATTAAGCTCCAAACCTCTATACTACCCAGTAGGGGTTTTATTGTAATGGGATCATCCCATCTTTTACCATCAAGAAGCAGAAATGCCCTTCCATATTTATCGGTTTCCCTCACTAGGGTAAGGTTTCTTGTTAATCTTGCATCCTTCTCAAACAGAGGCATGATTGAGCTTAATCTATAAGGAATTGTGCTAAAATCATATTGTGAAAGCAGGAGCGATACTCTAAATTGCATTATTTGTCCTTCATTAGTAGAATCAACAGGATTTCCCCTTGGATATGGCGAAGGGGCATCATTTGTTATGATTATATTATGTCCTCTAAAATTAGAAAAATCGATGATTACATCGGCACGTTCGGCAGGAGCTAATAATATCTGTTTAGCAATAATAGGTGTTTCCAACAAGCCTCCATCGTTTCCTATTTGATAAAAGGGTTGACCTGACGAAAGCCTTATTCTATAGAATCTAGAGTTTGAACCATTAATAATTCGAAATCTGTACTTTCTTGGTTCAACCTCTAAGTATGGCCAAACCTTTCCATTCACTAATATGGTATCTCCGAAAAAATCAGGAACTATAGAAGGACAAACATTCGGCACAGGTGGTTGTGGTCCTGTTGGATAGTAAAGAGAGCCATCATCATTAAAGGACCTGTCTTGAATGAGCAGTGGCATTTCATATTGTCCTTCAGGTAAGTTAAGATATTTCTCTAAAGGGTCACGGATGATATAGGGTCCTGCTAATCCTGCATATACATTAAGACGTGTAATACCAATTGCATGGGCATGATACCAAAGTGTAGTTCCACGCTGCCTGTTTGGATAATCGTATATTTTTCTAGTGAAATAGGGGCCTACTATTTTGTATCCCTTAGTAAACCATGCATCTGGATATCCATCACTCTCTGGACGTACTACTCCACCATGAAGATGTATGACAGTCCTGACTCTAGGTTTATTGGGTTCAGCACCATGTATGGTGGTATCAACAGGAAGTAAATGTTTTTCTGGGAGATCATTTATCCACTTAACCTTTATCCACTCATTCCTTCGAACCTCAATAATTGGGCCTGGATACTTCCCTTCGAATCCCCATACAGTTGTTTCTGGCAGATCTCTATGAAGTTTTTGTTTGAATTGCTGCATCCTTATTTTGTAATAAGGCACTCCATCCAGTTTCTCTTTAGGTTTAAGATTCTTAATGATGGGTAGTTTATCTTCAAATTTGGATAGGTTCACTTTTAGCATACCCCTTTCAATTTACTATTTCATACTATCATATGAAATAGCAGATGCTGCTGTGTGCAAATGAATAAAGCCATTTGAAAGGGTAAAATCTCAAATGGCTTTTGAATAGTGAAACATAGGTAGTGAAACAGGCCAAACATAGGAACGGCTATTTGTTTCGTTATTCCCTATAGCCCAAACTTATTTATTTGCTCACTATAGCATCACTTTATAAAGATCAATTTGAATCTTTTTTCTTGTTAGTCTTGGCATATGGCAACTCTTTTCTTTACTTTGATTTACAGTATCATATGAAGTGCAGAGAAACGAAAAAATTGACCCTACATTTAAATAATTGAGGTGTAGTAAGAATTCCTTGCGAAACAAAAGAACCGGCAGACTGCGTAA
>NZ_WBZC01000018.1 GCF_009017275.1 Alkaliphilus pronyensis | reverse complement strand
TAAAGTTAGCTTTTGTATAATTGTTTACTAATCTTCATCCTGTACAGAATATTCAACTTCTTCTAGATTTACTGAATATCTCCTCTTACGTTGATTATAAAGAAAACTTATTTCGAAGCTTGGCGGCACTTATCTCCCGCTTAAGCAGCGGGAGTGCTAGTAACGCCGCTGAGATAAATATTGATTACTAAGTTCCTAACTATAACAACAATAAAGGATCTAGTTTTATTACAGTTTATGTCTTGTAGTTTATCTAAATGCTCTGATACCTTTAGTATTGCAGTTTGTACAACATCTTCTGCTTCATGATAATCACCAAGAATTTTATAAGCTGTATATATTAAATCTTTTTTATATAAAACATACATTTCTTCTAATTTATCTCGCTTAACTACATCATCTATTACTGCTAGGAAAATTAGCAAAGTATTCACCTCAATTCTATGTTATTAAGGCATTTATCATTCAACAAAAACTTTTAAATTATAACTTTATTAAAGTTATTCTACTTAAGAATATATAAAACCTCTATAAACCGTTCGACATATAATTACATTTTTTATAAAATTTAGAATGACTTCTGCTATAGAGCACACCCATATTAACATTTATCTTATAATAGAAAAAAGCCTATCTCTAAGCTTTTCTAATGTTTGGCAGGTAGTTATTAAAATGTATTCCTGTTGACACTTCCCCCAGGGTACGTTTAGTCCCATCCACCTGGTACCAAAGCCACTACCCCACCTTGCCTTACTAGTGACCTTCCAGTAGCCTAATGGTGATGGGGAGCTTATTTTACCGCTGGCTATTGTATATTGCTTAATTAATACATTGCCATTTAATAAGTACAATTTCTTTTCTGATATGTTAACTAATACCTTTAGGTCTTCATAATCTGGATTTTTAAAATCATATTATTTTGCCATTCTATATACTCGTTTAATCCCCTTACATCTCCCTGTTTTAAAAGATGACCGAAAGCTATGGTTAATGCTCTAATTTGTTTAAAAAGGTAGATGATAAATTATGTTTTATTTAATTAATTGCACTTTCTAACCCCTCTAGTTCAAGAACTTTTTGCACGCATAGATCATACTTAAAAAGTTTGTGTTTTTTAGGAAGATCTATTTCATAATGAGGTGTTGTTTTATGTTCTTCGTTTATAGTACCATCACTGGTAGTAGCAAGATCCATAGAGAATCTAAATAAAAATCCACTATTAGGCAACATTTCTATCCACGGATCATGACCAATTCCATCTCCGCTTGTTTTTTCACCAATTAATGTAGCTAAATTTACGTTTTTCACAAATACAGCAAATGCTTCTGATGCTGAATATACATATCTATCAACTAACAGATAAATGTTCCCTTGAAATTTTATTGATTCTTGATTTGGCTGTATATTATAAACATAGCTGATATAATACATAAATGATTGGTATATTTCACTTGAGAGCATTGGAAATTGACTTCTATCTAAATCCCTTACATGTTGTACATCAAAGTTATTAAATTCTTTTTTATAATTCAATAATTTTTTATTTATATCTCCGTTTTTATAAAAACTATAAGTATTCATTACATAATCTCTATCAATAATTAGAGGAAGCAAAAAATCACTCCAATATTCGCTATTGCCTCCATTATTACCTCTAATATCAATTACTAAAGCTTGATAATTCTTTACTCCTTCTAATAGTTTTTTATTAATTCTACATCTCTATCTCTTTCATTATTTTGGATCATTTTAGGTATGTAAATATAGCCTACCTTCCCTTCAACAATGTCTTTTACTTCAGCATTTTCTATAGGTTCTGTTTTAACATCACTTTTCCCATTGTAACTTATTGTGTTCTGTTTGTTAAGTTGTTTTAATTGGTAACGATTTTGTACAAGTTTATGATTTATATTATCTAATATTAAATTACACCAGTGATTTTGCATATCTTCTTCTATCGATATCTGATAATAGCCATCTCTGAAATATTCTACAAAACTCCTATTTAACATACTAGTATGGCTGTTATTTAAATCTCTTAAAATCATTTCTAAAGCATCAAAGAATTCATTATCTGATTCAGTACTTATAATTTTTTCTTTATAAATACTGTAATTAGCCTCCCAATCAATTCCATTAACTCTCCTGTTAACTTCTAAAAAAGGGTAATTTTCTATAATCACTTTATACATATATTCAAAATCTTGCAATTTTTCTTCAACCTTCAGGTTTCCTGAGTTTATAGCTTTTTCTGTTTCTAGACCGATACAAGCTATTGTTATTAAAATAACTATCAATAAAAAAAAGAAAATACACATATATTTAAATCTCATTTTTTATCCCTCTTTACAATTATATTATTTTTTCATAAATTGCCATTTCTGTCTTCATTTATGCATCAATTTAATTATCTATATTTTTCTTGTATACCTACGCTTGTAGCTATCAGTAATAAACATGTCCTTATCCTTTTCTTTAGTTGCCAGAATGGAGAAAAAAACTCCAATTGGTACCAATACTTTATCATGTTTTTAGTTGAACCCATGATTTCCTCCTTCATAAGAATAAATAATAGATTTGATAATATATAAATTATTCTATGTTACACTATATATAACCTTCGTAAATATTTCGACAAAATGCTACGATAATCAGCTCAAATGTTTATATTTAAATAATCACGCAATTATGTATAAACTTTGATTTAATAATAATTCCATGTTAAAGCACAGGAGCATACGCTCGTTATGGAGGTTGATTATGGGACCCATAGAAAATTTAGATTTAATAAAACAAAAATGTAGAATAATTAAAAAGTACGCTCCCTTACCTAATAAAGTTTTGGGATATTACCCCTAAAAAGTATATGTGTGATAAATATCGACTTAAATTAGATAAGAAACAGCTATTAGCTCTTAGATGGGCTTGTGATTATTATATTGTAACAGAAGAAAATTTGATGAAAAGATTTGAGTTTATGGTTAAGATAAATGCAGTTTGAGACTTGAATAGTAATATTGCAATTATAAAAGCAAAGTTTCACCAACAAAAGATAGCTTGTCTAGAATATTATTAATTCTAAACAAGCCATGCTACTATCTCTACTACTAAAGCTATTTACATATAATAATTATATTAACAATCTAGTTTATCTAGTAAACTTTATATGGATTTTTTAATAGCTTTTTTCTATGCATTTTTACTTAGCTTTCCTTTAAGAGGATCTACAGGTAGTTTTTGTATAAGTAATGCAACTAGTATGCAACTGGCGATTTTATCTACAAAATTGCCTGTAATCCTTGGTATAAAAGCTGCAGTAAATATTCTTTGACCACTGGCCAAAAGCCATGCAAAAATCAAGTCTGTTCCTCCACCAGTTACACCCCCATAAACAAATACAGCTATCGGTGTTCCTATTAGCGGAGCAATTACAGATAATATAAGACCTGTTATAACAGCAACTTTAATATTAAACTTAAACTTTTTAGCAATAAATCCTACTATTAATCCAATGACAACATTCACAATAGCAAATGGAATATTTTTAGGATTAGTAATCATTCCTTGAATTATATTAGTTAATCCTCCAGTTAATGCTCCTGCAAATGGTCCAAGAACAGCTGCTACAAATATTGTGCCTATAGTGTCTAAGAATAGTAATGGAATTTGTAATGTTTGTACTATAGTGCCAAAAGCAATGTTAATTACAATACCCAATGAAGCAAAAATCATAGCGTTAGTTGATTTAAATGTACTTTTCAATTTGTTCCCTCCTAATAAGTTTTTGTGTCTTATTCATTCTAATTGATTGGATTAAAAAGGTACAATTGAAAGTATCAATATTATTTAGTATTCTAATAGGGAAATCAAATCTCTTCCATAGTAATTATAATGCAAACACCGATCATAAAAAGTAACTTGGGTGACAGTGCAATCATAAAATTGTGTTTAAAACTTATGTAGTCAAAATAAAAAAAGCCTAAGGGTGAGTGAAGGCTTATTTTACCGCTGGCTATTGTAGCTTTTCTAAAAGCAGCTCAAACTCTTGGATGTATTTCCTTACTATTCTTTCTGCTATTTCCTCTGCCATTTCCTCTTTGTATACATGAGAGGTCATATTCCTATCATTTAACATTAGTAGCCAATTTTCTTCGTTATCAATTAGTTTTTGAGCATAAATCTCTTTTATAACTGCTTTAGGAGAATTTTTATCTGTAATACCTACATCTTCTAGGTACTCTTTTGCTGTTTTCCATGAAAGCTCATATGTAAACTCAAATCTCTGAATAAGACCATCTCGAACAACATCACTGGTGGTATTATTAAATTCTTCAGCAGCCTCCTTTAATCTATCCAGTGCCTTTTTATAGTTAACCCGCTTAGTTTTAAATTTACCCATAAATCACAACTCCCTCTGTTAAAATGTTTTCCATAAGCTTTTCATCTATATTGTCATCTATAAACACTACATCTATTTTTTTTAATGTATTTATTTCTTCTAAATCACAGCAAAACAATGCCTTTTCTGTTGGTGATAGCTGATGGCAAAAAACTGCTAAGTCATAATCACTAGTGTTAGTATTTTCACCTTTGGCACGGGAACCAAATAATATTATTTTATCAATTTTGTATTTATTTGCTACTTTAATAATTTGCTCTATTACATAATCCTTCACTTTTATCTCTTCTTTCCATTATTAATTATATACTTTAGTATTATTAACTATTATTTACACCTTAAAAGATATTTTAGTTTTATTTATTAATGAAACAAACACTATATATTTATATTAACATATATAGTGCTCTATTAGTGGATATTTGTTAAATTTTACTATATATTAATTGGTAGTCACTACTGCCTATAGATAGTGTTTAGGTAATTATAATATTTCAGCTATTTTGTAAATTGTGTGTTTTTTTAAGTCAATGTATATATCTTTAACTTTTATAACTGGAGAAATTATATTATTAGGTGGTAAATAGATAATCTCTCCTACTTCTTCATTATTCAACCTTACTTTAGTACCAGAATAAAATGATGCTATGTTATTTAGGAAGGTTCTGACAACTGCAATGTCGAGCTTATTATATCCAATATTAATAATTTCCTCAAAGGAATCAAAGGGAGTTTTCCGAGGCTTGTAAGCCCTCTCTGAGGTTAATGCATCATATATATCTGCAACAGCAATAATCTTAGCATATAAGCATATTTTTTCTCCTTTATGTCCGTAGGGATAGCCACTTCCATCCTCTCTTTCATGGTGTTGCAAAACACCTTGCTTCACCTTATAATCAAGCCAACTATACTCTTCGATTATATTATAGCCAATGGTTGCGTGTTCTTTTATAATATCAAATTCTTCTTTACTTAAGGCTTCCTTTTTATTTAATATCTCTTTAGGAATTTTTGCTTTACCAATATCATGTAGTATGCTGGCTTCAATAACATGCATTATTTCTTTTTTCTCTAAGCCTAGCCATTTACCAATAAACATTGAATAAAGTGCCACATTGATGGAGTGTCTATAGGTATATTCATCTATATTATCGAATTTATGTAATGCTTCGACTATTTTACATATGTTTTCTGAGCTGTTTAATAATTTATTGGCTATACTTTGAATGTCATTTGATTCAAGCTTGCCGCCCCTTGCAATATTTGAAAAAACACCCTTCATTTCTTTAACTAATTGTGTGTATTCTTCAACAATCGTTTCACTATATTCATTATGATTTTCAATGGACTCTTTCGTATCCCTTAACACGTAAATATGTGATATGTTAAAATCCAATAGCTTTTTTTTAATATACTCATTTATAACGCTATTCTTTAATATTACAGGGATGTTATATAGATCTATATATACATCGTCAGCAACAATTTCTCCATCTTTAGCATCCCTCGTAAGAATATATTTCTTCATTAGTCCACCCCTTTTTTTGTCTCTTTTTGGAATTTGGTTTAATAAAGTAGTTATTTATAGATAGAATCTAATGAATGCTATATGATTAAAACTACTTTGCTACTTTAGTTATTTTTTTGTTATCTATGCTAGCACATAACTCTATTCGCCAAATTACGACATTATCCTTTTTCTTTTGTTCGAGCTTTTTCGACATGTATTTTTTAAAAAGGGTTTAATATTGTTAATTATTAGCATTGTTTTTTTACAATATTTCTAGTAATTGTAATGACCAATTTCTTTATCACCTTTTTTAATATACTTGAATAGGCTTTATTGAAGGGAGGATAATAAAGTGTCTATAAAATCAGTTTTATCTAGGGTTTTTAAAAATGAAGAAGTACAATCGGATTATGTGAAGGTACAATTAAAACCATTGGATATAGAAATGAGTAGAAACACAAACCCAGATATACCACATGAAGTAACTGTGGTAGTGCCAAGGGCTGAGATACGTGAAAAGTTTAATGAGAAGGGACAACTAATAGAGAGGGAGGTAATACTTAATAGTATTACTGTAGTCCATGCTCCGAGGCATCCACTTGCGGGACCACCTTCACCCCCTCCTGTTATACCAGAAAAAGCAGATATAAATTTCAAACCTAAATAGTATACTTTATTTAATATCTAATAACTTACCCATGAAGAGTACTGTTCCTAGTTCTTCTTCTGCAATAATAAAAATAAATGGTCGATTAGCTATAAAGCTGATTTGATCCATAGCGGCTGATTCAGCCATCTCCACCACTGTAACTGCCGCAGCTTCACTACCCTCTTCATTAACTTCGATTACTGCTTTATGATATACTTTATTTATAAATATACCCTCTCTTATATCTGAAAAATCAGCATCTCCAGTAAAAGCTTCTCCCATACCTAAATTCGTTAAGCTATCATTTAATTCTTTTATACCATATTCCAATTTAAATCTTGGTATTTGAAGTACTACATCTTCTTTTTCTGAGATACTTTCTCTTATATCCCTCCACTTATTTGCATCTAAATCCTCAATAAAACTATTAATGGAGGTATTTTCATTTGGAAGTATACAATACATTGCAGTTTTGCCATTACCATATGGTAATTTAACTGCCTTAAACCCATCTCCTTCTCCATACTCTACAGAATCATTCCTGCTCATCATTTTTATATCTCTAACATTTCCATCCTCACTATAGAATTTTCCATCAAAGGTACGATCCTTTTGAAACTCATTAGTCCATTCTCCCTTGAAGTATATGGCATTAATAAGGTACATTAATACATTTTGAGGGATAGGTGGATTAATCATTTTATCTATTTTTTCATTTGTAGCATCCTTAATCCAATCATTGATTGTGTTTGCAGCATTGGCATCTGAAAAATCTAAATCTGTTACATGGGCATTAAATACCTCTTTATTTACATCAAGAAATGCTTTGTTGAAGGCTTCTCCTTTTCTTGCCCAGATGGAATTGCTGATATTAAGCTCAACTTTGCTATCTATGTTTTCTAAATATTTCAGTAGTTCTCTATAGCTATTATTCAGTTTGTCAGTTTCAATTTCTTTGTAATTTAATGCCTCCGCCATACCTTCTTTAGTTGCTCCCTTAGCACCTTGATATGTCATGGAAAGGGCTGTTGATATGCTAATTGGCGAGATGAAAACATTATCCCTTTGATCTTCTTTATTTGCTTCTTTAAAAATATCAAAGGCAAACTCTGTATTGCCACTTATTAACTTTTCATCAATCTTTTCATACTCAATATTGTCCACGTCTGTGTCTGTAATGCCATTACATGCTGCTAAAGAAATAACCATTAGAATAACCAATATTAAGCTTAATCTTCTCATGTTCTTCAACTCCTTAAATGTGTATTCTTACTTTTTAGACGTATAGGCTAGAAAATAGTTCCCTGTCGTAAAGATCATGTTTACTTTTAGAAAGAAAAAAGTATTTTGCTTTTTAAAAATGCCAAAATACTTTTATATTTAACTCTATATATGATTTTACATAATAAATATTTATCCCATAATCTGTTTTATAAATAAACGTACTACATCTGCCCCTCCAATAAATGTGCCTATTGAGCTGCCAAGGTTAGTTAAAGCCACAACCAGTAGTATACGTGTAACTTTATTTTTCCAAAAGCCTTTTAGGGTGTAAACATCCTCTGAAAGCTGTTCAAAATCTGCTACGCTTGGACGTCTAAAATATGCTTCTACTATACCAGCAAACCACCCTGCTGCCAATAGTGGATTTAATGAGCTTATTGGTGCTATTACAAATGCTGTAATTATAGTGAAGGGATGGCCCAATGAAACTGCTGCTCCAATGGCTGATGAAATTCCGTTCCATAGAACCCAGCTCATTGTTTGATCTATACCTGCCGATCTATTTACATAGAAGGTATAAGCAATAATACTTAATATTAGTATAGGTATTGACCAGCCAATAATTTTAGGAAGCTTAGATCTTTTTGGTGCTTTTGAAAGTGCTGCTAAGTCATTCTCCCTCTTTATTTCTTCTTTTATGCCTGGAACATGGGCTGCCCCCAATACTGCAACCACCTTATTCCCTGGTGCTTCTTTTATTTTTTGTGCAAGATACTGATCTCTCTCATCAATTAAGGGAATCTTTAATTTGGGAAAGGCTTCTGTAAAGTCATTTAGCATTGAGTTTAACATATCTTGAGACTTTAGCTTTTCTAATTCCTCCTCTGATATGGTATCATCATTGAAAATACTAAGGAAAATTTGAAGCATTAGCTGTGCCTTACCCTTTAATCCAATTCCATGCCATATTCTTGAGAAGGTTATTTGTATGCTTCTATCTGCCAAAACTAGGTTAGCACCTATCTCTTTAGCAGATTCGATACCCTGTATCATCTCCTGTCCTGCCTTTATATTGAATTGCTTAGCTATTCTTTTTTGGAATGAGGATATTACAAGATTAATTAAAAGAAAGGTTGCTTTTTTTTCTTTAATAACCTTAAATATATCCATGTCTTTCCATTTGCTTCCATCTACAATAGCTTGATATCTTTGCTGATCTAATTCTACACAAACCGAGTCTGGTTTTTCTTTTAGTATAATTTCCTTTACCTCTTCAGCACTTTGCTTTGATACATGGGCTGTTCCTATTAAAATAATCTCCCTATCGTCTAAATATATTCTAGTAATGTTTTCAGACATAATTACCTTCCTTTTATATGCAATATTAAAAAACCTCTATTACTATTATGGTCTAGTTTTCATAAAACTTCAACTGTTTTAATTATTTATGTAGTTATGTGATGTTTTCCTTAAATTACTTATCTGGTTTTTACAGCTGCTCCTTCTTCTAAATCAGTATCTGGAGTAACAATAACCACATCACCCACCTCTAGGCCTGAAATAACCTCTACTTGCCTTTCACTCTCTATGCCTAGTTGAACCTCCTTAAGCTTAGCTTTACCATTTTCTATAATAAAGACATAATCCTTATCTTCCATTTGAAACCTTGAGCTTTCAGGTATAAGCTTTATTCCTTCCTTCTGATATGTAATTATTTTAATATCAAGATCATAGCCCGGCTTAATATTATCAATAGCTACAGACAATTCTATTTCAACTTTAACTCTTTTTTGCTCTATTCCTAAATCGGATATTTTGCTAAAGGCTTGGGGATGTATTTTTTTAACCCTTCCTTTTACATAAGCTATTCCTAAGTCTTTGTTTGATATTTTTACCTCTGATCCCTCGGTCACATTTGAAATATCACTAACTAGTATATCACTTTCTAAATATACCTTATGGGTATTTCCAATATCGAATAATTTCATGCCTGGCTGAATATAGCTACCCTTTTCTATCTCCTTCATTAATATTGTGCCATCAAGCTGTGATGTTATAGTGAAGTCAGATGTATTGCTTTTTAATTCTTCTATTTGTGTATCAATTTGACTTAGTTGGGCTTCAAACTGTGCTATAACATTCTTTGATGCTGGTTGTTTTAGAAGCTCTAAGCTTAATCTCATTTGCTGTAAATTATTTTGTTCTGTATTTAGTGCTATTTGTGAATTGATTAGCTCTTGATGACTTATGGAGCCTGCTTTATATAGGGCTTCGTTATTGACTACTGTTTTTTCTGTTTGCTTTGTTTTTGCTTCTAATAGTGCTATTTCTAGCTCTAGCTTTTGTAATTCCTTAGAATCTATCGGCTTTGTTGCTTCTCCATATTGTGCAGCTATTAGTCTTCTTTGGGCCTGGAGTTGTTTTATTTGATTCTCTATATGATTACTATCTAGCTTTGCCAATACATCTCCCCTCTTGACTGTATCTCCAATTTCTACTGGTACCTCTGTAACTTCACCAGCAGCCATTGTATATACTCCACCTGCATCCTTAGCCACCACTACTGCTAACTCCTCAACATATTTTTCTATATCTCCTTCAATAACACTATAGGTTTCAACCTCAAGTGCAGCATTACCTTGAAATATGTAGAATCCAACTAATACAAATACAATAATTACTAATAATGCAATTATTGACTTCTTTTTCATTCTATTCACATCCTCACATTTTGATTTTAAATTTTTTCTAAGAAATTCTGCTCTTTAAAGCATCAATGAAATTAAGCTTATATATTCTTCGTATTGTAGCTAGCTGTGCAACAGTTACAAAAATAATTGTAGCTATTGCTGTTATAATATAGCTTATTGGAGTAATATTTACTGGAATGCTAAATATATCTGTATCGAAGGCGGTTGCAATACCATAACACATTCCATATGCAACAGGAATTCCAATGATTATACCTAGAAGTGTCAATAATCCGTTTTCTCTAGTTATCATTTTGTAAATCTCATTTTTGTCAAAGCCTAAAACCCTTAGGGATGAAAATTCCATAAGCCGTTCACTAATGCTTATAATCGTCACATTATATACTATTGCAAAGCCTAAGATACCACCAAATAGCATTAATAATCCGACTGAATATATAATCATATCCATAAACTCTAAAAAGCTGTTTTTCATATCTTCAACTGATTGTATATTATTTATATTTGCCACATTATTTAGCTTAGCTGTAACATCATCTGACGAGTTCACTAATGCCCCTGTAATCATACCCTTTTCACCTATAATTTTTCCCATTGCTTCAATGTTCATATATGCATTTAGTCCTAAATATTGTTGTGTTATTCCAGTTACTTGAATTTTTGTATCCTCTTTGTTAGGTAAAAAATTTTTAAGTATTATCTCATCTCCAATTTTAATCTTTAGGGAGTCCGCCAATCCTTCAGATAATACTATTCCCTCCTGACTTAGGGTAAAGCTTTCATCTTGAGGACTAGTAAAGTTATACACCTCTGTATTAGTATTTAGTCCAATTACACTTACCACCTTTTTTCTCCAGCCTCTATTTAGTTCAAAGGGAAATTCAAGCTTAGGCTCTATATGCTCTATGTCGATAACCTTAGAAAGCTCTTTGATTCCATTATTATTCATAGGCTTAGAAAAATCTATATTAAAATCCATTGTTTGAAACTCACCATAATGAATTGCAAACAGGTCACTAAAAACATATGACATAAAAATCGGTACCATTGTTATTGAATAGGTTAAAGCAATTCCAATAATTAAGAAAAGTGCCCTTCGTTTGTTTCTCATAATATTTCTAATAACTATTTTCCAGCTAAAGGTTAGCTTACTCCAAATTGGTTTTATTCTTTCTAAAAATACTCTTTTTCCTATCTTTGGCGCCTCTGGCCTCATGGAGTCAGCTGGTAAAATTCTGAGAACATTTCTTGCCCCCATTAATCCTGATAAAATACAAAATATACTGGTGAAAATTACTCCATAGATGATATAAATAAAGTAGACTTCAGTTCTCATAATTGGTATATTCATGTACTGCATATATACATTTGTAAAGACTCTTGAAAGCATAATGCTGAATACAATACTAAATATCGAACCTATTAATCCTATAGATAATGAGTATTTAATATAGTGCTGCAATATTTGTATGTTATTATAGCCTAATGCCTTCATAACTCCAATAGCCATTCTATCATTTTTTACTGTTCTGGATAACATAATATTAATTATGACACCAGCAACAATTAAAAACAACACAGGTACTGCGGTTGACATTTTATCTAATGAGTCTAATTCTTCCATCATCATCTTATGACTTAGCTGGTCATCTCTTTTAATTATTCTTTCTACTCCATACCTATCCAATTGGTCTTCTATCTCATCAATAATTGTATCTATTTTATATAGGCTTTCATCATCTACTTTTATCATTATCTGATTATAGCTACCCTGATAGCCAAAGACCGATTGTGCAAAATCCTCTCCAACATAAATAACTCCAAATTTCTCAGGTGCTGGTAGTATGCTTTGTTCATTTTCCATTAAATAAATATATTCTGGACTTCCTACAATACCTATAACATCTAAGGGATATTCTCTACCTGCAATATATGGAGTTATTTTATCGCCTATACCTATTCCCCTTGCCTCTGCAAACTGCCTAAGCATTGCGGTAGCTTTTATTTGCTTTTTAACTTCTCTACCCTCTATTGTAAAAAGCTTATTAATTGGCTTTTCTTCTTTGGGGATTGATACAACCCTAACTCTTACCTTCTCATTAGGGTTTTCTACCTTTAATGGTACATCAACCATTACTCTACCTTGTGCCATTGATATGCCTTCTATTGTATAAAGCTGGTCTATTGCTGCCTTTGGTATTCTTACGACCTCTACAAAAACGTCACCGTAATTTGTAATATCGTAATAGCTATCTATTGTATTATTCAGGTTGTCAAATGTCATGCTAAAGGATATGTAAATAGTCAATGCAAGAATTATTACAACAGCAATGGATATAAATTGTCCCTTTGAGGCCTTTATCATTCTTAACAGCCTTATATCTAGCTTTCTCATTACCATTCAATCCTTTCGGGAGGGATTGGATTTTTATTTTCCTTGATTTCCACCAGCTCACCACTTCTCATTTTTATCACTCTATCAGCCATATCACCTATTGGCATATTATGGGTTATAATAACAACAGTTTTATTGAGTTCTTTGTTTATTTTCTTTAACAGTGAAAGTATTTTAATACCTGTCTCAAAGTCCAATGCACCTGTGGGCTCATCACAGAGAAGTATTAATGGATTTTTAGCAACTGCCCTTGCTATAGCCACCCTTTGTTGTTCTCCACCACTCATTTGTGCAGGAAAGTGATCTTTTCTATCCTCTAAACCAACTGCCTTCATTATTTCATCAATGTCTAAAGCATCCTTACATATTTCAGTGGCAAGCTCTACATTTTCCCTTGCTGTTAGATTGGCCATAAGGTTGTAAAATTGAAAAACAAAGCCTATTTTTTCTCTTCGATAGTTGGTTAATCGTTTATCATTATATTTAGTGATTTCTTCCTCCTTTAAAAACACCCTTCCTTCAGTAGGTAAATCCATACCTCCAATAATATTTAATAGGGTGCTTTTACCTGAGCCACTGGGGCCTAAAATCACAACAAATTCCCCTTGATATAGCTCTAAATTTATATTTTTAGCTGCTGTAACCTCTACCTCTCCCATTTGATATATTTTACTAATGTTTTCTACCTTCATTAAAGAATTATTCGCCATTATTCCACCCCAATTCCATGTAGTTTATTTTTAAACAGGCGACATTACTAATATTCCCCTTCCTAAAGGGGGAGTTAAGTGTCGCCACTCTTGCAGTTATTCACAAACGTCTGTTTTTAATTATTTTATTATATTATTATATTATACTACATAACCATTTTTACACAATAACTACTTAATATATAATAAAACCCCATTGGATTTCTTATCTAATGAGGTCTTGCTTTAATTTTCAGAATTTGTAATTAAGTCATTAATGTACTGATAATTAAATTGTAAGAGTTAAAGCAGATAAGTCTAAACATTATTAAGATAAAATGATAGCAGTATTATGCAGCTGCTATCATTCTATTTAATGCTACTTACTCATTTTAAAGCTTCCACAATCTGTTGTCTCTTGATTAGTAGCCCTATCTTTATGCTTTACTACATTTATATGGTCCAGGCTACAGAAAGCATCTTCTTTAGAGTGGTATTCACATTCAGTAACTGTACAACCGATTTTTTTATTAGTCTTCATTTAATAGCCTCCTTATTAGGTTATTTTAATGTGACCTTTATTATTTTTTGTATTAGCCTTGTTTTTATACCTGCTAAATATTTAATTCAATCACTAAAATTTATCACTGGATATTCATTTTTGATATTAAGGATGTCTTTGAATGTCAAATTTAGTATAATACCTTCTGGTTTTAACATGTAATTGACAAAGCTATTAATTAAGCTTAGAATAAAGTGAAATTACAAAGTAGGCTTAATTTTTTTTTATAATTAAAAAGTGTTATGTAAAAATATTTTAAGGATTATATAGTTTAAAATCCTGATTAATTGTAAGTTTCTTTATAGCTTTTAAAGGAGAGGTTATTAAGTGAATAAAAGTATATTTTTAAAAGCTTGTTTCGCAATATTAATAGTATATCTTATAACTTTTTCAGCTGCCTGTAGTCTTATAAGCAGCAAAAACTCAACAATTATATTGGCAACAACCACCAGCACTGAAAACAGCGGTTTATTGGATTATCTTTTGCCTGTTTTTACTGAAGATACAGGCGTAAAGGTAAAGGTAGTGGCTGTAGGAACAGGACAAGCCCTAAGAATGGGGGAGGATGGAGATGCAGACATTATACTTGCCCATGCCAAGGCTGCTGAAGATGAATTTGTTAAATTAGGCCATGGAGTTAAAAGATTTGATGTTATGTATAATGACTTTATTTTGATTGGTCCATCCAGTGATCCCTTTAACATATCTACCCTTGCAAAAAACAATATACTTGAGGCCTTTGCCTTAATTAATACCAATAAAGCCACTTTTATATCAAGAGGGGACGATTCGGGTACCCATAAAAAGGAGCTAGCTCTATGGAGTCAGCTTGACATTGAGCCAACAGGAGACTGGTATTTTTCTGTTGGTCAGGGTATGGGTCAAGTAATACAAATGGCTAACGAGAAAAATGCCTACACTCTAGCAGACAGAGGAACCTACACATCTATGAAGGGTAAAATCGATTTGCAAATTATTGTAGAGGGAGATCCTACTCTATTTAATCAGTATGGTATAATAGCTGTTAATCCTAAAAAAAATCCCAGTATTAACTATGATGGGGCTAAAAAGCTTATCCAGTGGATGCTTTCAGAAAAGGGGCAGTATCTTATAGGTGAGTTCGGTAAAGAAAAATATGGTGAAGCTTTATTTATTCCCAATGGAGGTAATTAATAGATTGAATATGTAATGCTTCTCTAAAAAACTAAGGTGGTCACCCATTAAGCTATAAGGGTAGTAGTGTATAGCCTTTAGAAGCTAAAAAAAAGAGGTTCGAGGTGAGAAAAAGCAGTTAATTCTCACCTCCAGCCTATTTTTTTATTCTAAAAACATTTTTACATCAGCTTCTACATTTGTAATTCCACCAATACCAAAGTTTTCCACAAGTACTTTTACCACATTTGGTGATAAGAAGGCCGGTAGAGTTGGTCCAAGATGGATATTTTTAACTCCTAAATGTAGTAATGCCAACAATACGATTACAGCTTTTTGCTCATACCACGCAATATTATATGAAATTGGTAATTCATTTATATCATTTAACTCAAATACCTCTTTAAGCTTTAATGCTATAACTGCCAATGAGTATGAGTCATTACATTGGCCTGCATCTAATACTCTAGGAATACCACCAATATCTCCTAAATCTAATTTATTATACTTGTATTTAGCACAGCCAGCGGTTAATATTACTGTGTCTTTGGGTAGTGCCTTTGCAAAGTCTGTATAATAGTCTCTGCTCTTCATTCGTCCGTCACAGCCAGCCATTACAAAGAATTGTTTTATTGCCCCTGATTTAACAGCTTCCACTACTTTATCAGCAAGGCTTAATACCGTATTGTGGGCAAAGCCTCCAATGATTTCTCCCTTTTCTATTTCAATAGGTGGTTTGCACTTTTTTGCATGCTCAATAATCTTTGAAAAGTCCTTTGACCCATCTTCCTTTAATGGAATATGTGTTAACCCTTCAAATCCAACTGCACCTGTTGTGTATACCCTATCCTTATAGGATTCCTTTGGTGGTACTAAACAGTTTGTTGTCATAAGGATTGGTCCATTAAAGCTTTCAAATTCTTTGTCCTGCTTCCACCATGCATTTCCATAGTTGCCCACAAAATGACTATACCTTTTAAATGCAGGGTAGTAATTTGCTGGTAGCATTTCACTATGGGTATATACATCTACTCCTGTGCCCTCAGTTTGCTTCAAAAGCTCCTCCATATCTTTTAAGTCATGTCCGCTTATAAGTATAGCTGGGCTTTTCCTAACACCGATATTAACCCTTGTTATTTCTGGGTGACCGTAGGTGGATGTATTGGCCTTATCAAGTAGTGCCATAGCCTTTACTCCTACCTCACCTGCCTTAAGATTAAGTGCAACTAGATCATCTGCAGTTTTACTATTATCTAGTGTATCAACCAGTGCCTGCTGCATAAAGCTGTATATTTCTTCATCTTCATAGCCTAAGTTAAATGCATGCTCTGTATATGCTGCTAGTCCCTTTAACCCAAAGGTTATTAAGCTTATTAATGATCGTACATCCTCATTTTCTATAGATAGAAAGCCTACTTCCTTAGCTTTTTGTTGAAACTCAGCTTCTGAGCTTGAAAACCATGTAGTTGAATCATTGTCTATATGATTGACTCTTCCTCCGGAATTTAATATGGCTGTCTTTACTTCTTGTCTTAATAATAAGGCTTCATTTATTGTAGCAGTAAATACATTTTTGTCAAAATTTGCATTTGTTATAGTTGTAAATAAGCTTTGTGTGATAAATCTATCGACTTTAATGCTGTTAATTTTAAGCCTTTTAGCCTCAAGGTTGTATGTTGCTAATCCCTTTAATACATAAATCAATAGATCCTGTAGATTAGAAACATCACTGGTTTTTCCACATACACCCCTTACTGTACATCCAGTATTTTTTGCTGCTTCTTGACATTGATGGCAAAACATTTTTTCAGTAGACATCATATCATCCTTTCAAATATATTTTCTTTAGTAACATATTATCAGGAAGTGTTTTTAACAGCTGTGATGTGTATCACATATATTTGTGATATTAATCATATTTAAAGGCTATATTTTTTCCCCTTTAATTACTATTATTTATAAGCTTTGAAGCTGGAAGTATTTCTACTCCCATTGCTTCTAGCTCAGGTATCATTTCCTTTATAGCTTTGGCTGTAGCCCTTCCCCCTTCTGGACCAACATGTCCGATAGCTACTGCTGTTTTATGCTTAATGGCTAAATCACCTAACAGCCTTAATTGCTTTTTGATAGATTCAACATCCTTTCTATTATCTAAAAAAACCAGCCTTTCTAAATAGGGTACTTCATTTTCTATTGCCACCTCTTTAACAACTGATTTTGAGCTTGTTTTGCTATCTAAAAAATACATATTATTATCCTTTAGAACTAGGATAATTGTCTCCATAATCCTTTTATTTTCAGTTACCTTAGAACCCATATGATTATTCATACCAACCGCGAAGGGTACATCCGCTATTGCTTCCTCTACTATTGCTTTTATAACTTCAAGCTCTAAGTCTTCTGTTATTCCTTTTTCCCCTAGCCATTTCGGGTCACCAATATGTGGCTCCATTGGCATATGTATTATCACCTCATGTCCACTAGTAAAAATGTCCCTTGCATCAGCTTTGGTGTTTTTTAAAAAAGGTATCACTGCACAGGTTAATGGTCTATTTATTTCTAAAATTTCCTTTGAGCCTACACCATTGTTTCCAAAATCATCAATTATTATAGCTACTCGTCCCTTTATTTCTGTAGTAGTGTTAGAGGATATTCTACTGTTTTTATTAAAAAATGAATTTTCTAGTTTACTAAAGCCTATTAAAACCAATACTAGTATACAGCATAGTAAAATGTAAAATATTATCCTCTTAGATATTGAAATAGTATATAGTTTTTTCCTCATTACAGCAGCCTCCTTCTTAGCTACTACTTAAAATTTGCATAAAAATCTACTTGTTATGTAATGCTATAATAAATAACAAATGAAGGGAGAATATAATATGTCTAATGAAAGAAGAGAAAGCAGAACTAAAGGTTCACAGGGCGTGGTTAGTAATATCATCAGATTTATAGTATCAGCTATTGTAATAGCTATAGCTGCATTCCTCACTCCTGGCTTTTCTATTGATGGTTTGTGGAGTGTACTTATTGCCGCACTGGTTATCACTATTATTGATTACGTTATTTTTAAAGTAGCCAAATTTGATGCTACACCTTTTGGGAGAGGATTTACTGGCTTTATTGTTGCAGCTATAGTAATTTATGTTACCCAGTTTTTTGTACCTGCTATGGGTGTAACTGTTATAGGTGCTATATTAGGTGCTATTGTTATTGGTTTAATTGATATGGTTATACCTGGAAAGACCTTTTAGTCCTAATTTATACCACCTCCCTTGAGGTGGTTCTTTTATTAAGATTATCCACAGGCTATTATCCACAGTTTGGCTTTTATTATAAGAGTACATAGTAGCTTTAAGAGGCAACTAAATAATTATTTGTGTATTGAGCTGACTTTTATCCAAACTATCCACAATTTTAATCCACATTTGTATTATATTCCTCTGCAAAATATCTTTGTATTCCCACATATATAGACCATGCAATTTTTTTTTGATAATTTTTATCTGCAAGCTTTTTTTCTTCTGTTGAGTTAGACAAAAACCCACACTCAAGTAAGACAGTTGGTATTTCCAAACCCCTCAGTAGATATATGTTGTCCTTTGGTAAAGCCACTCTTTTATTATTTTCATCTAAAATGTTTTTAAACTCCTCTTGTATTATTTTCGCTAGCATTTTGCCCTGGGGATTGTCAGAGGCATAAAAGCTTTGGGCGCCATAATATTGTCTTTGGGGAAAGCTATTTAAATGAATTATAATAAAAATATCTCCTTTACTATTTCTTACGATATCTTTTCTGTTTCTTAGGTCTTCATTTTTTTTATTCCTTATACTCCCCGACTGTGAATATAAGCCTGTATCGGTTTCTCTTGTCATTATTACATAGGAGCCACTTTGTTCAAGATACTCTCTTAGATATTTGGCTATGGCTAAGTTTATATCCTTTTCCACCACTCCACTTCTACCAACGGCTCCAGGATCAATTCCTCCATGGCCTGGATCAATAACTATTGTCTTGGTTGTACTTGGCAGCCTATTAAAGGTTGTAATTGATTTATGCCAAGAGGTTGCTATTATTAGTACTAATATTGCTATTATAATTAATGAAGTAATGTAAAGGGATGTTTTTTTAATAACTATTAATTTCAATACTCTAGCCTCCTTTATCTCAGCGGCGTTACTAACACTCCCGCTTCTTAAGCGGGAGATAAGTGCCGCCAAGCTTCGAAATAAGTGCAACTAGAGTTCAGGTGGAGTTAAAACTCCATCTGAACTAAGTTTTCTTTATATACATGTATGCTGTTATGATTTTTTAATAGCTACATTTATTTATATATATGCTTTGTAAACATGGAAACTTTCCTTATTGTTAAATTGATTTTAGTATTAATTAATAGTTTTTAGGAGAAAATAGAATTAGCATCTTCAAAGGAGGTTTTTAAGTGAATAATAGAGGAGATTATGATTCAATAAAAGATCAGTTGGATTTAATTAGAAGCAATAATACAAAGACACAGGAGGCATTATCTGCTATTCAATTATTAATGGTGGATAATAATAACGGTAGGGTTAAGGACCCACGCTTAATTTCTGAGCTTCAGGCCCTTACTAATACAATTAATAGCTTAAGTGATGATATAAGCTCTTTTTCCAAGCATTTTTCTAACTAGACGCTGAATATAGCTGTTATGTGGTTGTTTTCTAATACAAGTAAAAAAAAGACTATCCATTGACAGTCTTTTTTTATATTTGTATTTTTTAAAATTATCTCTTTGAGAACTGAGGTGCACGTCTTGCAGCCTTTAATCCATATTTCTTTCTTTCCTTTGCTCTTGCATCTCTAGTTAAGAAACCAGCCTTCTTTAAAGCAGGTCTTAAAGCATCATCTGATTTAACAAGTGCTCTTGCAATACCTTGTCTTAAAGCTCCAGCCTGACCTGTAAAGCCTCCACCTTTTACAGTAGCAATTACATCATAATTACTTAGTGTTTCAGTTAGTGTAAGAGGGTGCTTTACTTCTCTTCTTAGGGTTTCATAGTTAAAATATTCTTCAATATTTCTTTTATTTATTGTAACGTTCCCTTCACCTGGAACAAGTCTAACTCTAGCTATGGATTTTTTTCTTCTACCAGTTCCGTAGTATGCTAATTTAGCCATATTAAATAGCTCCTCCCTTCTTAATCAGTATTTAATTAAAATTCTAATGCTTCTGGTTTTTGAGCTTCATGATTATGATTTGGTCCAGAATAAACCTTTAGCTTCTTAACCATTTGTCTTCCTAGTCTTGTCTTTGGAAGCATACCTTTAATTGTGCTAAATACTAGTTTTTCAGGCTTTTCTGCCAGCATTCTTCTAAATGAAATTTGCTTTAAACCACCAATATAACCAGTATGATAAGTAAACATAGATTGATCTAGTTTTTTACCAGTTAACTGCACCTTTTCTGCATTTAAGATGATTACAAAGTCTCCCATATCCACGTGTGGAGTATACTCAGGCTTATGCTTTCCCCTTAATATTTTAGCAACTTCAGATGCTAAGCGTCCTAAGGTTTTTCCTTCTGCGTCAACAACATACCATTTTTTGTCTAATTCATTTGGCTTTGCCATATATGTCTTCATCATTTTCCCTCCTTATATCTTATCTGAATTTTGAGTGTAAGATATCTATACGTAAAGATCCGGGGCTAGTGGATCATTTTTCACGCTTCTATTATTGTAATACAATGAGCCTAGTGTGTCAAGTAGTAAAATACTTTATCTAAATAAAGTCCATGTGGGGGAGCAGTAGGGCCAAGATACTGTCTTTGTCCTGTTTCTAATGCCTTAACAATATTTACATTATCAAATCTTCCTCTGCCTATCTCTAAAAAGGTTCCTACTATTATTCTTACCATATTATATAGGAATCCATTCCCCTGAAAGGAAATCCATAAATTTTTTTCATTTTTTTTGAACTCTATTTCATCTATTCTTCTAACTGTATCCCTTATGCTACTTCCACTAGACATAAATCCTCTAAAATCGTGGGTACCTATTAATAGCTTAGATGCAGCCTTCATCTTTCCTAAATTAATTTCATATGGTATATGATAGCCATAGTTACGGAGTAATGGGTTTCTATAGGTATCTAAATAGATTAGATAGGAATATTTCTTTCCAGTTGCACTATATCTAGCATGGAAGTTTTCTGGCATTTCAGCTGCTCTAAATACACTTACATCCTCTGGAAGGAATCTGTTTATTGCTGATGGAATTTTACTTGTAGGGATTGATGACTCTATTTTAAAATTAGCTACTTGTCCTTTAGCATGTACTCCTGCATCTGTTCTTCCTGCTCCATGAAGGCTTATTTGCTTATGGGTAAGCTTATAGAGTGCCTTTACTATTTCTTCTTGTACTGTTCTTCCGTTGGTTTGCATCTGCCATCCTGAAAAATTTGTGCCATCGTATTGAATTTCAATTTTAATGTTTCTCATTAAAATCAACCCATCTCTATATTCAAATTATTAAGCTTATTAAGAATAACATTATATATTTTTATATAAAATAAGTTTTATCTTCTTTTCATTCAACATTCAACACTAAACATTATCTTATCCTAACATATATTAATATTGCAATAAACATGCCCATTACAGCCATGCTAATAATATCATTTTTTTGTATTACAAGCTGCTTCATTCTTGTTCTATTATCTCCGCCTCGATAGCATCTAGCCTCCATAGCCATTGCTAATTCGTCAGCCCTTCTAAAGGCACTGATGAATAAAGGTACTAATAATGGGACAAGACTTTTAGCACGATTTATTATGTTACCGCTTTCGAAGTCTGCTCCTCTAGCCATTTGAGCCTTCATTATTTTATCGGTTTCCTCCAATAATGTTGGTATAAATCTTAGTGCAATCGTCATCATCATTGCAAGCTCGTGGGCGGGAATACCTATTGGCTTTAATGGATTTAGGAGGTTTTCTATTCCATCTGTTAGTGCTATTGGTGAAGTTGTAAGTGTTAATAAAGAGGTTCCTACAACTAAAAAAACTAGCCTAAAGGCCATAAAGGTACCTTGATACAACCCCTCTACAGTTACATTAAGTGGACCAAGGCTATATATAATAGTACCACTAGTCATAAATATATTAATAATAAAAGTAATGATTATTATAACTCTTAATGGTTTTAAGCCCTTTAGCATATATTTTACAGGTATTTTCGACACAAAAATACAGCCCAGCACAAATAGTGCTACAATTCCATAGGATATAAAGCTACTAACAATAAATAGTCCTACTATATATGCAAAGGTAATAAGTATTTTTGTTCTTGGGTCTAACTCATGTATAAATGAACCAGTTGGATAAAACTGACCAATGGTTATATCTTTAAGCATTTTTATTACCCCTTATCCAGTTTATTATTTCAGCCTTTGCTTCCTCTATTGTTAGGATATCTTCCCTAAGCTTAATATTGTTTTCCTTCAGCATTTTCATTAAGTAGGTTATTTGAGGAATACCTAGTCCTATAGACTCTAGTACCTCCACCTCTTTAAACACCTGTGTTGGCTTTCCTATTAATGATACCTTTCCCTTATGCATAACAATAATTCTGTCTACTAGTTTTGCTATATCCTCCATGCTATGGGAAACTAAAATAACTGTGTTTTGTACCTGTTGATGAAGGCTTTTTATCTGCTCCAGAATCTCATCTCGCCCCTTTGGGTCTAAGCCTGCTGTTGGTTCATCTAGTATGAGTATATTTGGCTTCATTGCTAAAACCCCTGCAATAGCCACTCTTCTACGTTGACCTCCGCTTAGCTCAAAGGGTGATCTATCCCTTAGCTCTTGAAAGGGAAGCCTTACAAGATCCATTGCTTCTACTACTCTAGCTTTTATCTCTTCTTCATTTAAGCCCAAGTTAGCTGGTCCAAAGGCAATATCCTTATATACTGTTTCTTCAAATAATTGATGCTCTGGATATTGAAAGACTAAGCCTACGTTTTTTCTTATGTCCTGTAGCTTTACATCCTTAGATGTTATATCCACTTGGTTAATAAGGATTTTACCTTTAGTTGGCTTTAGTAATCCATTTAGATGCTGTATTAGGGTAGATTTTCCCGATCCCGTATGGCCTATTAATCCAATAAATTCACCTTCAGTAACTTCAAAGCTAATGTTATCCAATGCTGTTGTCTCAAAGGGACTGCTAGGATTATATATATGGGTTAAATTTTCTATTTTAATTGACATAATTTCATCACCATTTCGTCTACAGTTAAAATATCGTGGGGAAGGTCAATACCTTCCTTAATCAATTGATGGGCAAGCTCTGTTACCTGTGGTACATCCAGAGCCAGCTTTTTTAATCTTTCAACCTGAGAAAACACTTCTCGAGGGGTGCCCTCTAAGACAATATCGCCATCCTCCATTACAATAACTCTGTCGGCATTTACTGCCTCCTCCATAAAATGAGTTATGTGTATAATAGTAATTTGCTCTTCTTTGTTTAATTTTTTTATTGTATTTATAACTTCTTTTCTTCCCGAAGGATCTAGCATTGCTGTAGGTTCATCGAAAATAATACAGGATGGACGCATTGCAATTACACCAGCTATTGCTATTCTTTGCTTTTGACCCCCCGACAGTAGATGTGGAGCCTTATGTCTAAACTCCTCCATATCAACCACCTTTAGGGAGCTTTCTATACGATTTCTTATTTCATTTGGCTGAAGGCCTAAATTCTCTGGACCAAAGGCTACATCCTCTTCTACTATTGTAGCAACTATTTGGTTATCTGGATTTTGAAAAACCATGCCTGCAAATTGACGTATATCCCAAATTTTGCTTTCATCCTTTGTATTTAAACCCTTTACAAAAACATCTCCCTCTGTAGGTAATAATAATGCATTAAGATGCTTTGCCAAGGTGGATTTTCCTGAGCCATTATGTCCAATAATAACTACAAACTCTCCTTGCTTGACCTCTAATGAAATATTATTTAGTGCAATAACCTCTTTTTCGCTATTGCTATAGTCATAGGTTACCTTATCCACTTTAATCATTTTTTCCATGTATATCCCTCTTTTAAATTCAATGTATAATGCACCCTCATAGCTCAAATGATATTATACCTTATTTTATAAGAAATAACCATATTTAAATCTGAAATAAAACAGGGACTAAGTACAACACTTAATCCCTCCCATCTCTTCTATACTAATTCTATAATTACAACTTCCGCAGCGTCTCCTCTACGAGGACCAAGCTTCATTATACGGGTATATCCCCCTGCTTTCTCTTGATACTTTGGTGCTACTTCATCAAATAGGTTTTTTACAACAGTTTCATCTGTCATATAGGATAGTACTTGACGTCTAGCATGAAGATCACCTCGTTTTGCAAGTGTGATCATTTTTTCTGCTAGCTTTCTTGTTTCTTTTGCTCTTGATTCTGTTGTTTCTATTCTTCCATGCTTAATTAAACTTGTTACCAGGTTTCTTAGCATGAGGTTTCTATGTCCAGATTCACGACCTAGCTTACGATATGGCATGTCGATACCTCCTTACCTTCTTAGTTTACTCATCACTTGGTCTTAGTCCTAAGCCCAATTCTGCTAATTTCTTTTGTACCTCTTCTAAAGACTTCTTCCCAAGATTTCTTACCTTCATCATATCTTCCTCTGACTTTTGAGTAAGCTCTTCAACTGTGTTTATTCCAGCCCTCTTTAGACAATTATAGGAACGTACAGATAAATCTAGCTCTTCAATGGTCATTTCCAGCACTTTTTCCTTCTTGTCTTCTTCTTTTTGAACCATAATTTCTACATCATTAACATGTTCAGTTAAAGTAATAAACAAATTTAAGTGCTCATTCATTATTTTAGCTGCTAAGGATACAGCCTCATCAGGCTTTATGCTTCCATCAGTAAATACATCAATTATTAACTTGTCATAGTCGGTTACCTGCCCAACACGAGTGTTTTCTACTGAATAACTCACCTTTTTTACTGGGGTAAAGATAGAATCCACTGGTATTATACCTATAGGCATTCCTGGAGTTTTATTGTTTTCAGAAGATATATAGCCTCTTCCATTGGTGATGTAAATCTCCATATTTAGCTTTGCATCGCTATCTAGTGTGGCTATATGCATATCTGGGTTTAGAATTTCTACATCAGCATCTGCAATAATATCTCCTGCTGTAATAGTTCCTTCCCCTACTGCTTCTATGCGAACTGTTTTAGCCTCATTACTGTGTAGCTTGCATGACAAATCCTTTAGATTTAGTATAATCTCGGTAACATCCTCTTTAACACCTGGTATAGTTGAGAATTCGTGTAGAACACCATCAATCTTAACAGATGTTACAGCAGCCCCTGGTAAAGATGATAACATAATTCTTCGTAGAGAATTTCCTAGGGTAGTTCCATACCCTCTTTCTAGTGGCTCTACAACAAACTTCCCATAAGTATTATCATCATTAATTTCTACAATATCAACCTTCGGTTTTTCCATTTCTATCATTCTATAAACCCTCCTTTAATTCTTTTCGCTATTTTAACGAGGGTAACTGATTCCAATTGATTATTATCTAGAATATAACTCTACAATTAGGTTTTCTGCTATTGGTAAATCAATATCTTCTCTTGAAGGCAATGAAACAATTTTCCCCTCTAACTTTTCCATATCAACAGATAACCAATTTGGCACAGTTCCGTTAAAGTTTTCTGCTATTGCTTTGAACTTCTCTGAACTTCTTGATTTATCTCTAACTGCAATTGAATCACCTATACTTACCAAGTATGAAGGTATATCAACCTTATTACCGTTAACTGTAAAGTGTCCATGAACTACCAGCTGTCTAGCTTCTGCCCTTGATGTAGCTAGTCCTAAACGATATACTACATTATCAAGACGAGATTCTAATATCCTTAACAGGTTTTCGCCTGTAATACCAGCTTGCTTGTCAGCCATTTCAAAATACTTTCTAAATTGTGTTTCTAGCACTCCATAGAATCTTTTAGCTTTTTGCTTTTCTCTTAGCTGGATTCCATAGTTTGAAAGCTTTTTACGGCTAAGTCCGTGTTGTCCTGGTGGTACATTTCTCTTGTTTATTGCACATTTATCTGAATAACATCTATCACCTTTTAGATATAATTTCATACCTTCTCTACGACATAATCTGCATACTGCATCTGTATATCTTGCCATTATTACACACCTCCTAATCCTTATTAAACTCTTCTGCGTTTCGGTGGTCTACAACCATTATGAGGTATTGGAGTTACATCTTTAATTGAACTCACTTCAAGACCTGATGCCTGTAATGATCGAATAGCAGCTTCTCTACCCGCTCCAGGACCCTTAACAAATACTTCTACTGACTTTAAACCATGCTCCATAGCTGTTTTAGCAGCTGTTTCTGCAGCCATTTGGGCAGCGAAGGGAGTTGATTTTCTAGAACCCTTGAACCCTAATTGTCCAGCACTGGCCCAAGCAATAGTATTACCTTTCATATCAGTCAAAGTAATAATCGAATTATTAAAGGTTGATTGGATATGAGCTTGACCACGTTCTATATTTTTTCGTTCTTTTCTTCTACGGGTGGTTTTCTTTTTTGCTACTTTAGCCATTTTGATAATCCCTCCTTACCCATTATTTTTTCTTCTTACGACCAACTGTTTTCTTAGGACCTTTACGTGTTCTAGCATTGGTTTTAGTCTTTTGTCCTCTAACAGGTAAGCCTTTAATATGTCTAATTCCTCTATAGCATCTAATTTCCTTTAATCTTTTGATGTTTAATGCAATTTCTCTTCTTAAATCACCTTCAACATGATGGTTGGCATCAATTACTTTTCTTAAGCCATTAATCTCTTCTTCAGTTAAATCCTTAACTCTTGTATCAGGATTAATACCTGCTGCTGCTAAAATACTATTGGAAGTTCTTCTGCCAATACCATATATATTCGTTAATCCAATTTCTACTCTTTTGTCTCTTGGTAAGTCTACACCAGCAATTCTGGCCATAAAACTTTACACCTCCTAATTCACTTTACCTCATATTTTCATGCAATTCTTTAACATTTAGTTATTTATAATGCTTTAGTTTACGGAACTCAGTTTTCACTGAAGCAGCCGCACCCGTAAACTAATTATCACAATGTTATATTATATCATTAATTATCTGAGAGTTCTAGTATGTTTTTGTAATTATCCTTGTTTTTGCTTATGCTTAGGATTTTCACAAATTATCATTACTTTACCTTTTCTCTTGATTATTTTGCATTTTTCACAAATTGGTTTGACAGATGGTCTTACCTTCATTGTTTAATCCCTCCTCAACTACTTCTTTCTCCAGGTTATTCTACCACGGGTTAAATCGTATGGAGATAGCTCAACTGTTACCTTATCTCCAGGTAGTATTCTGATGAAATTCATTCTTAACTTGCCTGATATATGTGCTAAGATTTCATGCCCATTTTCTAGCTGTACTATAAACATGGCATTGGGCAAGGCCTCTTTAACAACACCCTCCACCTCTATTACGTCTTGCTTTGACATTTAGCAATCAAACCTCCTTAATCTCGGGAATTAACTCCCAATCTTTCTAGCTCTTTTCTAATAAAGGCATTATTGATTTTTTTATCATTGTATAATGCTTCCTTTATTTCTTCAGAAATGACATTGATTTTTGCTAGATGTTTGATTTTCTTCTTTTTGGGTTTATCAATTTTTCTTAGGTCGCCATCTGCAATTAAAACATACTCATCATCTAAAACCCTTACTATTACAAAAATACGACCTTTATCTCTGCCTTTAGTTGAGCGAACTAATTGCCCTATATTAAAATCACTTATTTCCAAAATGTCACCTCATTTGCCTGGATTAAAGCTCTGTTAAAACTTCAGGCTCGTTGTTAGTAACTGCAACTGTATGCTCATAGTGGGCGGAGTATTCACCATCTAGGGTGACTACAGTCCAGCCATCTGCTAATACCTTTACCTCATAGGTTCCCATATTTATCATAGGTTCTATAGCTAAAACCATTCCTGCCTTTAGCCTAGGTCCTTTCCCTGGAGGTCCGTAATTAGGTATTTGTGGCTCTTCATGGATTTTTGTGCCAATTCCATGTCCTACAAAGTTTCTAACAACTGAAAATCCACGTTCTTCAACATATGCTTGAATACTATGGGATATATCAGATAGTCGATAGCCTTCTTTAGCATATTTAATTCCTTCATAAAAGCATTGTCTAGTTACATCAATTAACTGTTGAGCACCTTCACTTATTTTACCTACTCCATGGGTTTTGGCAGCATCACCATAGTAGCCATTAAAGAGTACCCCTATATCTATACTAATAATATCGCCATCTTCTAACCTTTTTAATCCTGGAATACCATGTACTACCTCATGATTAATTGAGGAACATATGCTAGCTGGAAATCCTCCATATCCTTTAAATGCAGGAGTGCCACCTCGTTTTAAAATATAGGTTTCTGCAATTTCATCTAATTCTTTAGTTGTAATTCCTGGTCTAATTGCATTTCGAAGTATTTCATGGGTCTCAGCAACAATTTTTCCAGCCTCTCGCATGATTTGTAGTTCCTGTTGAGACTTGATATAAATCATTATTGGTCTCTCCTTAACACATTTACAATATCATCAAAGACCTTATCAATTTCCTTTTGACCATCAATTTCTACTAGTTTCCCAGTTTTTTTATAATACTCAATTAATGGCAGTGTTTCTTTTAAATATACTTCTATCCTAGTTGAAACAGTTTCTTGGTTATCATCATCTCTTTGATAAAGGCTGCCTCCACACTTTTCACATGCTACACCTGAAGCTGAAGGATTAAACTTCACATGATATGTTGCACCACAGTCTTTACATATTCTTCTTCCTACAGCTCGATCGATTAGTATTTGCTTATCAACATTGATGTTTATTACCTTTGAAAGACTTACCTTCATGTTATCTAGGGCTTCATCTAAGGCTTCAGCTTGGGGAACTGTTCTTGGAAAACCGTCAAGTAAAAAGCCATTTTGACAATCATCCTTCTTTAAACGATCCTCAACTATTGCAACAACAATTTCATCAGGCACCAACAGGCCTTTATCCATGAAGGACTTAGCCTTTTTTCCAAGCTCTGTTCCTTCTTTAATATTATATCTAAATATATCTCCAGTAGATATATGTGGTATATTGAAATGATTTGCTATGGTCACTGCCTGTGTACCTTTACCAGCACCTGGAGGTCCCATTAAAATAATTCTCATTTTACCATCTCCCGGTATGAAGATTAGGTTCATGGGGTGTTTACCCCATGTGTCCTTTTATTTTAGGAAGCCTTGATAATGTCTCATTAACATTTGTGCTTCAATTTGTTTCATGGTCTCTAATGCAACACCAACAACGATTAGTAGAGGAGTGCCTCCAAAACCCATTTGCATACCTGTAACATTCATAATAACAGTTGGTAAAAGAGCAATTGTAGCTAAGAAAACTGCCCCTGCTAAAGTAATTCTATTTAATACTTTATTTAAATAATCTGATGTTGGCTTACCTGGTCTGATTCCAGGAATAAACCCACCATATTTCTTCATGTTTGCAGCAATCTCCGTTGGATTAAAGGTTATTGCTGTATAGAAATAGGTAAAGAATATAATTAAGATTGCACTTATCAGTGAATAAAGAATTACACCACCGATTAACGGACTATTGGGTGATAACCAGTTACTCACAAATATTGCAAAGCCTGTGTCTTGCCCAAAGAAAAAAGCAATAGTTTGTGGGAAAGCTAGTAATGACATTGCAAAGATTACAGGAATTACCCCAGATTGATTAACTTTTAGGGGAATATGTGAGCTTTGCCCTCCGTACATTTTCCTTCCAACAACACGCTTTGCGTATTGTACTGGAATTTTTCTAACTCCCTCTTGAATAGCAACTACTCCTGCAACTATTACAACTGCAATAGCTAAGAATACTATTACTGATACTATTGATAATTCATTTGCTCTTAAAAGCATGAAGGTTCTAAACACACCATCTGGTACAGTTGAAACAATACCTGCAAAAATGAGGAGTGAAATGCCATTGCCAATTCCTTTTTCTGTTATCTGTTCACCTAACCACATCAAAAATGCAGTACCTGCTGTCAATGTCAGTACTACAACTGTAAGGCTGAATGCATCTCTATCTACAAGTGCCCCTCTAAAAAGACCAAGGGTAATTCCAGATGCTTGAATTAAAGCCAGTACCACAGTTGCATATCTAGTATACTGGGCAATTTTCTTTCGACCTTCCTCTCCTTCCTTTGCTAATTCTTCTAATCGAGGAATAGCAATAGTAAGGAGTTGCATAATAATGGATGCTGTAATATAAGGTGTGATACTAAGGGCAAAAATCGTCATGTTACCAAATGCTCCACCAGAAAACAAGTCAAAGAATGAAAGTAATCCAGCATTATCAACTATATTCTTTACATAGTCAATATTTATCCCAGGGACTGGAATAACAGAGCCTAGCCTAAAGATGACCAGCATCATAAGGGTAAAAAGGATTTTGCTTCTTAAATCAGGAATTTTCCAAGCATTTCTTAAGGTTGCAATCACCTTAAATCACCTCTGCCTTTCCTCCAGCAGCTTCAATCTTCTCAATAGCCGCCTTTGTAAATTTTTGCGCCTTTACTGTTAGATTTTTTTCTAGGTTACCATCACCTAATATTTTTAGTCCATCTTTTTCTATCTTTTTAATATTACCATTTGCCTTTAAAAATTCAACTGTAACTTCTGTTCCATTTTCGAATACATTTAAGTCTTCTACATTTAGTATATTATATTGCTTCTTGAATATATTTGTAAAACCTCTTTTAGGAATTCTTCTAATAAGAGGCATTTGTCCTCCTTCAAACCCTGGTCTTACACCACCACCGCTACGTGCATTTTGACCGTTGGCACCTCTACCAGCAGTTTTACCAAGTCCACTACCAGTACCTCTACCTTTTCTTTTTTTCTTCTTTACGGCACCTGCAGCAGGTTTTAGTTCATGTAGCTTCATGTCTTACACCTCCTTCAATTACATTTCGCTTACTTCTATCATGTGCTTAACCGCTTCAATCATTCCTCTGCTTTGAGGATTATCTGGTATTTCAACCACTTGACCAATTTTTCTTAAACCTAATGCTTCTATGGTCTTTTTTTGCTTTGGTAATCTACCAATTAAGCTTCTTTTTAATTTAACTTTGAGTGTTTTCGCCATGGATACGCCCTCCTAACCTAAGAGTTCTTCTACGGATTTACCTCTTAGTCTTGCTACTTCTTCCGTTCTCTTTAATTGCTTTAATCCGTCCATTGTAGCATTAACCATATTTCTTGAGTTATTAGTTCCAAGAGATTTTGCTCTTACATCCTTTAAGCCAGCTAGCTCTAATACTGCACGAACTGGGCCACCAGCAATAATACCAGTACCTTCCTTAGCAGGCATAATTAACACATTTCCTGCTCCAAAATGTCCAATTACTTCGTGTGGAATGGTAGTGCCTACGATGGGTACTTGTATTAAGTTCTTTTTAGCATCTTGAATACCTTTACGAATAGCATCTGGAATTTCCATTGCTTTTCCAGAACCAACACCAACAAAACCATTCTCATCACCAACAACAACAAGGGCTGCGAATCTGAAGTTTCTACCACCCTTAACAACCTTTGTAACACGTCTAATATCTATAACTTGTTCTTTTATATCAAGTTGGCTTGCATCTATTAGCTTATTGCGCATCTATTTCCCTCCTTCTTATTAAAGCTTTAATCCTGCTTCTCTTGCACCTTCAGCCAAGGCCTTTACTCTACCGTGATAAATATAACCGCCTCTATCGAAGGTTACCGTTTCAATGCCTTTCTCAAGGGCTCTTTTTGCAACCAATTCTCCTACCAATTTTGCAGCTTCTTTATTACCTTTTTGAGTAACTTGATCCTTTAAATCAATGCTAGAGGCAGCAGCCAATGTTTTGCCAGCAACATCATCTATGATTTGAGCGTAGATATTTGTTAAGCTACGGTATACATTTAATCTTGGACGTTCAGGAGTACCAAATACTTTGCTGCGGACTCTTTTATGTCTTTTTTTCCTTGTAAGGTTTTTGCTTACCTTCTTAAACAACTTATTTCACTCCTTTCAATTACTTACCTGTTTTACCTTCTTTACGTCTGATTACTTCGCCAGCGTATTTAACTCCCTTGCCTTTATATGGCTCTGGCTTTCTCTTTTCTCTGATTTTTGCAGCATAGTTTCCTACCTTCTGCTTATCAATTCCCTTAACAATAACCTCTGTTTGAGATGGCACTTCAACTGTGATACCATCTGGATCTACCATTTCAATTGGATGTGAGTAGCCCAATGTTAAAACAAGCTTCTTTCCTTGCTTATTTGCACGATAACCTACTCCTACAAGCTCCAGCTTCTTTTCATAGCCCTTGGTCACACCTTGGATCATATTAGAAATCAGGCTTCTTGATAAACCATGAAGTGATTTATGCTTTTTATTTTCAGTTGGTCTAACAACAGTTACTATTTTATCTTCTTTTTTAATTTCAATATCTTGATGAATTTGCTCTGAAAGGGTACCTAATGGTCCTTTTACAGTAACAAAATTTTTATCGTCAATATTAATGTCTACACCTTGAGGAACTTCTATTGGCTTAACACCTATTCTTGACATAATTGCACCTCCTTATATGATTATTACGACTACCAGATGTAAGCAATTACTTCTCCACCAACGCCTTCAGCTCTAGCTATTTTGTCAGTTACAACTCCTTTAGAAGTTGAGATAATTGCAATTCCTAGTCCGCCTAGTACTCTTGGTATTTCATCTTTTTTTGCATATACTCTTAACCCAGGCTTTGATATTTTCTTGATTCCGGTAATTACTTTTTCACTGTTTTTTCCGTACTTTAACTGAATTCTAAGGATTCCTTGTTTACCGTCCTCAATGATGTCAAACCCTTTAACAAAACCTTCATTCAATAGAATGTTGGCTATTTCTTTTTTAATATTTGAAGCAGGAACGTCCACTGTCTCATGTTTAACTGCATTTGCATTTCTTACGCGAGTCAGCATGTCTGCAATCGGATCTGTCATTGTCATATTATTTACCTCCTCTCCAATTCTACCAGCTGGCTTTTTTAACACCAGGTATTTGCCCTTTATAGGCTAATTCTCTAAAACAAATACGGCAGATACCAAACTTTCTTAAAACCGAATGAGGTCTTCCACAGATATTACACCTTGTGTATTCTCTCGTTCTATATTTTTGCTTTCTTTGTTGTTTTACCTTTAGCGATTTCTTTGCCACTACATTTTCCCTCCTATCCTTACTTGGCAAAAGGCATTCCAAGTAATTTCAATAGTTCACGACACTCTTCATCTGTTTGTGATGTTGTTACGAAAATGATGTCCATTCCGCGTACCTTTTCCACCTTATCATACTCAATTTCTGGGAAAATCAATTGATCCTTTATTCCTAGAGCATAGTTTCCTCTACCATCGAATGCATTTACACTCACACCCCTAAAGTCTCTTACCCTCGGAAGTGCTATATTTATTAAACGATCAGCAAACTCAAGCATTTTATCGCCTCTTAAGGTAACCTTTGCACCTATTGGCATTCCTTCACGTAATTTGAAGTTAGAAACTGATTTTTTTGCCTTTGTTATTAAAGGCTTTTGTCCTGAAATAATTTCTAACTCCTTTACGGCTGCTTCAAGGGCTTTAGAGTTATCCTTAGCTTCGCCGATACCCATATTTATAACAATTTTCTCTAGCTTTGGTATTTCCATTACATTTTTATATGCGAACTTTTCCATTAATGCTGGCATTACTTCATTTGAATACTTTTCTCTTAATCTAGCCATTAAGCATTATACCTCCCTTCATAGGACATTAATCTATTTCTTCACCTGTCTTTTTGCTTACTCTTACCTTTTCGCCATTTGTAAGTGTCTTATAACCTACTCTAACACCTTTTCCAGCTTTTTTATCAAAAACCATTACATTAGACACATGAACTGGAGCTTCTCTATTGATTATTCCACCTTTTTGAGCCTGTTGAGTCGGCTTTTGGTGTTTAGATATCATATTTACACCTTCGACAATAACACGGTCTTGCTTCGGAAACGCCTGTAGTACCTTTCCCTTCTTACCTTTGTCTTTGCCGGTAATAACTACTACTGTATCACCTTTTTTGATACGCATTCTGTGACACCTCCTTGATTATAATACTTCTGGAGCTAACGATACTATTTTCATAAAATCTTTATCTCTTAATTCTCTTGTCACTGGTCCAAAGATACGTGTTCCCATAGGTTGCTTATCCTCTTTAATTATAACTGCTGCATTCTCATCGAATTTAATATAGGAACCATCTTTTCGTTTTATATCTGAAGTTGTTCTAACAACAACCGCTTTAACTACTTGACCTTTTTTTACAACTCCGCCTGGTGTTGCACTTTTAACAGAACAAACTATTACATCACCAACTCTAGCATATCGCCTTTTTGTTCCACCTAATACGCGAATGCAAAGTAACTCTTTAGCACCTGAGTTGTCTGCAACCTTTAGCCTTGACTCTTGTTGGATCATCTAAAACCCTCCTTCCAGTTAAAAAACTATTTAGCTTTTTCAACAATTTTAACAAGTCTCCATCTTTTATCCTTAGATAAAGGTCTTGTTTCCATAATTCTAACGCGATCGCCTAAACCGCACTCGTTCATTTCATCATGGGCTTTAAACTTCTTAGTTCTCTTAACCGCTTTACCGTATAGCGGATGACGAACAAAATCTTCAACTAAAACAACAATTGTTTTATCCATTTTATCACTTACTACACGACCTACTCTGGTCTTTCTAAGCGCTCTTTCCACAGAAATGGCCTCCCTTCTTACCCTTTATCAGTATTTAAGCCTTAATTTGCTTGATTTCTCTTTCCCGAATAATCGTTTTAATTCTAGCAATATTCTTACGAACCGTACGAATTCTTAAAGGGTTTTCAAGCTGGCCTGTTGCTAACTGGAAACGTAAATTAAACAATTCACTTTTTAAGTCTAACATCTTTTGATTTAATTCAACATCTGTCATGTCTCTTAATGAATTAGCTTTCATCAGCTTCACCACCCTTTGCTTCTTGTTCTTGACGTGTTACAAACTTACACTTTATTGGTAATTTGTGCATTGCTAATCTCATAGCTTCTCTAGCCTTTTCTTCTGAAACTCCTGCGATCTCAAACATAATTCTACCAGGCTTTACAACTGCAACCCAAAACTCTGGTGAACCTTTACCAGCACCCATACGGGTTTCAGCAGGCTTTTTTGTTACTGGTTTATGAGGGAATATTTTAATCCAAACTTTACCCCCTCTTTTTATTGATCTGGTCATGGCAATACGGGCAGCTTCAATTTGATTTGAAGTAATCCAAGCAGGTTCCATTGCCATTAATCCGAATTCTCCATATGAAACCTTGTTGCCTCTAGTAGCTTGACCAGCCATTTTGCCTCTATGGACTCTTCTCCGTTTAACTCTTTTAGGCATTAACATGTGAAATTTCCTCCTTCCTGTCGGATCAGACGACTATTTTGAATCTCTTTTTCTTCCTCTTTGTGGTTTATCTCCTCTATTATTAACGGCTGTTTCTTCTGCAACAGCTCTTCCTTTAGTAGGTAAGATTTCACCCTTGTATATCCATACCTTAACACCTAGCTTACCATATGTTGTTGTGGCTTCGTGGAATCCATAATCAATGTCTGCTCTTAATGTGTGTAATGGAACATTCCCTTGACTATAGCCTTCGGTACGAGCCATTTCTGCTCCACCTAGTCTGCCTGATGTTGAAACCTTAATACCCTTTGCACCAGCCCTCATTGCCCTTTGCATTGCTTGCTTCATTGCTCTTCTAAAGGATACCCTTCTTTCTAATGAAAAAGCTATGTTTTCTGCAACCAGCTGAGCGTCTATATCGGGTCTCTTAACTTCTACAACATTTACAATTACTTGCTTTTTAGTTAGCTTTTCTATATCTGCACGAACATCTTCTACTCCTTGCCCACCTTTTCCTATTACCATACCAGGCTTAGCAGTGTGGATGTTAACCTTTACTCTATTATTTGCTGCTCTTTCTATTTCTGTTTTAGAGATGCCAGAAAGAAAAAGCTTTTCTTTTATATATTTACGGATCTTATGATCTTCCAACAGGAAAGCAGAAAAGTCTTTTTTGTTGGCATACCATTTAGTGTCCCAGTCTTTAATAATTCCAACTCTTAGCCCATGGGGGTTTACTTTTTGACCCATTCTTTTCCCTCCTTAATCTTATTTTTCTTTTAATACTACTCCTATATGGCAAGTTCTTTTTCTAATGGTTGATGCACGTCCCATAGCTCTAGGTCTGAAACGCTTCATGGTTGGACCTTGATTAGCATAAATTTCTGCTACATACAGCTTTTCACGATCCATATTATGATTATTCTCAGCATTTGCAGCTGCAGAATGAATTAATTTATATACAACAGGGGCAGCACCCTTTGGAGTAAGCTTTAAAATTGCTAAGGCTTCATCAACGCTTTTGCCTCTAACAACATCTACTACCAGCTGTGCTTTTCTTGGAGCTATTCTAACGTATCTAGTGATTGCTTTTGCTTCCACTATATGACCTCCTTTCTAAATTAAGAATCTTATTTTCTCTTAGATGACTTATCGTCGTCGTCATGTCCTCTATAAGTTCTTGTTGGGGCGAACTCACCTAGCTTGTGTCCCACCATATCTTCAGTAACATATACTGGTACATGCTTTCTTCCATCATGTACAGCAACTGTATGTCCTATCATATTGGGGAATATAGTAGATGCTCTAGACCATGTCTTGATCACCTTTTTCTCACCAGCTTTATTCATTTCTTCTATCTTCTTAAAAAGTCCTTTGTGAATAAAGGGGCCCTTTTTAACTGATCTACTCATTTCTTTTCCTCCCTTCAGTAATGTTCCGAAACAGGATTAATTAACTATATTATTTCTTCCTTCTTGATACAATAAACTTATTAGAAGCCTTCTTCTTATCACGGGTTTTGTAGCCAAGAGCTGGCTTACCCCATGGTGTTACAGGAGATGGTCTTCCAATAGGTGCTCTACCTTCACCACCACCGTGTGGATGATCATTAGGATTCATTGCAGAACCTCTTACTGTAGGTCTGATACCCATATGTCTTTTTCTTCCTGCTTTACCAATGGTAATGTTTTCGTGATCTAGGTTTCCTACCTGACCAACAGTAGCCTTACATTCGATGCTTATATATCTAATTTCTCCAGAAGGTAGTCTTAATAATGCATTTTTACCTTCCTTAGCCATTAATTGTGCTGCATTACCAGCTGCTCTAGCAATTTGTCCACCTTTACCAGGCTTCATTTCAATATTATGAACAACTGTACCTACAGGAATGTTTTTTAGTGGCAGGCAGTTTCCTGGCTTGATATCAGCATCAGGGCCTGATTCTACAACATCTCCCACCTTTAGTCCGTTGGGAGCTATAATGTACCTTTTTTCTCCGTCCACATAGTTTAATAATGCTATATTTGCAGTTCTATTTGGATCGTATTCTATTGAAGCAACCTTTGCTTTAACACCGTCTTTATTTCTTTTGAAATCTATTATTCTGTATTTTCTCTTGGCACCGCCACCTCGATGACGAACAGTAATTTTACCGTGTGTATTTCTACCACCAGATTTAGTTAAAGTCTCTATCAATGATTTTTCAGGCTCTACCTTTGTGATCTCTTCAAATTTAGAAACTGTCATTTGTCTAATACCTGGTGAAGTAGGATTAAATTTTTTGATAGCCATTACGATTTCCCTCCTTCATCATTCAAGTCTATCTATTACATACCTTCAAAGAATTCAATTTCTTTGCTGTCAGGCTTCAATTGTACGATAGCCTTTTTCCAGTCAGGTCTTTTACCAATATTTTTACCCATTCTCTTGTATTTACCTGTCATGTTCATTGTATTAACCTTTTCAACCTTAACACCAAATATTTTCTCTATAGCTTTTTTTATTTCTGTCTTATTTGCTTTTTTATCCACCACAAATGTGTATTTTTTGTCAGCCATTGATTCCATACTTTGCTCACTAACTAATGGTCTTATAATGATATCATGTGGATTCGTCATTATGCGTACACCTCCTCCACTTTTTGAACAGCGTCCTTAGTAATAATAAACATGTCATACTTTAAAATGTCATATACATTAAGTGTATTTATAAGTGTTGTTTGCACTCCTGGAATGTTGTTGGCAGACCTGATTACTGCTTCATTCTTTTCACCCATTACAATAAGTGCTTTTTTCTCAACATTTAAATTGCTTAGGATGTTAACCATATCCTTTGTTTTAGGTACTGTTAGGTTTAGCTCATCTAAAACAATCACTTCGTTGTTGTTTACCTTTGAAGATAGTGCAGACTTCATTGCAAGTCTTCTAACCTTCTTTGGTAATGTGTATCTATAATCCCTAGGTTTTGGTGCAAATACAACACCTCCACCGGTCCATAGTGGAGAACGGATGGTACCATGACGCGCTCTTCCTGTTCCTTTTTGTCTCCATGGCTTTCTTCCGCCACCTCGTACTTCAGATCTAGTCTTTGCAGACTGTGTTCCTTGTCTTTTATTGGCTAATTGGTTTTTAACAACCTCATAAAGAACATGTTGGTTCACTTCAACGCCAAAGACGTTGTCGTTTAACTCCATTTCGCCTACCTGTTGTCCTGATACATTATATACAGCTACTTTAGGCATGTTGAATCCTCCTTTCTGTAGTTAGATTATTTCCCTTGCTTTATAGTTTCGTTAATGGTTAAAAGACCTTTTTTAGGTCCTGGTACAGCACCTTTTACTAAAAGTACATTTTTATCTGGGTCAACCATTACTATTTCAAGATTTTGGACTGTTATTTTGACATTACCCATTTGTCCAGGTAGCTTTTTGCCTTTGAAAACACGTCCTGGGGTAGATGTTGCTCCCATAGAACCTGGTCTTCTGTGGTATCTTGAACCATGAGTTTCTGGGCCTCTACTTTGTCCATGTCTCTTGATTACACCCTGGAACCCTTTACCTTTAGATATTCCAGTAACATCCACTTTATCACCTGTCTTAAACAAATCCACCTTAATTTCTTGCCCTACAGTAAATTCAGAAGGATTTTCCACCTTGAATTCTTTAATTAATCTCTTGTTTGCCACTCCAGCTTTGTTAAAGTGTCCCTTTAATGGCTTGGTAACGTTTTTTTCCTTTATTCCTCCGTAACCAATCTGTAAAGCATTATATCCATCTTTTTCAACAGTTTTTACTTGTGTTACCACATTAGGTTCTACTTCAATAACTGTTACAGGAATAACTAAGCCATTTTCATTGAATATTTGAGTCATTCCAATTTTCTTACCTACTAATCCCTTCATCTTTACACCTCCTATAATCTTACAGCGGATTACACTATCCGTATAATCATACTAAGATAGGATGAATCAAAACCATCTCTTTATCTTAGTTGAGCCGACGTTTTTAAAGCTTAATTTCAATATCAACGCCTGCTGGTAAATCAAGTCTCATTAATGAATCAACAGTTTTAGGTGTTGGATTCAAAATGTCAATAAGTCTTTTATGGGTTCTCATTTCGAACTGTTCTCTAGAATCCTTGTATTTGTGAACTGCTCGCAAAATAGTAATTATTTGCTTCTCAGTTGGTAATGGTACTGGACCAGAAACGTCTGCACCACTTCTTTTTGCAGTTTCAACAATCTTTTCTGCCGATTGATCTAACACCTTGTGATCATATGCCTTTAACCTGATTCTAATTTTTTGATTACCTTTACTTGTAGCCATTTAATTCCCCTCCTTTTCATCGCACGTGATTTCTTTTACGTGCAACGAAGACCATTATACACTGTTCCGGGTGTGTTGATATTTTTTTAAAATCGAAACAGATTAATAGTCTTGTCGCCCGATTCCTAGATCAAGACATTCTCAGCGAAAATTCCCTTATTAGCAACCTTTCGCTTCATCGCGGTCTCTAACACACACTAATATATTTTATATCATATGGATCAATATTTCAAGCTATTTTTTATGTTTTTTCAAGGGTTTTTTACAATCTCTTTTAATGAAAATTTAGAAGAAGAGATTTTCTCTTCTTCTAAATCTGTCACTCTTTTAAGACTTGTAATTACTCGATAATGCTTGCAACTACTCCAGATACACGTCACAAGGAAAAAGATACACGAAAAAGTGCCTATACCAATCCATCAAATGGTAAAGCCTA
>NZ_WBZC01000017.1 GCF_009017275.1 Alkaliphilus pronyensis | reverse complement strand
ACCGTCCCCGTGGTTACGCTACTTCACTTTTATATCTATCTTGGAACAAATGACCTACTCGATCATATTTGAAGTTATAGCAATATACATAGCTTGCTCCTATTGGTCTCATTGTCATTCCTAGATCTTCTTCTCCTTATCTTCTTTATCTTCGAATATTGCTTGCTTATTGATTCCTCTTAAAACAATATGATAGATTCCTGTCTTACTTTTCTTTCTAGCATTTCTCGGCATATTATCAGCCTAGATTATTCTAACACTCTTAGAAGAATGACTCAACCACAGGAACCGTCCCCGTGGTTACGCTACTTCACTTTTATATCTATCTTGGAACAAATGGCCTACTCGATCATATTTGAAGTTATACCAATATTCATAGCTTGCTCCTATTAGTATCATTGCCATTCCTAAATCTTCTTTTTCTAGTATAAGCAAAATATGGATATGGTTTCCCATCAAACAGTACGCGTATATTCTGTATTCACTTTTATCTTTGCATTCTAAGATAGTTTCTAAAAGCTTTTCTTTATCTTCAATTATTGTTTACTTATTGAATCCCCTTAAAATTATATGATAGATTACTGTTTTACTTTTCTTTCTAGCATTTCTAGGCATATTATCAGCCTAGATTATTGTAAGATTCTTGGATCAATAATACAACCACAAGAACCGTCCCCATGGTTAATGTATGTCCCCAACCTATGTCAAACTTAATTTAGTTAGTTTCCAGGCATGTTACAGCTCCCTATTGAATTTGACATTATTTATATATATGGTAATGGTAAACATAAAATATGTTAGGTAAATACACAGGAATATCAAAATAGGTAAGCCAAAGCCTGATAATAAAAAACTTCCATCAGAAAAAAACGCATTAATTTCTCTTCCGAAACCTTTAAAGAAGGAATATAAAAATATCAAAAATCCTATTGTCGCCCAAATAAAGGGTAAATTCATTTGGATTAAAACTTGCTTTACAATGACAGCGTTTATATCTCCACCATCAACTCCTAATTTATGTAATATATCATATTTATACTTGTTTTCTACCGAATCAACCAGCTGCTGTATCGTAAGAACTGTTAGACACATAATCAGTAATATAGCCCCTATCAAAAGCCCGGTTAACTTGACAACCATCACTGATATCTTGCTGCTTACTTCTTGTTCAACCTTAGTCTTAATATCTATTGGCTGCGAATCATTAGCTAGATGCTCAGGATAATTCTGCATATACCAGGAGACTAAAAACTCAGTAAGATTATCACTTTCTTTTATCGTTAACTCATCTACTAAATCTACTACGTAAGCTGATTTTGCAACCTTTAAATGATTAGTTAAGTCATCTTGAACAATAATGGTGTAACCAACATAATCATTTGTAATACTATTCCCAAAGGTTTCATTGAATAGGTGTGCTTCCTTTAACATCATTTGGTTTTCATTTATAGATAGTCCTTTTTCAACAAAGTGTAGATTCTTGATCTCCTTTGCTGAAATATCTAATTCTTTATAATGAATGGCAAACTCATTACTCCGCAGTTCAATCTTCTCATAGCCATTAATTTTTCTGATATCATTATAATCACTTAATTTCATGAGTAATGGCGGAAAATCAATTCTCTTTCTTCTATGAAAATCACTCTCTTTAATAAAGAACAAATTATATCCTTTGCTATCTTGTGTATCTCCTATTTTTTCAATATACTCATGAACTTCACTAAAATCTATCTCTAAGGATAAGGACTCATCTATGATATCGTTATATTCTGTTTCAATTTCAATATCATAAACAGTAACTCTATCTTTGAAATTTTCTCCCCAGGTACTCATGATGAAACCTACTGAAAAAGAAATTAAAGAAATAAGTATTACTAAAGACAATGTCGTAATCACTTTTGTCTTTGTATTGATTTTAGATATTAACTCGCTAATAAAAAATAAATTAATCTTTTTCTGGGTATATTTTTTGAATTTCATCTTGAATAGACTGAATATTGATGATATAGAGTAAAAGAGGCCATATGTTCCTATTGCATATGACACAAATATAATGATTTGATCTATTGAATGAGTCTCCCCTTTCACCTGAGAGTAATTGCCTAAGTATTCATATATACTACTAAAGGCATATATACACATACCAATGGATAAAATAAAAATTGCCAATTGGATGATCTTATTCTTAATCTTTAATTCTTCATTTTTCCTATGATTTAGCAATAAATCAATAATTTTAAGCTTATTTATTCTGTACATATTTACTAGACCCACTACTATAAAAATAACTAAATAAAAAATTATTGTTTTCGTAAAAGTATTAAAGTTAAACATTACTTTATTCATAATCCGAAGCTCAAAACTATTGATTATTAGACCCCTCAAAGAAAATGAAATTAAAATGCCCAACAGACATCCCAGCATAACCGATAACATCCCTATAATAGCGTTCTCAATAAAAAATAAAAGGGAGATTATCTTTTGATTCATGCCAAGTATTGTGTAAATTGCAAACTCTTTAGTTCTTTTTTTAATGATGAAATTATTAATGTAAATAACTAGAAATATAATTGTAAAACTCACTATAAATGATATGCCCTCCAATTGTATATACATTAGTTTCACACTAGGAACTAAATTAACTACTTCTGTATCATTAGACAGTGAGTTAAAAGAATAAAAAAAACCTGCACAAAAGGTAATTGTAATAAAGTAGATTGAATATTCTTTGAACATCTTAATTATATTTTTATAAGATAATTTAACATAAATCATCGATTTTCCGCTCCTCGTTTTCATCATAGTTAACAACTATATCTAAGATGTTTTTATAAAAGCGAGATTGGTTATCATTGCATTTATGAATCTCATTAAAAAGCTTTCCGTCTTTAATAAATAATACTCTATTACAATGACTTGCTACATAAGCATCGTGAGTTACGATTATAATGGTGCTATTGAATAGTTCGTTAATGTGATCTAATGATTCAAGAAATTTTCTAGCTGAAGCAGAATCTAGGGCACCTGTGGGTTCATCGGCCAAAATAATATCTGGATTGTTAATTATTGCTCTAGCACATGCACATCTTTGTTTTTGTCCACCTGATACTTCATAGGGATATTTGTGTAGTATGTCATCAATACCAAGCACCTTAGAAATCTCTTTAATACGAATATCAATTGTACTTATATCACTTCTATTAATGGTTAAAGCAAGCTCTATATTCTCGTATAGAGTAAGGGTATCTAGCAAATTTAAATCTTGAAAAATAAAGCCTAATTTCTTTCTCCTAAAATCAGTTATTTTTTTACCACTGATTTTAGTTAGGTCAATATCATCAACAAAAATACTCCCACTACTTACTTGGTCTATTGTTGAAATAGCATTTAATAAGGTACTCTTACCTGAGCCTGATGGCCCCATGATGGCAAGAAATTCACCTTTTACAACATTAAAACTTATATGATCCAATGCTTTTATTGTATTTTTTTGACCATAATATTTGCTAACGTTATCAACCCTTAAAATCATTTTCGTCTTCACATATCTCACCTATTTCTTTTTAAATAATATCTCAATATCCTCATCGCTTAACCTTAGATATAGTCTTATAAGTTCACTTTTAATCTTCTTAACATATCGACAATAAGAGTCATGGGGCAGATTCATATCTCCAGTTGATGCTAGATTTTCATGAGGACAACCTGCTACACAAAGGTTTCTAGCCCAACAATGGGCACATTTTTTAAAATTATCAATTGTAACTTTTTTTAAAAAATCCTTCTGACCAATATCACCATCTGCAACATTACCTATAGCAAATTCTTTGTTGTTCACAAACCTTTGACATGGATAAATATCTCCATTTATATCTACAGCATATAGATTTCTTGCAACTCCACATGAAACTCTTCTAGTCTTTGAATTATGTATTTGACCAATTTCTTGCAGGTAACCACAGGGACGGTTCTTTTGGTTAATTATTATTACAAAGCTATATACTAGAATATTATTACATCTCTCATACTTTCAATACTATGCTTCGACTTATCCCAGTAAGTCTGGCTAT
>NZ_WBZC01000016.1 GCF_009017275.1 Alkaliphilus pronyensis | reverse complement strand
CCTATTGGAACATACCCTGGGGGAAGTGTCAACAGGAATACATTTTAATAACTACCTGCCAACCATTAGAAAAGCTTAGAGATAGGCTTTTTTGTTTTGCAAAAACAATTATATGAAAATGTTATTGGACTTGTTATGCAGAACTGAAAAAAGATATAAGTAGCATTACATTATCAGCAAGTGTTAAAAAAGGAGGGTTTTGTTTTATGAAAATTCAAGGTTTATCAAAATTAACTGAGGAACAAAAACGACATATGTTTAATGTGCATAAGAATCATGTTGCCTGCAATGGTTATGAAAGAAAGATGAATATGAAAATTGTAAAAGTATGGATAGATAAAAACAATACTATTTGTGTTCGACTAGCCAATGGAGAATGGTATCATTATTATTCGAATGGCACATGGGGTTGATTGGGGCTTTTAATATAAGGCGACATAATAAGTCGCAGAAAGAAGGGGAAATTTATGAATGAATTGTTAAATGAAGCTAAAGAATTATTGGAAGAAGCTAGAGAAGAAATACAAAACTGTTATGGTAGAGATATTCAATTAACAGATAGAATATTAACATTTCTTATAAGATTTGACAGCCTTAAAGAATTAGTAAATCTAGCGAATGAAACTAAAAAAAACAATAGGTGTGCTAATGCTGAAAAGTTAGATAATGGGAAATGTAGAGGTTATCAAAGGTCATATTCTGATGATGAACCTAGTGATATTTGCAAAGAATGTGAGCATATGGTCTTTAATGAATAATGCCACATTACAAGGATTAATATTTATACGCAATATCAAAAATCGAAAGGGGAATAAAAAAATGAGTTTAGAAATCTACGATATTATTTGTGGGCAATGCAATGAAGGTAAATTTTTTCAAGTCGAAGGAAAGAAAATTTGTAAAGTTTGTGGGCATGAAATGACAAAAGAGGAAATAGCGGGGATTTTATCAACAGTTTTCAAGGAAAATAGAAAATGGTGCTATGGCTTAAATGAAAAAGGGAAATTTTGTGATTCGTTAGATGAAAAGTGTGAGGCTATTGAAAAAGGTATAGAACTAGCTAAATTAGAGGGAGTAGATTCTTTTTATATTGGAAGAGTAGGAAAGGAATTTGCAGAAGACATTGAAAAGATTGAAAAAGATTGGACATATGAATATTGTAACAGAGATATCTGGACAACAGGAATATGGTTTTTTACAAAAGAAGAAGCAATTAGAGCTGGGAAAATAATGGCGAAAAATGAGGGTGTAGTTACGTTTGAAGTTGGACAAAAATTAGAAATCTCAATGCCTGGAATAGATACAGATTGGTTGCTAGAACGAATTTCAGAAAGTGTATATGACGAAGTAGGAGAAGCTGCCGAAACTTATTTGGAAGATGTGAAGAAAGAGCATCGTGATGAACTAGAAGAAAAATTGAATGAAGTGTTATTTGATTGGGCTAAAAAATACGGATATCAACCTACTTGCTGGAAAGTGGTAAATATAGAAACTATGACACTGTAACGCATCACAAGGATTTAATATTAGGCGAAGGAGAGATAAATTAAAATGTATCACAAAATTGTAAAAAAGTTTGAAAAGTTAGATTTTAAAAATGCAAATGGAAAACTTGTAGAACATGAATGTTTCAAGGCTTTTAAGCACTTGGCAAAAAAAGAAGAAAGTGAAAGGAACTTATGGGCGAACTGTGAAAATTGCGACTATGATACATCAGAAGAATACGAATTAATGACGATGCCAATCCTTTTGTACGAGTTATCTAAAAGGGGTGGCTACATTGTAAGTGATGAACAGGGAGGTTATTTTTCTCAATGTCCAAAGTGTAAAACTAACAAACTTGTTTTAAATATTGATTAGTTACGCATAACAAGGATTTAGAATTATATGCAACAATATTATTGCGGAAAGTGAGGAAAATAATGAATGCAAAGATAGTTGAGAAAATAAAAAAACTTCTAGCATTGAGCGAGAGTAGTAATGAGTATGAAGCCCAGTTATCCATGCTAAAAGCCCAAGAGCTACTTGTTAGACATAAGTTATCACTTAAAGAAGTGAGAGAGTCAAAAATATATGATAGTAAAATAAAAGAGAAGGTTAGCAAAGTATCATTTACTAAGGCAAAGTGGAAAGCTCAACTTGCTAAATTGATTGCCGATAATTTTGGTTGTTATTGTTACTTTAAAACGAGAAGAACACATACTATAGCATTTTTTGGCAGAGATGAGGATATAGATATATGCAATATTGTATTAGAGTATGCAGTTGATTGTATTGATAGTAAAGTTAAAAGGTTAAGATATATACAGGTAAGAGATGGATATAGCACCAAAGGACTAGAAAATGATTATGCATTGGGTTTCATAAATGGGCTGCAAAAAAAATATGAAGAACAAAAACGTGTTAATCAAGATTGGGGGTTAATACTAGTTAAAGATAGAGAAGTTGTAGAAGCACATAGCCAGATTAACTTCAAAAAAAGAATTAATATAAATACATCTTTTCGAGGATTTTCTGATGTTTACTATGAAGGCTGTGAAGATGGCAAAAAATTTAGTATAGCCGATAAAATTACTGACAGTGATTATGATGAAACGCCATTATTAAAATCAGGTATTTAGCAATTGTATAATAATTATGTGATAAAGTGAATCAAACTTAAACTTATTCTAGCTAAGCAAAACAACAATACAAAGCCAACATTGGGGCTTTTTTTAATACCAAAAACAAAAAAAGGAGGAAAAACAATGCACGAAAAAATTATAGCTGGATGGGATCCAGGGAGGCTAAACAATAAACTCTACCTGGAGGATAGAAAAATAATCAACATGAATGCAATTTGTAGTGGATATGAAAGGAGGACATTGGAGGAGGAAACAGGTGACTTAATAAACTTTTTAGATGTAGATATTTACAGAAATGAAGAGTTTCTTGGAAGATACTTTGTAGGTAGCATGGCATATCGGTTTAACAGAGGAGACTTGAGATGGTCAACTAATGGAATACCTAAGTTTCAAGATGTTGAAACAGGTAATGATGAAATAGTAAAGCTGGTGACCCACCTTGCATATGCAAATTATAAACCAAAGGAGCAAATTGTTGCCTACTACAGATTAGGTACAGGAGTGCCGACAGAGGAGTACTTTGAACAACCTCAGTTATTAAACTCATTTACTCAGGTATTAAAACATGAGTATAAGGTTGTATTTAAACATCCTTTATTCAGAGATGCAGTTGTAAAGGTTAAAATACCAGATGTTCATTTTAAACCCGAGGGAACAGCTTCAGTAGTATCTATGTGCTATACAGATGATCTTAAGCCCAATAACGATGTTAAAAGACACTTAGAAAAAGGCTGTATTATTGGATTAAACATTGGTTCATCTACTTCAGATGTCGCATTTATGAATTCAAAAATGCAGTTTGAATCCTACGGCTTTTTCGGGCTACCAGTGGGGAGTAGTAACCCATTAAATGAGATTAGATCAAAACTATATAAAGAATATGGCTACGATGTAACAAAGGTAAAGCTTGATTATTTAATTAGAAATTATCCTAAAGTTAAATACAAGGGAAAAACAATTAATCTTGAAGAAATACAAAAGCAACCATTTGCAAACATGGTTTCATTACTTAAAACTAAATTCTTTGATAAGGTTGAAATGAAAGGTATGGATATAGGTGAAGCAGGAGCTTTATTTATATCAGGAGGCACCTCAATAATGACAGAAAGAGAACTACATAATTTCATACCAGGAGTGCCAACAATAATGTCTTCAGACCCATTATTTGAAGATGCTAGAGGATATTTCTTAGAAGCTAAGTTTAACGCAGTAAAGGAGAAAGAAACTCAAAAACAGATATTTAGTAATGAAGAGATTGAGGTAGAATGACATGAAGAAGAAAGTAGGAAGAAAAAAGCTAACACCAGGTATGACAACAAGCTATAAGACACCTGTTATAAAAGGAGATAATAGCTTCTATGACTGGTTAAACAGCTACGAAAAGTATGGTTATAAAAGCATTAATCAACTAATTACTGAAGCATTGAAACTAAAATATATGATGGATAACTTAAAAATGGAATTATCATTTGATAATGTCAATGTAAAAAAGAAACCTATACAACATGTTGATAATAAAGAGATTAAAGAAGTAGAAATGATAGATATAAGTGATATAGATGATTTTGATGTTTTAGAAAATACCTTCGCATCAGTTAAAAGGTAGTACTAAGCAAATATTTAAATTTCAACTTTTTATTATATTATTAGCACTATTAGTAATACCTATTTTTATTTTATTCGATTTAGTAATACCTTTTTAATGTAATATGTCTTTAAATATAGCAACATTTAATAAAAAGGTAACACCAATATAATTAAGCTATTTCAATAAACATAAAAAGAATAACTTCACATATGGTAACACATATCTATAAGAGTATTACCTTTTATCTTCTGCTAGAGAGGGGGATTTAACTTGAGTGATTTAATTCAAGATCAGCGAGATAATGGACAGTTGAGGGATGGAAGATACAAAGGTTGGTTTGATACAGAAAATGACCTGATTGACAGAGAGGATTTAGATATATACGAGAAAATGGCTTATCAGGTAATCTCAAGACATACCAATAAAGAAGATCAAGCCTTTCCCAGCTATAAAACCATAGCTCAAAAAGGAAGAATGAGTAGGAGAAAGGCCGTTGATGCTATCGACGGATTAATAAGTAAAGGACTATTACTGAAAGAAGCACGTAAGAAGTTAGAATCTAGTAGTAACATGAGTAACTTATACACCATACTATCTGCAAAGGTTAATGATGAAGGTAGTGCACAGCATGCACCACCTAGTGCACCACATGCACCAGGGGTAGTGCACAGTATGCACCACCCTAGTGCACACGGTGCACCCGAAGTTAACTTATTTAACAATACTAATTATAACAATCCTCTTCTTCATAATAATATAAATATAAATCAAAGAGAAGAAGAGGAAAAATTAATAAACAAAAACATACAAGAGATTTTAAACAAAGCACAAGTTTATTTGTATTCAGGTTCTGAAGGAAACTTTTTAACAGAATCTATAGCTCAAATGTACTTGAGTAATGAGTTAAAGGTTGATGGTCTTATAGTCAGTCAATTAAATATCAGAGACAGGTTAGAGCAAATATCAATAGAAGCTGTGGATATGGCTTATTTAAAGTTTAAGAGAATATCAAAGAATACTAAAATAATAAATAGTGTTAAGTATTTTCAAGCACTCTTGTATAATGCAATTCTGGAGGTTGGCATAACTGACAAATGCTGTCATGATCAATAAATAGATTAATTAAGGAGTTGATATAGTGAGTATTGTTTTTCCAATAGAAAAAATACCAACTAGGCCCAACTTACATAAGAATAGAAAAATTAAAAGAGATGCTGTATGGATTAATAATAGATTTGTATGCCCCCTTTGTTTTAAATCAGATTATAGAATAATTAAAGCTCTTGTTGATAAACTTGATTATAACCCCATAAAGTATATAGCAAAATGTAATGAATGCGGTATTAAATTACAGTATAATAAGCCTGTTCCAGTAGTGGATAATTGACTAACATTTTAGTAATTAATGGTATTTTTACACCTGTAACATTCTCAAAATACACTATATCTTAAAGTTACACCTATTTTTCCTTTGATTTCATAGGTATTGATAATGGTTTGTTACTAGATTAGGAATAGAAAGTGGTATAGTTTATATCCTGTAACATGTGTGGGTTGTTTTTATTTGGGCTTGAGGGCTTTGGAGTATGTGTTTTTTTGTTTTTATTTTTTTCCTGTAACATCTTTCTTTAGTTGTGGGGTGAGGAGAACATCGTTAAACGTCGTCAAGCGTCGTTTTAAACTTCCGATTTTTTGCTCAAAAAATCGGCTGACTAAATCACAGGTTGACACGAGAGGGAGGAGAGGAGGGGAGTATTTTGAAGAAGTTAATAGTATTCGTTAATGTTGTAGAGCAGTTAATCAATAAGCAGCTCCCTGGTAGTGGTAAGCTATACATAGAAACCAAGAGCAATAACTATATAAATTTTAGACCTAAAGATTTCAGATTAAAGCTTCAAAGTGTATCTGGAGAAAAGGATATTAATAAATATTTAGCTGTTTACAAAAAACTAGCTTTGATAATAACTGAAAAAGAAACCTTTACCAGTGTGCAAAGACACAAAAACAAAGTTTTAAGGGTCATTACAGTAGATAAAACAAAATACGAAGCTTTAAAGGAATTAGTAAAAGAAGGTGGTTAGTTTGAATTTAGATATAGACAAGTTTAAGAAAAAAATAGATAAGCTAGTAGCAAACGGTTCGATAACATCTCAAACTGCATCAACTTACTATTACTGCACAAGGAGGTTAGCAGAAGAGTTAAAAAATAATACTGTTGATGCAAGTGCAATAGAAAAAGCAATCAATAGTAAAGCTGGTACTCGTCAAGAAATGATGAAATATGTATCAGCAATTAGAAAATACGAGGATGAGGTGTTGAATAAATCCAAATCTTTACTCTTTGGAGAACCAGAGATCAAACTGTTTCAAAACTATAATGCAGCATCAAGTAATAGCAAAGGTAAGATACTTAAACATTCAAGTGATACAGTTGAAAGGAAAATTAATGGATTACGTAATGAAAAACTAAAATATGCCTTAAGGCTACAGCTAAAGAGTGGACTAAGGATAAAAGAGATAGCAGATGTAAAAAAAGAGGATATTTCCTTTGATGGAGACAAAACAATTATTCATGTACAGCAGGGAAAAGGGAACAAAAAGAGAATAGTTGAGACTATTGAAGATAAATACTTAGTTGATAAATTAAAGGGATGGGCCAGTAAGCACGAAGATGGAGAAAAGCTGTTTTACTCTAGAAATTATTTAAGAAAAAAAGCAACTGAATTAGGTATTCCAACCCATGATCTAAGAAGAATAAATGCACAGAAAAGGTTTCAAAAAGAATTAGATACTGGAAAAGATAGAGCAGAAGCTAAAGCTACAGTTAAAAAGCAATTAGGTCATGAAAAGATAAAAACAACTAACATTTATCTGCGTTATCGTCATAAAAAAGCATAGATAAGGAGGTTTAATAATGGCTGGCAGAAGTGAAGAAGAAATTGTTGGAATGTATATATACAATTTTTTTCGTGGAATATTCAACGTCATCAAAACTATCTTCTATGGAATTAAGAAGCTACCTGAAGATAAAAAAAATTACTATAAGCTGTTGATATGGATAGCCTTTGGTGTAGGGCTTTTTTTATTGCGTGAAAAAATTTGGAGCTACATTCCACAGGATAATAAAAGGCTTATGATTTTAAGATATGGAGTATATGCCACACCCTTAATTCCTCTATTTTATCTGTATATTAAGGGTAGCGACCATATGAAATTCATTTCAGACTTTGATGAAAAATTTGATGAGATTGGGCTTTTTACAAAGGGTAAGAAAAAAGATATTAATGGGAACATGGTTGAAAAAAAGATATACCCCAAGTACTTAAGTGAAGAAAAGGAGGGGGATATAACTACCTTTTCCTTTTATAGCAATATACCCCTTGAAGAGTGGAGATTTAAGGAGAAGAAGATAGAAAATATGCTGGATTGCAATATTTTAAAAATTGAAAATGCCTTAACCACCAAAAAAATTGTTAAGGTTAAAACTGTCCCAGCTTCAAAAATAATACCAATCTACATTGATTGGAAGGATGAATATCTTTCAAGCAAAGACTTTGAGATTATTGTTGGAGAAAATATGCTGGAGCAGGTTAAGTTCAACTTAAACAGCACACCTCATGTTTTGGTTGCAGGAGAAACAGGATCAGGTAAATCTGTAATTCTAAGAATGATATTAAGGCAGGCAGTGTTGAAGGCAGCTAAAATATTCATGATTGATTTTAAGGGTGGAGTTGAATTTGGAATTAGATATGAGAGATATGGCGAAGTAATAACTGAAAGGCAGAGGGCATTGCATGTACTAAAAGAGCTTGTTTCTGAAAATGAGGCAAGACTCAAGCTTTTTAGGAGCCTTGATGTCAAAAACCTAGGTGAATACAATAATATAGCTGAGGATAAAGGCCTTAAAAAATTATGTAGAATTATGGTTTTCTGCGATGAAGTTGCTGAAATGATGGATAAGTCAGGCTTGGGGAGAAATGCAAAACAGATATTTGAGGAAATTGAAAAGGAAATTTCAACTCTGGCTAGATTATCAAGGGCCACTGGCATAAATTTAATTTTAGGAATGCAAAGACCAGATGCTAAGGTTCTTCCAGGACAAATAAAAAACAATATTCCTGTTAGGATAAGTGGTAGGTTTTCTGATAAGCCAGCTTCCGAAATTGTACTAAGCAATAGCAAAGCTACAGAGCTACCTGAGACTAAGGGCAGATTTATGTTTAAGGTGGGGGCTGATACACTAGAGTTTCAAGCATATAACTTTAATGATTCTGTAATGCTCTCTGATGTAGAGGTAGCAAAGGGAGGGATGTTGACTCAAAATTTAGATGATGAATGGGAAATAGGGGGTGAAGAAGATAACTCAAATTTAGACAATCCTTATCCAGAAGGCCCCGTATACGAAGAGGATTTTGCTGATGAGGAGGATTTTGAGTATGAAGGCTTTGAAGAAGAGGACAACACTGATTATGAGGATGAAGATGAAGATTTTGAACCAGTTGAGGATGAAATAATACTTGAAGATGTAGAAGAGGACTACACTGGATTCTAAATGAAAGGAGGTGAGGAATTGAAGCTACAAACCATAAAGGGTAAAAACAAACCCTTTAAAATCAAAACTACATGGTTACTTAAAACTGCAAGAGTCATATTATGGACTCTTATTATTTTCCTCGTTTTTAGAGGAATAGGTACTATGTTTAATTCAAGTGAAGCAGGAGAAGCCCAAAGAGTTGTCAATACATTTGTTGAAGAAAGAAGCTATAGAGATAGAGTAGAACTTGAAGCATCAGCATTTGCAGAGAGCTTTTCCCTAGATTACTTTACCTACGAAAGGGGAGATGATTATCAAGAGAGACTAAAGGACTATATGCCTTCTCAAATGTCAGTTCAAAACCCTGGACATGGCTCTATAAAAGCATTAAGTGCCATAAGCTATGGTGTTGAATGGTATAGTGAAAATCAATTAAACGTTAAGGTAGAGGTTAAGGTTAGGTATAGAATTACCTCAAATGATGAAGGCGATAGCATCACTGAAATAGAGGATAATATTTTCATTGCTGTTCCAATAATGGAGAAGGAGGGAAGATATATCGTTGAAGATAATCCTGTAATAACATCAAGGCCCCAAAAAGCAGATGCAGGAATCAGCTTTTATACAGACAGTGGAGTAGACTCAGCAGTCAACAATGAGATAAGCCAAGTACTGGAGAGCTTCTTTAACACCTACTATAGTGGTAGTGCTGGTGAAATAAGCTACTACATCTATGACAATAGTAAAATACAGGGCTTAAATAACAGATTCAAGTTAAAAAGATTAGATAGCGTTAGAGCCTTTGAAGGAGAATCCAGTAATGAGTACTTTGTTATTGTTGAGCTCTCTATAGAAGATGCAATTTCAGGGCTAAATTATAAACAGGGTTATCATCTTAACTTAATTAAAGAGAATCAAAGGTATTATGTTAAAAATTTTAATATAAGAACAGTAAACTTAAACATTCAAAAGGAGGAAGATTAAAGTGAAGAATATAGCAAACTATAATAAGCTAATTAGAACATCTGTGGTGCTAATGACAGCACTCATGATTATTAACATGGGAGGCATCTTTGTCTATGCTGATCCAGGCTGGGGTAAAAATGCCTTTGACTTTGTAAAGGAAATAGCTTGGTGGGCAGCATTAACTGCAATAGTAGTTTTCGTTGTGAAATTTATAGCTAAAAGAGCATGGGTACAGCTTGGAGGCTTCTTACTGCTTAGTGGAATAGTTTTAGTTATTATTGACGGGCCAGAAAGATTAAAAAACATAGCCCTTACTGTATGGACCTTCATATTCGGTGCTTAGGCTGTGATAAGTTATGAGTGAAAGAAAAGAAGTTATTTTAAGGACATATAAGAATGTGTGGAAGTTTGAAAGAGAGGTTTATTCAGTAGAGGGTATAAAGCTTTTGATACCAGTAAAGCCCAATGAAGTACTTTACTTTATTGTCAGCGTAATAATAACATTTTTGCTGGTTAAGTTTATTCCCTTTATGAATAGAATCCCTTTTTTCCTTAGAGCTATAGCTATACCCTATGGAATAATGAAGTTTCTAACTAAGCAAAAGCTTGACGGTAAACTTCCCCATAAATTTTTTATAGATTTTATTATATATAAGCTATCTCCAAAAAAATATGAAAAGTTCAGACCAGTAGAGGAGTTAAGAAATAATATAAAGCTTACTACAACTACTGCCTTTAGGATTACAGCTTTCTTTAATAAAACTGATGAAATATTAAGAAAAAATATAAAGAGCAATAAGACTAAATGTAAATCTAAATTAAAGCTATTTGGAAGGAGGGGTGTAAATGTATGAGTTTCCCATTAAATACTTTGCAGATAACTTAATATTTAACCACAGAAAAAATGAGTGCTGGGCATATTTCAAGCTTGAGGGTATGAACTATGATTTTCTTAAGGAGGAAAGTAAGATTCAAGCATTAAACACCCTAGCAATATTTTTAGCTAACATAGGGCAAGAGGCAAAGATTCATATTATACCTATAGCTCAAGACATAGATGCACATTTTGATGGTATTATTAATGAGCTTGATAAAACCGATCCCCTATACAATAAAACCTTAGCCCATGCAACTGGTACAAGAGATCATATAAAGGCCAAAATAAAGAGAAAGGGCATGAGTAACGACTATAATATCTATGTTGGAACTAAACTAAATATTAAGGAATATACCCTCCAAAATATAAAGGATGCTTTTATTTATTTAATACAGCATCCTTTAAACATACTAGAAGAAATCATAGGTGCTAAAACAAAGTCCATATTAGATAAAGAAATTCAGTTGTTTCAAGATTTATCAGCAGAGTACTTTAAAAGGCAAAACAAGAGAATTAAGCTAACAAAGATAAGTGAAACAACTACCCAATGGCTAAATAGAAGAATGTTTAGAAGGGGGCTTGGTGAAGTAAAGCTTAAGGATAACTGGTATAAAAGCCTTCAAGGGAAGTTGTGGCTAAAAAGAAACAGAGATAAAAGAAAAAAGAACATTGAAGCAATAGAAAAAACCATGAATCGCCACTGGAGCCCTTATACTGAAAGGACAATTAAAAATGGTGAATATGGAAGATTGATTGATACAGACCAAGCACTTACACTTTCGGAAGGGGTAATTGATGTTTCAGAAGGAAGAACCTTAAAGGTGCATCATGAGGAGGGAATATCAAATCAGGCATTTTTAAGTATATCTCATATTCCAGACGGAATTCTCTTCCCAGGCAGTGAATGGCTTTTAGTACTTCAAGACTTTACTATTCAAACAGAAGTATGCATACACATAGAAACCAATGAGCATAAGGAAAGTATACGCTCGGTAGGGAAACAGAAAAGAGATATACAGGGACAAATTGAACATGTCTCAAACAGTGAAGAAGAGGTTCCAGATGATATATTAGAAGCTAAGGAAAATGCAAATCTCCTTGAGGCAGAGCTTAAGGCCACTAGAGCACCAATAACTAGAGCATCGATAACCATTTGCATTGCAGCAGACACCAAAGAGACCCTTGAGGATAGAGTAGCATTTGTAAAGGAGTTTTATGAAGATCAAAACTTTCTAATAGAAAGATCCTACTCAGACCAGCTAAAGCTTTTTATGGAGTTTATACCAGGCACAGGACGATACGTAACTGATTACATTCAGCCTTTGCCTCCTAGAACTTTGGCAGGTTCAATGTTTGCAGCAACAAGACAACTTGGAGATAATATAGGCCCTTATATAGGAACCACAGGAGCAGTTGAGAAGAGTGTATATTTAGATATGGGTAGAGCATGTCTATTAAATAGATCAGCATCTGCCTTCTTCTTCGGTACACTAGGTGGAGGAAAGTCCTTCAATGCAAATCTAATGGCTTACTTAAATGTTATATATGGTTGTGGTAAAGCATTAATATTTGACCCAAAGGCAGAACGTGCAAAATGGCTTCATCTGTTGCCCGAGCTAAAAGACTATATTAATGTCATTACTCTATCCCCATCAATTGAGGATAAAGGGAAACTTGATCCATATATAGTCTATAAAGGGGATGTTGAAGCAGCTTCAGAGTTAGCAACAAACATTTTGTCTGAAGTATTTAAGCTAAACCCGAATGATGACGAGTATACAGCCGTTCTTGAAGCAGTAAACCAGCTTAAAAAGCTAGAAGGTAGATGTATGATTAAGTTAGCTGAAATACTTGGTGGCTTTCCAGAAAGTGATGAATTGGCAGCACCAGCTAGAAAGCTTGCAAGAAGGATTAGGTTACTTAGAGAAAATGGAATGGCTGGACTGTTATTTGGAGATGGAACAGAAGAGGCTTTGAGCTTCAAAAATAAAATAAACATTTTACAAATACAAAACCTTGCCCTTCCTAAAGCAGATACCAAAAAAGAGGACTTCACACAGGAGGAAGTAATTTCAACGGTGCTAATGCTACCTATTGCTTCATTTGCAAAAAAATATGCAATGTCTGGTGAGCCCTGCTTTAAGTTAGTTTTATTCGACGAATCTTGGGGTTTAAAGGCAACCACTATGGGACTTAAACTTATGGACTTTCTAGCAAGGATGGGAAGAAGCTTATATGGAGGCTGTATTTTCATAGGTCACTCAGTTGATGATCTTGGCGAAGGTGGAATAAAAAATGCCATTAGCTACAAGTTCTGCTTTAGAATGGCAGAGAGGGAGGAAACAATAAAGGCATTAAAGTTCATGAAGCTTGAAGTGACTGATGAAAACATTCAAGAGATAGAAACTTTACAGGATGGAGAGTGCCTATTCCAAGACCTTGATGGCAGAATAGGCAGATTGAAGTTTGATGTTGTATTTGAACATTTACTTGAAGCCTTTAAGACTACTCCAAAGAAAAAGAAAGCAGGTGGGGAGAATGGAGTATCCGCCTAAAGGATATAAGTGTATTTTACTGATTCTACTCATCATTGCTTCCTTTACGAATTTTGCATATGGAAATGACCCAATCGATGGAGCTCTTCCTGATGTAGATGCCTTATTTGATGGCAATAACAGTAGTAAATACTTGACGGTGTACAAAAACAACTATTATTTAGACATGAAGGATATGGGTATGGTGGAATCCACAATGACTTTTGGGGATGAAATTAATGCAGGAGCAAACACGTTATTTAATGCTCAAAAAGGTCTAGCCCACCTCCTTATAACTGTTGTGTATTACTCCTTTGAGATAGATTTATATAAGATATTCTCTGGGATAATTGAAGCGGTTATTGGAGAAATGAAAATAGCACTATTTGACGAGTTAAGCCTGATAGCCATAGTAGTACTGGGTTTCTATTATCTAGTAAAAATAATAGGCGACCAAAAAACCCAAATATGGGTAGCCATCATTCAAACGGTAATTATAACTGCCCTTGCCTTGGCTTTCTTTAATAGTCCTACTGAGCTACTAAAGGGGGTTGACGATATATCAAAGGATTTATCCCGAAGTGTATTGTCAGGCACCTATAAAGCCACCAATCAAGGAAATACTCCTGAATCAGCAGTTATGGCAGCAGCAAATGATATGTGGATGATGTTTGTACATAAGCCCTGGCAGGTGCTACAGTTTGGAGATGTAGATATAGCAGAAAAAGAAGAGGATAAAATACTATCATTACCACCTATGTCAGAGGAAAGACAAGAAATAATCAATACACTGGCAGAGAACGATATACTTTTTACACCAGTATGGGGAGGAAGAAGACTTAGCTTTATAATACTATATTTTATACCAATGCTGGTTATGGGAATAATTATAGGGATTATAGCCCTTTTGATACTTGGATATCAGTTCATTACGATTTTTTATGTAATGATGGGGGTGTTTGTGTTTATAATGGCACTTATACCCTTCATTGGGCCTAAAATAATTACAAGCTGGGGAAGCAAGGTCTTAGCAGCTGGCTTTATCAAAGTAATCATAAGCTTTGTACTGGCAGTTATATTTGCATTAAATTCTGCATTGTTTAATCTGACAGGTGATTATGGCTGGTTTGTTGTGTTGCTCCTTCAAATTCTTATTATGGTTGTTATTGTATGGAAAAGGAAAGACTTCTTTGAGATTATAACCAACATGCGTATGGCTGTGAAACATGGAAACATAAATAAAAACCTTAGGAAGGATGCAAACCTAGAGGCAAGGATTAATAAACATACAGATAAAATAAGATTTAGACGTAGTAAAAGCCATGACAATTATGAGTATGAGCCTTCAACAGCTGAGGATTACAAAATCAATAGAAATAGTAGACCTTCAAATAATAGTGGTACAGAGGATACTAGTTTAAGCTATGGAGCAATAGAGGTTCAACTGGCACAAGAGGGTGACATTACCAACATGAATGACAATTTAAAGGCTTTAGTTAAAAAGGCTGAAGAGCTCCTAGAGAGAAAGTATAATGATGAAAAGGCTGAAGCAGAAGAAAAGGCTGAAAAACATAATAAAGAGCCTGAGTATACACCATTTGTCAAGCGTGTTCAAACAAGAGAAGCATTAGGAACTCCTAGGTTTGATAGAAGAGAAATAGCTGCAGTGGCAAGCTCTATAGATATGGCTCAGCAATCGGGAGGCACTATATATGATGTTTACTCAGCAATGACAAAGGAGGAAGAAAGTGTTAGTAGACCAAAAAATCTTGATAGCATAAGAATAACAACTAATGGAGGTAATATTGACTTGGATAAAGAGGAGGCATATAAAATTCTTAATAATCAAGATGAAAAGGATTATGCCTATGAGTTTAATCAAAGGTATAACAAACAGTATGACAAAGCCTTCTTTGAAGAACTCTTTAAAAAGTATGGAAAGGAAAATGTAAGAATGATGATGGATCGCATGAAGGAGGTTGAGGAGAAGGACCATAAGCTAATCCAGAATCCAGCAGGTTATCTGACCACCAGCCTAAAAAACAATCATAGGGATAAAGTCAATGAAGAAAATATTAATCAAAAAAAACAACATCAAAAGCCCTTATCTAATATGAGGAAAAAGGATAAGGAAATGAAGCTATGAGTATTGTAAAAAGCTACTTAAAACAAAAAATTATAATAGCTATTATAGCCCTGTTAGGTATCCAAATATCAATTATGGGTTGTATGGCTATGCTACTTGGTGGAAATGTGATAGGAAACATAACTCCAACAGCAGATGTAGCCTTCGCAGAGGAGTATAAGCTGGTGGGGCATGCAGCTAAAGTTAATTGGGCAGAAATGCTAATTTACGATACAGTAAGATACGAAAATGACTTTAGTGAAGCCGATCCAAAAGAGACAGTCTATGAGTTCTTTGGATTAGATTTTGAAGAACGAGAAAAAGAAAAGTATTGTGTTAAGGTGGATGAAGAAGGCAAGTGTACTAAGTATGAAACTCGCTGGGTTACAGTTGAAAAAAGAGTAGTTCAAGGAAAAGAAGAAACATTTCAGCTATTAGATGATTTAGGCTATGAGAGTGACCTATCAATATTTGAAATAACCAAGATATTTATTGACTTAAACAAAAAAGATGAATATATTATTAAGTTCTCAGGAGTAGGTCTTGAGGACTTAATGACTAAGTTAACAGCGGACCAAATTGAATGGATATATTTCTTAGTATCAGAGAGTTTTATATTTGAGATGTATGGAGACATATTTGATTTACCAGACCATATTCCAGTTGCTGAAGATGTTAAATTTGCTTGGCCAACTCCAACACTAAATATAGTTACTTCCCCCTACGGCTGGAGAGCAGATCCAATTACAAATGATAGAGCTTTCCACTATGGAATAGATATATCAGGTGAAAATGCTATGGGAGAGCCAATTATTTCAATAGCCGATGGTGAGATATTTCAAGTAAATTATAGTAGTTCAGCAGCTGGATACAATGTAAGAGTTAAACATATTGATAAAGAGGGCTATGAATGGGAGTCAAGATATTGCCATATGTCTCAGATACAGGTTGTTTCAGGTGACAAAGTAAAACAGGGCGATGTAATAGGTGCAGTAGGAAACACAGGAAGAAGTACTGGGCCACATATTCATTTTGAACTAAGGTTCGAGGGTCAACTCGTGGATCCATATCCATATATAAAAAACTAAGCTAGGAGGAATTATAGTGGAAATAAAATGTGATTTTTGTGGTAAGGAAGCTGGAGTAGGAAAAAGAAAAATATTAATTAATGGCAAATATATTTGCTTCGATTGTTGGATAGAAGATAGACATAAAAGAGATAAAATTAGTTAGTAAGTGGAAGAAGGTGATAATTTGAGAATACTTACAGCAATAGGAAACGAAGAGTTACAAGAAAGAGTAAGGGATGCAAGCTTTGATATTATTGATGAGGTCGATAGCCTAGAAGCCCTAGAAGATTTAGTAGAGCTAATGCCAATGGAGGGGCTTATATTAAATAGGCTACTTGACAATACAGGAGATAACATAATTAGAATATGTAAAAAGGCTAAATACAAAGGAATAAAGGTTGTTATAATTACTGATGATTTTAACTCCTTTGAAGAAAAGAAGCTAATAGGGAACCTAGTAAATCAAGGGGTAACAGTTTACCTTAAGCTTGACGAAGTAACTCCCCAAAGGCTAGAAGATGCCTACAATAACTATCCACAAGAGTTTAATTACAGCCTACTTGCAGAGCCACAAGAAAATATCAAAGTTGAGAGGGTTGTTGAAAGCGTTTTTAAAGAGGTTATAACAGTATATTCCCCCTTAAGCCAGGGCTCAACCACAACAGCTGTCCACTTAGCATTTGCCTTGGCTTCATCAAAAAAATGCAGAGTATGTGTAGTGGACTTTAATCCCCTAAAGCCAGCATTTAAAAAGGTTTTTAACACCAGCTTTGAGTTCACTTTGCCAGATGTCTTAGATGCAGTGGCAAGACAAAATCTAACCTATGAAAGGCTAGAGAGCTTAACTAAAGCATATAAAATGCAAACCAATTTAGACATACTACCAGGTATATATGACTTTAATGAATACTACTCATCAGAAAGACAACAGTATAAAGAAATAATAGAAAAGTTAAAATTTAATTATGACTACGTTATAATAGACACCCATTCTTGGTTTGATGTAGTAAGTACAGATATAGCCATAAAGCTGGCAGATAAAGTAGTTGTTCCTGTATATGGCAACATTAAAGACATAGAAGAAGTAAATAGATTCATTAAAACCTTTGAGATGTATGATGACTATGACATAAGAAAGTTTAAGTATGTAATTAATAAATATAACGGCGAAGATTTAACCTTTATTGAAATTGATGCAAAGCTTCATGGAGATATAGCAGGATACATTTCTTATCACAGAGGGCTGGAAAAGGGTAATGGCTTTAGCAATAAAAAGATAATTAATGAATATATAGATGTACTAAACTCTATGGGAGTTAGAATAAACAAAAAAGCAAACATCTTAAGCTTGTTAAGAAAAAAAGCTTAAAGGGAGGCTGATAACTTGATAGTAAATAGACTAGAGGAAAGAGCTAAGCATAAAGAGCATAAAGCAGGCGAAAAGGTATTTCAATCCACCTACGAGGTTATAGAGAGAATAGCCCTAGAAACCATAAAAGAGCATAAGGACTTAATAGGTGAGATAACACTTTCAAAGGCACCAAAAGCTTCACTAGAGCTAGCAGTGTTAAAGATTTTAAACAAAAGAAACTATAAAGTTGTTGATGTTTCAAGAAAAGACCTAGTAAAGGATGTAATAGATCATATTTTAGGATATGGACTCCTACAGCCATACCTTGATATGGAGGATTGTAGCGGAATATTCATAAATGGACCCGATAACTGTTGGATAAAAGTAGGTAAAGAAATAAAAAGAGTCAATGTTAGCTTTGGCAGTATAGACAATCTAAAGTCCTATATACGAACCACTATACAGGCTAATTTGAAAGGCGAGCTAAATGATGATAAAGCCCTTGCAAAATTTGAAGACCCAGTCAATAAACTAAGAATTATATGTGCTATTGATCCAGTAGCCCATATTAGTCCTACAGCAGTCTTTAGAAAACATAAAGGGGAGGCATTCTCCCTAAATGATCTTGTAGAAATGGATATGCTAACTATAGAACTAGCAGAAGATTTAAAGCGTTATGGAAGGGCAGGAGCAAATTTCATATTCTGTGGTAGAGGTGGTTCAGGCAAAACAACATTAATGAGGGCTTTATTAGAAGAAGTGCAAGAAGAACTAAGAATACTTACAATGGAAGAACATGGAGAGCTATTCTTAAAGCATCCCAATGCAGTACAACTGCTGGTGAAAAGAAACACAAAGGGAGAAGTATATGGCATTGAAGAATTATCAGATATGGGACTACTTATGACAATAGACATGTATGTCTTTGGAGAAATTAGAGGTGCTGAAGCAATGAGCTTTTACAACGGTGCCTTTGCAGGAAACATATCCTGGACAACAGGACACTCAGGAGATGCTAGAAAAATCCTTAGAAAAATGATGATAAACATGAAGATGTCAGGAACCAATCTTTCAGATGAAATCTTACTAGATATGCTGTACGAGTCGGTTAACATTATTGTTTTTTTAGATAAATTTACAGTTGGTGAGGTTGTAGAGGTGGTACCCGAGGAAAAGGAAGGCAAAAAATATAACACCATCTGGAAGCTAGAAAAAACCAATAACCAAGTGACATTTATAGAGGGTCAGCATATAAAAGTAGGTAAGCTAAAGTCAGCAGACATGATAAATAAGTTAGCAGAAAACAAACTGTTAAGGGAGGAGGATACTGAAGTTGACATGGTTGTTAATAGCACTACTGCTTGCATTGGGAATATTCCTAATAATAAGCCAAATTAACATTAAAAATCTATACAAAGAGTACAGTACAAAAATTAATAAGATAAAAGCAGCAGAAAAGATTAACCTTAAAAGCTACATTGGAACAGGAAAGCTCTTAAGGTCACTGGATAAAAGGATTGAAAAGTCCAATATACGCTTTTATATAAGCTACAACGTATGGATACATTTAGCATTATGCATGGCTCTTTTTTTATTGGCATCGGGCTGGATGAGTAACCATATGAACATATATTCCTCAATTACCTTTGGTTTAGTGGTAGCCCTTATTCCATATATACTGCTACAGCTATTTTCAGACCTAATGGGGCATAAGGTAAAGCGAATGTCGGTTGACTTTCTAACAATAATGAGAAGATTCTTAATAGGTGGAAAGGGAGCAGACATATTTCAAGCCTTTAAAAAGGCAAGCAAATATATACTACAGCCCTTAAAAAACTACGTAGAAATAATGATATATGAGTATGAGCATAAGGTGAATCCAGTACAGTGCTTCGATAACATGATAGAAAGAATAGAAGGTGGTGAGTTAAAGCTATATATTGAAAACCTTAAAATATGCTATGTAAGGGGTGGAGATGTAATAGAACTAACCGACACCTTTATAGAAGAAATAGAAAAGCAAAATGATGACGAGGATGAAGAAAATACTAAGGACCTATTGTTATCAATGGGGCTGTATCTTCTATTGGCAGTAAACTTTTTTATTCTTTACATTCTATTTAACAGTAGCTATAAAACAGCAGTATTTGATTCAAGCTGGGGACAAATAGTTTTTATTTTAGATTTACTGGTGTCCTTCTATATTGCCTACTTAACACTAGAAAAAATAGACTAAGGTGGTGATTTTACTGATTATAAGCATTACAATTCTTATAGCAATAGCATTTTTCCAATTAACACTATACTTTTTGACACGGGAAAAGCACAGACTAGAAAACAGTTACTATAGTAAAAAAGGAAGGTACATTAACAGATTAATAAAAGACTCTTGGTATAATACAGTAGACGGCTACATGAAGGAAGCTGGATACTACATAAGTACAGAGGTTTTTATTATATTCAACTTAATTATTATTGGAACTGCCCTTTATACAATTATAGAAAAGCTAATGACAGGTGACCTATATGGGATAATAACAAATCTCATAAGGTTATTTTTATTTACAGTTGTTCCACTAAATATATTAATCTACAGGAAAATTAGTCAACGCAGAAATAAAATACGGCTTCAACTTTGTAACATACAAGACATAATGTACTTTCAATCTAAAATAGGAACACCTGAAGATGTAATACTGGCATATACAGCAAGAGTGGCAAAGCACCCTTTACAAGAACCACTTCAGTATATTGCCAATGCACCAAAGGTAAGAAAAAGCTTTGAAGAGGACCTTGAAAACTTAAGAAGCCTATCAAAAATAACAGAGCTACAAGCCTTCAGCTTTGCACTAGCACAAAGATACGAGATGGGAATTTCAGAAAAAAGCTTTAAGGCCCAGTCCAATATCTTAAAGAGAAGCAAACGACTTAGAAAAAAGATTATTAGACAGCACAAAAGAACTAAGCTAGTGATGGCGGCATGCCTTTTGTTTGCATGCTATGTACTGCTTGTATCTGTACCATTAGTAAAAGAAGTATTAGATAGTCTTAATCTAATATTTAGATAATCATATAAAAAATAAGGAGGATTTTAAAAATGCAAAAATTATTATTAAAAGGAGTAAAGCTTAATTCAGCTTTACAAAAGTTAAAGAGTTCCACAATAAAAAGAATTAATAAAGCCTTAAAAAATGAAAAAGGAGCAGGTGGAGTAATAGAGGTTATTATATTTGCTTGCCTTGTTATTCTAGCAATCATTGCAATTAGACCAGAGATACTGGGTGTTTTTTCAGATGTGGTAACATCTTTTAGAACATGGATTAATGACCAGTTAACAAACATATTCTCATAAAGGTTGTGACTAAAATGCAATTACCAGGAGATTTATTAATTTTAGGGTTTGTTATCGTCTTTTTAGTTCTGTTTTTCGTAACGGGGATAGAAAACACTATACCAGCCTTCGTTAGAACAGAGTTTGACATTTTATGTAGTAAATATTTAGCATTACTTCAATCCGAAGGAGGCATAAGTCCACAGCTAAAATGCGATCTCGAGACAGAGCTTATAAATATGGGCTTTACAAACATTAATATTACTGCCCCTGAAGATGCAGTATGGGGGCAGGAGGCACAGTTAACAGTAACAGCAGACTATATCTACGAAACCACATCAGTAACTTTGACAAAAGAAGAAGTAACCAGAAGGGCTACTTTTAATGAAAAAACAATTGTTATGACATTAGACTAGGGTGATAAAATGAACAGTAACTTTTGGATGATATTATTTATAGCAACAATTATTATTTTTTCATTTGCTTTTTCATGGATTATAGTTGTTGAGGTTATATCTATTCACTCATTAAATTTAAGGGTAGAAAACTCACTTATTGCTTCAGGCTGGGCAGGCTTTTCCCAATTAGACTTAGCAACAATGGGAGAAAGAATTGACCTATTAGACTCAGAAGGGCGGGACATTTATTTAGATAAAACCAAAGCCATACAGGTAGTTAGAGATTATATTAAAGCTAATTTAAATTTAGATGATGATCTAGTAGCAACAGGTAGCAGTTATATCCACCACAGACAACAGCCTGTAGTTATTGAGGAGATTACAATTTACAATCCTCATGACCTGCCAGCTGTTACAAGTGACAATATCCCTCTTAAAAGAACTACTATCCATATAATAATACTGGTGCCAAAGGATATTAAGTTTTTAGGAACAACTTATCTTAAAAAAAGTGTACCAGTAGATATAAAAGCTTTCATGTAGAATTACAGTAATAGATGGGAGGCAGGTAGCTTTGAAAGTTAAACTGAATAAAAGGCTACTAAGGCTTGGTGTAGCTTGTATAATAGCAGCTATAATTTTAACTGCATATATGTACAGCAACATAAAGAAAGCTGCAGAGCCAGAAGAGACTATAAAAGTAGCTCATTTCAATAACAATCTTATTAGAAACACTATTTTAGAGGATAAAGACATTATAATGATAGATGTTCCAATTTCAAGAACTCCAGATGGAGCTTTAAGAAACAAAGAAGCTATAGTAGGTAAACGACTTGTAGCAGATGTAAACAAAGGAGAATATGCATTTTTAAATAAGGTTACAGAAAGGGGAGAAGTAAGACTAGATATAGAAGATATGTGGCTTATAGGGATAGACATAAAGGACATATCAAACTTTTTAGGTGTTCAGCTAAAAGCAGGTGAATACTATGGTCTTATATATCCAGATGAAACAGGCGAAATTAAAGTAAGGCAAAAAGTAAAAATTATCTCCTTAATTGATAACGTAGGTAGAGAAATCTTTAGCAACGGAGAAGGTGTACCAAAAACAATAAATGTTGCCGTAGAAACAGAAGAGGAGCTTTTAAGTATTACAAAAGCAAAACATTTAAATTACGGAACCTTTGAAATAATAAAGACACCCATTGGGTGGGAAATAGATACAATAGAAAACCTTGAGAATAATGAGGAACTATAAAATAATAAAAAATTGTTAAAATATAGTATTTAAGGTATAATTAATTTAGGTAATCGTATATGCAGGGTGTGGTTGCCATCTCATTTCACAAAAGAAAGGAGGTGGTGCGATGAGTACTTATGAAGCAATTTCTATAATGATTTTGTTTTCAGTATTCACAATATCGCTTATCTCCTACTTAGATAGGAATAACAACCAGAAAAAATAATCACCCTGCCCGCCAGCATGGTGATTAAGTAAAACCTCACTTTGTGGCAACCGCATCTTGCGGACGATTACCTTTTTATATATTATATCATAAATACATTATAATAAACATAAAATTTCATTTTTTTTACAATAACAACTAATTTAACAGGTTAGTTTTTTTATTTATTAAGATTAAAGTTATCTTTACAATATAAAACAAAATTTATGTATAATAGACAAAAGGAGGAAGCATTTGGAAGGATTAATGTATAATATAGATAAAAGTATGATGCAACTTACAGACATTCAGCATAGTCTTAGAGTAGCCAATTACTCAGTTGCAGTATGTAATGCTATTAACTTAGATACAAAAAAGACACAAGAAATACTCATATCTTCCATACTCCACGATATAGGAAAAAGCATGATTGATAAAAGCATTTTAAACAAAAAGACAAAACTAACACCCTTAGAGTGGAGGGCTATTAAGCATCATGCAGAAATAGGAGGAATAATAGCTTTTAAAATGAACCTAGACAAGGAGATAATAAAAAACATTGTCTATCATCATGAAAACCATGATGGTTCAGGCTATCCAAGACAGCTTAAAGGTAATGAAATAATTTTAGGAGCCCAAATAATCCGAATATGTGATACCTATGATGCTTTAAGGATGGTTAGACCATATAAAAATAGCTATAGCCATTATGAAGCCCTAAAGGAAATTCGAAGGGAAAAATATAAATATAACCCCACTATCTTAAAGGTATTCATGGGGCTGGACTTTAGTAATATTAAAGGGTTAATTAATGAAAAGTGTGTTTTTGAAAGAGAGGAATTAGGTTAGAAAAATTAGCTAACATGTAGGTATGTTACCGATTGGCTAAGGGAGATTTGCAGAAGAAAACTAAAAGAAAACAGGGAGGAATAAACCGTGAAAAAATCTATAATTATAACGCTTGTTTTAACATTAACTTTAACAACATTAAGTGTATTTGCATTAAGTTTTACTGACATTGAAGGGCATTGGTCTAAACGATATGTTGAAAAATTAGTATCTACAGGAGTGATACAAGGTTATTCAGATGATACTTTTAGACCTGAAAACAATACAACCCGTGGAGAATTTATAAAAATGCTTGCAGTAATAACTACTGGAGAAGATGTAGGAATATCTAATAGTGGGCATTGGGCAAGAAGCTACGAATCTGTAGCAATAGAAAAAGGTTATATACTTAAATCCTATGAAAATCTAGATAAACCCGTCACAAGGGAAGAAATAGCCATAATGGTTTCAAGGGCAATGGATGAAGTGCCTAGTAATTTAGAGGATATGAAAAGCTATTTTACAGACTTAAATAGGGTTGATGTAGAAATCAAAAATCATATAGCTAAAGTTGCAGGACTAGGAATTATAAAAGGCTACAACGATAAATCCTTTAAACCCGAAAGACAAGCAACAAGGGCAGAAGTTTCTACAATACTTATAAGAATACTTGACCCTACAGAAAGGGAAATACCTGTTATTGAAAAAGCAGAGGACTTTATTGAGCCAGTGTTTAGGGTTGAGCATAATGAAAAATACGGTTTTCGTTTTATTTTATATCTAGACAACTACGAAGAATATACAGATGATTATAATATTAAAGCTGAATTTATTAGTAATCCCGAACTAAATATTATTGAAGTAAGACAATGGATGACATCTAATTACATAAAATATGAATTAAATAATTGGAGAGTCATGGGAGAATCATTTAGAAATAATGAGGGTGAAATTACTCAACTAGCAAGAAAATATTACACAACAAGAGATCATATTGATAAAATAACGATTTATGATGGTATGCAAATTGATATAAAGATTTCTATAAAAAAGGGTGATGTAATTAAGGAGTATTATGAAACAGTCTATGTTGAGTATATTGCCGATGAAGATTTTGATTAAGGAGTGGTTTTGATGAAGTTTAAAAGAACTTTGTCCTGTGTGTTGATAGCTATAACTCTAATTACGAGCATTTCGATATATAGTTTTTCCAATAGCTATCCTATAGAGGATTACAGGGATGTTGTAGTATGGGATTCCAATAATGAAAGAGTAGATAAACCCCATGCAGAATTTGAGGTGCAGCATATTGATGGGGCAGATAATAAAAATGTAGGAAACATTACTTCCGACAGTGGGGTAATAAAAAGGGTGGTTGTCGGAGATAAAATTAAAGTCTCTGATGATAACTCTACTCGTGGTTCAGGAGGAAAATTTAAGTCATGGGATTTTCAAGTACATTCACAAAGTACAAAAATAGAAGGGCATAAAAACACTTCGCCAGTTGGTAAAGAAATAACTATTAATACAGATGGATACTGGGACTTTTATCTTGCAGTAAGGGACGATAAAAACGTAAAATTGCCCACAGGTGGGACATATCATAACTGGAGTGATAACGGAAGCCATTCTATGCTGGACGATAAAAGAGTGGACATTGATGGAGTCATTTGGAAGTGGTATTTTTCATGGATTAGAGTTGTAGCTGAATATGCAAGGGCTGAGATTAGACATATCGACTTAGACACAGGAGAGAACATAATCCCCGTAGAAAATATAAGCAATCTAACAGCAGGAAATTACAGTTATTCTAAAAAAGATTTCCAAGAGTATGAGTTTGTTAAATCTGCTGTGGGCTATACATGGGATGAACTTGTATCCAGTGCCGGTAGAAATGAAAAAATCGAAAGTAGAAATGTAAAACTATCTGGTGATAATAAAATGGCTTTTCTTACATTCTACTATAAGAAGGAAGCTCCACCCAGAACAGATACTTATGTAGATGTTAATGGCATAACAAATCCTGCATCAGTACAATTTACAGGAAGTGATATACCTACCAAAGTTAATGTGGAAGGTACTCTTCATAATTTTGATAATAAGGAAGATATTAATTATTGGATTTTATTTGTTAAGCCTGAAGGTGCTAGTAAATGGAATACGCAAGTAGTAAATGAAAAGGAAATGAGTGTAGAACGTGTATTTAACGAATTAATCAATAAGTCTGTTATGGATGGTAAAGAAGAATATATACAAAACTATGAAATGAAAGCAAGAGTATATATTGATAGTTACTACATAGAAAGTGACGTTAAAAAAGTAAGTACCCATGTATATAAGACAAAACCAAGCCCACCACAAGAGCCACCTGCTCCACCACAAGACCCTAAAGAGCCACCAGTAGCAATTATCAATGGTCCTACAGAGGTTATGGTTGGTGATGATGTTATATTTTCAGGATATAGATCATATACACAAGAACCAGGAGCAACAATGATACATTACCTTTGGTACAGTGATCCTAATGATATAAATGTAGATGGTGTAGATAAACCTTCACTTAATACTAGATTTAATGAAATTAAAGAATATGAGCTTTGCCTTCAGGTAGTAGATTCATTTGATGGAGGAGACTATACCACACATATGGTAAATGTAATTCCACCTGTACCAAAGGCAAGAATTAAAATAGATGGAAACAGGGCTAATAATGCCATTATTGTTGATGGTAGAACAAGTAGAGGCAATGATCTTTATCCTATTGATTGGTCTAAGGCACAATGGGAAGTTACAGCTATAGAAGGAGGAACACTAGAGAACGTATATTTTGAAGTTCCTGAAGGAAATATAACCTATCAAAATAAAAAGGTTATAATTACTGGACTAGATAAATTCAGATTACAAAGCAATAGTGAAAATAATCTAGAATTTAAGTTGTATGTTGAGAACACCTACGGAAATTCTGATGAAGCAACAGTTAGTAGAAAAATAGAGCCTGATTTAGCACCAATTGTAGACTTTACTACTGTAACAACAATTTTTAGAGACCCTGATAACAATAATAAAGCTACAATAAAAGCTACTGACCTGTCCCATTCACTAGATGGGGACATTATAAAAGATAGAATATGGAAAGTATACTATAATAACAACAATGGGAACATTGTAAACTATAATAATAATAGTGAGGGAATAAGTTATAATGCTAATTGGTCTTTACTTCAAACAATAAAAAAAGGGCAAAGCGATTTTACGTTAGATTTAGATGTATCAGAAATAGGCAAATATAGATTAGAACTTGAAGTTGCAGAAGATTTTAAAAATCCATCTTTACCAAATGGATCATATAGAAAAGTGATAAATAATTCTTTGCATAATATATATGTTGATTTTTCTGTATATAAACAAACCAGTGATTCATCAACCATAGATATAAACAAAAAAGTAATAGAAGTAAAGAATATCGCTCCAGTTGTAAATTTACAGATGTTAAAAAAACCTAAAGTAGATATATCACTGGCATACGATGAAATGGGTATCAGTGAAGATCAATTATTAAGTAAATTAAATTCAATTCTTATACCAAAGCTTGAAGCAAACAACATTCAATATGAAATAAACATAGACTTGGCACTTGGTAAGCTTAATAAAAGAGACTTGCAATTAGAAAAAAAACAAATACCTATTGATTTTAAAAAGGCAGGTCATCATACATCAGGGCTAAAGGAAACAGCTGACTTTGTAGCTGTTAACCATGAAAAAGAAGAACTTGTAATTGCTTATCGGTTAATAGATGAAGTGAATTTAAAATGGACTGATACACTTAGGGTAGTTATTTTAGACATTGAGACAAATACGATTAAGGATACCTATGATCTTGATGTATATATAAGTCATAAATCTAATACATTCCTTAAAAAAGCTTCTGCCATTCTCGACAATAAACTTTATTTCTGTTACTCCGAATATTGTTTTTTCGACACAGGAGAAGATCTTACATTTGCAGCTTTAGATTTAGAAGAAAAAAAAGTTGTTAATAAAAAAAGAATAGACAACAATGGTTCAAATTCAAGTGTAAGTCTAGAAAATCATAATAATTATTTTTATATAAGAAGAGGTACTTCTGTATATAAAATAGACAAAGATGGAAATTTAGTATACAAATATAAAATGCAATATGAAAGTGACGAAAGATACGATTTTGATTATAAACGGGATAAGGCATACAAGATTAAACCTAAAACAAGCCATTCATCTTATATGATAATTATAGACATGGCAGCAGATAAGGAAATAAATACAATAATTTTCAACCATTATAATTGGGAAAATGTAACAACAGCTGATGCGGTTGTAGCTGCAACAGATTATGGGTTATTTGTCTATAACACGACTCAACCTGTGGAACTTGTTAGGTTTAATTATGTAAACTATGAATATGAGCGTATTTCAGTATCTGGTTTAATAGGTTATCCGTATCATAGTGATTTTACAAGACAATTTGAATTTGGAGATAGATATGCTAGAGTATATTATTATGGTTCAGGAATAGCTAGTGATGAACCTGTATTAAGAGAAGAATATATACTAGATATGAAGGATATTTCTTATGTATCAGGAAAGGATTATACCTATACTAATAATTCAAAATCACCAATGAGTAATTATGTAGTGGATGAAGATTTAGTTTATTCCTTTGCAATTAATTGGGATAGAAATAGTTTATATGCAAGAGTATGGGAAGGGGATACTGTAATAGACGGATTATATCTAGATAGACACAGTAGGGGTCAAAAATTATTAAATAAGAAGTTTGGAATAGGAATGTATACAAAAGAGGATGTAAATGCTTATATTGTTTACTTTCGAGACTTAGTTAGAGATTTAGCATATAAACCTAAAAAAGAATGGGACAAAGAAAAACACAACTTTAGTATATTTTTCAGTAATAAACCTGAAATAGAAATAGTAGACCCTGTACAAACCATAACTACACTTGCAGAAAACAACGTGAATTTTATAGGAGTAGGAAACAACGATAATAAAGGGCAAATAGAAAATATTGCAGTAAATAATTTCGACAATGGATTATTCTTATCAATAGATGATATAGACAATTCTATAAATGAGTTAAGTGATTACATTATTCAAAAGGCAAAGGAAGATATTTTATTGGATTATTATGTGCTTATAGATGAAGAAATAGAATTTAAAACCTTCTATGAGGACAAAGAAAATGATCCAATAATGGATGAAAGATGGTTATTTCAACATGATCCAAATTATTTTGAGAACAGTATGGGATTAGATGAAAGGTCTGGAGTATATATAAATGAGCCTATAAGAAAATTTGAAAAAGCAGGACACTTTAAAACACTTCCTCAATTAAGAGATAATCCTAAAGATGATAATAGATTTGATGCCTACAGACTGTGGAGCTTAGACACGACTGAAATTAATCTATATGCCCACCGTAGAGCTATATCTGACTTCAACTATACATTACAGTATAATCCAACTCAAAATAACTTTACTATAAGTATAAGAAATACTGCTTACGACTTAGATCATATCTCAAAATATGATAGAGGTATAGTAGACGTTATTTATAAATACAAAGAGATAAATTCAAATAGGTGGATAGATGGAAAACCATCAATCTTAGATATTAATAAAGAATATTTAATTTTACAAACAGTTGAAGATAGAGAAGGAGTATGGAGTTTTCCTAAAATAGAACATATAAATACATCTATAGAAAATATACCTCCAATAATAACGGTTACTCCTGAAAAAACCGAAGGATGGTATAACAAAGAAAAGGCAATAACAGATGGAGAACTAACACTACAGGTTACAGCAAATGCCTTTATGGGAAAAACAATATCACAGGTAAGGCACTCCTGGTCTAATTCTATTACAACACCAGCTGCATGGACGACAACTACACAATCAAATTTTAATGTAACGCAAACCAGTGATGGAATTTGGTATCTTCATATAGAAGCTACGGATAGTGGAGGTCAAAATACTGCAGCTGTATTCGGTCCATATAAGATAGATAGAACGCCACCGACACCACCAACAATAAATAATAATCAAGCCTGGACTAATGTATCACAAGTACCTGTTACAATAAAAAATGGCACAGATAATCTATCAGGGGTAGATAGAGTAGAGTATAGATTAACAGGAGCTACAACATTAAATTGGACAACATATACAGGGCAATTTAATATAGTTAATGCAGGTATAACGAATATCTATGCTAGAACTATTGATGTTGCAGGTAATACATCAACAGATACAAATTCAAAAGTTAGAATAGATCGCACTCCACCTACTATTGATACAGACTTAAAAAGCTATGAAGGAATGGAGGCAATAGATGTAACAATAACTGCCAGTGACACAGGAGGTAGTGCCTTAAAGGATATGAGGTATAAATGGACTACTTCAACCACAAAGCCTACCACTGGATGGACAACCACAACACAAAGTAACGTAACAACCCCTAGAGATACAGAAGGTGAGTGGTATCTACACATGGAGAGTTTCGATAATGCAGGAAACAGCTACTATAGATACAGAGGCCCATATATTATAAACTTCTTAAGTGTCTCAGCTACCCTATTACCTAATCCAGCAATGGCAGGAGACCAGTTAATATTTGATATAACAACAGAGGGCTATGCTGATACGCTAGAAATATTTGTAGACCCAGATATTATAGCTATGGATAAACGGGTTGATATGGGATATGAAGCTCAGGAATATCCAGTAACAGCTCAGATAAATAAGCACGTTAATATTAAGACAGATACAATAAAGTTTATCCTTTGGGTAACAACAGAAGAAACTCTAGATAAGAATAACAATAGATTAAGAGAACCATATAAGTTTACAGTTAGAGCATGGAAGGGAACTAGCTATAAAGAAGTAGAGCTGGAGCTAGAAGTTCAAGGAAATATTTTAAGGTTATTAAAGCCAGGAATAAAAAATAAGCACGATAGATAAAATAACCTCATGGCATTGCCATGAGGCCTTACTATTTGAAAGGAGTAAAAGATGACTGGAAAAACCCATATAGCACTAGGAACAGCAGTAGCAGTAACCCTGTTTCCTCCTGCAGGTATTACTGCTACTGTATCATTAATAGGGGGAGCCGTTGTTGGCTCCCTCATTCCTGATATAGATCACCCAAAAGCAATGATAAATCAGAAGATACTACCCTTTAAAAACAAACTATTTAAAATACTTCTATTCACATCTATAGGTCTGTTCATGCTCACTGGAGGATTGGGCCCACCAAACGACTTATTGAAGATACTCAGTATTTTTATTATTGTAGCAGGACTATCAAGCCATAGAGAGTTTACCCATAGCATAGCTGGCATAGGAGTTGAGTTATACATATGTTATTTGATAACACAATACTATGATATGTATTACTTATCTCTAGGACTTGGTATAGGAGCAGTTATACATATAATAGCAGATTTATTTACTAGTAATGGAGTGGCTCTGTTTTATCCATTAAGCAAAAGAAGAATTAAGATGCCCCTTACACTTAGGACAAACAGCATGGTAGATAATATTATTTTTATATTCTCTACTTGCTTATTAGCAATAACGTTGATATAAGGCTCATTTTGAGCCTTTTTCTATTTTTTGATACAGAATAAAAGATATATTGTTATATTATGTAAAAAATAAAGGATGTAAAAAAATTATGTAGAAGTAGTAATAATTAAAATCAAGATAACTTTTATAAAAAACGATTTCCATTACGCATTTTATATTTGTAGAATTTTTTTCTGATTAAACAATAAAAGTTTAAAGTATTCTAAACAAAAGAGGAGGGAGTAAATGAAAAAAAATATCAGTCCACATTTAACTTTATTATTTTCTTTAATTGTTTCTTTAATAATGCATTTGTTTGTTTTAAATAGTATTTATGCATCAGTACTTATAGTGATCTATTTTGTTGCCATTATTTATGTAAATGGTTATTATAGGTATATTTGTTTAAAAATATGAGAAAAGATGTTTCATATAGTACAAGATATGTGTTTGGATTTATACCAATTTATGATGTAAAGTTTAATAAAAAGGAAAAGGTTGAAAAAACTGATTATTTTATCTCTTTCTCTATCGTTTCTATTTTATTGTTCATGACCATGAGAACTATCGGATTTTTAAATGATTTACTTATTTCAAAAGAGATCATAACCAACAAATCTTATGATTCTGTAGGACATGCTTTCTTGATGTTAACTATAGTAATTTTAGCAGTATTGATGACTGACATAATCAATTTTATGAAACTATTATTTAAACACAGAGTATTATTTATTGAAATTAAAGATTTTAAAATAACTCCAGTTGAAGAAGAAAATATTTATAAACAACATCATAAGAGTATATATCTTATGCAATATAACTACTCAGAGTATTTGTTAAAGGATCTTAAAAGAGAGAAATTTTATCTTGAAGGAAAGTTAGAAGAAGTGAAGAAACCTGCTTTCTATGATGTACATGTATTACCTTTAATAGTTATATTTGTGAGTGGGATTTTATCAGTAATAAATTTATATATTGATAATTTTATAATGTATAAGAGAAATTATGATGTGTTAGACGAGGCATTAATAGCATATACTTTATTCGCATTTATGGTTTTGACAATTGTCATGTTTGTGTCATTCATGGCTAGAAAAGCTTCATATAATAATATAAAAGACTTAAAAACAAGAATTCTAGTAATTGATGATTTAATTAGTAAAAAACAACAAAAGGAGAAGGACGATAACAATGAGGAAGTCATCATATAAACCAGACAAGCTGGTTAATAGTTTTTTAAAATTAACTTTGTTAACAGAAAAAAGTATAACAAAAGTTTCGAGATCAAATCTTACAATAGACAAATCTTCAGCCAAACTATGAGCTTTTGTTCAGCATATCAGTGTGACCATAACTGCTGAACCATACTTGGTGAAATAGATGTTGTATGCAACTTTATATTCATTAGAGATTATGTAAAAAGATAAATAAAGTTAAAGATAGAATAGGACTTCCACTGAAAGATGTAGATCAACAGTTGTATTGCTTTGACAAGGATAATTATGGGAACATTTGAAACTATTGCACTGACGAAGTTATTCTTTAATCTAAGTATAATAAAAGTAAAAAGAGCCTATCAAATGCAACTATAAATAATATCCTCAAAAAATGGATGATATTATTATAAATAGTTGCTTATAAAAGTACTTTTAAAGCCCTCATTTATCTTATAATAGATAATTATGATCAATCAATACTATAAAATACTAGCCATCATAGGATAATCATCTGCCCCTACTCCACCGATCTTGGACTTAACAGATGAATCAATAAAAATAGCTCTCTTAATACTGTCAGTTCCATATCGAATTCTGAGCCCATCAATTACACTATCAAGGGCTCTCTTTTTATCTAATCTAGGATCATTGAAAAAGGAACGCTGGAAAAACTCATTACTGGAAAGCTCAGAAACCCGAACCCCGCGTTACTCCCCTTCATATACAAACCATATGAAGGGGATATTATGGTTAAATTAGGACATTTATTTAAAGCATCACTAAGAGTTTCGCCAGTTTTAATATTATATTTTTTAGCAGGGATGGATTTGGCTAAAACAATCCCATGTCTAGTCTTTGGATCACCGCCAACTATTGAAGGGATATTTCTTAGATCTAATGTATCACCCTGTTGTAATCTATAAACAGCTTCCCATGAAAGGTATGCTGAATTTACGTCTATATGAAAAATAACTCTTTTAGAATTCCCCATCATGAAGCTACTCCCTTTCCTGAATCTATTTACGTTACTTTTTTATTAGTGAAATAGAACGATGACATCTCCGTTCAATACTAATATATCCTCGTCTTTCAAGGTTTGTTAAATGCTGATGTACAGTGCTGGTTGATCTAATTCCACTGAGCTTCACGAGCTCCCTTATAGAAGGGCTAATGTTATGTTTCTTATAGTACTCCTTAAGTGCTCTAAGAACTTTCTTCTCTGTAGTCATTGCCATATAATCACCCTTATCTTATTATATAAATTTATTTTAATTATATACGAACTTATGTTCGATACAAAATTCCATATCCATTAACAAGACTTTAAAAATAGAAGAATTAACAAGAATAAAGGTGCTATTGATTATTTTTGAAACTTTAAACCGAACAGCAGTTTTGATAAAATATATTTAAACCTAGTGTTCCTGAAAAAGGAGGTAAAATGAGTATTAATAGCAGATTAATTACAGACAAGGATACAATAGTTTTTTTAGTTGCAAAGGGCTTTAAAATAATTAATGTCCAAAAGGACCCTGAAAGAAATAGAAGCCTGATATACTTTGCAGATACAAAAGAACTAAGAAACGCAGTGCTAGCTTATACTAATAAGTCAGTAAATATTAATATTGCCGACTATGTTGCAGCAGAAAAAAGAGTTCGAATACTACTCAACATGCAAAAAACATCTTAGACTTTCAACTATCCCCTAAGCTTAAAATAAAGTTTAGGAGTTGATATAATGCTTAAACCACCAATACCACGAATGGGTGGTAAAAGTCGCTTAAGAAAGCGAATAGTAAGTATGCTACCAGAGCATATATGCTACACAGAGCCTTTCTTTGGAGTAGGCTGGGTTTATTTTGGAAAGGAACCAAGTAAAGTAGAAGTAATTAATGACATAGATGGAGAGTTGGTAAACCTTTTTAAAATGATAAAATTTCATAGTGAAGAAATTCAACGGCTTATACAATATGAAATCTGTAGTCGTGATCTGTTTGATTTTTATAAGGAAATTGATACTAATAGACTTACTGAAATTCAAAGAGCTATAAGATTCATATATTTAGTATCCCAGAGCTTCGCCAGTAAAGGAGTTTCCTTTGGCTATGGAACAACAAAAAATCCATCTCCACATATTTTCAATTCTTCATCACTCAATTGTCTTAAAGAAAGACTTAGAAATACTTATATTGAAAACAAGAGCTTCGAAGACATAATAAATAGATATGATAGACCACATACAGTGCATTTTTGTGACCCGCCATATTTTGAGACAGATGGATATAGCACTACATTTGGAGAACATGAACATTTACTATTAAGAGATACCTTAGCCAGTGTAAAAGGGAAATTCATTCTCACAATAAATGATCATCCAACAGTAAGAGAGTGGTATAAAGGGTATTATTTAACTGAAACCCAGGTTCATTATTCTGTGGCCAAAGCCAAAAATGCTAGAGGACTGTATAAAGAGCTTATTATAACCAACTATGTTCCCCCTAGTGCTGCAATATAAAGCAGCACTATAAATCAAAACTTTTTAAGAAGTTGAAAAGAAAAGGTGCTGATAATTCAGTACCTTTTCTCTTCACTATATTTGCTTTATTACTAGGGTTTAAAGCTATAATAATAAAGTATTTCATATTATGAGCTTTCAGATTTATTAAACAGTTAATGAGTTGTTAAACTTATTATTAATAAAACTATATACCCTCATAAATAAAAACAGAAGGCAAGTTAAACAAGCACAACTTTCTATTACTATCTAAATCCCAAACCGCCTTTATCTTAGCCATAAACTCAAACTTTTTCATCATAAATTCTTCTGTAACCATAAAATAATCAGCCATATCAGCCAATGATATGGCATTTTTGTTTTTAACAAGCTCAATAAGACTATCAGTGGGAATAAGAAAATCACAAGCCCACCTAAGAGCTAACAGCTCCTTCTTATCTATTTCAAGTCTGTCCTTATTACACATATACTTCCTAGGGGTAATATCCCCTATAGTAGTCCTATAATGACCAATTTCCTCAGCTAAGACTGTACGATAGAGTCTTTCGTTACCTTTCAAAATATTATTAATTAAAATTATGTAATAATCACCGTCATAATAGTAATATCCCAAAATATTATCAGGTAAGGGAGCGTACTTCTTAAATATTCTACATTTTTGTATTATTAAATCTAAATTTTCTGTGGGTACCATAATCAACCTCCATATCGAACACGTGTTCTTATATTTTAACATGGAAATATTATTAAATCAAAGTTAGTGCATAATTGCGTATTTATTAAAATTTAAACGTTTGAGTTTATTAATGTAGATTTTTGTCGAAAAGTTTTTGAAGGTGTTATGCTGTGTCACATAGAATGCTTTAAGCATAAATATTAACATATGTTGGCGGAAAATATCATTATGTAATTAATGTAATCATATGTATTATTCTAAATGAGAAGCTTTTGATATTTGCTATTAGATTATCAACAACATAGTATTTGAATAATAAACCATAATACAAAAATGTTAAAGTGGAGAGGATTTACTATGCCAAGATATAAAAACCCTATCCCTGTAGTGGATTTTCCTGATAAAAAACAACATGTAGATTTAGATGAAAATGAGTACAATTTCAAAGAATCAGTTTATTTCGCTTTTATAGATGTGCTAGGATTCAAAAAAGCTTTCGACGATAACCGCCAAACGATAACCGATCCAACAGATGATAAGTTTGCTGAAAAATTCAAGAGAGTATTTAGGTATTATTTTAGCTTAATGAATTCAGCAAACTTTGTAAAACGTGGCAGATCATTATGCTATGCAGGACAGACTTCGGATAGTCTTTATTTCTATACTGAAAGAGAAGATATTTTAGTTGAGTTTCTAAAAATCTATGTTCACTTTAGTGCATATGCAATGACTCAGGATGTCTTTTTTAGAGGAGGGATAGCTAAAGGTAGATTGTTTTATAAGCGAAATTACCAGTTTTATGGTGATAGCGTTATTAATGCTTATATGTTAGAAAGTCAAATCTCAAAGAATCCTATTATTGTAATAGATGAAAATACATATAATGCAATAGCAGTTAGTTCAGAATGTAATAAGTTAGTAGATAAAAAAAATGAAAGATATTACATAAAGCCATTTGCATATTTAGAACAAAAGTTTGATTTGGACTTTGATGAATCGTCTTTAATTATTAGGAACATTGATGAAGATTTATTAAAATCTACAATTGAGCAAAATAAAATTAGATTTGAATATGATGCAAGGAATTATGAAAAATATGTATTTTTATTGAATGAGTATCAAGCATATTTTAAAAAAAGCAGAGTAAAATAGGAGGATAGAGAAATGAATGCAAAAGTAGGTGCGGGTATAGTGAATATTATTACAGAATCATTATATGATAGACCAATTGTAGTATTTAGAGAGTATGTACAAAACTCGGTAGATTCTTTTGGTAAATCTAAAATAGATGAAGATGAGTTTTTTACAAAAATCTGGCTAGATAATAGCAATCTTTGTTTTCTAGATAATGGTAATGGAATATCTCGAAATGAGTTTTATAATAAAATGATTGATATTGCCAATTCTGAGAAAAAGAGAGCTGAACATATTGGTTATAAAGGCATTGGAAGACTTTCGGGATTACCATACTGTAATAAATTAATCTTTATAAATATATGTAGCTTTAAGAACAATGATTTTCAAGAATTCTATATTGATGGCTCTAAATACAAGGAGTTGAAAAATAAATTAAATGATTATGATTTAGACGATTTAATGAATGAGATAGGAACATACAGTGATCATTTAAAAGGTAATAAACTCGCTAAGATACAATCTATACTTAATCTCCATAAAGATATTTTCACGAAGCAAGATACAGGTTTTCTAGTCATACTAGAAAAAGTAACACATGTTTTAATGCAAACGATAGCAAGTGCCGACTTTTATCAGGAGCTTGGATGGCTTTTGCCAGTTAAGTTTAAAGATGAATTGTATGAATCAAATGTAAAATATTTACTTGAGGATTTAAATGAACCTATTCCTCAGAGAAGTGTTATACCAGCAAAATCCTATAATATAAGATTTAATGATAAAATAATTGAACGCCCAATCACTAAAAATATGTTAAGGGATTACACTTGTATGATAGATTTAAATTATGCTGTGGGATTTCATTCATTTAATCGTGACAAGATTGCAATCGCTAGAGGTAATAGTTTTTTTGGAATAAGATTATACATAGATAATTTTTTCTTATGTGATGAGAATGAGTTAATACCTATTCTCGTTAATTCTGGTTTGATTAAACATTCAATAAGCGAATTAATACAGAGTGTAAGAGGAATAGGTGCCATACTATACATAACAGATAAGATTAACATTTCTACCAATGCAAGAAGAACTTTCATTGAGTTAACAGATAAAGACTCATTTGATTTTTTAGAGCTTCTTGCTGAGTTTGTAAGAAACATTTATAAAGCTAGGTATGAGTTATCGAAATATAGAAGAAATAAAGATGTTATGGAGCAAAACTCAGAAAAGCTAGAACAGTTAAGGGAATCTGCTAATTTAGCTTTACAAAAGCTGGCAAGTGATGTAATTACTGTTGAAGTTGAATATAGTGTGCCTAAAGAATTCGATGATTTTGATGATATTGAGAAGAAAAAATTTATAAAACAAAAGCTTACTAACGACATGAATACTAGAATAAAGGAATATTTATCTCAAACAACTTCTTTTGACTATGTAAACGCTACTATGGATTTTATAACTTGGTTAGTATCAAATAAAAACGATAAATTATAAAAAACACTTAACAATACACGCGATTCATGATACACTTATATTGGTGATGGAAATGGAGAGAATTTTATTAGTTGAGCCAAATTATAAGAACAAATATCCTCCAATCGGTTTGATGAAAATATCGACTTATTATAAAAAAAATGGGGATTTTGTTGAGTTTCATAAGGGGTTAATGCCACAAACCGAAGCCAAAACGTACGATAAGGTGTTTATAACAACTCTATTTACTTTTGATTTCAGTATGTGTGTTCAAACTATACGTTATTATATAGCAATAGTTGGAATAGAAAACGTATTTGTTGGTGGTATAGCAGCAACTATTATGCCTGAAAACTTTGAAAAAGAAATTCCAGGAGTTAAAATATTAACTAATCAATTGATTTCATCTAACTTATTAGGATATAAGGATAATGTAAACATTGATATTTTAGAGTTGGATTATGATATTCTTTGGGATGTAGCTTATGAGTACCCAATGGCTGATAGTTATTTTATATATACTTCTAGAGGATGTCCAAGAAAATGTGTTTTTTGTGCTGTGAAAACACTTGAACCTATTTTTTATGATTGTAATAATATTGCAGTACAGATCAAAAATGTTGATAGTAACTTTGGTATAAAAAAAAATCTTCTTGTAATGGACAATAATATTTTGTATTCTAAAAACCTTTATAATGCTATAAAGATAATAAATTCTTGTGGTTTTGGGACGAACAATAATGTAATTAAGAAAAACAATAAGATGAAGTATTATATTGAAAGTCTAATTAATAGGATAAGAATTAACAAGAAGTATAATAATTTGCTTAATAGAATTAAGAAAGAATTTATTAATCTAAATTTTAAAAGGATTAGTAAAAAAGATTCTAGTGTTTTGCATAATGCAATAGAGTTGATTAATAATAATTCTGATTCTGAGGTCATAGATTTCATTATAGATAATTCTGATTTTATAATAGATTTTTACGATAGATACAATTATCATAAGATTAAAAGATATGTAGATTTTAATCAAGGATTAGATGCTAGATTGTTTACAAATGATAATGCAAAAAAACTATCTGAGTTAGCACTGAACCCATGTAGAATTGCTTTTGATAGTTTAAAAACAAAAAATGATTATTTAAAAGCTATGAAGTTATGTGTTGATAACGGAATTACTAAGTTTTCTAATTATTTGCTTTATAATTTTGACGAAAAGCCAGAAGACTTATGGATAAGATTATACTTAAATATACAGTTTCGTAAAGAAAATAATAATATTCAATTGTTTTCTTTCCCTATGAAATATGCATCAATTGAGAATATTGATAGAAAATACATTGGAGAATACTGGAACAACAAATATTTGAGAGCAGTTAATGTAATATTGAATGTAACATCAGGAGTAGTGCCAAAAGAAGAAGATTTTTTCTTTAGAGCGTTTGGACATAATGAAAAAGAGTTTCTTTTGATATTGACAATGCCAGATGACTTTATAAGGCATAGGGATTTTTTTGAAGAAAAAGGATTGACGCAGTTGTGGAAAAAATGTTATCTAAAGCTTTCTACTAACGAAAAAAAGGATTTAATTAACATATTAGAAAAAATGGTTGATGATCCTGAGATAATTAATAGGCAATACAGTAAAAACATTAGTGACATACTTTTTTATTATTCTATTACAAAGAAACGATATGATCAGAGTAAATTATTTTATACAAATTTTGTTAACTCATTTAGACAAAAATAAGTTCCCAATTTCATAAATTATCAAATTAGTAAAGTAATGTATGCCTACCTACTTCCCCTTCAAACTACCATCAGGAT
>NZ_WBZC01000015.1 GCF_009017275.1 Alkaliphilus pronyensis | reverse complement strand
TTGGCCTTCTTCTATTTCTTCATCTTCTTCTTCCTCTTGACCTTCTTCTATTTCTTCATCTTCTTCGTCCTCTTGGCCTTCTTCGCCTTCTTCTACTTCTTCATCTTCCTTCTTTACTTCAGGAACTTCTTCGCCACCTTCTAAGTCTTCAGGATTTTCTGTTTCTTCTTCTTCTGGAACAACTTCAATTACACGTTGTGAATACTCTTCTATTACTTCACCTATTTTAGCCAATAATACTTCCTTTTCATCTCCATCTGGTAGCTCTTCTATCAATGCCTGTGCATATTTTATTGCTTCCTCTGTTAATACATTTCTTGCTTCCTCTAGTGCTAAACTAGCAGCTGATACAAGTTCTTCAGCTTCTGCAATATAGGTAGAGTACTTTTCTTTTATTTCATTTATTAACAATAACCATTCTTCATTTATTTCTCCAGATAGCTCTTCATACTCATTTATAAGTGACTCTAAGTGGTCTATTTTCTCCTTAGTAATGTTTTCTTGGTTTTCTAACTCAGCAAAACCACTAATTATCTTCTCTTTTAACTCTTCAAGATTAGATTGTAATAATAGGAACTCATTATCAACTACCTTTAAGATACCTGCAGCACTAATGTTGTATAGTCCATTTTTTGAGACTCCCTCTACAGCTACCTTATATTCACCATGTCCTAAGAGGTCTAATAAGTACTCTTTGTTAAGTTCTACTGTTAATTGGCCATTCTCTTGTTTAATATCTACTATATTTATAGGAACATTGTCATATTTTAACTGAATGCTTTTTAAATTAATGTCTACAAAGCTATAATCATTAGGTAATTGTATATAACCAACTAAATTACTGAGGTCATCTGTTTGATCCAGATCTATAGTATTTAAAGATAAAGTGCTAAAAGTATTGACCTCCAGCTCCATCACTTCATCCACATCATCAAAGGCATTAAAATTAATACTTCCTTCTATTTTTCTAATTTCATCAGTAACTGTAAGAATAGTAGTTTCTATATCATTAATATTTTGAACAAAATAAGCAGCAGTTTCTGGTAGCTTCATGGTATATACAGCAAAAGAAAGTGAAACAAAAGCTACAGAAAAAATCTTTACTGAACCCCACACAAATATCCTTAGGCTACGATTCTGATTTAATTTCCTTTCATTAATAATATTCTTTTCCATTAATCTCTCCCTCTCTTAGCCTATATTTAAAATATATTTAATCATTAAATTATTAATTTTATGCAAAAGTCTTATTAACAATATAAACCAAGCTAGTCATTACAAGGTTTTATTTTAGTCACATGTTAGTCACATAATAATAAAATAAAAAAAACTGTACTACAATGTACGGTTTTTTTCATCAATTAAAGACATTTTTCAATTGTTACTGCAAAGAATAGTCCTAAATCTGTAATATTTTTGTCTTCTCTGTATTAGTTAGACATCTATAGGTTACACTAAAGCCTTCTAGCTTTAATATTTTTCTTATATGCTCTACCACCCTACTTAATATGTTTTGTAATTGACTTTTACTTAGATTAGGTAGCATTAATAAAAGCTCATTTTCCATCCAAAGAGTAAATATATCTCCTTTACGAAGATCATCTTTAATTAGCTGCTTTATTGTTTCAATAATTTGAAGGAGGTGTTTACTGTCTATACAGTCCTCTACCTTAAGGACAATACTGCCAATTAAAACTTCTTCTCCCTTCCTTTCATTCCTTCTGTTTTCAAGCTGTACTATCGACTTAAAGGTTTGTGGCTTACAATAGAATGCTCCCCTAGTCTTATCAGTATCATATATATTAATCTTGTTAGAATTATTCTGATTTGTGTTTTTCTTTAAATTATCATATACCTGCTTCAATTTTTCAGATGGCTTGATACCAAAGGTTCTGTAAAAACCGCTGGTGCAATATTCATAGTGTTTAATTGCTTCTTTAATTTGTCCATTTCTGGCTAAAGCCTTTATAAAGCTAACATGTATTTCTTCCTCATAGGGTTCAATTGTCATAAACTCCTCACATATTTTTAATACTTCCTTATAATTATTCATCTCCTCCAACAATGCAATTAAACCTAAGCAGCATTGTAGATACAATCTTTTATAGTAGCTTCTAATAGGAACTACCCAATCCATGTTACTGTATCCGTTTAAATAGTCACCCGTGTATAAAGCAATTGCTTCTCGATATAGTGTAACAGCATCATGGGCACTTCCTTTTTTAAGCTCTTCAGCTCGATTAAATAGTTCTTCAAAGCAATCAATATCTATCCATATATCATTAGAGTTAAGCTTATAGCATTCATCACTAAATAGTATTATGTTATTATAATTGTCTGATGGTTGATTTGCTCTTAGAATTTTTCTAAGTCTATATACAGAGTTTTTCAAGACATTCTTAGGATTTTCATAGTTTTCATCGGGAAAAACATTCTCATGAATCATATCAAGGGATATGTTTTTATTCTTATATGTAATCATATACTTAAACAGTTCCCATAGCTTCTTAGATCTGCTTGATTTTTCATAAAGCATTTGATTCCCTCTAATAACTTCAAATCTACCCAGTGTATATATTTGGAGCTTGTTCTCTTCTTTTTGGCTATTACAGAGTTTTAAGTTATTACTTTGGTTCACCATATTCACCCCTTTAAGCTCTTTATTAAGTTATTTTTGCAATATAGGCACTTAGTCCTAGTGTAGTTTTATTGTACACTCTAAGCTAATATTATGTCAAATTATGTTAGTCTATAAGTATTATTGCCAACTATTTAGAAATTAAATAGATCAGTCCTTTAATAGTATAAAAAAGAGTTACATAAGTAACTATTTTTTTTAACTCTCTTTAAGTCTTTGCTTATGCTGATACATCCTATCGTCTGCAAGCTTAGTTAACCGATTCATTTCTTTTGCATCCTTAGGGTATAGGGCTACCCCATAGCTAAACTCTATGTAGAGCTTTGTATCCTTTACTATTAAAGGATTTTTTGCAAGCTCCTGAACTATTTCATCGATTTTATTATCAAGCTCATACTGTTGGATTTCGAAGAAAACTGCTATAAACTCATCTCCGCCATATCTAGCAAATAGATCGGATTGCCTAATTTTGCTCTTAACCACGTGTGCAAAGCTCTGAATTAATTTATCTCCTACTTGATGCCCATATGTATCGTTAGTGGTTTTTAAGTTGTCTAAATCAAAGATAACCAAAGCGAATTTCTCATTATATCTTTGCGCCTTTTTAATGGTTTTATGAAAAAGCTCCTCAAAATATCCTCTATTTAATACATTTGTTAGTTTATCGTATTGTGAAAGATATAGCATTTTTTCAAAAAGCTGATGATTTCTAATTACTGCCCCTGCTTGCTTTGCGAAATACTCCATTATAATTACATCGTCCTTCTTAAAGGAACTTTTTTTAGTGCTATCTACATTGATTATGCCATACAGTACATCATCTATTATAATTGGAGAAGAGATTGTAGTTTTAGTACTAAAAAAATTTGATGTTTTTACCCTCTCATAATCAATTTGATTCATTACTTTTTTGTCAAAGGCCTCAATATTGTTTATTATATATGAACTCTTTATATGCCCTTTACCCAGCTTATAAATAAATGTATCCTTCATATCTATCTTAAACTTGTATATTTCTTTATCAAAGCCAACCAATGCTTTATATTCAAATTTATTATCCTTATTTAGAATCATTAAACTTCCTTTTTCGGCACCATCAATTATTTCAACGGCCTTTTCCACTAAGAGGTTAAATAAATCCTCTGCTTTTTGTATTTTTTAATATATAGTCGCTAATTTCTATTAATCCCTCTAACAGTCTTGTATTACTTTCATATAATCTGATATTATTCTTTGCCTTCTTTTGTATATGTCTATTTAGTAAATAAAGCATTATTAAAAACACCTGTATTAAGAATATTACCTTAATAACTATGAATTCTTTATTCTCTCTAATTAGGAGAACTATTAGGTAAGCACCCAAAACTAATAGTACTGTAAAAAATAATAAGATTACAGGATTTTTAGAAAGGTTTGATCTTTTCATGTAGCACCTCTTTTTCAGAAGTTAATATTAACTGAAATTAATAAATTCTACAGGTCAATAAAAATATCCTTTTAGTTTCAAGGTATTTTTAGTAAATTTTTCTTTATGTTATATATTCTCTAATTATCCCTTGATTAAAACACTTTTTTAGAGATATTTTTTTTTTAAGCATTAATTATTGTTTAATATTTAAAAGTATGCTATATTTATATTAATATTAAAGGGGAGTAGCTTAAAGTTAACGAGTCAACAACCGGTCTATGTACCTGGCTCATTACTCCAATTGGAAAGCAAGACCTTTAACATAATTCTTTTTTGAGAATTATGTTAAAGGTCTTTTTTATTTCAGTAATAAGCTACTATTTTTAATTAACCATTAGTTGGGAGGATAAAAATGGAAAATTTTAATATTATATTACTGTTTATATTAGGTGTAGTAATAATTATAAAGGGTGGTGACTGGTTTGTAGAATCAGCAGTTTGGGTTGCCAAAGTCACTGGTATACCCAATGTAATTATTGGAGCAACTATTATAAGCATTGCTACAACGTTACCTGAGCAATTGGTTTCAATAATAGCCACATATCAAGGTCATTATGATGTAGCAATTGGGAATGCCTTAGGTTCTGTTATCTGCAACATTGGATTGATTTTATCAGTTTCATTAATTTTTTCACCCAGTCAAGTGGTCAATAGAGATTATTCAATAAAGAGTATTTACATGCTAATTTCAGCAGTTATACTTTTCTTATTTTCCATTGATTTAGTTGTAAGTAAGCTTGAAGGAATAATACTGCTGGTGCTATGTGTAGTATATTTTATTGTAAACATCATTGAAATTCGTAAAGGAAACAAGGCTGTTAACCAACAGCTAGATGATTTAAAGGCTTCAAAAAAGCTCCTAAAGCATAATCTTGTTCGCTTTATTCTGGGAACTGCCTTTATAGTTCTTGGAGCTAGACTATTAGTTAATAATGGGGTTAAGCTAGCAACTATGCTAGGTGCCTCTCAACAGGTTATTAGCTTAACCCTAGTGGCATTAGGTACATCATTACCTGAGTTGGTTACAGCAGTTAGCTCAATTATAAAAAAAGAATATGGTATTGCTGTAGGTAATATAATTGGCGCCAATATATTAAACATGTTATTGGTGGTAGGTGTTTCAACACAGTTCTCTTCTGTAGGATTAGAAATAAGTAATCAGCTGGCTAAAATAGGTGGCAATATAAATTACTATATACCTCAAACCTTGTACTATGATTTACCAGTGGCTATATTAATGATAGCTACATTAACTGTCTTTGGTACTATATTTAAAAAGCTCAATAAAGTTATAGGAGGTATATTGCTTACAACATATGTTTTGTATTTAGCTGGATTGCTTAATGTTTTTATATAATAATTCTAATCATCATTACTTTTTTCATCATAAAAATCTAAAAATGAATATTTAATGCCACTCTTTTGCCATCCTAAAATACAATCCATGTTAACATTAGAAGTGGCTTTAAATATTGATTTGTCAACTGAATCAAAGGTTAGCTTTAATTGCTCAATAAGCTTTTTAACCTCATTACGTTTACTTCCTATTTTTTTTGCAGCCACCATACATGCACAGTTAAGGGGCCAAATCCCATTGTATTGGGTGAAATCCTCTATAGCCTTTTCCTCAATAAAATATAATGGTCTAATTATTTCCATCCCATCGAAATTAGAGGACTTTAGCTTTGGTAGCATTGTACTAATATTTCCAGTATATAATATATTTAGTAGGGTAGTCTCAATTACATCATTAAAATGATGTCCTAGAGCCAGCTTATTACAACCCAGCTCTTGAGCCTTATTATAAAGAGCCCCCCTACGGATTTTTGCACACATATAGCAAGGATAATCCTTTGATACCTCACTGATTATTCTAAAAATACCTGAGTCAAAAACTTTAATAGGAATATTCAAATATTTACAGTTATCTACCATTAGCCCTTTAATATTTTCATGGTAACCTGGGTCTGCTACAATAAACTGTAGACTGAAATTGTCGTGTCCATGTAGCTTTAGCTCTTGAAATAGCTTTGCCATTAACATACTATCTTTACCACCAGAAATTGCAACTGCAATTCTATCACCATCATTTATAAGCTGAAACTCCTTTATAGCTTTAATAAACTTAGCCCATATATCCTTTCGGTACTTAGTTATTATTGATCTCTCAATTTCCTTTAATGGCTTTCTTTCATTAAATGGCACTAAAATATCACAGCCGTCACCAGCTATATCCTTCATTAGTTTTCCTCCTAATCGTAAAAATAAAAGTATTTAAAGCTACACATAATTCTCTTTCTTTTAACCTATATTCTTTCCAATTAAGCTTTTTTACAAATTTTAAATTTTAATTGCTCCTTATATACTACCATCTATTATTTATCAACACAAAAAAAAACACGATAGCTCTCGTGCCTTAAATTATATTATTTATCTTTATTGATAAATTAGAAGCGAACTCATCAAATTTACCTATATTGCCCTTATAAAGGATAATGTTTTCATCCTGTAATGTTTCAATATTTACACTTTTCTTGTTAATAACTATTTTTTTTATACTTTTAAAAGCAATTTCCTTCTTTACTAATCCATTTAGAATCATTTTTTTATCTAGTAGAGTAATTTTATAGAAAAAAATATATATAAACCTAATCAAAATACAGGTTAATATCCCTATATAAAAACCACTTATTGTTATTTTAGTAGTTATAAAAATTGAATAAATAGATTTAATTAAAAAGAATAATAAAAAAGCTGTTGTTATAACCTTTTGCTTTATATCAAACTTGTATACCATATCTACTTCCCCCAGTTTTGTAATAAATTAGATATAACCTTGTATGTATTATATCATAATTGGTAATTTATTCAATAATTTTGTCAAAATTATTTCAAAAAAGCAAAATAGCTAAAGACTGTTGGCTTTTTCAACAGCCTAAAGCTATTATCCTTTAATATTTTTAATACTTTCTTAAATAATTCTTTAACTCCCATTGATGTACCTGCTCTGAGTATTGGTGCCATTCCTTGTATTTTGCTTCTAAAAACTTACTATAGCAATGACTACCAATAGTTTCCTTAATTAATGGATCTTTTTCCATTTCCTTAAGTGCTGAGTATAAATCCCTAGGCAAATATTCTAAATCTAAAGCTGCCCGTTGTTTAGCAGTTAAGTTGTACACATCCTCCTCTACAGAGGGTGGTGGTGCAATTTTGTTTTTTATACCATCTAGTCCAGCCTTCAACATAACAGCAAATGTTAAATATGGATTTGCAACTGGATCTGGACTCCTATACTCTACCCTTGTTGCTTTCCCTCTTCTACATGGAATTCTTATAAGTGTACTTCTATTTGAATTAGACCATGCTATATGAATTGGTGCCTCATACCCAGGTTTTAAACGTTTATAGCTATTCACTATAGGATTTACCAATGCTGTCATACCCTTTGCATGCTTCAATAGTCCACCTACATAATAGAGTGCAGTCTCACTTAATTGACATTCACCATTTTTATCATAAAAGGTATTAACACCATTCTTAAACAACGACTGATTGCAGTGCATTGCAGAGCCATTCTCCCCAGCAAAGGGCTTTGGCATAAAGGTTGCGTATAGCTTGTGGTTACTGGCAATATTTTTAACTACATCTCTAAAGGTAACCCATTTATCTGCTGTTCTTAGTGCTTCATCGTATTTAAAGTCTATTTCATGCTGACCTGGTGCTACTTCGTGGTGTGAGGCTTCTATGCTAAATCCCATTTCCTTCATGGTTAATACTATGTCCCTTCTTGCATCCTCCCCATTATCCATAGGTGCAAGATCAAAATATCCAGCCTTGTCGTGTATATTAAAAGTTGGATTTCCCTTTTCATCTGTGTGGAATAGGAAAAATTCCCCCTCTGGTCCCATATTTAATTCTAAACCCATTTCTTCTGCTTCCTTTAGTGTCCTTTTCAATATATATCTTGAACATCCTACAAATGGAGTTCCATCAGGTGAGTAGACATCGCATATCATTCGCGCTACTCCTCTATCCTTTGGCCTCCAAGGCATAATTTGCAATGTATCAAGATCGGGAACCAAGCATTGATCTGATTCATTAATTCTAGCAAGACCATCTATAGAAGATCCGTCAAACATTAAATTACCATCAAGTGCATCCTCTAGTTCATCAGTTGTTACATTTACACTTTTTAAAACACCAAACACATCAATAAATTGTAACCTAATGAACTCGATTCCTTCACCCTCTACCCTTTTTAACACTTCTCTTTTTTTCTTGATAAAATCTGTACTTCCTTCTTCAGAAATAATTGTACTTCTCCTCCTTTATATTTGTTAAATAAAAAAGCCTACAACCGTAGACCTATATTAATAATGATATATTATTTTCCAATATGTGTCTAATGGGTTTAAATGTCCTCTATAGTTTTTATTATAGCTGTAGCATTATGTAAGTTAATTATAGAGACTACATATAGTTTACATTAATATTGTTTCAATATACTGTCATATCCTTCTAACTAAGGTTTTATGGTGCTTAATAAAACCTTCTATAGAAAACATAGTTATTATTGATAAATTCTATTTGTTCTTTAATTATCTATATAATAATATAAAAGGGTGACAAAGAGATAGGAGTGATTAAAATGTGTAATAAAGAAATCATTGAAAAGGTTAGAAATACAGCTGAGGAATATTTTGAAAGAGGAAAATTTTTCTGCTCAGAAGCAGTTATCCATACTATTAATGAGCTATTAGGATGGCCTCTTCCTAAGGAGATAACTAAATTATCCTCTGCATTTCCTATAGGATTAGGAAAGTCTGGATGTCTTTGTGGTGCTGTTAGTGGTGGTTCTATGGCGTTAGGAATGGTATATGGCAGAAGCCACGGGGAACCTATGAATGATAAAATGTTTCCTGCATCTGCTGCTCTCCACGACCATATTAAAAATAAGTATAAAAGCACCTGTTGTAGGGTTATAGTTAAGGATTACGAATTTGCAAGCCCTGAAAGAAAAAAGCATTGTGTAAAAATAACTGGCGAAGTTGCAGCCTTCATAGCTGAAACAATATTAAATGATGACGAAGCTGCTGAAAAGATTAACCGGTCTGTTTAAAAAAAGCTTAGACTTAAGTAATTTAAGTCTAAGCTTTTTTTTATTCTTCCTATATATCAATCTTTTTTAGTCTGAGTGAATTATAAACCACATTTAAGGAGCTGATGGCCATTGCTGCAGCACCTATCATAGGATGAAGCAAACCAACCATTGCAACAGGTATGGCTATAGCATTGTAGAACCATCCCCAAAAATAGTTCTCTTTTATTTTTCTAAATGTTGCAGCTGATAGCTTTATAGCTGATATTATTCCCCTTAATTCACCCCTTACTAGAGTAACATCTGCAGCTTCTATAGCGATATCGGTACCAGTACCTATTGCAATACCAACATTAGCTTGTTTTAAAGCAGGAGCATCATTTATACCATCACCTACCATTGCCACTAACCCAAATGTTCCTTGAAGCTTTACTATTTCAGCTACTTTTCCATCTGGTAAAACCTCAGGAATTACATGGCTTATACCTACTTTTTTACCGATAGCCTCCGCTGTTCTTTTGTTATCACCTGTAATCATAGCTGTTTTTATTCCCATTTTTTCAAGCTGGGCTATTGCATTAGTAGAATCCTCCTTAATTGGGTCAGCAACTGCAATAATTCCTAGTAGCTGCTTTCCTTTAGAAATAAGCATGGCTGTTTTAGCCTCCTCTTCTAAAGAGATTAGCTGATCTTCATAGCCCATATAATCTACAAGATTATCCTCCATTAGTTTTCTATTACCAATTATTATTTTATTACCCTCAACGACACCCGTTACCCCTTTACCAAACTCAGCATTAAAATCCTTTACATCACCTAAATCTATGTTTTCAGTTTTGGCCCTTTCAACAATAGCAAAGGCAAGGGGATGTTCAGAAGCTTTTTCAATAGTTCCTGCATAATACAATAATTCCTGCTGTTTCACTTCGCCAACCAATACAATATCAGTTACCTCTGGCTTTCCCTTTGTAATAGTGCCCGTTTTATCGAAGGCTATTGCCTTAACATCCTTAAGGGTTTGTATTGCTTCACCATTTCTTATCAATATTCCTTTTTCGGCACCTATTCCACTACCAACCATTAGTGCTGTTGGAGTACCTAATCCAAGGGCACAGGGGCAGGAAATCACTAAAACAGCAGTGGCTGTAATGAATGACAGGGTTAGTGGTGAAAGGTCTGGATTCACCCACGGTAGATATTTTGCACCCCAACCTATTATTCCCATATGAAACTCTGGAAAAATATTAAATGAAATAAATGTTCCCACTGTTAAAAGTAAAATCACAGGTACAAAATAGCCAGTGACTCTATCTGCGAACTCTTGTATTGGAACCTTAGAGCCTTGACATTCTTCAACCATCTTAATTACTTGAGCTAGAAAGGTGTCCTTACCAACTTTTGTAACCTTAACCTTTAGAAGTCCTTGCTTATTTATTGTAGCACCTATCACTTCATGTCCTACATTTCTTTTGACTGCCATAGATTCTCCTGTAGCCATAGATTCATCAACTAGACTACTGCCATCAATAACAACTCCATCGGTTGGGATTTTTTCACCAGGTCGTACTATCATTATGTCCCCCACCTGTAATTCCTTAACCGGCACCTCCAGCTCATCACCTTTAACTAGTATTTTGGCTGTTTTGGCACCCATTTGAATTAGCTTTCTTATTGCTTGTGAAGCTCTACCCTTAGCCCTTACCTCAAGGTATTTACCTATTAAATGGAAGGACATAATAGTTGTTGCCATTTCAATAAAGGTTTGTATGGGAAAAAAGAAGCCCATTAAGCCTATTAAATAGGGAGGTAAAGATCCTAAGCTAACCAGTACATCCATATTAGGGCTTTTATTTTTTAATGCCTTAAAACTGGCTTTGTGTACCTTTAATCCTGTTCCAAAGATAATTGGAAGGCCTAATATTGCCACAATAGTTAAATAACCTGGTATTGGTGATATAAACATGTGTATCACCATAAGTGCCATAATTGCAGCTGTAAGTAACCCTGATATTATCATTGTTTTTTTAGCCCTTTGTATTTTTAACTCATCATCATCTGTAGCCTCAGATACTTCCTCCTCCAACATCAATTCATATCCTAAGCTACTAATTTTACTTTTTATTTGGCTTAATCTTATTAACTGGGGATCATACTCTATTGTTGCTTTTTCATTAGCAAAGCTTACACCTGCCTTTATAATTCCATCCATTTTATTTAAGGCTTTTTCCACCCTGCTTGAGCAAGCTGTACAGGTCATCCCATTAATCTTTAAGGTGGCCTTTTCTGTTTTATTATCCTTCTCCAGTACCACACTATAGCCAGCATCCTCAACAACCTTTATAATAGCTTTTTCATTAGTAAGCTTAGCATCATAGTCTACCCTTCCTTTTTCAGTAGCTATATTTATATGACAGCTAATAATCCCCTGTGTAGCACTTAGCTTTCTTTCAATTATAGCACCACAGCTACTACAGGACATTCCCTCTATTTTGAAGGTTACTGATTTTTTATTTATATTATCCATTTATATCATCTCCTTTTAATATACCCCCCTTGGGTATATATTATATACCCCCCTTAGGTATGTGTCAACATTTTCATACTAATTATATACTATACCCAATAATATATGTATTTAATGGTATATTGGTGGTTTTGGTTTACATAATGTGTGACCTGCTGTATAATACTTAATATGTCACCCTAACTTAGGAATTAAAAGGAAGGAGTGTATAGAATGAAGGTAAGTGGTAAGGTAATAGTATCGTTAGCTTTAGTTGTTTTATTAATAGCTTTACAGGTGGTGGCTGTTTTTGCAGGTGAGTCACATAGCTTGCTAAGCTTTGGCAGTAGAGGTAACGAAGTTGTAAGGCTTCAGCAGGCACTGCAAAGTCTGGGCTATTATAGATATACTGTTGACGGTATCTATGGAAAGATAACAGAGAGGGCAGTAATTAATTATCAGATAGATAGAGGCTTAATAATTGATGGGATTGCTGGTCCACAAACAAAAGCTTCTTTATATGGTGGCTCAGCAGTAAATCCTAGTAGAAAATCCAATACAACTGTTAATTCTGGTGACGTATATTGGTTAGCAAGGATTATTCATGCTGAGGCTGCTGGAGAGAGCTATATAGGAAAAGTGGCGGTAGGGAATGTAGTATTAAATAGAGTTAATTCAAAGGCTTTTCCAAATACTATTTACAATGTTATCTTTGAGTACTACAAAAATATACCACAGTTTAGCCCTGTGGCTGATGGTTCCATCTATAACACTCCCTGTAGTGAATGTGTTGCTGCAGCTAAAGAATCTTTAAACTATTCAAGACCTGTTGGAAACTCAACTTATTTCTTTAATCCATCAAAGGCTTCAGGATCTTGGATTGTTAGAAATAAGAGCTATGTAACTACTATTGGTGGTCATGCCTTCTATCAGTAGGTAAATAAATAAAACTTATTATATAAAAGGATGTGGATTAACCACATCCTTTTTATTGTAGTTTTGTAGTAGTTTTACGATATTAATGGGTATATTATTAGTAAAATTAAGAGGAGGATTTTACATGGATAAAAAGGTTAAGTTAGATAAGGATAAAAGATTAAAGGAACTAACTCCTTTACAATTTAAGGTAACTCAAGAAAATGGAACGGAAGCTCCATTTAGTAATGAATATTGGAACCATAAGGAAGAAGGCATATATGTAGATATTGTATCTGGAGAACCTCTTTTTACCTCATTAGATAAATATGATTCTGGCTGTGGCTGGCCTAGCTTTACAAAACCCATAGATGATGAGCAGATAAAACAGCACAAGGATTTAAGCCATGGTATGGTTAGAACTGAGGTAAGAAGTAAGGATGCTGATTCCCATTTAGGTCATGTGTTTCAGGATGGACCTAAGCCTACAGGAGTAAGATATTGTATAAACAGTGCTGCACTTAAGTTTATTCCTTTGTCAAAATTAGAAGAAGAAGGCTATGGTTATTTAAAAGGGCTTTTTAAGTAGCTAGTCAATAAAGAATCGGAGTTTTAAAACTCCGATCTTTTAATTAGTATTTTAACCACTTTAATATTTCTTGAGGTGTAGCATTCTTTCCATACATTAATATTGCTGTTTTAAAGAGTTTTCCTGCAAGCTTCATAACAAAAAATGTTGTTACAACTATTATTATAATACTTATTATAATGTCAAATACAGGAACACTATTGGCTAGGGATAACCTTAAGAGCATTACTCCTGGCGTTGAAAATGGAAAATAGCTTCCAATCTTAGCTACTACACCATGGGGATTCGCAATTATAGGTCCAAAAAAGAAAATTGGTAGCATAGGTAATAAGAATATCATTCCTTGGAAATTTCCCTGTGATTGTACATCTTCTATTGTTGCTCCAAGACTAACAAATATTGAGGAGTATAGAAGGTACCCAGCTAATGCATAAAAAAGCATTAAGGGAAGCTCTTTAATTGCAAGTAACTGAATTACAGGAATATTAAGTATAAAATATGCTATTGGTATACCTAATATTAGCCATACAAATACTTGTATCATTCCCAAAATAAAGCAGCCAATAATCTTCCCCTGCATTAAATCCACTGGCTTTACTGAGGATAGTAGTATTTCAACCATTTTATCCTTCTTTTCTTGGGTGGAGCTTTGAAAGGTCATTGCTCCAGAGAAGAAAATGGTAAAATAAATCATAGCGGCAAAAATGGCAGGTATTATTTTTCTGACAAAATCTTCTTCCTCCCCTTTAACTGTTATGATATTAACTAAAATATTAGTATCCACCTCTTTAATTTCTTCACTACTAAGTCCCAAAGCCTCCATCTTTCTGTTTTGAACAATTCTATTTAAGGCATTTCTTATGGAGTTTGTAGGTGGTCTAGAATCATCAAGGGCATGGATATTTATCTGCTGTTGCTCCATTATTTCCTCATCTAATAATATAAAGCTAGTCCTTTTATGATCCCCTTCTGATTTTAATTCCTCTAATGTACCATTATATTCAACAGTTTTTATCTCCTCCTGATTTAAATATTGTCCCAGCTCTTGGTAAATACCTATTTCATCTTTTACATAAAGAGTATGGGTCTGATTATATTCCAGCATACTTAGCAGGCTAGGTAATCCACCAAAAATAACCATTATTATTGGTGTTAGCAGTATTGATATAAGGAAGGATTTATTAGTTACATTTTTCTTCACTTCCCAAAAAGCCACCTTCATGGTATTACTCATTTGATATACCTCCCTTAGCAATTCCTACAAAAATGTCATGAAGAGAAATTCTATCTATATGAAGCTCATTTACTTCTATATTTTGAGATATTTCATTTATAAAGGTATTAATTGAAGCATTAGGTTTGAAATATATGATTTTTTTAGACTCATCACCCTCCACCTTATCAACATATGGGAGAGCTAGTAAGTCTAAGCCATTAAATACTCCATTTATGGTGCATTTAAAATTAGCATAAGACTCCTTTATTTCATTTAAGCCACCATAAATAACCTTTTTACCCTTATTAATTAAAAAAATACGATTACATAATGCCTCAACTAGGTTCATCTGATGGGAGGATAATAAAATTGAAGTTCCTGCTTTAGCTAGTTCTATTATTTCTTCTCTAAAAACATCCTGGCTGACAGGGTCTAGTCCAGAGAAGGGTTCGTCCAATATCAGTAGCTCTGGTTCATGAAGAATTGATGCCATAAATTGAACTTTTTGTGCCATACCTTTGGATAGTTCCTCAATTTTTGCCTTCTCTTTACCCTTTAGATCAAACTTCTCAAGATATTCATACATTCTTTTTTTAGCTCTGGTTTTTGGATAGTTTTTTAAGTCAACAAGATACATTAAAACATCCATAACCTTTACGTTTTTATATAAGCCCCTTTCCTCTGGTAAATATCCTATTTTTTCTATAGGTACTATTTTACTGGTATTTTTAATATTGAACTTTATACTTCCTGAATCAGGATAAATTATCCCCATAATACTTCTAATTGTAGTGGATTTTCCTGCTCCGTTTGGTCCTAAAATACCCATTATTTCACCCTTATCCACCTGAAAGGATATATCATCAACTACCTTTGTTCCACCAAACTTCTTAGATATACCCTCTACACTTAAAATTGGTTCCATTTGATTCACTCCTTAATTACCATATATTAAATAACATATACTATTAATGTTATCTGTTTACACTTAAAGCTAATATAAGATATATATTAACATATTACCCCAACCTATTGCTGGGGTAATCATTTTATTATCTTTTACTTTTTTCACATTCTCCCTTACAAATCCATTCACATTTCTTACAATTACAAAATCCTTTTGTGGTTTTTTTGAAGTTTATGTCTGCTCCGCATTTTGGACAACAGGCTCTAGTTAAAAGACAGCTCATTTATTTCACCCCCAATCCTACTTAATTATATATATTTCTCTAACTAGTATACGACAAAAACTCTGTATATCCTTTTTTATCCTCAGTTAGTTAATCTTCCCTGCTCCATTACCATAAGTAAATTCAATATTATAAAAAGCTATTATAGATAAATTCAATTATCAACTTTCATATAAATATGATATTCTCTATTAGAATTGTTTAATCATATTAAAGCTATTGAGGAGTGATACAAATGTATGAACTTATTAAAAAAATACCTATACCTATTGCTGGTTTAATGCTGGCATTGGCTACTACAGGTAATTTACTACTGCCCTATGGCAATCTTTACAGGAACATATTTGGTTTATTATCTGGAGCTATTTTAATTCTTATAATAACTAAATTGATTTTATTTCCTAGATCATTGGCAGAAGGCTTTCAAAACCCAGTAATAGCCAGTGTTATGCCTACATTATCAATGGGAATTATGATTTTATCCACCTACATTAAAGGATTTTCACCTTTTTTTGCTAGTTTTATTTGGACTATAGCCTTATCCCTGCATGCTGTACTAATTATTTTGCTTACTAAAAAGTATATGTTAAACTTCAATATTAAAAAGGTTTTTCCTAGCTATTTTGTTGTATATGTAGGAATTGTTGTAGGTAGTGTTACCGCACCTGCTTATGGTTTAGCTAGTTTAGGTCAGGCTATATTTTGGTTTGGCTTTGTAATGTATTTAGCTTTGCTGCCATTAGTTATATATAGAGTTTTTTTAGTTAAAGATATACCCGAGGCTGCACTTCCTACAGTAATTATTTTTGCTGCACCTGCAAGTCTTTGCTTAGCAGGGTATTTAAGCTCCTTTCAAGTAAAAAGCCCTATAATTGTAGGTTTTCTTGCCATATTGGGGGCTATAATGGTTACAGCTTCAATAATGTATATGTTTAAGCTATTGACAATTAAATTTTACCCCAGCTACTCTGCCTTTACTTTTCCTTTTGCCATTAGTACTGTAGCCATGAAGGGGACTAAAAGCTATTTAAGTAGCCTAAATATAGAACTAGCTCTACTGGACTATGTTATTGGATTTCTAGAAATTTGGACTGTTGCTATGGTTCTTTATGTATTGATAAGATACATTATGTTTTTATTACCTGAAAAGAAAACAGCTTTAAAGGAGCCTCAGTAAAAATCCTAGTTTAAGCTATGTTAAATTTAAGCCAGCTCTACAGCTGGCTTTTTATTAGGCATTATTCATAGTTTCACTTCTTTTAAAAATCTTCTTCTTTATGAAAATGCTAAAATCATCAAATAATGTATATAGCACTGGTATAAATAGTAGGGTTAATAATGTAGAAAAAGCTAATCCTCCTATAACTGTTATTGCCATAGGGGCCTGTAGCTCTGCCCCCTCCCCAATGCCCAACGCTAGAGGTATTAGTCCCAGTACTGTTGTAAGGGTAGTCATTAAAATAGGTCTTAATCTAACTGGTCCAGCCTTGTAAATTGCTTCGGTTCTTTCCATTCCCTTTTTTCTTAAAACATTAATATAGTCTACTAAAACAATGGCATTGTTTACTACAATACCTGCCAGCATTATTACACCTGTGAAGGCAGGAACACTAAATGCTTTGCCTGATAAAACTAGAGCAATAGATATTCCTATAAAGGCCAGTGGCACTGTAAACATAATAATGAATGGATGTAGCAATGACTCAAATTGTGAAGCCATAATCATATATACAAGCAGTATAGCCAATAGCAAAGCAAGAGCAAATGCCTTTGCTGCATCAATCATATCTTCATTTTCTCCACCCAGCTTTACTTCATACCCATTTGGAATGTTTATATTATCAATCCTTTTCTGAATATCTACAAAGACACTTCTGGCATCTCTTCCACTTATATCCCCCGTAACCGTTACATGTCTAACCTGATCAACTCTATTTATACTGGAGGGTGACCGATCATAGGTTATTTCTGCTAACTCATATAGAGGTACATGTTCTCCCATTGGGGAAGGTATAGTTATATAATCTAAATCACTTAAACTACTTCTCCAGCTATCCTTTAATCTTAATCTAACATCTATTTCTTCTCCATTTAGCTTGTAGCTTGTTACCCTCTTACCCATGATTGCAGTCTGTACTGTGGTTGCAACTGAATATGTGGAAATTCCATATTGGGATGCCTTTTCTCTATTAATTATTACCTGAGCCTCAGGTACAGTTTCATCAACAGACGAAGTAACCTCCCTTGTTCCTTGTATAAGTCTTACCTCTTCAACTAGAAGGTCTGCAATATCCTGTAGTGTATCTAAGTCATCTCCCATAATACTAATAGAGATTGGCTTTCCTCCTGCCCCCATTGACATCATTGAATTTTTCTCAACACTTATTGTTGCACCTGCTATTGGTTGCAGCTTACTTCTAACCTCATCTAATAGCTGATCTATGCCCTTATCTCTACTGGTTTTCGATCCAAATGAGGCATAAATTATTGCAGTGCTTGGATTTCCAGCATCCCCCTCTAAAACAAAAATATACTCTAGCTCATTAAAATCCTGTATCTTCTTTACAGCTTCAGCTGTTGTCTTTGAAGTCTCCTCTAATGCATATCCCTTTGGTAGGTCTATTGTTACAGTAAACATCCCTTCATCAGTCTTTGGAAAAAATTCTGCACCAACAAACACTACAGCAAGAATAATACTTGCTAAAAGCATTATCAATGTACCTATTATTACTGATTTTCTACGCTTAATTGACCACTTTAAACCCTTTTCATATATGCTCTCTATTTTAATAATTAGCTTATCAAAGCCCTTACCAATCCTTTTTATTGGTGTTTTCTTATTACCATTAGTATCAAGCTTTAATATCTTTGATGCCAGCATAGGTACTAAGGTTAAAGATATAACCAAAGAGGCCAACAGTGAAAAGGCAACTGTTAATGCTAATTCTCTAAACATTTCTATTGCAATATTATCTCTTATAAATGCAATAGGTAAAAAAACTGCTACTGTAGTTAATGTTGAAGCTGTTACAGCCATGGCAACCTCGCTACTACCTGCCTTTGCTGCCTCTATACGGCTATAGCCTTCCTCTCTATATCTGTATATGCTTTCCAGTACAACAATCCCACTATCCACCAGCATTCCTATTCCTAAAGCCAACCCACCAAGTGACATCATATTTAAGGTTATTCCACTAAAGAAGATTAGAATAAATGTTGTAATGATAGAAATAGGTATTGCAATACCTATTATAAGTGTAGTTCTTACATTTTTCAAAAAGATAAAAAGTACAAATATAGCAAGTATACCACCAATAACTGCATTTTTTGAAACACTTCCTAAGGACTGTTTAACAAAGTCTGCCTGATCAAAAATGGTTTTAAACTCTACTTCATTTAACTCTTCAATTATTTTATCTAGCTCTGCATTAACGCTATTAGAAACCTTTACAGTATTGAATCCTGACTGTTTTCTAATCTGTAATAAAACACATGGCTCCCCATTCATTAAGGTGTTTACAGATGCATCCTTATATCCTAGCTTAATTTCAGCAACATCATTTAGCCTAATAACACCCTTAGGGGTAGTAATGGGCAAACTTTTAATATCCTCTAAGACAGAAAATTCACCTGTAGTTCTTATAGTATATTTGTATTTTCCCTCTTGAAGACTACCTCCAGGTAAGTTAAGGTTTTCCATCTTTAGTGCTTGATCTATTTGGGTTAATGATAAGCTATAGCCCTTTAGCTTATGGGGTATTATATCAATTTTAATCTCTTCCTCAAGTCCCCCATAAATGTCTACTGTTGCCACACCTTTAATTCTCTCTAATCGTTCTTTAACTTTATCCTCTGCTAAAAGCTTTAGACCAGCTAAATCATCTCCATATGACATTCCTATTTGCATAATGGGAAGCATGCTCATATCATATTGAAAAATCATTGGATTACCCACTTCTTCTGGCCATGCACCTTTTACCATATCGAGCTTTTCTCTCATTTGTAGAGCAGCATAGTCCATATTAGTACCTTGAGTAAACTCAACCATAACCATTGACTGACCATTAGCAGATGTAGAAGAAACCTTCTTGAAGTTATCAACTGTACCCATAACTTGTTCAAGAGGCTTTGTTATCATGTTCTCTATTTCATGGGGACCAACACCATCGTAGTTTGTTATTACCACAGCAGTTGGTAACCCTACATCGGGAAAAAGGTCTAGGTTAAGACCAGTAAGTGAAACCACTCCTAAGACCAATATCATTAACACCATCATTGTTACTGTTACAGGTCTACTGATGGCTATTTCAGAAATTTTCATTACTGGACACCCCCCACGGGCTGTACCTTTTCCCCATCAACAATAAAGTGCTGACCCTTTACTACTACCTTATCACCCTTCTTTACACCATTGGTAATTTCAATATATTCAGCATTCTTATAGCCAGTTGCTACAGGCTGCTTTATGACAGTATTGTCATCCTTTAAAATAAAAACAAATCCTTCATCATCATCCGTCAAAACTGCCTCTAATGGTACTAGTAAGGCATTATCCCTATTATCAATAACAAATGATACCTCTGCAAACATACCAGGCTTAATTTGATGATGTTGGTTGTCAATTACTTTTTTTATGGAATATCCTGTTCCTTGTCCTGACTTAGCAGGGCTAATAGTATCAACTATAGCATTAAACTGCATTCTATCTAATGCCTCTATAGTTACTACTATTTCTTGACCCTTTTCTATATTATTTATCATTTTTTCGGTTACACTTGTTTCAATTATAACCTTATCAATATCAATAATAGTAAAGGCAGGTATTTGCTGTGAAACTATTTCTCCTACCTCAGCATTTTTAATAGCTACGACTCCTGAAATAGGTGATTTCACCTCTGAGTCAGTGATCATTTGATAAACCGCATCTTTTTGAGTTTCTAAAACAGACTTAGTGTTTCCCATTAATTGAGTGTTATTTTCATCTATTCCAACTAATACTTTATTTTGTAACAGGTAATAATTATCTTGAGCGTTTTTATATTGTAGCTCTGCTAAATTAAATGCTTTATTATATGATTCAAGCATTTGTTGTGAAACAGCTTGAGCTTCATATAAGGCTTTATTGTTTTCATAGTCTTGTTTTGAGATACTATATTGAATTTCTGCCTGCTTCATAGCAGCCTCTGCCTGTATTAGTTGCTGCTGTAGCTGGGCATCTAGCTGCTCTAGCTGTTGATAATATGAGGTTTTTTCTATAGTAAGCAATATTTCATCCTTATTTACTTTATCTCCTACATTCTTTAAAACCTTCTCTACCTTACCAGCCAATTTTGGAATAATAGATACTTCTGTTAATGGCTTTATGCTACCGTAGCTGTTATGGGTATTTTGTATACTCATTTCCTTTATGCTATATGTTTCTACTGGAGTTAGCTGAAGGGTAACTTCCTCCTGTTGTTTACTTCCACAGCCAACAACAATAGCTACTATTATTAACAGAGTTAAAAAGATGGCAACAATTTTTTTGATTTTCACAGTATTTTCCTCCTATTATTTAGTTACATTTACTTCTACGTTTGATATTTTAAAAAGTCTGTGATTTTTTACAAAATAGTGTTAAAAGGCTGTTAAGCACATTAATTAGAATAGGTAGGTTGATTAATAAGCAGTTTTTTCAATATAGCTTAAAACCAGTTTAATAATATTTGCCAATCTATCCTTATCAACATTTTCAATAGTATCAAATTTAGTATGTATTTTGTTTGTATCTAAATGAATTAGAGTTGTTGCCTCTAAGCCAACGTCATTAAATGGTCTTTGATCACTTGCTATATCCTGTGATATAAGGGCATCAATTCCAAGCTCTGTAGCTATGTCATATAAGTCTTTATTCAGGTTATTACTTGAACCGCCTATAGTTAAAGGAATGACCTCTTTTGAGCCAACCATATCTAGGTTTATTACTGTTGTATTTGCCAGTGGATATAATGAGTTCCTTACATAATATGTTGATCCACATAAATACTGCTCTTCTCCATTAAAGGCAATAAAGATGATGGTTTTTTTAGGCTGAAGCTCTTCAGACTTCAACATTCTGGCTATCTCCATTATAGCCGCTGTTCCCGATGCATTATCTAAAGCGCCTGGATTATAGGTTCCATCTTGATTGTTTCCAACATGGTCTAAATGAGCAGCTATTATTAAAGTTTCTTGGCTTTCTTCATCACTTCCAGGAATAACACCTATAACATTATGGGCTACTTCATCCTTGTAGCTATAGTCAACCTTCATATGAAGTGTGTTTCCATCCATGGCAGCTTGAGTTAGCTCTTCAAAGGCTTCATCATGAAAATAAGCCATTATAGGTCCTGTTTTATTATTGAAGCCTTCTCCTAATTTAGTATTTATGTATCTTAAGGATGTACTTACTAAGTAATGTTCACCATACCTATTATCTAGGTTTACAATTATTCCCTCTACCTGTTGTTCTAAATCCAGTACTTTTTGAAGTATATCATATCCACCAGTGGGATTCCCTGCAATTACATTATTAGAAATAAGTAGAATTTTTCCATCTAAGGCCTTATCATCGTTATTAATCTCATCAAAATTATTAATTATAATCATTTCTGCTGTTGCTTCACCTTGGATTTTTACATCCTCGAAAATAGCCATTTTTCTATAGTCCGAAAGAAAGCCAAATTCCTTAGTGATATTTCCCATTCCGTCTTTAATTGCAATCATTGGCTTACTTTCATTAAGCAATACCTTTTGATCATAAGATTGTCTATATCCTTCTATACCTGTAGGATTATCTAATCCAATTTTTTTGAAGTAGTTTTCTATATACTCCACTGTCAGTTCATTGCCCTTTGTTCCCGTTAGTCTTCCGTCAAAATCCTCTGAGGATAGTTCCTCTATTATTCTTATTGTGTTCGTAATATCTATAGACTCTTTATTTAAGCTTTGGGTCATTTCTTCTGGTGAAGCTGGGGCTGTAGTACATCCCACCATCAAAGCCAGTATAGTTAATATAGATATTAACTTAAGATTTCTACTAAAATATTTTTTCAATTTTATCCCCTGCATAAATCAAATCAATAATTTTCTTTATATATTGAATATTTCAATAACTACCTTGCTATTCCTTGTGTCTTTTTATTCATATTTGTTACAATTATTTAATGTGAAAAAAACCAATTGCATAAAGCAATTGGTTTTTTTATATATATTATTTACTTAATTTTAATGCAATTTCAGCTACATGTCTACCTTGAAACCGTCCACTCTCCAACTCATTTTCACTTGGTAGCCTTTCTCCTTTACCTCCCGCCATTGTTGAGGCACCGTAGGGTGAGCCCCCTGTTATTTCATCCATCTTAGACTGACCTGAAAAACTATATGGTAAACCCACTAATATCATACCATGATGTAATAGGGTTGTATGGAAGTTTAGTATAGTAGACTCCTGTCCTCCATGTTGGGTTCCAGTGCTGGTAAATACACTACCAACCTTTCCAATTAAAGAACCTTTACTCCAAATAGAGCCTGTTGCATCTAAAAACTGCTTCATTTGTGCCGCCATATTTCCAAATCGTGTTGGTGTTCCAAATATAACAGCGTCAGCATCTTCTAAATCCCTTACATCTGCTACAGGTATATGGGCGAAGGACTTTTGTGCTTCTGTCGCACCCATTTTTTCTATAATATCTTCTGATAAAGTTTCCTTAACCCTCTTAATTTCTACTTCAACACCTGGGACTTCCTTTGCACCCTCTGCTATAGCCTTAGCCATTTGGTATACATGTCCGTAGGTGGAGTAAAACAATACTAATAGTTTCATTAATATCTTCCTCCTATCTCTAATTTAACTTTTTTATACCCTAATAATCATTCTCAAAACTAAAAAGCTATTTATATTTATTAGCAGTTATTACAGATTATGCTTATTAATTAATGGAGATTTAAATTCAACTGCATTTTAACTAGTTGCAAAGTTTCTTATAGAGGAGTATACTGTTTTATGGTGGACAATATACAGAAGGAAGGTTTTAGTATGTATTTAGATGGTGCTAAGAAAAAGCTGGTTAAATGTGCATCGGGGCTAGAGCTTATTTTAGCCTTATGTGTCCTATTGGCCATAGTAATTGGACTAATAACTATAGTTAAGTATTTAATAATAATTTATCAAACTGATGCAGCATACACCTATGAAGTCTTTAAAAAGTTTCTTGGTTTTGCATTATTACTGGTAATTGGCGTCGAGCTTGTTCTTATGCTTTTATCCCATTCAACCAGTAGTATTTTAGAGCTTGTGCTTTTCGCAATTGCCCGTAAAATGCTGGTATATAGTGAAGCACCCCTTGATTTGCTAATAGGTACAACTGCTATAGCAATAGTATTCTTTATTAGAAAGTATTTAATGTCTCCAAAATATTCATTTAAGGCTGGAAGAATAATCTCAGCCGCTTCTCCTATACATGCCCTCAATTTTGAAGGGGACCTGGATATACCAGAGGATAAGGGAAAAACCATCGGAGGATTAATTTGTCATCTTTCAGAGGAAACCTGTACACCTATAGAGGAGGGTGCAGAATATAGGGTAGGAAATCTTTCTATGAAAATATTGAAAATGAAGGATGGGCTGATAGAAGAGGTAATATTAAATGATTGCGAAAAGCAAAAAGCTAGCTCATTATAAGCAGGTTATTATAACCTGCTTTAGACTAATGAAAAATCCCTATATTTTTGTTACTTCAAAATCCTAGCACACTTAAAAAACTTAGAGGCAGGATGCAAGAGGCTAGAGATTAGAGTTTATGATTTCTCTAAAGCTTCTAACCTCCAACTTCTAGCTTCTTATGTTTACGCTGCAATGGCTAGGATTTTTTGCGCCTCGAAACTAAGACTTTTTGATCAGTCTACGATATTCCTAAGAATATTGATATATTTTAAAATAATTGTTAAACTATTTTTAAAGTAATTAATTAGGAGGTTAGAAAATGATTGATACAATAAAGGTACAGGATAAGTTATATTTTATTGGTGTTAATGATAGAGAAACACATCTATTCGAGAATCTGTGGCCCCTTGATAAGGGAGTGTCATACAATTCTTATTTGATTAATGATGAAAAGGTAGCGCTAATTGATACTGTTAAAAACACAAAAATGGAGTCATTCACCTCTAAAATAGCCAGCCTTTTAAAGGATAAGCCAGTAGATTATTTAATAATTAATCATATGGAGCCAGATCATTCGGGTTCTATAAAGGCAGTTAAAGAAAAGTACCCTAATATTACTATTGTAGGTAATAAAAAGACCTTTGAGCTTTTAGAAAACTTTTATGGTAAAATGCCAAATTATTTAGTGGTAGAAGATGGAGATGTTCTTGACTTAGGAGAAAAAAAGCTTAAGTTTTATATGACTCCAATGGTACATTGGCCTGAAACAATGATGTCATATGAAGTTACTGGAGGTGTGTTATTCTCTGGTGATGCCTTTGGTGGTTTTGGTACCCTAGATGGTGGAGTATTTGATGATGAAGTCAATTTAGAGTTTTATACTGATGAAATAAGGAGGTACTACTCCAACATAGTAGGAAAATATGGAGCTATGGTTCAAAAAGCATTAAAGAAATTAAATGCTGCAAATATACCAATTAATGTTATAGCCCCAACTCATGGTCCGGTTTGGAGAAGCAACCCCACCTGTATTATAGATTATTATGATAAATGGTCTAGGGCTGAAACCGAAGAAGGTGTTGTAATTGTATATGGATCAATGTATGGAAATACCCAAAAGATGGCGGATTATATTGCAAGGGAGCTTTCTGAAAGAGATATAAAAAATATTCGTATATATGACTCCTCAAAAACACATGTTTCGTATATCATTAGTGATATTTGGAGATTCAAGGGACTAGTTCTTGGTAGCTGTGCCTATAATACAGGCCTATTCCCTTCTATGGAAAATGTGCTACATAAAATTGAAAACTCACAGCTTAAAAATAGATATTTAGGTATATTTGGAACAGCCTCCTGGAGCGGTGGTGGCGTTTCAACCCTAAATAAGTTTGCTGAAAAAATGAAATGGACACAAGTTGGTAGGTCTGTAGAAGCCCAATCCTCACCTAAGGAAGAGGAATTTAAATTATGCAGTGAAATTGCTGAAGAAATGGCTAAATCCTTGATATGTGATAGAAAAAACCGTACTTTTTAGTACGGTTTTATTTTAATTAAATATTATAATATAGGCTTTCTGAAGGATATTCTGGTTCACTTGTAATATCTATCCCCAGCCTTCTGTATATTTCTTCATCATTGCTTAACAAAATAGTTGTAGAGTGGGCTTGACATCCCTTTAGCATTGAAAGCTTCTCCATTGCAACTTGAGCCATTGGGTTTGTAGCTGCACATATGCTTAAGGCTATTAGAATCTCTTCACAATTTAGGGCGGTGTTATTACTACCTAATGTATTTGCCTTTAAGCTTCTAATTGGCTCCAGTATTAGGGGTGAAATAAGATGTATCTCATCAGATATTTTTGCTAAATACTTTACAGCATTTAGTATTACAGCTGCTGTAGCCTCCATCTCCTTTGAGCCTTTACCGGTTAGAATAGTTCCATCCTCTAGCTCAATTGCTACTGCTGGACAAACCTCGTTTCCATTGGTTAATTCCTTTAGTTTTGCAGATCGATCTCTGGCGTATACAACAACCCTTCTATCTTCTTGCTTAAGGTTTAGTTCCTCCATTATTAGCTTTATCCTATCATATGTCTCCCTATCTACATAGCCCTTTTTAAATTCACAGGCTATTTTAAAATGTCTTCTTATTATTTCCTGCCTAGAGGCCTCTTTTATTACTGCATCGTTAATTATACCAAACCCAACCCTATTAACCCCCATATCTGTAGGGGATTTATATACAGATTCTTCTCCAGTAATCTTTTCAATAATTCTCTTTAAAATTGGAAATGTTTCTATATCCCGATTATAATTAACTGCTATGTTATCGTAGGCATCTAAATGAAATGAATCTATCATGTTTACATCCTTTAAATCTGCAGTAGCAGCTTCATATGCAATGTTTAAGGGATGCTTTAATGGTATATTCCAAACTGGAAAGGTTTCAAACTTAGAATACCCTGCTGCTTTTCCCTTCTTATGCTCATGATAAAGCTGATTTAAACAGGTTGAAAGCTTACCGCTTCCTGGTCCTGGAGCAGTAACCACAACTATTGGTTTAGTAGTTTCAATATATGGGTTTTGACCATATCCTTCATCGCTTACAATTGTATCTATATCTGTAGGATAGCCCTTTGTTTTACTATGGGTGTACACTTTTATTCCTCTTTGCTTAAGTCTATTCATAAATACATTGGTGGCAGGTTGTCCGTCATATCTTGTAATTACTACACTATTCACCTCAAGCTCAAATGCCCTCAAATCATCAATCATCCTTAAAACGTCCATGTCGTAGGTGATACCAAAATCTCCTCTTATCTTATTTCTTTCAATATCCCCAGCATAAACACATATTAAAACCTCTATTTTATCCTTTAACCTATGTAGCAGCTTTATTTTTGCATTTTCATCGAAGCCAGGCAGAACTCTTTTTGCATGTAAGTCAAATAGTAGCTTTCCACCAAATTCTAAATAAAGCTTATCATAATTATTAACTCTCTCTAAAATGTATTTTGATTGCTCTTCTAAGTATTTTTTATGGTCGAATCCAATTTGCATTTTATCTCCTCACCTATTAAGTAAATTTGTTTTATGCCTTAATTAAATGTAAGCATAAAGTCTTATTATTAACGGATTAATTACTATCATTAGGCTTTATATATACCTACATAATAAATAATCCTATTGTTCTCGTCTTCTATTCCATTTATATTAAGTACCTGTTGAATTACGCTACCACGCTTATTTTTATTATAGATTGTCCCTTGCCAACTACCCTTTTCTTTTATTTCCCTCCACATATTTTCATAAAATTCCTTATCATGAAGTCCAGAGCTGAAGAGATTAGGTTTTTTTTCTATTACTTGAATAAAGGAGTAGCCACTACTCTTCATAAAGGCCTTGTTAATCCACTTAATTTTACCATCTAACTCAGTGATAATAACTCCATCAGGTAAGCTTTCAAGTATTTTTCTATATAGATGTAATTGCTTTTCAGTTGACTTTCTTTTTGATATATCTGAATAAATTATATATGCACCAATTATAATATTATGATTAATTATTGGGTATGACAAAATCTCTACATCTATTAGAGTTCCGTCTTTTTTTCTTCTTTTATCTTCTTTCCTAACTACTTCACCTCTATATACCAGTTGAATGTCTTTATCTACCTGGGCCTTAATGGTTTTTGTTGATACAAAATCATTTATTGCTTTTCCTTTTACATCCTCTAAGCAATATTGAAACAAATTTGTAAAGTTCCTATTTACGTTGATTATATTTTGATTTTTATCTAATATAGCTACTGCATAGGGTGAATCAAAAAACAAAGTATCAAACATTAATTTTTGATGGGTTTTATCTGATACATCATGTATTATGGAAAACAATAATTTTTCATTTCCTATTTCAACAGGAAAGCTATGGACCTCTACATCCTTTAACTGGTTGCTTGCAATACGATGGGTAAACTGAAAATAATTTCTTTTTTCTAATTTAGCTAAGCTTAGTTCTCTTGATACTTCTTCTTCATCTAGAGCATTAATATCATGCACCCTCATAGATAATAATTGATTTTTTGAATACCCATAATAGTCTACTGCTGATTTGTTAGCATCAATTATTTTGCCTGTAGAAGGATTTACAAGGAGCATCATACTTTTATGATTTTCAAATAGTAATTGATAGTTTTCTTGTCTTTGCTTTAGCTCCTTCTTAAGTTTTTGAACCTCATCAATATCTATTATTACAGCATATAAAGTGTTATTATAATTTTTTAGTATTATTCTAGCAAAAAATGCATCCCCATTTTTTTTCTTATGGGTCCATACAAACTCCATGTCTTGTTCTTCATGCAAAGCTCTAGCAATTATTTCTTCTCCCTTAATACTAGAAACATCACCATTAGATTGCTTTTCAGGTGAGAGATCATATGGCTTTAGCCCAATAATTTCGTTTTTTTCTTGATAGCCAAATATTTCTACTGCAGCCCTATTGCAGTCAACTATCTTTGAATTTTTTATAATATATAAGGCAGATGGAAATATATCCTTTAATTGATTAAAGCTTATTTTATTATATAAATCTATATCCAAAGTACCACCCCCCTTTGTTTTCTTATATATAATTATAGCTTTTATTTCATATTGAGTAAATCTCTTTATACTTCTTTATTAACATCAAAAAGCCTAGCAATCCTATTATCTATTTTGATAGGAAGATTGCTAGGCCTTTAAGTTAATCTATTAAATACCCTTTTCTTTTAGCTTGCTTAGCATATCTGCGGTCATCTTTGCTAAGTCATATTGTGCATTAAAGCCCCATTCCTCTATTGCCGCTGTAGGATCAATGGAATTTGGCCAGCTGTTGGCTATTGCCTGTCTCATAGGATCTACCTTATAATCTATGGTGAATTCTGGTATATGCTTCTTTATTTCAGCAGCTAATTCTTCTGGATCGAAGCTCATAGCTGTTACATTAAATGCATTTCTATGCTTTAGCTTGGCTGGGTCTGCCTCCATTAAGTCAATTATTGAATTTACTGCATCTGGCATATACATCATATCCATATATGTACCTGCTCCTATGTAGCTGGTATATTTTTTATTTCTTAAAGCCTCATAGAAAATATACACTGCGTAATCAGTTGTACCTCCACCTGGTTCTTGGGCATATGATATTAAGCCTGGAAAACGAAGTCCTCTAGTATCAACTCCAAACTTATGGAAATAATAATCACATAACAGCTCTCCAGATACCTTATTAACACCATACATTGTGGTTGGTCTTTGTATTGTATCCTGCGGAGTATTATCTTTTGGGGTTGAGGGACCAAAGGCACCAATAGAACTAGGAGTAAAGAATTTACAATTTAACTCCCTTGCAACCTCTAGGGCATTAATAAGTCCTCCCATATTAATGTTCCACGCCATAAGAGGATTATTTTCTGCTGTAGCTGACAATAGGGCTGCCATATGAATAATGGTATCAATATTATGCTTTTTAGCTACTTCAAAAAATCTTTTATCATCAGTTACATCTAACTCTTCAAAGATTCCAGATTCCACTAATTCATGTCCACTTTTTCTGCTTCTGTTTGATGCTATTATGTTGTCAGCACCATAGATATCTCTCATTTTTACTACCAGCTCTGTTCCAATTTGCCCCAATGAGCCAGTTACTAAAATCTTTTTCATGCTATTCAACTCCTTATAAATAATTTGCTTAAACAATTGCCTCTATATATTCTTCTCCCAAAGCCATTAAAATATTTAATAGTTAATCCTACTATTTAAATATCTTTGTCTAAAATTACAGCTGTAAGCCCTTACTCAATGTTGGATGCTTCAGTGTTTTTGGCTTATATTACTATTATATCAAATAAAAAATTAAAATAAATAGTTAAGCTTAATCATTACATAAAATTCATAAATATACAATATTGAAATTTAAATGAAGCTTAGGTTTTCTATGGGCCTTTCTAAAAAATCATCCTTCTTAAGGAAGGTACCTATTGCTGGTATGTTACCCCTATAATACTCTAAATCCTTAAAGAATACCTCTTCTAAACCCTTAATCCTTGATAGGGTACTGCCATTCTTAGATTTTAAGACTTGTATACCCATTGAATTACGTGTAGATTTATCGTTAATTTGGCTTGTATTAAAAATTAATACTTTGTTAATGCTGCTTATGGCAATTAGCTCCTTATCCTCTATTAAATGCTCAATGTAAACCAGTTCCGATTCATTTGAATAAGCATTTGCTAATTGCTTTCTATTGGTTTTAGTTTGGTAGCTTTCCATAGTTATTTTTGCACACTTGCCATTCTTGTAAAAGAAAAGCATATGTCCTAAATAATCATTTGTGGCAGTCATGTATATAATTTTTTCTTCTTCATCTAATGATAATAGGTTTTTCAGATAGTCTCCTAGAATGCTTGTCTTTTTATCCTCCAACTCATAGCATTTAAGCTTATACACCACATGCTTATTGGAAAAAAGCAATAGGTCACATTTATTGTTGGCTTCAACCTCCTGTACAATGAAGTCATTATCCTTAAGCTTGTGTCCATTACTGCTGGCCCTCAAGGAGGCCAATGATACCTTTTTTAAATAGTTTTCATTTGTCAAAAATAGCTTAACATTATAGTCTTCAATTAAGAGCTCTTCTGTCACTACTTCAACCTGCTTTTCCTCTATTATTTCTGTTTTTCTATCTTTTCCATATTTAATGGAAACATCCTGTAGCTCCTTAATAATTACCTCTTTAACCTTAGCTTCACTTTTTAAAATACCATTTAGATTTTTAATCTCTTTATTAAGTTTCTTTATATCCTTAGTCTTATTTAATATATACTCTTGATTAAAGTTTCTTAATTTAATTTCAGCAATGAACTCTCCCTGTACTTCATCTATTTCAAAGCCCTTCATTAGATTTGGTACAACCTCTTTGTCATTTTTAGTGTCCTTTACTATTTTAACTGCCTTATCTATATCTAATAATATCTTTTCTAAGCCCATTAAAAGATGCAGCCTTTGACTTTTTTGCTGAATGTCGTAGGCCAACTGCCTTTTTATGCAATCAATCCTAAATTCTGTCCATTCATGGATGATAGCTTTAACACCCAAAACCTTTGGATTACCCTTAATTAATATGTTGAAATTGCAGCTAAAGGCATCTTGAAGAGTTGTAAGCTTGTAAAGTCTATTCATTAGCTGTTCTGCATCAGCACTTCGTTTTAAATCTATTGTTATTTTTAGCCCTTCCTTATCTGTTTCGTCCCTTATATCGCTTATTTCTCTAATTTTTCCACCCTTAACCAGCTCAACAACCCTATCAATAATTGCTTCAGTAGTTGTTGTGTATGGTATTTCATATATTTCTATGCAATTATTTTTCTTATCGTAAATATATTTACCTCTTAAATAAAAACTGCCCTTTCCAGTAGAATAAATGGACTTTAATTCAGCCTTGTTTATTATGATTTGTCCTCCCGAAGAAAAATCAGGAGCCTTTAAGTATTGTGTAATATCAGTATCTGGGTCCTTTAGATATTCAATAGTGGACCTACATACCTCTATTAAATTAAAGCTACATATAGAGCTGGCCATACCTACTGCTATACCCATGTTAGGATTAACTAACACATTAGGGAAGGTAGTAGGCAATAGTTTTGGCTCCTGTAGTGTATTATCATAGTTTGGTACAAAATCTACAGTGTCTTTATTTATATCTTTAAAAAGCTCTTCGCATATGGCCTCTAACTTAGCTTCAGTATAACGTGGTGCTGCATAGGCCATTTCTTTTGAGTAGTTTTTACCAAAGTTCCCCTTACTGTCAATCAGAGGATGTAAAAGAGCTTCGTTACCACGGGTTAAACGCACCATAGTCTCATATATGGCACTATCCCCGTGGGGGTTAAGCTTCATTGTCTGTCCAACAATATTTGCGGACTTTGTTCTACTCCCCTTTAATAATCCCATTTTAAACATTGTATATAATAGTTTGCGATGGGATGGCTTTAAACCGTCTATTTCAGGTAATGCTCTGGAGATAATTACACTCATAGAATATGGCATATAGTTTTTTTCTAAGGTTTCTACTACATTTAAATGGGTTACTTTAGACTGCATATTTTGCTACCCACTCCTTTTATCTAAATATGATTAATAATTTTTAAACAACGTCAGATTCATCAATATATTTATATCCATGCTGAGAAATATGTTCTTTTCTTCCATTAAGATTATCCCCAAGAAACAACTCAAAGGCTTCTTTGGTTGCTTTAGCCTCTGCTGGTGTCACCTGTATTAATCTCCTTGTTTCAGGGTTCATTGTGGTATGCCACATCATTTCAGGTTCATTCTCCCCTAGACCCTTAGATCTTTGAATTTTATAATTACCCTTAAGCTTCTTAAGTATTTTATTTTTTTCGCCATCTGAGTAGGCGAAATAAACATTATCCCTACTATCGGTGATCTCATAGAGAGGTGACTCAGCAATATAAACATAGCCTTTATCGATTAATGTAGGTGTTAGTACATAAAGCATTGTTAAGATAAGGGTTCTAATTTGAAAGCCATCCACATCTGCATCTGTACATATGATTACTTTGTTCCAGTTAAGTTTTTCAATATTAAAAAAGCTTAAGTCATTATGTTTATTTTTAATCTCTACTCCACAGCCTAAAACCTTTATAATATCGACAATAATATCATTCTTAAATATCTTATCATAATCAGACTTTAAACAATTTAGTATTTTACCACGAACTGGAATAATTGCCTGAAACTCAGCATCTCTACCCATTTTTGTTGAGCCTAAAGCTGAATCTCCCTCAACTATAAAAAGCTCTCTTCTTGAGACATCTTTAGTTCTACAATCTACAAATTTTTTCACCTTATTTGAAAAGCTGTCTATACCTTTACTTAGCTTTTTCTTTACATCTATTCTAGTTAGCTCTGCCTTTTCTCTACTTCTCTTATTAACTAAAACCTGCTCTATAACCTTATCTAGGTCATTTGAGTTCTCAACAAAGTACACCTCAAGCTTCTCCTTTAAGAAGGAGGTCATTGCCTCTTGAATAAATCTATTGGTTATTGCTTTTTTTGTTTGATTTTCATAGCTTGTAACTGTTGAGTAGGTATTAGTAACTAATATTAGGCTATCCTTAATGTCAGTAAAGGTAACCCTTTTTTCATTCTTAGAATATTTGTTCTTATCCTTAATAAAATTATGGATTTGCGATGAAAACCCACTATCAACTGCTTTTTCTGGAGAACCACCATGCTCTAAAAAAGAAGAATTATGATAATATTCTAAAAGGGTATGCTCATTATTAAAGGCAAAGGCAACTTCAATTTTTAGTTTGTATTTTTCTTTATCCTCTCTATCTCTACCCTTTGTTTCAATTTCAAAATACTGGGGCTCTGTAAAGCTTTTCCCTTGACCTGCCTCTTTAACATAGTCTATAATTCCATTTGCATATATATATTCATAAAAGCTATCTGATTCTTCATCATAAAGCTTAAATGTTATTCCCTTATTCACTATAGCTTGTCTTTTAAGGGTTTCTTGAAAAAAGCTTAAGGGTATATCAATATCATTAAATACTGCTAAATCTGGCTTCCATCTTATTATTGTACCTGTATTTTGATAATTGCACCTCTCTTTAATTAGCCCTCCAATATTATCTCCCTTTTCAAAATGTAGCTGATATTTATATCCATCTCTATAAACTTCTACATCCATGTATTCAGAAGCAAATTGTGTAGCAGCTGTTCCCAGACCATTAAGACCAATACTATATTGATAATTGCTGCCAGTGTTATTATTATACTTGCCTCCTCCATAGAGGATAGTAAACACTATTTCCCAATTATATTTTTGTTCCTTTTCATTGTATTCAAGAGGTATCCCTCTTCCTTTATCTCTTACTTCAATAGATTTATCCCTGTATCTAAAGACCTCTATTATATCTCCAAAGCCTTCTTGTGCTTCATCCCTAGCATTTGCAACAATTTCAACAAGAGTATGCCTGCATCCCTCAATACCATCACTTCCAAAAATTACTCCTGGTCTGAGTCTTACCTTATCCTTTTCCTCTAAGGTTGATAGACTATCGTTTCCATAATTGTGTTGATTTTTTTCCATCTATGCTCCTCTTTTCTTAAGTAAATACCAATTTTTATAATAGCATAAAAATACATTGCAAAAGATAATATAGTCTAATACTCAGATTGTAAGCAATATGGTATTAGACTTTATGGATTAAACAAATGTGATAATTATTCTTCCCTCGTAGATCTATCGTAGGTCCTCTTTAGTATAATAGACAACACCAATAGCTCCTGGTCCTACATGTAGTCCTATAACGGGACCTATATCCTGTATTTTTATGTTCACGTCAATAAACTTCTTTAACTCTTTAACTACCTCAAAGGCTTCATCTTTACAGTTTATGTGATGAATTACAATGTTACCAAGCCCATAGCTTTTTATATCCTTTATAACCTGATCAACAATAGTTATTACTGCTTTTTTCTTTGTTCTAACCTTCTTGAATATTGAAGTTACTCCATTTTCTACAGTTAAAATAGGAATAATTTTTAGAAGATTACCTATAATAGCATTGGCACGTCCTATTCTTCCACCCTTTTCTAAATACTTTAAATTATCTGGAATAAAGAGGAATCTACTTTTTTTAATATTGGCCTTAGCTATTTTAACAACCTCTTCTAAGGGTTTATTTTCCTTTCCTGCTTTGGCTGCTTCTATTGCTACAAATCCCAGCTGCATACAATTTGATCTTGAATCAATTACTTCAATTTTGGCATCGGGGTAATTATCTAAAACCATATCTTTTGCCAAATTGGCTGTATAGTATGTACCACTCATATCCGACGATAAAAAAAAACAAACTAGCTCATGTCCCTCTTTTATAACCTTTTCCATTTCACAATAGAAATCTCCTACAGAGGGTTGAGAGGATTTTGGTATACCCTTTTTATCCATCATTTCATAAAAGCTTTCATTATTTAATTCTGTTTCTTTAAAGGTCTGATCTGGAAACTCTACCCTTAAAGGAATTATTCTTATATCCAGCTGCTGTTTAGTTAATTCATCTATATAACTTGTGCTATCTGTTAATACCTTAATACCCATGTCTTTTCCTCCAATTTCTTCTAAAATAATAGTTACTATAATTCTAACATAAATTATTATGAATGTATAAAGCATAATTAGCTCATATTCTATAATTCTTTGGTGAAAATAAAGCTATGTTTTATGGTATACTAATAATTACATATTAACAACTAAAGGAAGATGAAAATGTATTTACTAAAAAAACTTTTTAATCCAGAGATTTTTCAAGGCGGTTTTAAGAAAAAAAATTACTTTGAAGGTTGGTATTTTAAGCTGATCGACGAAAACACTAATAATATTCTTGCTATAATTCCAGGTATATCCTATGAGTCTAAAAACGAGAAATCCCATGGATTTATACAGGTATTTTTAGGTAAGGAAAATAAAACCTATTATATATCCTTCCCAACTGATAATTTCAGTTACTCCAAGGATACCTTTGAAATCTCTATTAATAAAAACTATTTTAGTAATAATAAAATTGTGTTAAGCTTAAAGTCCTCTGATTGTGCTATTGAAGGCGAGTTAAGCTTCACAAATATAGTCCCCTTCCCTAAGTCCTTTTTAAATCCAGGTATTATGGGTCCTTTTTCATTTATACCCTTTATGGAATGCTATCACGGAATTGTAAATATACATCATAATATAAAGGGAGCATTGTTAATAAATGGTATTAATACTTCATTTGATAATGGCTATGGGTATATAGAAAAGGATTGGGGGACCTCCTTTCCAGAGGCTTATATCTGGCTTCAATCCAATCACTTTGCAGAAAAAGACGTTTCTGTAATGTTTTCCATAGCAAAAATTCCGTGGTTAAAAAGACATTTTATAGGTCACATTTCCTTCTTAAGAATAGGTGATAGCTTCTATAGATTTGCCACATATACTGGCGCTATTGTTAAGAGTATTAATATCTCAAACAATATGCTTGAGGCAACTATAAAGGATGGCAAAGGCTGCCTTCAAATTACAGCTTATTTTTCTAATTCCAGTATTCTTCTGGCTCCACAAAATGGCGTTATGAAGCGAGATATTTTAGAGAGCATCACTGCAAAGGTTTATGTTAAGCTATCAGATAATAAAGGTAATATAATCTTCGAAGGAGAAGGTGCCAATACAGGGCTAGAAATGGTTGGAGATTTATCCCTATTAGCTACCTAGTAGGTATCTTTGTTGAACAGGGCATACCAACTGTACATTTTCCACAAACATCTGCAACCCCTATATCGCCAAGGTTATTGTCATTATAAAGACACATTTCATAGCATTTATGTCTATTGAAACTATCAATTTGTAGTGACCCGTTGACACAGGCTTTTACACATTTTTTACAGCCACCATTTACCTTATAAATGCAATACTCTTCATTGTGAAAGCCTGTAGTTTCAATTTTTAAGCTAGTTACTATGCTTCCTACTCTACCACAGCATCCTTTTTCTGTTATTAACATATTATTCAAACCAAACTTTCCTAAGCCAGCTATATAAGCAACATGTCTATGGGACCATTGACTAACAAGCTTTTTTTCGTCAAAGTTATGGGTTGCAGGAATAATAGTTGCCTCATATCCTAATTCCTTTATTATATTAAATATATATGAGTTTAAATCGTAAATTAGTTTATTGGTTTCTATGTATGCTACTCCCCATTCCTTAGAGCTTTCTATACCTTTTATATTGCTTTTTATAACAGCTTCTTCAAAGGGAAGAAAATAAGCTATTATTGTTTTTGCATCAGGCAAAAAGTCTCTTGGCATACTATGCTCTGGGGTTACAACCTTTTTTAACTTTTCAAACTCCCTATTATTAGCATCACAGAAGGTTATTAATGGTTCTCCCCATTTTGTTATAGTTCCTTTTATATTAGGGTAGTCTTTTACAAAACCCTTTATATAGGCTTCAAGTCTTTTTTGCATATTCTAATCCCCCTTTAGCCTACTGGTATTTTTATATAAGCAATATAGAATACTATCGGCTTCCACTAAAATATGTATTATAAATGAAATACTTCACCATTTTTTTTAAAATTCCTGCTATTTTGAGTATATAAAAACCATATTAAGCCCTTTAACTAAATATGGTTCTTCTTTGTATATATTTATTTTTTAAGGCTAAAATTAATGCTCTAGCTTTAAGTCTCCCTCTAGCTTTGAATTATTATTTAAATCCTTTACAATATTAGTAACATAGCTTGTTTCAGTTAAAAGAAAAGATGCTAAAATAGCTGTAAAGGGGGCCACGGTTACTAACCCAAAGCTTCCCACTATTGTATGTAGTATTTCTGCTGACACATATCTTAAATTAAGTATGTTAACAACTGGTGTCCCTTGAGCCATAAATACCATCAATAAAGCAACATATCCGCCTGAGTAGGCCAGTAGAAGGGTTGTAGTCATTGTTCCTATAACCGCTCTACCAATTTGAAATCCTGACTTTATAGCATCCTTTGTAGTTATTTTAGGGTTGTTTAATACAATTTCGTGGATAGATGTAGATATATCCATAGCCACGTCCATAACTGCTCCAGCTGAGGCTATAAATATTCCAGCTATAAAAATATCAGTTAAATTTAAATTTGCATAACCTGAATATAATAGGCTTTCAGAAAAGGGTAGCACCGCTCCATGAATTTTAAACAATTTTCCAAACACTATAGCTAAAACACAGGTTAATAAACTACCTGAAAAGGAGCCTAAAATTGCTGCTAAGGATTTTCTATTCACTCCCCCCACAAGGGTGATAATACAAATAGTAAGAATTACAACAATGGCTAGTGAGACAATTATCGGGTTCCAACCCTTTAATAACGAAGGAATTAATACCTTCCATATCATTAGTATTGTTAATATAAATGAAATTATTGCCTTTATTCCCGTCCAGCCTGCAAATGTAACTAATAGAACTACAAAGGCTCCGAATAATATAAGCTCTAAATTAATACGATAATGATCAATTATATTGACATGCTGAACTTCATTATCTAAGAAGTCTATTACAACCAATGCTCTGTCATTTTCAGTAAATACCTTATCAAACTCTAGCTTACCTGTAAATCTATTTAATGCCTCATATTCTTCACCCTTAAAGGTTCCCTGTAAAATCTTAACCCTGCATACTTGAGTTCCTTGTAAAACAGTTCCTCCAGCACTATACACATTACTATTATCAACTTCAAGAACTAAGGCCTCAGCCCTTGTACTATTAGGATAGGCATTATCATTAAATCCTGTGGGTATCATAAAAAGTAGGATCACCAGCAGAGTAACCACTATAACAAATATTCGGTCTGGATTTAGTAGCTTTTTTTTCATCATCTATTCAACCCCTTCTATGCCTTTTTTTAGCTAATAGCTTTAAAGGGAGAGTTTCCTCCCCCATCTTAGCTAAAAATATTTGACTTTAATATTTAAACTATTTTACCTTAGTAATAGCTGCTAACTTCTCGTAGATATCAGTATTATCATAATAACCATTAAATAATTCATGTCCTACACCAATAGCATATACAGGAACTGGTAACCCTGTATGGGAGAAGGATGTATAGTCAATACCAGCCTTGTTATTTAATATGTGGGTTAATGTAATAGATAGAGGCTCATAGTACCCGTACATTACCTTTTCTTGATCTGTATATATTCTATCTTCAGAATCCCTCATTGATTGCTTTAATGCTTCTTCTAATCTATTTATCTCATATTGAGTCAATACCATGCTTTTATTTTCTTCCTTTTTAGCATCCTCATCAGTAGGTGCTATTAAACCATAGGCATTTTTAATTTCATCATACAAATCTGATAGCTTTGCTTTGTCCTTTGATGTGTTTTCCTTATATTCTTTAACAATACCATTGAATTTTGATTGAGACATAGTTACTCTGTCAATTTTGTTAAAGAAGGTTTCATAGCCTGTTCCTGCAAAACCTATTGACATTCCACCACATTCATGGTCTCCTGTAACAATTATTAAGGTATCCTTAGGATGCTTATTATAAAACTCTACTGCTTCATCTATTGCCTTAGAAAATTGAATTGTATCATGTATTGAAGCAGCAGCATCATTAGCATGACCAGCCCAGTCAATTTTTCCAGACTCTACCATCATAAAGAAACCATCTTTGTTATCTAATACCTCAATGCCTTTTTTTACAAAATCAGATAAAGCTAATTCATCTGCTTTTCTATCTATTTCGTAGGTCATTGCGTTTCCGTCTAGTACTGGACTAATTGCAACTGTTTTACCTGATTCTGAGTTAAGCTCTAATATTTCTTCCTTTGTATTAATAACATTGTAGCCCTTGCTTTTAACTACATCTAAAATATGCACTTTGTCTTTATCCGCACCAGTTGGTTGATCAAAGGATCCACCTGCATAAAAGTCAAAGTCACTATCTGCCAATTGTAATCCTATTTCATATGCCATACGTCTGCTTGGTACATTTGAATAGAAACAGGCAGGAGTAGCATGGGTAATAGGAACACTTGAAACAATACCGATCTTTTTACCTTGTTCCTTTAGCTTCTTTGAAATAGGTGTGAACTCAATTTGCTTTGTAACATCCATATTGATTACTCCGCCTAGGGTTTTTTCTCCAGTAGCTAAGGCAGTTGCTGTAGAGGCTGAATCTGGAATAAAGGACTCTGCATCATAGGTTAAAGCTGTACCAGCAGCTGGAAACTTACTAAAGCTTAAATATTCAGAGGTTAGAGCTTTTGTGCCATTTTTTTGTCCCAGGTACATTTCTGCAGAAGTAATTTGCGGGAAGCTCATACCATCACCGATAAACAAAAACACATACTTTGGGGCTTTACCACGATATGTATTATTTGCATGATTACTACTTGTTGCCATTGAATCTCCCATGAAACCAACACATAGAGCAAATACTAAAGCGATAGATACTATGAGGCCTAATCTTCTTTTTAAATTAAACACCCTTATATTCCTCCTTGTTTTATATTGAATAATTGCGCAATTATTCTTTGAATAAATAAGTTATCAATTTATCCAAGTCAATCATAACTTTTATTTGTTAATGACCTATTATACATATGTAAATAATGGGTTAATTAGTTAATATAAGAAATATAGCTAAGAAGTTATCAAAATACCCCGACAGCAATAGCCCTACTGCTATAAAGCAGTAGGGCTACTTGTTATTTATGGAGGTTGTAGGAATAAAAAGCTTATTTATGTAGCCAGTTTGTAGCTATCAAGCTGTTTGTTACAACGTTTATTTATATAATCTTCAATTTCTGACCAATTAGTAACCCGTGTAATTCCTTTTGTCAATGAACCCAGATTATAGTAGCAGTTTATCAGTAAAACTTCAAAGCCTGCATTTGAAAGCTGTATAGCATTCTCATAACGATCTTCAATAAAAATATCACAGGCTAAATCCTTAGCCCTCTGAACCTTATTATGACTCCCTAGTAATGATAGGGTATGATAGGGTATTTGGTTTTTTTCAAACCACCCATCAGTAACATTCCTCATTTTTTCTTCCCTAGCTGTAACAAAGTGAATTTTATTATGCTTATATAGTTTTTGAAGGACCTTTCTTGCACCCGTTCTTATGCTTGCCTCCTTATGGATAATTTCTCCATATTGATGATAAAACATATCATACTCCTTACTATCCACCCCTAGTACACGATGTATTTCGTAATATTTTATATCTTTAGGTTTAAGGCTTACATTAAAATAATTATTTATTCTAGGTATCCAGTCATAAGCACCAGTAACTGTTCCATCAATGTCAATACACAAATTTAGCCTATTCATCTTCAGTCCCTACCTCCTATTCAAGCATACTTTATATTTAAGATCTTAATATTAACTCATCTACCTTAACCCCTAGTACAGAAGCCAATGAAACCACCTTGTTAAAGGCAGGGTTATGCTTTGTTCCCCTCTCTAATTCTTCTATATAGCTTTTTGAGATATGTGTTAAATTAGCAATATCAAGAGTAGTATATCCTTTAACATTACGTAGCTCACGAAGTTTTAAACCATTTAACATAAAATCCCTCCTAAGAATTAATATAAGCAGAAAACTATTAGTACTGGTGGCAATAATATATAGCTAATTACATCTTAATTCTATAAGATATGTTATAACTAATCATTAAAACTAGATTAAAAGTTAGTTAAGTACAATTAATTCTTTTATGCATATTTTCTTATAGATTGGTAAAATTATAAAGAAAACTTAGTTCAGATAGAGTTTTAACTCCACCAATAACATTCATTAAGGAAAGAAGGTATTATATGAAAAAGCTTTGTGGTATTTTGTTACTTATATTAGGGGTAGTTGGCATAATTATGCCAATTATGCCGGGCTGGATATTTATTTTTATTGGCTGGGCAATACTTAAATCGACACCAAAAAATATGTTTGTATATTAATAAAGGAGTGAAGTTATGGAGGTAGTAAGCTTTGTTCCTGGAAGAGTTAGATTAAAATTAGATATAATACGTAAGAACAACGAGCTTTCACAAGGCTTTAAGCTGTACTTTAAAGAGCTAGAGGGTGTTGAAGGTGTTAAAGTAAACCCTATAATTGGTACAGTAGCATTAAAGTATAATCCCAGCATAATTGATGTTAATACCTTAAAAAGCAAGGTTAGTAGTATAGCTGATTCTAATGGGAAATATCTAGAATATATTAGTGAGGATTATAAGGACTACCTAAAGGAAGAAAGAAATCTACAAATAGCCAAAAATAAAATGCTGATATTTGGGTCCATTTATTTACTATATAAAATAAAACAGTATTTCTTCGGTAAGTTCTTTATAGGTAGTAGCCTCCCTGTGTTAAAGGTGGCTGCTGCAATTACACTAATTAAGGGTTATCCACAATTAAAAGCAAGCTATCACAAGATAGGAAAGTATTTCCCTACAAATCCTGATAAGCTTTTGTTGGTGGCAGGTACTGCTCTTACCTTGTCAAGAGAAGGCAATAAAGGTACTATGCTTCTGTTTTTAAAGGCCTTTACCGATGCATTACAATCCTACTCTAGGCTTCAAATAATGAGAATTCTCATAGAAAACAAAGGCACTCACAATTCCCTTGTGTGGTATAACCATAATGAGAACCAGTATCTATTACCTATACAGTACCTAGAGGAGGGGGATGTAGTTACCTTTCATCAAAATGATACTATTGTAGTTGATGGTATTATTATGGAAGGAAACGCATTGATAAACCACTTATATTACTCTGGTCAGCCAGAGATTAAGAGGGTTAGGAAAAACACCAATGTATATGATGGGATGGTTGTTGTTTCTGGTAATATTAAAGTAAAGGTTAAAAGGATACCAGATAAAGCTCCAAAATCAGACCTTATTTTGAATAGCTTAAATATCGGAAAAAGAGTTAAGAGATATCAAGAAAAATCACTATATTTTGCCTCTGCTTTAGCTTTGTTAAGTCTTATGATAACAGGTAGTTCATTGGCAGCCTTGTCAGTATTATTGCTTATGACTCCTTCAGCCTCAAAGGTGGCTTTAAATGCAGGTATAGCCAACTACTTAAAGCTACTTATGAAAAACAAAATTATTTTGAGGAATATCAATACCATAGAAAATGTTGTTAATGCAAACAGTATTGTGTTTGACAAAACCGGTACCTTAACAGATGGTAACTTAAGAATAGGTAAGATAGAGATTTATGATGACAAGTACACCCAAGAGGATATTATTCAAATAGCAGCCTCCTGTGAGGGCAACATATATCATCCAGTGGCCTCTGCCTTTACTAAGGGTAAGGAGAAGCTAGAATACAATAATGATACTATTTATATTCCCTCTAAGGGAATTATCTCCAATTACAAGAGCCATAGAGTTGTCATGGGAAATGCCAGACTTATGATGAAGGAGAAATTTTCTTTAGTTAATGAAAAAAAATCAAAGGATAAGCAGCTAAACTATTATATTCCTATATATTTTGCTGTTGACCATAAGCTAAGGGCTAAAATCCTTTTGATAGAAGATATGGAGGTTAATTCTCCACAGCTGATAAGGCAAATAAAAGGCTTAGGTATTAATGACATATCAATAATTAGTGGAGACCTAAAAAGGAATACAGAGAATATAGCTAACTCGCTTGGTGTGAAAAATTATATTGGAGGCTTATCTCTTAATGATAAGGTTGAATATATCAAGGATAAAAGAAAAAACAATACTGTAATAATGGTTGGTGATGGTATTAATGATACCCTTGCTATGGAGGAGGCGGATGTAAGCATCTCCTTTGCCAATGGAGCTAGCCAGCATACAATACTAAAATCAGATTGTCTGCTTATGGAGAAGGATTTACTATTAGTTGCAAGGTTAATTGAAATAACAGAAAAAAGCTACTATAAAATTCAACGAAATATTGACTTTAGTCAAAACTATAATTATGTTTTTGGTATTTTGGCTGCTTTTGGATATGTAGGTCCATTTAAAGCCAAAAGTCTCAATACATTTAACTCAATATTATCAATATTTAATAGCATAAGGGTGTCATCAAAAACCATATAAAGAAAACTTATAATATAAAACAATAGCAAAGAGGTGATAAAACATGAAAAAACTATTAAGCTCCTTCACTGCAGAGGGCTTATTACTGGGTCTTGGTTTAACTTTATTAAGCTATATGATTACACCAATTATTCAAGATTTAATAAGTGAAGCCAAAAGTAATAAAAAGCTGATGTCTAATATACATGGTAATGAAGCTAAATTAGTCTTAGATAAAACCTCACTCAGATAAGAATTAAACAAATAAAAAACTCCCTACCCACAGGTTATAATACATACTGTAGTAGGGAGTATTTTTATATTGAAATTTAATATTCTTTAGAGCAGATGGCTTTATGCAGGTATAGGCATCATTCTATTAGTAACAAGCCTCGTAGCTTTTTCTTTAATATAGTCTAATCTACCAATAAAGGTAGCCATAAATAATAGTGCTATCCAATCTATTATTGAAAGTGGGCATGTTCCAAATAAATGAGCTATAGCAGGAATATAAATACTTCCAACAAGTATCAAGGTGGAAATTCCTACAGCAGGTAGCAAATACTTATTCTCAGTTATGGTTTTTTCTCTGCAATCAAACACATGTAGCATTTGATTAACAACTATACCAGCATATGCTAAGGTTCTGGCTCTAGTAATATTACCTGTGAATAGATAGGTTCCAGTAAATAATCCCAATGCACTTAATCCCATCAGTAACCCCCTTGAAATAATCTTCTTTAATAGGGGTTTATCAAATATGCTTTTCTTTGCATCCCTTGGTGGCTCCTCCATAATATTATAGCTTGGAGAATCTAGCCCTAAGGCAAGTGCTGGTATTCCTTCAGTTACTAAATTAATCATTAATATTTGACTAGCTATTAATGGAGTAGGCATTCGCAATAAAGAAGCTGTTAATATAGTAAATACCGCTCCTATATTGCCTGTAAGAACATACCTAATAAACTTTTTAACATTACCACTTATACCTCGTCCCTCTTCAATTGCCTTTACAATAGTTGTAAAATTGTCATCCACTAAAATGATAGATGCAGCTTCTCTAGTTACATCTGTTCCTGCTTTACCCATTGCTATTCCAATATTAGCTTCTTTAATAGCCGGTGCATCATTAATGCCATCACCAGTCATGGCAACTATGTGACCCTTGTTCTTTAGGGCCTTTACTATCTTGAGTTTTTGATTTGGCGATGTTCGAGCAAAAATTACTATATCATCGATTATGTCTGTAAGTTCTTTATCTGAAAGCTGATCCAGTTCTAATCCAGTTAATATGGTTCCACCCTTATCTAAAAGGTTTATTTGCTTGCCAATAGCTAAAGCAGTCTTTTTATGATCTCCTGTAATCATGACAACCTTAATACCAGCTTTATGACATTTCTTTATTGATGAGGCTACTCTAGGTCTAGGTGGATCAATTAATCCTGTTAAGCCTAAAAACACAACATCCTCCTCAATCTCATCCTCTGTATCTGGTATTGTAGACAATTCCTTAAAGCCAAAAGCCATAACCCTTAGGGATTTTTCTGCCATATTATCAATATACCTATTAATGGCATTTAGATCATCAGATGTAATTTCTCTAATTATTCCCTTTTCATCTAATAGCTTATTGCATTTATTTAATATTACATCCGGTGCCCCTTTAATGTTTACTGTATATTTATCCTCATGATCCTTACAAATTACAGTCATTTTTTTAATTTCCGAGTCAAAGGCTAACTCCTTTACCCTTGTGTAGCAATTCATATGATCTATCTTAAGCTTTGCTTTTTCTGCTAACACCTTTAAAGCAACTTCTGTAGGGTCCCCTAGCATTTGAAATTCTTCATTATCCTTTATTTTGTAATGGGCATTATTACATAGATAGGCAACTGTAATTAACTGCTTTAGGGTTTTATCCCCTTCAACATCAATAGCTTTATCCTTATGATAGAAATCTCCATAAGCTTTATTAGCATCTCCACCAATTTTGTATTCTTTATTAAATGTATATACCTCTGTAACAGTCATTTGTCCTGTTGTTAAGGTACCAGTTTTATCTGTACAGATTATATCGGCACAGCTTAGGGTTTCAACACTAGGTAGCCTCTTTACAATGGCCCCTTTTTTACTCATTCTCTGTACTCCAAAGGCAAGAGAAATAGCTAAAACAGTGGATAGACCCTCTGGTATGGCACCTACTGCTAAGCTGACTCCAGTTCTAAGCATTTCAAGGAAGGGCTGTCCTCCCAAAACTCCACTTATTATTACCCCTATAGAAATACCTACACAACCCCATGTTATTACTTTAGCTAATCTGTTCAGATCCTTTTGTAGAGGAGTTAGTACTTCCTCTGTTTCATCAATAAGCTTAGCTATTTTACCCATTTCTGTATTCATACCTGTATTTACCACAATAGCCTTACCGTTACCCTTTATAACCCTTGTTCCTAAAAACACCATATTCTTTCTATCTGCAAGGGGTACATCCTTTGTATAATTAATTTTGTAGGTTTTTTCAATAGCTTCTGATTCTCCTGTTAATGAGGCCTCATGAAGCTGTAGGTTGGAGCTATTAATTAGTCTTGCATCTGCTGGAACAATGTCTCCTGCTTCAAAGCAAATAATATCTCCAGGTACTAAATTTCTTGATGGTATAATTTTAGTTTCACCGTCTCTAATTACCTTTGAAACTGGAGCAGTGTATTTCTCAAGTGCCTCCAATGATCTTTCAGCCTTATAATTTTGCCATACTCCTAGTATTGCTTCAACAACAACTATTGCAATTATTGTAATAGCATCTGCCACCTGCCCGAGGAACATTGATGCTCCACTGGCCGCCAATAATAGCTTCATTATATAATCATTAAACTGCTGAAAGAACATTGATATAACTGACATTTTTTTCTTTCCCTCAAATTCATTATAGCCTATGGATTCTAATACCTTCAAAGCCTCTGCTTCCTGTAAACCCATATCAATATCTGATTTCAGAAGAAGCTTTATCTCATTAATGGACATTTTATAAAAGCTATGATGGTCTAAGGTATTTTTTCTGTAGGGTTTTTTATAGTTAGCTTTTAAGGCAATTATATTATCCTCATTACCAATAGCTTTTTTTAGTGGCACTACACTATCTTTAGTTACTGATATAGAAGCTTTAGTTTCCTCTTCTAACGTCAAGGTGGTTTGATAGCTCCTTATTATATCCTTAACTACATTGAAAACTTCCTCAGCATTCAATGCCTTGTCATTAAATATTACTAATATAGTACTACTATAGATATTAATAATTGCCCTGTTAATATCCTTTACCTCAGCCAACCCTTTGTAAATACATCTGGCTATATTGGGGTTTTGGTATAACTCACTGCTTTTAAACCTTATTCTCCCTGGAATACTTGACAAAACATAAAAATTAATTTCCTCCATTGCCTTTACAATCCTCCTACTCCTACATAGATGAAAGCTTTATATCTTAGTAACGTTACTATTACTCCCACTTCATAATGGAAGACAAGTGCCGTCAAGCTTCGATATAAGTGGTACTAAATTTACTTTTTTTTAACATTGGGTTAAAACATATAAATATATTTAGCATAAACTTAACATAAAATACATTCTTATTTAATATAAACCCTTTATAATTTTAATATACTTTATATTTTACATTAGAGAGGATAGAAAAAATGAGGAGCTTATCTATAGTCACTAAATCACATTTCATTAACAACACCTTTAGCTTTATAGATGAAGAAGTTAACCAGTACTTCTTAAAAATAGAAAACAAACTACTAAAAAAGATTAGCTTAAAAAAGGGTTTATACAATATAACTAAAGATGATATTGTTAATCAAGTAACTAAGAATAAAGATTTTTATGATATGTTAGCTTCAATATCTGAAACCTTAAATATTGAGTTTAAAAGCCACAGCGGATATGTTCCCTTTACACTTTCCATAAAGGATGAAAAAATAGTAAATTGCAATTTTAACTCATCTTTAGTTAATCAGTATAAGCTTTCCCATATTATAGCTGATAAAGGTGAAAAGTGTTTAGGTGATGTTATAGAAAACTCTTTATTAGGATTCTACAGCAATCAGTTAATAGAAGTTATATATAATGAAATAGATTTTACCGATATAGTAATGGATGTTTTAGATGTTAGCTTTCATAGTAAGAGGGTTTTTGATAAGCATAATAAGGATGTTGGAAATAGAATTAAGGGAATTTTATTAAACATTAAATATAGATTATTAAAAGCAATTAAGGAGCAAATTCATATATATCTTCAATCAGCCCATGAATATAGAAAAAATGCATAAGAAAGAAATTTAAAACCTCAACTGAGGTTTTTTTTTTACGAATAATTTTATTGTAACTGTTAATACTTTAATTAAATAAAATACTTTGCAGGAGGATGAATAATTTGGAACCAATAGGTATTTTCTTTGGAATAGCAACTTTTTTTGGTGTATCTGGCCTATTGAAGGTCACAAATAAACCTATTAGAAGGGCTGCTGTTATGGTTACAAGTCAAATGTTTAATGCAGTTGATGCAGCTAAGACTACAGCCCACACTATTAAGGAGGAGTTTGAAGATATAATAGCTGAAGCTCAATATGAAAACATGAAGAGACAGCAAAACTTAACAATGGAGCAAACTATTGATAAAGGAGGTAAATAGTATGTCATTAATACTAAAAATATTTTTAATAGGGGGTATTTTTATCTTAAGCTCTAATCTTATTGGTATGGTTATGGGCATATAAAATGAATATTAAAGTTCTTTCCCATATACCAGGTAGAATGAGATTAAATATTAAGGGCTTATATAAAAATAGTAATTTGTTAGAAGCTTTTGTTTCAAAGCTTAATAGTGAACATATTTATACTGTAAAGCCAAATATATATACCTCTAATATATTGATAACTTATGATAAGAAACACCTTAAATCTATAGAGATCCTAAACTTAATACATCAAATAAATAAAGATTTATATAGTCATAAAAAAGAAACAGGCTTTAATAATGACTTTCCACCATTAAAGACGGAAAGCATAACTAGGACTATTGAATCCTTTGTTTTTGGCGGAGTTTGCGCTGGTCTTTTGCTTAAGCCAATAATTATTTCGATGTTTACACCTAATGGCTTAGCAAAAAGTATATTGTTGTTAGCTTTAGGATATCCACTAATTAGAAAATATGCTGATGCTATTATAAAAAACCACAGCTTAAAATTAGGCTTGTTAGGTATTGGAGTTATTGGATTACCTATACTAATGGGACAAACCTATACAGCTCTTGTAGTTTTAACTGTATTATATTTGAGTAATATAGTAGATATACTTTTAAGTAGTTACTTTGAAAAAAAGCTTTACAATCAATCGAAAAATTTATACACATCAATGGATTATGGTTGTGAAGCTTGTAATAAAATAAGCATTAGTACACCAATTTTAACTGCTGTTAATAAAATTGAGAGCCTTAGCTTACTACTGGCCTTAATAATTATGGCTGTTACTAATAGTCCCCTGGTGCTATTAACTATTATGGTTTTATCAATACTAAACCCCGTTAAGCTAGGTGTTAGTTTACCCTATAAAGCAGCCTACTACAACAGACTAAGCCATAACATTCTACTTTATAATATTGATAGCCTCCTTAACATTGAAGCTATTGATACCGCCGTATTTATTATTAGTAATACTCAATATATAAATCCTACAATAATTGAAAGCATTAGAGAAAGAGGAGTTATAGATATTCGAGTTATTACAAGCATTAATAGTGCTAAATTAAACAAGCTTGCAGCAGATTTAGGAATAGAGATTAAATATTATAATCCAATATTAGAAGATTTGTTAAAAGAGCTACAGATTATTAAAGATAATATGAAAACCATAGCTATTATTAGTAACGACGAGAAATTAATGGAAGCAATTGTAGATAAAAGTAATAGCTATCATATTAGCATTGTTATTAAAGAGGACTTTAATAAAAAGCTAAATAATTTTGATATTGTTATTCTTGGTAACAATATTTATATGTTAGGGGATTCCATAGACTTTATTAAGTATACCAATGAAAAGGTATTACAAAATCAATTGCTATCCTTTTGGAGCTATTTAATAGGTATACTTTTTACCTATAGCGGTGTTTTACCATTATACACTTGGTTACTGGCTATATTTAGCAAAGTCTTTGTATACTTTAATTCTCTAATGCCTCTAAAAAATGGATATAGTTATAGTTAAGGGGTGATGAATTTTGGATAAGAAAAATGTAAAAACTAATATAAATGAAGCACTCACTCAGTTAAAGGAAAACATGGAGATATGCTTTAAGCATCTCGAAAATAATCCTAATGATACTAATGAGATAGTTGATATGTGGAAGGAGTTTGGAAATGACTTTATAAAGGAATCTATAGTAATGAGTGAAAAGTATAGTAACAAATCTATAATAAAAGGAAATACTAAAATGTTGATATTTAAATGATAGGAGGAAACATAATGAATTTATTAAAGCCATTTGGTAGTCAAAATTTTATATTAGGAGTGGGTATAGCCGCCCTTAGCTATTTATTGGGACCTTCTTTAAAACAAGGTGCAAGAACTGTTGCGGTTAAAGGAATGCAAGGAGCCATGATGGCAGGTAATACTGCAACTAATATGATGGAATCTGGCAAGGAGAGTATGGGCAACTTATTTGATAGTATGACTGGCCATCAAAAAGACTATATGGAGATGGAGCATAATTTTAGACAAGATTTAATAAAAGAAATAAAATCCGATAGAGAGGAATTTAATAGTGCTTTAAAGGAACTATCTACAACAATGAAGAGTCTTCAATCAGAGGTTCAAGCCTTAAAGAAAACAGCTAATGATGCTAAGCTAAAGGACAAATAATAAGTTGATTAAATAAAGATAATTATCTATATTGCTTAGATATATTATCTTTTTTAATGATGTTATAATAAACCACTATGCAGCTACTAGTATGCTCTTAGTTGACACTGAATTATTTAATATATAAACACTTATTACTGTAGATACCCTTAAAGCGAAAATAATATCATTTTCCATACTGGGCTCTTGCTTCTTATACTCATTCTCAAGAGAATAAATTGAATTAAGAACGGTATCCTTCATATACCTATTAATGTTTAGCTCTTGAAGATTCAGTTGCTTTTCCTTTTCCATTTTCTTAAAGGTTTTATGTAGCTTTAGTTCATATCTTATATGGTTAATTCCTCCATTAAATTTATCTAAATTATAGTAGTGGGCACTACAGAAAAAATCTGATAGGAAGTGATTTATAACTCCTAAGCTTGAAGAGAACTTGTTTTTGTCCTTTATCTCAGATGTTAAAAGCTTATCTATCTCTTTAATAACAAAGTATAAAGAGTCCTTCATACGATGAGACTTCTTTAACAGGCTATATACAATATCAGGCTTCATGTTTCCGAATATAAAACTTGTTCTATTGAGGTTCATGTTAGTTAATTCATTAATATTATTAAAAACTTTTTGTCCTATTAGCATATGAGTTTCCATAATCATACTACCAACTCCTCTCTAAAACTGCCTCTACTAAAGTAATAAAGTACCTTCTATATACATTATAGATTTCTAATATTAAGTATCAATTAATTTAGTTTTAAGATATTGTTATTTTCTAATTAACAACCTCCTATCAATTTACAAAAAATAAAAAAGAGTATCTTAAAGGGGGGAACGACACTCTTTTACTCTATATATAAATTATGTTAGCTATTTCTATTCAATTCATTTTGATTATATTATATCAATACAATTAAATAAAAATGTTATATGGGGGTAAATAAAACATTAAAAAACTATTAAATGTTTTATTATAATGATCTTCTTAGGGGAGCTTCTATATAATTTGATATAATTCTACATATATTGCTTGCTGCAAAGGGCTTACTGTATAAGCTAGATTTTTTCTTCATAGCTTCTAGCTCCTCAGCAGAAGACAGTAGTTTGCTAGTAATCGATATCAGCTCTTCTGATTTTTTAACCCAAGTAGCCCAACCCTGTTGACAAACAAATCTAGCATTTTCTTCCTCATGTCCTGGTATTGGTTTGTATATAATTGTTGGCAAACCGCTTATCTGAGCTTCTGTTAAGGTTATAGCACCAGCCTTTGATATTAGTAAGGAGGACTTCTTCATTAGGGTATGGATTTCATCAGTAAAGGATATAACTTTCCATCTGTCCTTTGTTTTATTCTCAATAGACTTTAAAATGTCTTGATATAAACTCTCATTTTTTCCTGTTATCACAACTGCCTGAAAGGGCAATTGAATTTTTTCTAACTCATCAACAATGCCCTTTAGTGGACCTATACCGAAGCCCCCTCCCATAACCAAAACCAAAGGTTTTTCACTAATATTTGAGTTATGAAGGCTATTCTTCATATTGTTTGATGTAAATGACTTTTTAATTGGTAGACCTGTATTAAATATATTTTTTGAAGGAAACTTGTTTTTTTCAAGCTGCCTTTTAATTTCTGGACTAGCAACAAAGTAGCCTGCTACTTTAGGGTTAAACCAAAAATGATGATATGCATAATCGGTTATGACTGTATAGGCAGGAACTCTTAATTTATTATTGTTATAGCACATGGCAGGTATAGGATGTGTAAATATAAAGGCATCCGGCTGAAATGAGCTTTTTATGTTTTTTAATATTTTTAAGGATAAGAAGCTTAAAAGATTCACTATTGAGTTGGTTTTTTGATAATGCTGTGACCAATGAAAAACTTTACTATACAAGTATGGAGTTTTAGATATTACTTCAAGATAAACACTTGTAACTAATTGATATAATTTACTATCGTCTAATATGTCAAAAACCTCTACACAATTGTTGCTATTTTCATTTAGTAAAGCTTCCTTTAGGGCAAAGGCAACTGAGTTATGACCATGGCCTATTGAAGCTGTTACTATAGCTATTCTCATATATATCCTCCTTAAAGAATGAAGTATTGCTTTAATATATTCTTATTTATCTATTGCTTCTTCTATTACACTTTCAAAACCTATTCCATTGCCCCATACCCCCATTACTGGAAGCACATTTACAAAGGCATCTGAATCAGTCACAGAAATAAACCTTTTTATTAACATACTTTCTCTAGGGGAGCAAACTGAAACCAATTTTTCTCTGGTAAGGTTTGTGTATCCACCCTTAATTTCATAGGTGCTTATTCCTCTTCTTATATTGTTCATGATATAATCGGCTATTTCATTATTTTTATCACTAATCACTTCTATCTTAACATACTTTGAGCCAAAATCAAAAAGAACAACATCAATTGATTTCATCATAACTATTTGAGCTAACACTGCATATAATGCTATATTTTCATCATATATAAATGCTGATGCCAGTATAATAAAAACATCTATACATAAAAGAATTTGGCTTATGCTAATAAAGGGAGCAATTCTATAGTGAAATATTTTTGCTACTGTATCTGTGCCACCTGTAGAAAATCCCCTTTTTAAAACTAATCCACAGCCTATACCACCAATAATTCCAAAATAAACCGATGCCAACATAGTGTCATTTCTTATAAAGGAAACATCTAGAGTTTCAAATAATATAAGAATTAACGGGAATATGATAGATAATAGTAATATTTTTTTTGCTTCCCTTCTTCCTAATGTTAACCAGGCACTTATAAAAATCAGAATTGATATGGTGTAGTAAATGTAGGTATATTTTATACCAGTTAGTTTATCAAGCATAATAGATATTCCTGTAACTCCGCCTGATACTAATCCATTGGGCTTTAAGATTGAGGTTATAGCAAAGGCCAAAAGATACATCCCACCATAAGAAATACAAAATCCAAAGCAATTTTCTTATAGTCTATACTTTTTTTCATATATTATTCTCCTTACTTAAGATGATTTTAACAAGTTGTCAAGAAGGGTTATTTCTTTTAAATGCTATTATACTAAACCCTAAATCAAACCCAGAATTACCAGTAGCTTAGAGGTTGAAAATGCAATTATTGCACCGATAATAGTATCTGTAGGGTAGTGAACACCTAGGTATACTCTTGAAAATCCTACCATTATTGCAAGCATAAGAAAAATTAAGCCTAGGGATGGAATATGTTTAGCAAGTACTATAGCCATTGTAAAGGCAGCACAGGTATGTCCAGAAGGAAATGAGTAGCTGCAATTGGGTGGATTAATAGGTATTATGTCTCTAAGGGTAATATAGGGTCTGGGCCTGTTTACAGTTTTCTTTATAAACTGAACTATCAGTAAGGTGGTTAAAAGGCATATAATCATTTTACCTCCAATTAGTCTAACTTCTTGTTTAGGGTAAATAAATAAAGATAATGAAAGCAGAGTTGTAAAGGTAGTAGAACCTAAATGGGTAATGTATTTCATTAAAAAATCCAAAGAGTTGCAATGTATTTTTCTGTTAAACAAGTAAAATAATGATATATCACTTTTTCTAACAAAACCGCCGATTGCATTCATTTCTTTCACATCCTTTCTTAATTAAATTATATTTATATTATGTTAAAGTATAATGATAGGATGGTTATGTTTATGTAAAATACTTAAAGTGGACAAGTATATTATATAGCTCAATTAAGGAATATATTTAACTATGCATTAATTACTTGTCCAATTTTCCTCTGTAGTGCTATGGCTACAGGCAGTCTTACATACCTTGGTAGCCTATTATGCTTTTTCCTAAAGCTTAGAAAAATCCTTCTATGCTCAAATATATTGAAAACTGCACACAAATCCCACAGGGGAGGTACAACTATTGTTACCTCTTTTCCAACACGCTGCAATTCATTGAAAAACATTAGGGGATCTTCAACATGCTCAATTGTATGGGAGCAAAGTATGCTATCAAACTGTTTATCTTCAAAGGGTAAGTTGTATATGTCCTCTATAAGCTGAAAAGAGGGAACATCTGTATGCATAAATATATCTGCATTAACCCCTCCGCCATCAGTTTTACCACAGCAGATATTTAAGCCCCATTTCTGCTGTTTTAGAATTCTTTTCTTTAAAATACAATAGCTTAGATAATGGGCTAGATATAATAAACATCCAATAGTAGCTATAATTATTAAGATTTTCATGGTAGCCTCCCTTTTAGTGCATTCGTATTTTGTTATGCTATTATGCCGATAGGTTGTTAATTTTATGATGAAAGTTTTCAATTACAGATTTATAGTTCTTGAACAATTTTTGAAATACCTTGTTCCAGCTTTTACTCATGGCATGCTCTCTGGCATTATTAGCCAAGCTCACCCTTAGCTTCTCATCTTTAAGAAGCATCTCTATCTTATTTGCCATATCAATACTATCTTCCTTATTAAAAACTAAACCGTTATTACCATTCTTCAGATTTTCCTTTATTCCTCCCTCAAAGGGTGCTACTACAGGTAAGCCTGAAGACATTGCTTCTAAAATTACATTGCCATAGGTTTCTGTACTAGATGGGAAAACAAATATATCTGATGATCCATATATTTCCTGAAGCTCAGAACCAAATTTGTATCCATCAAAAATAACATTTTTTATATTTTGAGCCTTTAATTCATTGTATAACGGACCATCACCCACCATCAACAGCTTAAAGGGTATATCTTTTTTGCTTAAAATTTGTACTGCTTTCAATAGAACATCTAATTCTTTTTCTGGTGCTATTCTCCCTACATAGAGTAAAAGCTTTACATTGGGTGATACGTACCTTTCCCTTAAATCTTTATTATATTTAATTGGAGAAAACTCATCTGACTCTATTCCCCTATCCCATATTTTCAAATTACCTATTCCCTTTCTATCAAGCTTGTTTAATGTATCCATTGAGGGACAAAAATTTATTTCACAAAAAGAGTGAAACCAGTTAAAATAGCTCCAACAAATGTTTTCTAATATTTGGAGATTATAAAACTTAAAATATTCAACAAAGTTGGTATGATAGGAGGATACTAAAGGAATATTATTTTCTCTTGCATATTTTAGTCCCTTTAAACCAACAGAGAAGGGGGTAACTATGTGAATTATATCGGGCTTGAAATCATCAAGTGCATTTTTCACCTCTCCATACCTAGGCAGAGCTATTTTGCACTCAGGATAAAATAGAAATCTGATACTATAGAAGGAAATAGTCTCCTTAGTTTCTAATGGATTTCCTTCTGCAGGTACGAAAAACTTATATTCTATTCCGTTTTTATCCATGTAATCCTTAAGCTTTTTCAGTGTCTTTGTTACTCCGTTTATCTGAGGAGTATAGGTGTCGGTAAAAATAGCAATTTTCATGAAATCCCTCCTTCAATATCTATCCTTCAAAGAACATAAAAAAGGTTTTATTTCAAATAAACCATTTGAATATTAATTAGCCTACTATGCTGCCTCTTTTAGAAAGTCTATCAGCAATACCCGATGATGAATATGACGCTGGCTTAATACAGCATTTATAACCTAGCGCACCAACCCAACCAGCTATTTCTCTTATTAGGGATTTTGTTTCGCCACTTTCCCCAATATCTACATGTACCTCCATAGCAGCATGAACCTCATTCTTCTCTAAAAATTGCATAACCCTTCCTGCTAACTCCAGACTATATTGAGTCTCTGCAAATATCTTTCGACGCAAATCCTTAATCAATTTTAGGCTTTTAATATCATAAAAAAATATGCCTCCCTTTGATTTACGAACTATGGTTATGACAGAAACCATTTTTGTAGCTCCCCCATAGCTTTGGGAATCAGTTCCAATAGAGATAACATATATTCCTTCTAAATCCTTCTTAATGTATTCTTTAATTTTAGTGCATACTTCTTCAAATGAAAGCTCTCCATAGGTTATGCTCTTCAAACTATTCACCTCCATAAACTCTTAGTAGGCCTCTTATATATAATACTCCTACAATTCACAGTTTTAGAGGTGTTTATATTAAGAGTATTTAAAAATTATGTTAAAAAATAAGTTTTTAAAAAAAATATCACTTATTCAGTGATATCTCCAATAATATAGTTGCTTGTCCAACGTATTTTACATTTTTTCTTAATCTTACTGGCATATTCAGCAAGCTGTGAAGCACTAGCAAAGCATCTATTTTTATTGTTTACAACAGCAATAGATATGCTCATCAATGGAAATTGCTCAATGGTACCATGACGATTTTCTGCCATGATGTATCCTTTCTTTTGATCTATTTCTGAATAGTAGTGTAGTATGCTTTTATCAAACCTATCAATAATTGTCTCACATAGCTTATTAATCGTATGACTTTCAACAATTGCAACAAAGTCATCTCCTCCAATATGGCCTAAAAAGCCCTTCTCAAACTCGTAAAGAGACATACATTGCTGAATCAGATTACCTAGCATTTCAATTATTCTATCTCCATTGTCAAAGCCATAAACATCATTATAGGATTTAAAATTATCTATGTCAAAATACAAAACTGAATAATCCTCTGTAGACTTAATTATATTACTTATTTTTTGTTCTATAATAATATTCCCTGGTAATCCCGTAAGAGGATTTGCATATTTAGCCCTATTAAGCTCTATTTCCGTTGTCTTTTCTAATAAATCCTTAATTGTGGCAATACCATAATATGTATTATTTTTGGTAACAATAATATAATCATATAGGGTGTCATCATCCCTTAACATTGCAATTTTAGTAACTTGATCCAGGGGTGTATCAAAATCTATTATCAATGGTGTATTATCCATTAAAATTTCTATAGCTCTATCCATATAAATTGAGTAACCATATTGTCTTCCTAAATAACGATAAAACTTATGCTTCATTATTAGTCCCACTGGTTTATCCTTATCAACCACTGGAATACCCTGTATACCTGATTCTTTATCAAATAACATGTTTACTTCTCTTCCAACAGTATTTGAAGATACATTTGTTATAGATCTACTTATCTCTCCGATTTTGGTGGTTGTTATGTTTTGTATTCTTATATCACTTTTAATAGAGTTTCTTTCCAGTATATAGTGTTTAATATTAGAATGTGTGTAGAGTAATTCATAGGAGGGCTTTTGGATATAATAGCCTTGTCCGTAGTGTACCCCCAAGTCTATTAAAACATCTAATTCATCTTTAGTTTCAATACCCTCAGCTATAAGCTTAGAGTTTGAATTATTAGCAATTACTACTAAGGATTTTATGACGGTTTTCTTAAAGGGTTCCTTATGTATATCACGAACTAGCTCCATATTAATCTTCATATACAAAGGTTCAAGGTTTGACAGCATATTTATTCCTGCATAGCCATTAGAAACATCATCTACGGAAATACTAATGCCAGATTTTTTGTATTTGCTAATAACATTATTAAAACGTTTATAATCATGTATACCTGTCTTTTCTGTTACCTCAAATATAACATAGCAGAAATCCTTAGCCCATGACATAAACAAATCATCTAAGAGGTTTATGCCTTCTTCCTCCTTTAAGAAGCAACCTGGGTCAATATTTACAAAAAGCTTTAATTGTTCACCTTTACTTTTGAATTTTTCAATTGCCTTTTTTTTGCATATTTTTTCTAACTCAAATATTTTTCCATTCTCTTTAGCCATTTCAAATAGGCTTTGGGGCTTTTCATATGCAGTTTCTTTTGGACCTCTACATAGGGCTTCATAGCCTAATACAGAACCGTCCTTTAAGGAAATTATACACTGAAAAACATTATCAATACATTCATTATTAATAATGTCATCACAGTGGGTATTATCTAAAGCTTTTAAAATATCCTGTCCCATTCCACTCACCTCCATCGTATTTGAAAATTTATGTTACTTTTGTCCTATATATCTATTATATAAATATTTATTATTAACTGTATTAAATATTTGTTAATAATTAAAAGAAAATTAGTTGAGATGTAGTTTTTATTCCAGCTGAACTATTGATTCACTTATTTATAGGCTTAGCGACACTTATCTATACCTTAATATTCGGAAGTGTTAGTACCCATATGAAGTAAGATTATAAGCTGTAAACAGTAATGCTATGCTTATATTAAGACAGGTACTGTAGCAGAATAGGATAGCTTTTCTTAGCATCATTATATCCTAATAAGTAAATGTCCTCCAGATTTTGCTTATTGTTTTCCAAAACGCCTACCTTTAAATCAACAGTAGGACTTATAATAAATGCTCTGTTATTTTTTTCAAGCTGTTTTATTAAATCAATTTTCTTGCAATAAACACCATGACTATTTTGGAGAGACTTTATTAGCTCTTGATATTTTCTATATTTTAATAAACCTATACCCCATCCTTCCCAATAATTTTTTGTGGGGTATTGTAATGGGACTGTCAATATAACTACATTCTTTTTATTTCCATCACTAATAGATTTTTCAATTGGTATTGGATCACATATACCACCATCCAATAAGAGATTACCTTGATACTCAACCATTTTAGTGATAAATGGCAAACTACATGATGCCTTTATTATATTTAAAATATCAGTTGCTTCTTTTTTCTCAAAGTATTGGGGTTTTCCTGTCCTGCAATTGGTTGCCACCACATAGAATTCAGAATTAGAGCTGGCAAAGCTTCTAAAATCAAATTTTTCAATGGTGTTTGGAAGCTCGTCAAATATGAAATCTAAGCCAAAATAGCTACCTTTACGAAGAAGATTCATTAAACCCATATATCTTGAATCATTAACATACTTAATATGCATTATTTTGCCATAGCCCCTTTGCTGCGATACATAGGCTGCACCATTACAAGCTCCCGAAGATACCCCTATAACATATGAAAAATAAAGCTTCTTATCTAGTAAAAAATCTACTACCCCAGAAGTATATACCCCTCTTGTACCTCCACCCTGTAAAATTAAACCAACCCTCTCCATATAATCACCTAATTCCTCTTTTTTCTTAATTATTAACAGCTTATCCCTTTACATACATTAATCTAAAGAAATATGAGAGTTTAGCTGCATAATTTGCTAGATTTAGAATATCATATTACGGGTATAAACATTAAAAACTTAGATGAAAGGAAGTGTTGATTTATGAGCTATATAAAAAAGCTTGCAGTATTCAATTGTGTTGCCTTCATTGGAACTATACTTATAAATACCTTAGCTAATTTAATTCCTTTTAATGGTTTAACCACAGGAGAGCTTTCTGCCCTTTATCCAAATCTATTTGTACCAGCAGGTATCACCTTCTCTATTTGGGGAGTTATTTATTCCTTATTAGGTATCTTTACTGCATATCAGTTGATTGTTGCCTTTAAAACAAAGGATAGTGTGGTGACCTTTATACACAAAATAGGTTATTGGAACATATTATTAGGGGTTGGAAATATGCTATGGGTTATTCTATGGCATTACAGATATGTTGGAGCTTCAGTAATTATAATGGTGCTTATGTTGATTTCCTTGATATTTATTTACAATAATCTTAGTATTGGAAGGGCAGCAGCTAGTAAAAAAGAAGTATTTTTAGTACATATTAACTTTAGTGTTTATTTGGGTTGGATAAGTGTAGCTACAATTGCCAATGTAACAGCATTTCTAGTAAGCATTAATTGGCAGGGCTTTGGTATTCCTGAGGCTATTTGGACAGTAATCCTTATGGTTGTTAGCCTTGCTTTAGGATTATATTTTTTACATATGAGAAGGGATATTTTCTATTCAGCTGTTATTGCATGGGCCTTTATTGGTATTTATCTCAAAAGAACGGCAGCAGGAACAGAGGCGGTGAGATCGGTTATTACTATGTCCATTATTGGTATCTCAGTTCTTGCCATTCTTATTATATTGGCATTGTTAAGGAAAAGGGCTTATATTTTTACAGATGTCTTACCTTCCAGTAGAAAATAATAAAAAACCTTATCATAAATTACTATGATAAGGTTTTTATTATATAATTTGAATATTCTTATTCAAAACCAGAAGCTAAATAATGATAAGCTTAACTATTTTGCTTCCTTAGCGAACTTATTTACTATTAATCCAATTGCTCCATCTCCAGTTACATTTGCTGCTGTACCAAAGCTGTCTTGAGCAATATATAATGCCATCATAAGTGCTAATTGACCATCTGTAAAGCCTAGCATTGTTTCTAATAATCCAAGTGAAGCCATAATTGCTCCTCCTGGAACCCCTGGTGCTGCAACCATTGTAATACCAAGCATAAGTATGAATGGTAATACTTGACCAAATCCTAAAGTAGCACCATCTAATGCCATAACTGCTATAGCACAAATAGTTAATGCAATTGTACTTCCAGATAAGTGGATTGTTGCGCATAAAGGAATTGCAAACTCTGCTACTTCATCATTAATATTGTTTGACTTAGCACTTTTTACAGTAACAGGAATAGTAGCTGCTGAAGATTGTGTTCCTATAGCTGTAAAGTATGCTGGTAGCATATTTTTTAAAGCAGTAAATGGGTTTACCTTAGCTATTGAACCAGCCACAGTATACTGAATAATTAAGAATCCTATATGAACCCCTATAACTAGAACAAATACTCTACCAAACACAGCTAATGTTTGAGCTACAGTACCTGCAAATGCTAACTTAGCGAAAATTCCAGCAATATGAACCGGTAAAAGTGGAATAATAACGTTTTCAATAACCTTCTTAATAATTTGTTGGAATTCTTCCATTACTGCATACATGCTTTTGCTCTTAAGAGTTGCCATACCTAAACCTAATAGGAATGCTGTTATAAGTGCTGTCATTACTCCCATAATAGCAGGCATTTGAATTTCAAAGAAGGGAGCTGCACTTTTTCCACCTTCAGCAATGTCTCCACCAGAAATAATCATAGGTAAAATAACTGTAGCTACAACAAAAGATAATACTCCAGCCACAACTGTTGATAAATAAGCAAGACCAGTTGTTATACCTAGTAGTTTTCCAGCTTTACCTCCTAATTCTGCAATTCCAGGTGCTATGAATCCAATAATAATTAGTGGAATGATATAGCCCAAGAAGTTTCCAAAGATTCCACTAAAAGTAGAAAGTAATCTTGTAAGAAACTCAATACCTGTAGCACCGACAATAATACCTACAATGATACCAATTACCAACTTAGGTAATAATCCAAGTTTTTTCATTTTTATTCCTCCATTCTTTAATATTTATATCTGTCAGCTATTTACACGTGACAGTTATATTAATTGTACAGTCAAAGTATTACATTTTCAAGACATTTTTATGCTATTAAAAAAGTTCATCATTTCTGAATATTTATACATTTGAAGCATTTCTTTTAATTTTCTATTTTTTTAAATAATATCCATGTTTGGTTGTTTCTAGTCATGCTCTAACCTAGGTATAAGTTTTGCTTCCGTGATGGCTTAGTAAAGCCTTCTAAACATCCTTATGATGATTATTATTTAATAATTCCTCTATTTCAATAAAGATACCATAAGTCCTAGCTCCACTTAAACATAACATAAAACACAGGTTAAAAATAATACTAACATTTTGTAATATATGTAACTTCAATTGTTTTTATGTATTATAGCTATTGCTTAAGAATATTTAGCTATCCTCGTCTAGCAGGATGTACAAACATAAATAAAACAGTAAAAGCTAAGATTCCTAATAAAGTTTGATAAAAAGCTATGCCCCCTGCTGGGTTTAAAATTCTATAGAAAGCAATTACTAAAATACAATATACTGTTGTTATAATTGTAAATAGTTTAGATATAGATGCAAAGAAATGTTTTTTAGATAACTGATAAAGGCTTTTAATATTAAATCTAAAAGTAGATTTTTTTACCCATTGTAATATATCCTTCCACATCCAGATAGTAATAATACTAGAAATAATTAAAAGCCGTAGCATCATGTGTATGTAAGCAAAAACCCCTTCCTTAGGTGTATCATGCCCTGTTAGCATCATAATACTGTTAATAGCTGTTACAATTGTAAAGGACTCGCAAATGGCTTCAAATGGTGTCTCATTTCCCCACCAAAGTGAAAATTTCCTCCATATTCCATCAAAGTTTTTTATATTATGAAATACTTTATACAAGCTTCCCACCACTAAATACACCACGTAAACTAAAAAAATGCTTTTTGTTATATCAAAATAAGCATTCGGATGTAGTACAGTAAAATGACCAATAATATATAATAAAAGCCATGAAATACCACAAACAACCGCTAAAACTATTATGTTCTTAATATGTTTACTAAGTAATTTCTTCTCCATTTAATCCCCCCTTGTGATATAGGCTATGAAAAAAAGCATTTTAACTAAGGAATGTTAATTAGCTTTTTGAATATAAATTATCATATTTTTTTTAATTTGTAAATATTAACACAGAGCGAAACAGCGAAACGCAGGGACGGTTCTTTTGTTTCGATAAAAAAGAAACAAAAGAACCGTCCCTGCGTTTCCCTGTAATTATTTCATTTGCATTGAATTTTTAGTTTTATCACTTTTTCAAGGTCAGCCAATAGACTCATATCATTGATTTCAAACACAATCTCGTTAAATTTTTTTATTTTATCTTCTGTTGGAGCTTGACCTTTTATAACATCTGAAATATCCAATTCCCTTACCTTATAAATATGCTTTGGCGAGAAATAAAAACCTGTCTTTATGTAGTCAGTCCATATCGATACCCAAACTATGGTTCTTTTATTCTGCACTACTTTGCATAGCCATGCCTTTCCGTCGTTATAATATCGCCATTCACAGTCAAGACCATGATAATCAAAAATCTTTAGCATTGTTTGATAGTTTTCGTAATTTTTGCATAATGCGTGTTTCAATACATCTTCATTTGGATATATGTCGGGATTGCAAAACAACTGGTGGATAACAGCTTCCATTTTATACCTCCCAAATTATTTTCTCCATCTTTTAAGCGTTGGGAAGAATTCCTGCATCATTTTTTTCGCCTCATCTTCGCTCATTTCCTTATTGCTCTCTGCCATATAGGGTGCACATAACTCGATCATTTCTTCCATCGTGCCGTTAAAAGTGAACTCACCATTCTCATAACAGTGCTTACAATAGTCTTTCGATTTACTACCATCCTTTTCTAATCCGTACATTTCATCGGTTTGTCCCATCGGCATTCCACAACATTGACAATAGTTTTCTTGCATTTACTTTTCCTCCTTAAATAATAATTATAACTCTTAGTTACCTTTGTATTTTATCACTTAAAACTTGACAACAGTGTGTCAGTGATATAAATAATTATTTGGTTTGGCACCACATTCAGTGCACTTTCTATAATGAACATCCACAACGCCACCACAAATATTGCAAGTACGAAACGCAGGGACGCAAAAAGTCGCATAAAAATGCGACTTTCATTGATTAGTTGATTTAATTGGTGGAGGCGAGGGGAATCGAACCCCTGTCCGAAGGCCCTTCACCTTCAGCTTCTCCGAGCGCAGTTACTGTTTTAGAATCTCACCTCGCCTAACACCCAGCAACAGGTTTTAGGTTTGGCCAGCCTTAATTGTACAACTTAGGGTCAAGACACCCCCTAAGACGTTCCCCGCATAGATGACGTTTCTATCCTAACGGCGGGAGGCTAGGTAGAAACGAGCTGCGCTATTAGGCAGCTAGTGCGTAATTATCGTTTGCGTTTATATTTAATGCTCAGTTTTTTACATGTCACCAAGCTAAACATGGCTCGCTACTAAAGGCTCTAAACCCCCGTCGAAACCAGTACGCCCCCAGGGATATATATACATAATTAAAAATTATAAATGCAAAGTTAAAAGTGATAGGTTGAAAATTGTAAATTAAACACAAAAGATTAGAAACTAAAAGTGAAAGACTTTTTAGTAGCCTTACATTTTTCATCTTAGTTATGTTACTCTACACCCTTCATTCTTGCTCCAACTTCCTTAGAAATTCTTCTTTGGGCATCACGCTTTGCAATGTCTTGGCGTTTATCATATTGCTTCTTACCTACTGCAACACCAAGCTCAACCTTAATAAGTCCATTTTTTAAATAAACATTTAGAGGAATTAGGGTGTAACCTTTTTGCTGTATATAGCCAATTAGCTTTCTAATTTCCCTTTTATGAAGTAAAAGCTTTCTTGGTCTAAGGGGGTCAACATTAAATATATTCCCTTTTTCATATGGGCTTATATGAATATTATATAAGAAAACCTCACCGTTTTCAATACGACCGTAGCCATCACGAATGTTGATCTTTCCAAGTCTGATAGATTTTACCTCAGTTCCCTTAAGCTCTACACCAGCCTCATAGGTTTCCTCTATAAAGAAGTCGTATCTTGCTTTTTTATTGGTAGCAATTGACTTAGTACCATTGCCTGCCATTTCTCCCCCACCCTCTTTTGATTATTTAAATAACGAGTGACTCTTGCTATACTAACATATTAGTATTATATTGTCAATAACTTAATATTCCTTCTTACTTTGCTTTTGACTTATGATAAATTCACTTATTTTTTCTATCTGCCCATAAACCACTACCTTATCTCCTTGCCTGAAAATATCATTATTTCTTGGGAAATGTATTATATGGGAACCCCTATCAATGTTTAAAACCTGTATAAAGCTTTCCTTAAGATTAGATTTGTCTAAAGTTAAGCCTATCAGCTGATTTCCTTCTTCAATAATAAACTCTGCAACTCCGTATTCCTCATTTAGTTTTAGCACTTCTTCTACTGTTTTATACTTTTTATTTATTTTCATTTGCTTTATTAACTGATTTTCAATTATGCTTTCTAAACGGTATAATATATGCTTATTTCTAATTAAGAACAATACAGAAAGAAGTGCTACTGCTATAAAAAAAGTAAAATTCAAAAAGGACCTGTAATTCCTAAATGCACTTACAATTACACTTATTAAAGTTGCAGTTGTAACATAGCTAACAAGCATTAATATTTGAACAATTTTTCTCCTAGTAGAATGTTGAGTAATAAGCTCTGATTCTCTAGTAGTAAAACCAGTATGTGTAATTATGGAGATTACTTGAAATCTTGCCTTATCTAAATCTAAACCAGTTACCTTCAATGCAATTGACAATATTTCAACTAATATAGCTAAAATTATCAAAACCACCATACCATAAATTATGGGCATATGCATTCCCCCCTTTAAAGTAAATTATATACTTTATTTAATTCTTTATTACTTCTTAAATACCCTTTTATAGTCTTATATATTTTAATAGAAACGTGGGGACGGTTCTTTTGTTTCGCGTCGAAAGAAACAAAAGAACCGTCCCCGCGTTTCCGTTTCTATACAAGTGTAAAGTCAATTTCCCTTTGGGTTACGTTAACCTTCGAGACTTTGATTTTTACAACGTCACCTATTCTAAATACTCTGCGGCTTCTCTCACCTGTTAATGTATGATTTTCACTATCAAAAATATAGTAATCATCAACTAAGGAGCTTACTCTAATCATTCCCTCTATTGTGTTGTCTAGCTCCACAAAAAAACCAAAGGAGATGATGCCTGAAATAACACCTTCATAAACTTCTCCAACTCTTTCTGCCATATATTCACATTTTTTTAAATCAACTGTGTCTCTTTCTGCCTCATCTGCTTTTCTTTCACATATTGATGACTGTTCTCCAATATAGCCCACAAATCCATTCATTTTTTCTAGCCACTTATCCTTTGTTCCGTTACTAAGAATAGCCTTTATAATTCTATGGATAGCTAGGTCTGGATATCTTCTTATAGGAGATGTGAAATGACAATAATACTCTGCGGCTAGACCAAAGTGTCCTAGGTTTTCTGATGTATATCTAGCCTTTTTTAATGAACGAAGCATTAAAGTGTTTATTACTACTTCTTCCTTTTTACCTTCTATTTTCTTTAGTAGCTCCTGCAATACCTTTGGATGTACTTCTGTCGATAAGCCTTTTAAATGATAACCAAAGTTATGAATAAATTTGTTGAAATCTTCAAGTCGCTCTATGCTTGGATCCTCATGAACTCTATATACAAATGGTACATTAAGCCAATAGAAATATTCAGCAACGGTTTCATTACATACCAGCATAAACTCTTCTATTATTCTGTTTGCTATTCGTCTATCATACTTTTTAACCTCTATAGGTTTACCAGCTTCATTAAGTATAACTTTGGCCTCGGGGAAATCAAAATCTATAGCACCACGGGCTTCCCTTCTATTTCTAAGAATTATGCTTAGCTCCTCCATCATTTTAAATTCAACCAATAAATCACTATATTTTTCTTTAAGCTCTGGATTATCATTTTCTAATATATCTGATACATCTTCGTATATTAAACGTTCATTTATTTTAATAACACTTTCAACAATTTTATGGCTGTGAACCTTTCCTGTTTTGTCAATCTCCATAAAAACCGATAGGGCTAATCTGTTTATTTTAGGATTTAGACTACATACACCGTTAGAGAGCTTCTTAGGCAGCATTGGTATAACTCTATCAACAAGATACACGCTTGTCCCTCTTTTAAGTGCTTCTTTATCGAGTGCTGAACTCCCTCTTACGTAGTGGGTGACATCTGCTATATGGACTCCCAGCTTATAATTACCATTCTCAAGAACTTCTATTGAAATAGCATCATCTAAATCCTTTGCATCGGCTCCATCAACTGTAACCATTTTTATTGCCCTAAGGTCTGTTCTTCTATCTATTTCTTCTTCTGTTATTTCTTCTGAAATTCCATCAACTTCTGCTTCAACATCCTTCGGAAATCCTTCTTCTAAATTATACTTTTTCATGATTGCAAGTATGTTTGTTTCGCTATCTTCACTATGGCCTATAATCTCTTTTATAACACCTTCAGGGTTCCTTCTGGCCTCTGGCCATCTTGTAATTTCGCAAACTACTTTATATCCATTATTAACCTTTTTGCTTTCCTTCTTAGGTATATAAATATCTAGATTAATTCTTGGATCATCAGGTACAACAAATCCAAAGTTTCTACTATCTTCGTAGGTTCCAACAATCTCATGGTTTGCTCTCTCTAGGATTCTAATTATTTCTCCTTCGGATTTTCTAGTTTTTGAATTAGTCGTATTTATACGGGCTATAACTCTATCGTTATTCATTGCACCATTCATCAGATTGGCTGGAATGAAAACATCCTCCGTTTCAATTTGATCTGATATTATAAAGCCAAAGCCCTTTGGATTAGCCTGTAGCCTTCCTACTACTAACCCCATTCTTTCTGGCACTCCAAATCTTTTCTTACGGGTTTTTATTATTAAGCCCTCTTGTTCCATTTCTTCAAGTAGCTTAGAAAAGCTTTTTCTTTCTTTTTTATTTAGATTAAAGCTGTTTGCAAGTTCATCCTCAAGCATTGGACTATAAGCTAATTCTCCCATAAATTCTAGTATTTTTTCTTTTATTGACAAAAATAATCCTCCCTTCATTATGTATATATATCATTATTTGTATTTTGATTGTTTTTTATTATTAATAAGTATCTTTATATTGAATTGGAATATTGGTATAGCTACTTATTTAAAAAATATATTATAAAAATATTTATTACATTATTAAGTAGAAACAATAGTGGAATACCTATATAAAATTTTTTCTTGCTTGTCTTATGATGCAGCATTACCATAGCAAGCAAAATCCCTGCTGCACCAGAAAAGAAAGCTAAGGACAATAGAACTCTTTCTGGAACCCTCTGCTCACCTTTTTTAGCATTTTTCTTATCTACTACCATTAATATAAATGCCCCAATATTAATTAACCAAACAACTATAAAATAGAATACTGCAAAGAAACCAATAGAATTAGCTAATACATGGTATATACCCATACTCCTTCCCCTTTCAACCATTATTACATGGTAACTAAATAAATCCCCATATTTAAAAAGCCCTTAATCTAGGATTAAGGGCTTATCTTTTTTTATTCAAAGAACTTTGCTAGAAGTCCTCCATATCTTAGGAAAATTGGTGCAAATACAAGTGATACTATTGTCATCAGCTTTATTAATATGTTAATTGATGGGCCAGAGGTATCTTTAAATGGATCTCCCACTGTGTCACCAACAACTGCTGCCTTATGGCTTTCACTACCTTTTCCACCATGATGTCCTTCTTCAATGTATTTTTTGGCATTATCCCATGCTCCACCTGCATTCGCCATCATAATTGCCATCAATACTCCAGCTACTAATGCTCCTGCCAGCAGTCCACCTACAGCTTCTGGTCCTAGTAATAATCCTGTTAGTATAGGAACCACAACTGCCAATAGACCAGGTATAACCATTTCCTTTAATGCAGCCGCCGTACTAATATCTACACATTTTGCATATTCTGGCTTTGCTGTTCCTTCCATAATTCCTGGAATCTCTCTAAACTGTCTTCTAACCTCTTCAATCATTTGGAATGCCGCTTTACCAACTGCCTCCATTGTTAAGGCTGAGAAGAAGAAGGGCAGCATACCCCCGATTAGCATACCTGCAATAACTGTGGGTGTAGTAATATCAATTGAGTTTAACTTTACAGCTGCTGTATAGGTGGCAAACAATGCTAAAGCAGTTAAAGCTGCAGAGCCTATTGCAAAGCCTTTACCTATCGCTGCAGTTGTATTTCCTACTGCATCTAATTTATCTGTTATTTTACGTACATCCTTTGGTAGCTCACACATTTCTGCAATACCACCAGCATTATCGGCAATAGGTCCGTAAGCATCTACTGCAATAGTCATGCCCGCTGTTGCTAACATTCCTACAGCTGCCAGTGCTATACCATATAATCCAGCAACTCCATAGGCCAGTAAAATTCCAATTGCAATAATAATTATAGGTAGTGCTGTAGAGGCCATACCTACTGCAAGTCCACTTATTATAGTTGTAGCAGGGCCTGTTTCTGATTGTCCAGCAATTTTCTTAACATGCTGATACTCACCTGATGTGTATCTTTCTGTAATGCTAGCTATTAATAATCCAACTACTAAACCAGTTATAATGGCATAGAAGCCAGTTAGGTTACCTAATAAATATCTACTTAACATAAAAGCAACTGCAACTGTAACAGCTCCACTTACATATGTACCCATATGTAGAGCCTTTGCAGGGTCTGAGTTTTCGTCACCCTTAACAAAAAAAGTTCCTATTATTGATGCTATAATGCCTGTTGCTGATAATAACAATGGAAATAGTGCTCCGTTAGTACCATACTGTCCATTGTTAGCAATCAATCCTAACGCAATAGCAGCTATTATTGAACCAACATAGGACTCAAATAAGTCGGCACCCATACCAGCTACATCTCCTACATTATCTCCTACATTATCTGCAATAACTGCAGGGTTTCTAGGGTCATCCTCTGGTATTCCTGCTTCTACCTTACCAACTAGGTCGGCACCAACATCTGCTGCCTTTGTATATATACCTCCACCAACACGTCCAAATAATGCTATTGAGGAAGCTCCTAAAGCAAAACCAGTAATAATTTCTGCCGCTTCTACCTCTGTTGTTATTCCAGATAGGAAAATGTATAATGCTCCAACTCCTAATAGTCCTAAACCTACAACAGACATTCCCATTACTGCTCCACCTGAAAAAGCAACACTGAGTGCTTTGTTCATACCGCCTTCTTTGGCTGCATTAGCAGTTCTTACGTTAGCCTTAGTTGCAACCCTCATACCAAAATATCCTGCTAGGCCAGAAAAAAGAGCTCCAACCACAAAGCATAAAGCAGTTAATGGATTTATACCTATAGCTAAAACAATGGTAAGTACAACAACAAATATTGCAAGAGTTTTATATTCCCTTGTTAAAAATGCCATAGATCCCTCTTGAATATATGAAGCTATTTCCTTCATTCTTTCATTACCAGAATCCACACTGTTGATTTTATTTGTTAATATATAGGCAAAAATAAGTGCAATCACACCTACAGCAGGTGCTAGTACATTTAAATTCATTGTGAATTATCCTCCTTATGTTATTCAGTTTTTTGCTATTATAATTTTTGTATTGCAACTAACGCTATTGCATTAATGATAAATAAGGCTGCTCCTATAGTAGTTACTTTACTTAAAACTCCTTCGTAGCCTCTACCTTGTTTTCCCCATATTTGCTCAGCGCCACCTGTAATTGAACCAGAAAGTCCAGCATTTTTACCTGATTGTAATAGAATACTTCCAATTAATATTATAGAGGTAATAACTTGAACTACCTTTAAAAAAACTGTAAATCCACCCATTTCTACACCTCCCATACGTGTGATTAACATACATATTTTAACACAGGTATATTATAAAATCAACAAAATAATATATTAATAAGCCAATATAATAAATAGAGGCTTGTTTGTTCTAATAGCTTATAAAGCAATAACAAGGGCCTCACCCTTATTATTGCTTTAATATTATATTTTATTCTATTTTGGTAAATTGTGTAATTATCTGTTTATATTATAAAATACACCATTTCCTTTGTATTGAGCAGTTTCTCCTAGGATATCTTCTATCCTTAATAATTGGTTATATTTTGCAACTCTATCTGTTCTTGCAGGGGCACCTGTCTTAATTTGTCCTGCGTTTACAGCTACTGCCACATCAGCAATTGTTGAGTCTTCTGTTTCACCAGATCTGTGTGAAATAACTGTGGTATAGCCTGCCCTCTTGGCCATTTCTATTGTATCTAGGGTTTCTGTAATGGTACCAATTTGGTTTAGTTTTATAAGGATTGAATTTGCTGTATTGTTTTTAATTCCCTTTTCTAACCTTTCTGTGTTTGTTACAAATAAGTCGTCACCAACAATTTGAATTTTCTTTCCAAGTCTATCGGTCATTAGTTTCCAGCCATCCCAATCATCTTCACTAAGTCCATCTTCAATCGAAACTATAGGATATTTATTAACTAGTTCTTCGTAGAAATCTACCATCTCAGCAGCAGTCTTTGTAACTCCCTCACCAGCAAGATTATATGTCTTATTTGCTTCGTCATATATCTCTGTTGCTGCTACATCTAATGCAAGCTTTATATCCTCTGAAGGCTTGTAGCCTGCCTTTTCAATAGCCTGCATAATTACTTGAAGTGCCTCTTCATTTGATGCTAGGTTTGGAGCGAATCCACCTTCATCTCCTACTGCAGTTCCTAGTCCCTTTTCTTTAAGTACAAGCTTTAAATTATGGTATACTTCCACACACATTCTTAAGCCCTCTTTGTAGCTGTCTGCACCAACAGGCATTATCATAAACTCTTGAATATCAACATTATTATCTGCGTGGGCACCACCATTAAGGATATTTAGCATAGGTACTGGTAACTGCTTGGCATTTACCCCTCCTATATACTGGAACAAAGGCATGCTTAAAGCCTCTGCCGCAGCCTTTGCAACTGCCATTGACACCCCTAATATAGCATTAGCACCTAGTTTGGCCTTGTTGTGTGTACCGTCTAGCTCCATTAGTACCTCATCTATTCCCACTTGATCTGTGGCATCAAAGCCTACTATCTGTGGAGCTATTGTTTTATTTATGTTTTCAACTGCCTTAGTTACACCCTTACCTAAGTACCTGCCTTTATCTCCATCTCTTAACTCAACAGCTTCAAATGCACCTGTAGATGCACCAGAAGGTACTATGGCTCTACCAACTATTCCATCCTCTAAGTAAACCTCCACCTCAACAGTAGGATTTCCTCTTGAGTCCAATACCTCTCTAGCATATACCTCACTTATTATTGTCATTTATAAGTCTCCTTTCATTATTTCATTTTTCATTTTCAACTTTAAATTCATTTTTAAGTTTTGGGTTTTGTTTTACTCTTTTCCATTCAACATTCAACATTCAATATTTCTTCTATCTTTGCCTTTAATTTTAAACTCGTTTTATGTTTTTAATTTTTCACTTTTCACTTTTCACTTTTCACTTTTAATTATGTTTTCTTGTTTTCAATTTTCCATTTTGTCTAGGTTTTCCATTACTAATTACTCATTACTAATTGATTTTAAGGTTCTTAACTCTTCACTCTTCACTCTTAACTCTTAACTCTTAACTCTTCACTCTTAACTTTAGTTTTGGTTTTTGGTTTTGGGTTTTCCATTACTCATTACTAATTGATTTTAAGGTTTTCAATTTTCCATTTTCAATTTTCCATTTTCAATTTTCAATTTTCAATTTTCAATTTTCAATTTTCAATTTTGATTATGTTTTTAACT